>NZ_JAEL01000041.1 GCF_000518885.1 Bacillus sp. J33 | reverse complement strand
GGCGGTCCGACGCTCCTCGGTGCATTCGCACCTGCGGGGTCTCCCGCTGACACGCTTCTCCCGCAGGAGTCTCGCACCTTCCGCTCCAATCAACAGGGTGCTAAAATCAACAATAAGCTTTAACACAGCCTAAATGATAAAAAGAACTTTGATAGTACAGGTTTAACACTTGCACTATCAAAGTTGGGTGGAAATATCAAAACTTATTTCACGGGAATTTTACTAAAAAAGTCAATAATCACCTTGTTAAAATCTTCAACTTTTTCCCATTGCGGCCAGTGTCCGGCATCGTTAATGACGGTTAATTCACTGCCAGGAATCATGTCTTGAATGGGTTTTGCTTCCTCGACTGTAGAGGTTGGGTCATGATCCGTCCATGCTAATAAGGTTGGAACATCAATCTTTCCGCACCAGGATGGATCCCAGCTATAATTTTGTCTAAATTCAAGGTCTTGAAGGGCAACAATGTAATGAACAGCTTCTTGGTACGATGGCTGTGTATAAATTTTGTAACGAGCTTCAATAAGCTCATCGGTGACTTGACTCTTATCGTACATTAACCATTCAAGTCTGGTTTTTACATTTTCATAGTTTGCTTCCAGAACAGCCTTAACGGTGGATTCCTTCAGCTTTTTCATAACTTCAGCCTTGTTGTTAACATTTCCCGGAGTATTTAAAACTAATGCTTTGGCAATTCCAGGGTGATGGGCAGCGAACCATGCTGCGACCCAACCGCCTAGTGATTCACCAGATAGATAGATTTCTTTCAAGTCTAAAGCCTGGATGACCCATAATAGATGATCACTATAGGAATCAATTCCGTAAGGGCGATCTGGCTTTTCTGTGTAACCATGCCCGAGCATATCAATGCAGATTACACGGAAATGCTCACTCAATCCTCTAATGTTCCGGGCGTAAGCCTCAATATGACCGCCAGTACCATGGAGCAAAATAAGCGGTTCCCCAGTTCCTGCTTCTAGTACTCTCGTTTTGATTCCATTTGCATCCACATAATAATTTTTAAACTCTAAATCGGCTAAATCTGTCCAAATTGTCATCTCGTTCTCCTCCTCCGTTTTTTGAAAGTCTTATACTTTATGGAACTTGACAACGCCCATTCCCGTCACCCATTCTGGAATTGGCTCATAACAAGCAACCTCTGGTTCAAGCCCTTGAAGAATTCCTAGCAGTACAAGCCAGTTATGAATTTCCTGACCGCCATTGCCGCCATTTTCCTCGATAAAATCAGGGCCCCATTGTCTTAGTGCCTGATAGTCTTTTTCTGTAATCAATCGTAAAAATTCACGATCCCACTCTTCATTGACCGGTCCGGATTTCAAACTTGTCACACGTGTTTTGCGCGTGTTCAAATATTCGTCAAGCTGCTCAATTTCTTGACGGCCATTTGTCAGGACTTTAATTAGCTCTTGATCTTCAGGCTTTTCACTATCAATCTTTGGAATTGGAACCCAGTGAGAGATCCCTCCTGAAGCGACAATCGCTACCTTTTTATCGCTTTCCCATGATTCAATTGCTTTGCGGACGACTTCTCCGACTTGGAAACAGCGGTCCATTGTAGGCAGCGGCGGTGCTGCTGTATTCACGGCAATCGGCACAACCGGTATCTTTAGATCAGGGTTTAAAAAGTGGACGGCTTGAGTGTGGCCATGATCCACTTTCATTCTCATCGAAAAAGCAAAATCCACATTGTTCGCCAAACCTGTATCAAGAACATGCTTCGCTAATTCCTGTTGGACAGGAATTTGATACTCAGGAATTTGCCAGTCGCCCCATCCTTCACATCGATCAATTCCAATCGTGAAGGAAGGCATATGATCATAAAAATAACTATTAAAATGATCATCCGAAATTAAGACGATTACATCTGTTCCAATATCCTCCAGCCATTTTTTCATATCGGCAACGGTATTTAGAAAACGCTGCCCTTTTTCTCCGCCGCCAGCTTCATTTGTCATGATCATCGGACTATGTGACATTGCTACTCCTGCTACTATTTCAGCCATGTCTTCCACCCCACTAATCTGAATATTTTTTTACGATCCGGGCGGGGGCATTACCCCGTTTTAATACATTTGTTAAAAATTCGATCGTTCCAAACAATAGATAGTTTCCCTTGCATGATTGTCGGAATCTCTTTTACGGAAATGAGCTGTTTTTCAATGTTAACTGCTCGCAAATCTCATCATCGATCTTTTGGCCAGTGCTAAATCATACGTTTTCTCATAGGTTGGTGAAAATCCCACTTTGCCTCCATAAAACATGATGCCGTTGACGGATTACACATACACACTGCCCACTCTATATTTGATCATGCCTTTAAGTGTCACGGATCCAGTACCTTTACCAGTAATTTCATAACAAATCAAACAAAATTGCCCAGTAATCTTATCGCTTATTTCAATTTTGCGCGGTAATCCGGTTTATTGAGTGATCTAAGAAGTAACTGTTTTTTTATTTGTTTTGTCAACTCAAATGAAAACAGCCCCCATTACGGCAACCAAACGGTGAATTTATTTACTCAATTTTCAGATCCCCCAAAATGATACCCGCTTGCAGTGCCAAGAAAAGCTGACTACTGGTTTGTAGATCATTGATATCAGCATCTAAAATTTCACATATTTTTTGCACGCGATATCGTAATCCACCAATCGACAAATTCATTATTCTTGCTGCTTTACCTATATTTTGGCCACTTTTAATGTAGTAATATAGAGTTTTGGTTAACTCTGATTCTTTCCCTCGATCGTATTCAAGTAATTTTGAAAGCATTTTGTTGCAGAAATGCCGGATATCATCCATTTTTCCTGCGCGAAATAAAATCCCCACCGCTCCTAAATCATCAAAGTACATAATTTCCTTTTGCTGATTGTTCACATTCAATGAAATGAGAGCTTCATTGTACAGAATCGGTATATCTTCAAGAGACTTTGATCTTGAGCTCATGCCAATTTTAAAAGGTATATCAGGGTATTTTTCTTTCAGAAAACAAAGTAATTTTCTGATAAATTCATCCGCGTTTATAAAATGTTTCGAGAACAAGTCAACAGGCAACAACGCAGCTATGTTTTGAGAGTCTTCCGAGATTAAGATATTCAAATTACGCTCCATAAAATATCTTGAAAGAACTTCAATCAAATTCATACCGCCGATTGGATCCTTTTCATTCGGATAAAAATTTGAATCCCCTTTCAAAACTAAAAATTGATACTCTTTGCCCAAATCCACTCCAAAATATCTGGCCCTTTTGAATAATACTACAGGGTTTAAACGATTATGGATCATATCTTCTAACAATCCGCCTTTGATGTTTAACTTCAATTCTGTATCCAGGATTGTTTCCTTGTTATAGTTACTCACAGATCCGATGAGACACATTTGCTTCATTTTCAACCAATCAACTTCATTAAAAGAAGTGTTAATAAAGGAGCAATAACCCACAATCTTGCCTCTGGATACCATCGGACCAATTAATCTCTTTTGTTCATCAGATTGGACCAGTTCGACAATTTGTTGCTTTTCAATGAGTTCAGTCAGTTTGACCTGATTATCTCCAGAGAGATTATTTTTAACGATTTCCTCTAAGTTCCTGCTATACTGTCTAGCCAGTTCTGGATCTAAGCCTATTGAATAAAGATAGTTAAATCTTAGATCTTCAAGAATGATAGGGATGTTTGTAAGCTGATAGCATACGTCAGCCAATCGTGTTTCCCCAATGCCATTTAGAAACTGCCCTATGGCTTGGTTATTGAAATCCATGGCAGCCTGCAAGTTATTTTTTTCAGTTAAAACTGTATCTAGGCAGTTCAGAAGCATTTGTGGCAGTCCCGATTCGAACTCCTTCTCTGTGAAGTTATAGTTTCCAAAATGCGACGACATTTGAACTAACATTTCCAATGCTTTAGGATATTGGACCTTTTTTTGCAATATATTCACCCACTTAAGAAAGTTACAAGCTGAATTAACTCCTGAAAATTTAGCATTTTAAGATAATTCTACTTCTCCTGAGTGCGCTTGTCGATTCCTTACAAACATCCCTATGGACTTTGAAGGACTAAGCAAGGCAAAGTCCATAGGGATGAAAGAGCGTCCATCGGACCACCCCATCGTTAGCACATGGAATCCATGCGATACAACACTGAATGATCTGGACCATCAACTTCTACTATCACTAGGGTAGGTGGCATGCAACTTCTCAATGTGGGCACATCCTTCACAGAACAACCCAAATATCCCATGTTTCCAATTGCCATGCTATCTTATCCTTCACTTAAAACGCTCTGATTGGTGAAATGGAATGAAAAATACTTTTTCAATCTCTAATCCTTAATTTCTCCAGCAACCCCTGACTTCCCGTTTTTCTGCGAAGACCTCGAATGCCCCAGCCTCCATCGAAATTCAATACCTCTCCTGTAGCCGGAATATTGTCATTTCGCGAGGCAAAAAATACGTAAGCTCCAGCATAATCTTCTCCGTACAAGATACGACCGATCGGAGCGGCTGACTCTACATACTCCTTACCCGGTTCCAAGTCATCGTCCTTGTACCATTCTTTATACATGCTCGTTATGGACCTATTGTCCATTTCCAGTGAGGCCGGCCCCCTCAAATCCGTTCTTGCACCGCCAATGGCAATGCCATTCACACGGATATAAGGTGCTAATTCAAATGCCAGCTGACGAACCAAGCCAACAACGGCATGCTTGGTGGATGTATAAAGCGGTCCGCCTCCGTTTGTGTAAAATCCTGCATTAGAAACCGTAAAGATCATATTCCCCCGAGTTGCAGCCAATTGCGGCAGACACGCCTTTGCCGCAATCAAGTAACCCTTCACATTGATATGGAACAATTCATCAAATGCTTGATCAATCTTATCTTCCGGAAGATCCACCAGCGACATGTTATAATCCCAAATACCGACATTTGCAATTAGCGTGTCAATTTTTCCGAAATGTTCACTACACCGGCTTACTGCTGACTCGAGGTCACTGAACCGACGTACGTCTCCAACCATTCCAATGATATTTTCCCCATACTCTCGTTCAAGCTGATTCAGACGATCTGCCGACTTGTCAAACACTGCAACTTTGGCGCCTTCAGACACAAATCGTTCCACAATGGCACGGCCGACGCCGGATGCACCGCCTGTAATAAAGACCACTTCATTGGTCAATTTCATAATTGCAGCTCCCCACTCGTATAAATAGTCACATGTAGCATGATCATAGGCTGGTTACTCTTTTGTTTCAAAGTACCCATCTTCAAAAGCCACATATACATCGTCTCCATCAACCTGTACCGGATACTTTTTCAAAGGCTTCCAAGGAGGGGCCATCTTTACTTCTCCCGAGCGAGCACAAAACTTTCCCATATGCAAGGAGCACACGATGACATCTCCCTCTAGATAGCCGCCTTCAGACAGCGACCATTTGGCGTGAGAACAGCGGTCTTGTGTTGCAAATACTTCGCCATTGACATTAAACAACGCTACTGCTGTGTCTCCTTCCACTACCTTTAACCCCTCATCATCCGGTAGATCAGATAACGTGCAAACCTTTGTAAATTTCATAATGCATTTCCTTTCCATTGTAGTAATGTTTAAAAAAAGACTGACAAGTTATTGGACAAAAGCGTACTTTGATCAATCAAAATGGTTCGGCGGGCAATTTTAAAGCCCAATCCTCCCTCCGAACGCCGCAGTACATCCCGGCGCTCGCCAGGAAAAATATCTGCCTGAGATTCTGAACGGTTGCGATACACGATAAATGACGATGCCACCTCATACGTGTTCGGTTCCTCCATTTCACGAATCATGACGTTCGAAATAATGTGCCGTGTACGCGACACCGGATTCTCCGCCCAGTTCACCCCCGATACTCTCGCTCGAATACGTCCGCGCATCGTTTCATAGGTATCGTCGTAGTGCCCTCCTTTTCCTTTAGGCGTATATTCCTGCGACATTTCTCTACCTAAGCGGTTCATGCGAATCGGCATCCAATAATGAATATCCTTGTCCATCAGCTCTAACCACGCTTCAAACTCCGAGTGGTCCAGCAGCTGCGCTTCCTTGTAGTAAAACTGCTCAATTTCATGTTGCAGTTCCAGACTTGAGCTGCTTTCCGCCCATTTAAACGGTTTGACTAACTCCATTATTTCCATGCCCTTTATCTCCCCTTGTTTTAATCCTTAAATCGTTTGTCATCCAATCCTCTTATGTGTAGGCAACGCCCCCAACTTAAGGTTGAGGCTTCAATGTATCCCAACTCGGTTCCGTCATCATACGGACCCAATGGGAATAAAATCCTCTAGCTACGTCTTCAGAAAAAACATAGGAGGTTTTACCCGGAAATTCAGGATTGTTTTTTCCCGAAACATTCAGCCCCATTTGCATGGCCAGCGGTGCCGTTTTGGATTTGTACCCACGAAGTGCGTTCTGAATTTCAACCCAGTTCTCCCCGTCATCTTGCTCGTACACTCCACCGGCACTGAACGTGCGGACATTTTGACGAGCCAGTTCGTCCTTGATTTCCTGCGGCGCGTCCTTATCAACGACGACGAATGCCCATACCTCAATCTGATCCGGTCCCTTCGGATGCCAGGTACGCACAGTGTTCATACCATACGGCAAGAATGAGCAGTTTGGGAAGATCGTCATGTGGCTTGCCCCCATTCTATGGTATGGCAGAAGATGCTCCAGACGTTCTTTCGCCTTTTCAAAAGCTGGGCCTTCGCTATAATATTTGTCAACTATAGGTCCTACACGTACTGAACCTCTTGCTGTATCAATATAAAAGCCGCATCCATGACCGCCCCATTTGGCTCGGAACTGATGTCCTTTCATATGAGGCTCAAAATTGGATAAATCTTGCTCGGGTGGCAACCCTGCAACTACAGCAGCCAAATGAGATGTCGTGGCAGCATGGTACATGTCCCCGGCAAATTGCTCCGCAGCAAACTTCCAGTTACAAGGAATTACCCACTTTTGCATGGCCCCGATGACTTCTGTCCCTGCCTCGGAACGATCCAGCATGGTGTCCATGTAAGGGGTTGCATCACTCAAATAAGTCAGCAAATCCGGCGCTTCCGGATCCCAGTTGGCAAATACTAACCCCTTGTATATCTCCACACGAGCCTGCAACGGCCCCCATTCTTCTTTCTTGAATTCGCCGGAGAATGCTTCTTCTTCAAACGGCACATTGACCAGATTGCCTGCTGTATCATACGCCCAGCCATGATAGGTGCACGTGAACGCTTTGGCATTCCCGCAATCCGCCCGGCAAATCCTCATCCCACGATGCCGGCATTGATTATGGAACACCTTGATGCTTCCATCTCTCTGCCGCACCATCACTACAGGATCTTCTCCCATATAGGTGGTCAAATAATCTCCCCGTTTGGGAACGTGGCTCTCATGGCCAAGAAGCAGCCATGAACGGCCAAAAACCCTCTCCAATTCCAACTCATACAGTTCCTGATCCGTATAAATGCGTGGATCTATCTTTCCTTGCTCTTCATCGATAAGGGAATGGATTGCTTCGGGTGTCCATTTTCCTGAATTAATGCTCATAAATCAAAACCTTCCTTTCTCTTAAAATCACGAATTGAAACCGCTTTCTTTTATTAAGTTTAAATTTTTTTAAAATTAAAAAATACAGCAAAAAGTGCTTTTTATTTCTGTATTTTCTAAACATTTAGTACAAATAACGATACAAAAATTTCCATTTAACAACACTCGGAATATCTGCTGGAGTTTAAGGTTCATATGAAAAACCCTGTATAAATGAATACAGGGTTTTGATCAGACTTTTTTATAAATGCTCAAACTTTAAATCCACACCTTAAGGCGGCTAAAATTTAAGAACACGCATTATTTTGCTTTTCAATCTCTTGCAGCAATATTTTTGCACCTTCAGGGCTTAACGCAATTTTTCCTTTTCCGTATCTTTTGTTCTCGTCAGCCTCAATTCATAAAGCTTCCGCGGCCTGCCGCGCTGGCCGGGCTGTTCTTCTCCGGTCACTTTGGCAAGCCCGAGCCGCTCGAGTTCGGCCATGATTCTTCTTGAATTGCGTTCGGTGTTTTTCAGCCACCTTGAGATTTCCTGTGCAGTGACGATATTTTTCTGATAATGCTTTGAAAGGTACTCAATTTTTGATACGATAACCGGGCTGATTTTAGCATCTTTAAAGCGTTCTTCCCATTCCTCTCCCCATTTGCGCTGCTGGTAGGAAATGGCCTCATCTCCGCTGTCCGGCAGGTGTTCCTGAATCTGTTTGTTTTCATCTACACTAATCACAGGCGACGTTTCCTTGTTTCGGGCATACTGAAGGGCACTCCGGACATTCTGCTCCGCATCATATGCCGTCAATCCATAGCCAATCCCGATTCTGACTTTCAGCTTGCTGTGTACTCTCGCTTCTTCAATCAAGGAATACATGGAGGACTCCTGAAAATGCATGTCCATTTCGCCTCTGGTCGTATAGATAAAGAATAGGCCGTCCCCTATTTGCACGAATGAGCCTTGGACTTTTTCTGCATAATCAAGCAGGACTTGCTTAAACTCCAGCTCATGGCGCTTCATTTCATAGGTAAAATGCTGCTCTTCCAGTGAACTGGCGGAGTGCATCACTTCAAGCCCCACGATGGCAATCTGTGACCGCTTATACCAATTGGATTGGCCTCTTTCCTTTAAATACCGTAAAGCCAGGTTGATGGCAACGGGAGAAGGGACCACCCGGTAACAGGGGATTCCATATTCTTTTAGCCGGTCATAAACCTCCAGGACACATGTCAAGGCTATCTCTGCTTTTCCTTCCTCATAAAGCTTTTTATGGAAACGGATGATTTCCTCAGCTGGTTCATACTCGTTATAAGAGAAGGAATGAATGTGCAAATCTCCTAGAAAGTATGTATTGCGCAGCGTATCCAGTTCTGATTGCTGAATGGTATCCAGGCTGGCATTTCGGAACCCGCCTTCCCTGATCTGTGCTTCAAGAAGGGTACCAAGCAAACTCGAACCGTACAATGGGGGATAGTGAGCATTTTCTTCCTGGATAAGCCCTTTTGAACGTGCATAATAATAAGGAGCCTGCCCTGAAAAAAACCATAAATCAATATTTGTTTGAAATTCCCTAATGATGTTTTCTGTTTCTTTTGTTTCTTTATAGATGTATGGAATCATCTCGAGTTCGCTATATTCACGCGCTAAAGCGAGAATATGACCGACGGAGTCTTCTGGTCCCACTACCCCAACGCGGATCTTCATCCTTTTCCACCTGCTTTTCTTACTTTATATACTAGCTTCAGTCTTTAAATAGTGTGCGATAATTTCTGTTCCCATTTCCAGGTCTTCAAGTGAGGCAAATTCCTCAGGATGATGGCTTAGCCCATTTTTGCATGGGATAAATAGCAGCCCGGATGGCCATTTGGCTGCCATGTTCATGACATCGTGGCCTGCGCCGCTCTCCAGTACCAGTGCCTGGTATCCCAAAGATTCTCCTGACTGCTGCAATTTGTTCCTCACATAATCATCCAACTGGATGGATGGGTTATGAACAAGGGTATTCACTTCCATTGTAACACCAAAAGAACTTGAAAGCTGACTGCATTTTTGGCGAATGAGCCTTTCCATTTCCCTTTTTAGCGAATCATCCACACTGCGGATATCCACCCCAAGCTCGACGATGCCTGGAATCACATTCATGGCATTTGGCTTCAGTTCAATGGTGCTCGCTGTAGCGACAATGGGAACTGCACTTGAGCCGGATAAAGAAGCTGCTGTCTCTGATATATATGAAATAAGAGGTGACGCAGCTACGAGGGCATCCTTCCTGTTCCCCATTGGAGTCGTTCCCGTATGGCCCATTTGCCCCTTTATGGTTACCTTCAGCCGGATTGGGCAAGCAACTGCCGTAACGGCTCCAAAGTCCGCCCCAGCATCTTCAATCCTTGTCCCCTGCTCGATGTGAAGCTCAATAAAACTTTTTAGCGCGGTTTTCGGCCGTTCAGCCTGGTCAATGGTATTCCAGGAAATCCCCATTTGCTCTACTGCCTGACGGATGGTGATGCCATTTTCGTCTGGCACATCTGCCAGTTCGTTCTTATTTAATAAACCGCTCATCGCTTTGCTGCCGATCGTAGATACCCCGAAGCGCGAAGATTCTTCCGAGGCAAAGCAAATGACTTCAATTGGAGAAGCAGGATTGAACCCTTCCTCCTTTAATTTTTTGAGGGCGGCCAGACCGCAAAGAACACCCGCTACTCCATCATATCCTCCGTCGCCTTTTACCGTATCCACATGGGAACCTACGGCAACTGCCGGAGAATCTGCTGTTCCTTTCCCCTTTGTTTCCCAGCGGGCAATGGCATTCCCTGCTTCATCTCTCCGGACCTTCAAACCGATCTCTTCAGCAATCGCAATAAATACATCAATTGCTTGCCACTCCTCTTCCGTGTATCCTAAACGGCAGAATCCTTCCGGCCGGTCCATGGAGGTGGTCAAATTCAGCTCTTTCAGATGCTTTTCTAGCCAATCTTTCATTCTCAACATTCCTTCCCTTTTCCAATATGATGAAAAATGCTGAAAAGAGGCAGAAATCCCTCTGCCTCTTTTTTGGACTCACTAGTAGACTTAGTTTAATTTCTTAATAGACTCAAAGAGCACCTTAACGGCTGACAGCATCGTGCTTTCGTTTATATCAAACTTTTCATTATGATGGCCTGCCGCAAGCTTGGTGCCAAAAATACAGTAGGTCGCCTGTCCTCCGTTCTGCTGAACCCTTTCCATAAAGAAAGTAGCGTCCTCAGAACCTGCAGGTGAATTGTCTTCAAGCACGCTCTCCTTAATAAGCGGAGATTCTTCCGCGCAAGCTTGCAATACGGCTGCCAGCCCGGCTGATCCCTGGACACTTACTGCCTCGCCTACAGTCTGTATCTCGTAATCTACTCCATACATTTGTGCCGAACCTGCAATCACAGCCTCTGCCTGGGCCTTGACGTACTCGTTGATTTTCGTGTTTTCCCCGCGCGTTTCAACTTTTAAAACGGCCCGGTCGGCGATGATATTACGTCCTGAGCCGGCATGCAATTCCCCCACATTAATGCGGGTTGCCCCTTCTGAATGGCGGGGAATGGCATAAATATTCAATGCAGCAGAAGCAGCTGCCAGCAGTGCATTTTTTCCTTGTTCAGGATTTCCGCCGGCATGGGATGCTACCCCTTTAAACGTAATATCTAGTTTGGAAGTGGCCAAAAACCCGTTCTTTGATGCAACAAAGTGACCATCCGGAATACCAGTGCCAACATGAGTGGCAATAAAGTAATCGACATCATCCACAACCTTGGCTTCAGCCATCGAACGCGCACCCCGGGTCCCCTCCTCGGCCGGCTGGAAAATCAGTTTGATTTTCCCCTTGAGGCTATCCTTATTCTCAGCAATCAAGGAAGCCAACCCAAGCCCGATCGCTGTATGGGCATCATGGCCGCAAGCATGCATTTTGTCAGGAAGAGTAGACCTGAATCCTTCTTTTTGCGGAAAATGGCTGTCTTCCTGGGATTCATGTATAGGCAGGGCATCCATATCAACGCGAAATGCGATAGTCGGACCTTCCTTTTTCGTGTCCATTGTGGCCACTATACCTGTATAGCCCTCTGAAAATGGTTTGATATATTCTTTTTTTGCTCCATTTTCGAGTGCCCATAGAACATGTGCCTCTGTGTCTTCCTTGCTGGGCTTGCCCATACAATAGCCGGGAGACATCACTTCTTTTCCCATTTCCAGCTGAAAGCCAAGTTCATCGAGAATAGATGCAACAATGGAAGCTGTCCGCATTTCAAGAAATCCGGTTTCTGGGTAGCGGTGAAAATCACGGCGCCACTCTATTAATTGATTTTCGAGATTGCTCATCTTTTACACACATCCTCGTTTTCTATTAGAGATAAGGACCAATTCCAGGACCAAATGGAATATTAAAGAAAATGAAAATTAAGATCATCACAATCCATGTCAGCAAGAAACAAATCGAGTAAGGAAGCATTAGCGAAATAAATGTTCCGATTCCGGCTTTTTTGTCATATTTCTGCATGAACGAGAGCGCTATAACCATGTACGGCATCATCGGGGTCACAATATTTGTTGACGAATCCGCCACCCGGTATGCCACTTGCGTAAAGGCCGGGTGATAGCCGAGCTGCATAAACATCGGCACGAATACAGGCGCTTCAAGGGCCCACTTGGCTGAACCTGAAGTGATCAGGAAGTTCAGCGATGCTGTAAAGAGAATATAGCCAATGATCAATCCGATACCGGTAAACTCTATGTCTTTCAGTACCTCCGCCCCGTTTACAGCAACCCAGGTTGCAATGTTGGACCAGCTGAAGAAGGCGATGAATTGAGCAATTGCGAATATTAAGACAATATAAGATGCCATATCCTTCATCGATTCAGCCATAAAATGGGCAACATCTTTACTGCTCTTAATGTTTCCAACCGTTATTCCGTAAACAGTACCGATGATGATAAAGAAGAACAGAATGATCGGGATAATGCCATCCAGGAATGGGGATGGAACAATGCCGCCATCTTCATTGGTTAGCGGGCTATTTGGCATAAGGATGGCTCCCAGGATTATCGCAATATATACCCCGCCTGCAATAACAGCATTTCGCAAAGCTTTGCCCGCATTAGGAGGATCTTCTTTTACAGCTTCTTTTACCTCTTCGCCTTTGTATTCTCCAAGGCGCGGTTCAATGAATTTCGTTGTGACAAGTCCGCCGACGACAGTTAGAACAAATACGGAAACAATATTGAAGTACCAGTTGTCTACAGGCGTCACGACCATATCTTCATTAATGATTTGCGCCGCTTCTGTAGAAATGCCTGCCAGTAATGCGTCTGTGCCTGCAATCAACAGGTTTGCCGTAAAGCCGGCACCGGCTGATGCATACCCTGCTGCTAAACCGGCAATCGGGTTGCGGCCAATTTTATAAAAGACCATCGCTGCCAGCGGCGGTACCAGAACCATCGCTGCATCTGATGCGATATTTCCCATGATTCCCACAAAAACAACTGTGTAAGTGATTAATGCAGGCGGTGATTTTAAAATCGTTTTTTTAATCGCGTAATCAAGCATCCCAACTTTTTCGGCAAGGCCGATACCAAGCATCATGGAAAGAACAAGGCCAAGAGGCGCAAATCCTGTAAAGTTATCGAGCATCGATGTTAAAATGAACTGTAAACCTTCTGCAGATGCCAAATTCTTGACCGGCAGTTCTTCACCGGAGCCCGGGTGAATAACGGTGGCACCAAAGGCGCTAAAGATTGCTGAAACAATAATGACAAGAACGGCTAGTCCGGCAAACAATATAAATGGATCCGGGAGCTTGTTGCCGACAATTTCAACCCCATTGAGGAACCGCTGTGCAATCCCTGCTTTCTTATTTTCTGTTACAATTTTCTCCCCTTGCTTTTCCGTTTTCATTTTCGCCCCTCGCTTTTCCGTTTTTTAATTTTTGGCTCTGTTATGCTTGTCTGCTGATTGCCGCTCCAGGCACTCAAGCTTACGGCGGGCGGTCCGGCGCGCCTGTGAGGTTTCCCTTTTGCAGGTCTGGCGCAGGACTTTGAATAAACTTTCCCGTATACTCACCGCACGCAGAAAATACGAATGCACTTGTTCCCTATTGCTCCAATCAACATCACGTCATAACTAATGGTGCTTTATTTTAAAGCTGATGGCTTTACACCTTTAGGGATTGGACATGTGTAAGGATTAGCCTTTTTGAACTCATTGAATTCCTGTTTAACAGCTTCCAATTCACCCTTGTCCGTCAGAAGTTTAACAGCTGTTATCGCCATGGCCTCTGCTGCACGGAGCATGCCTTTATGAGCGTAGCTGCTAATGCCTTGTGCGGTCATTTGCCATGTATGAAGCGGTGTCCCCAGGGTTGAAGTCGAGGCTGTCAGCTGTGCGGCTGGAACAACCCAGCTTACATCAGAGACATCCGTGGACCCTGCCAGAACTTCATTAGAAGGTTCATATGGCGAGATGGTTTCGGATAGGTATTTTCCTTCAAACTCGCTTCCATCCCCCATATAGCCAAACCCTCTTAAAATATCTAAATAGCTTTCTTTTTCCCCATCTGACAGCGTGGACCAAAGCTTTTCAGCAAAAGAGATTTCATCTTTATCCGGTTTTTCGATGCCAGCTTCCTGAAGGCTTTTATAGAGAATCTTTTCGAGGCTGCGGTTTGGAATATAGTTCGAACAAGCCTTGTCAAACTCAATGGCAAGCTCTGTTTCCGTCATCAATGCTGCCCCTTCTGCAATCTTGCATACCCGTTTGTAGATTTCATCCACCTGCTGAACCTTTGGCGCCCGGATTAAGTACAGCACTTCAGCATCAGCTTGTACGACATTTGGCGAAATGCCCCCTGTATTGGTAATGGCATAGTGTATTCTCGCTTCCGGCACAATATGCTCCCGAAGAAAATTTACTCCCACGTTCATCAGCTCAACAGCATCAAGGGCGCTTCGTCCAAGGTGCGGCGAATTTGCCGCATGAGAGGATAAGCCTTTGAATCTGAAATAAACCTGATAGTTTGCCAGACTGGAGAGACTCATTATGCTGTTCCCTGGAGACGGATGCCAGGTTAAGGCTGCGTCCACCCCATTGAACACACCTTCCCTGACCATAAAGGTCTTTCCGGAGCCGCCTTCTTCACCGGGACATCCAAAGAACTTAACGGTCCCCGGCAGATTGTTTTCTTCTAAGTATTTCTTTGCTGCGTATGCTGCGGCAAAAGCGCCAGTCCCAAGCAGGTTATGACCGCATCCGTGGCCGACATTCAGCTCTGTTGGCTCAAAAGATGTTTTATTGGGCACCTGCCCCAAACCGGACAGTGCATCAAATTCTCCCAGGAAACCGATAACAGGAGATCCCTTCCCATATGAAGCAACAAAGGCGGTTTCAATGCCTCCCGCTTTTCTTTCAACCTGAAATCCTGCTTTTTCACACTCAGAGGCCAAAAATTCTGCCGATGAATACTCTTCAAATCTAGTTTCAGGATGATAGAATACATACTCGCTGATTTTTTCAAAAGTCTCTTTGTTTTCTGCCAGAAATGTTTTCGCAAAGTTGTTCGTCATTATTTCCTCCTTTAAAAAGTCTATTTGTTGCTCATTAAATGGCCGATCCCCCATTTAAAATATGTATATATGCATCGGCCGCTGCCAGTAAAACTTCTTCCTGGAAATCAAACTTAGGGTGATGGTGAGGATAATCAAGCTGCGTTCCAAACAGCATATAGGTGGCTTTGCCGCCATGCTTCTGAACCCGATTCATCATAAAGCTGACATCCTCCGATCCTGAGACAGGCACTGCAGGCAATACCTCTTTAATATACTTGCTTGATGCACACCACTCTGTAATTTTCGGGATGAGCGCCTCGTCACAGACAACCACTTCCGTAACGCCTACTGGTTCAATCGTGCAGGATACATCATGCATATCTGCTGCCGCTTGAATCATCCGTGTGGCTTTTTCAGCCATATACTCCGCAATCTCTGGTGTCTCACCCCGCACTTCCATTTCCATATAGCTGTCTTCCGGAATAATGTTCCGGCCGCTTCCGGCAATTAGCTTCCCAACATTCACCCGGGTCACGCCATCATGGTGGCGCGGGATTCCATACAGATTGTTAGCAGCAGTCGTTGCTGCCAGTAAAGCATTTTTTCCGAGTTCGGGATTCATGCCGGCATGAGAGGAAACTCCCTTGAAATGGACATTGAATTTTGTTGAAGCAAGGAATCCCGGCGTTGTTGCCGCAACCGTTCCAATGGGCAGGGAATGTATGCCAATGTGGCCGGAATAAAAATAATCGATATCATCGAGCCAGCCTTTATCTGTCATAGCTCTAGCCCCCCGGCCCCCTTCTTCAGCCGGCTGGAAAAGGAGGGTAAAGCGGCCCTTTAGATTGTTACTATGTGTCGAGATATACTTGGCAACACCTAATCCAATGGCGGTATGCCCGTCATGGCCGCAAGCATGCATAACATTCTCTTCTTTAGAAACAAATTCAAGCTTTGACGGCAGATGTGATGAATCAGTTGATTCGTTTATCGGCAACGCGTCAATATCAAAGCGAAAGCCAACATGGTCCCCTTTCTTGCCTGTATTCCATATCGCTGCAAGCCCCGTATTTCCGCCGTGCATTTTTTGCAGCCAAGACTCTTCAACACCCCAGTCCCTAGCTTTTTTCTCATGCACCTCAAGATCGACTTCCGCAGGCACTCCCAGACGGGAATCCTCTTTAAGCGCTTCTTTCCCTATATAAATGCTGAACCCCATCTTTTCGAGTTCTTTTCCGATCCGATATGTAGTGATATACTCCATAAACCCCAATTCAGGCAAAGCATGCAAAGAACGCCGCCATTCGATCAATTGGGGAGCTATCTCCTTTATAAAGTCACCGGCCATTAAAAATCCCCCCTCATAGCTAGTAAAAATATCGCAATGTCCAAACATCCCAATAACCATAATTATTTATTTCGGAAATTTTCCGTTTAATTACCTTAAATACATTACACACATGTTATTAGAAAATTCAAATTAGATTTTTAAATTTAAAAACAAGAACTACTGAATATTTATGAATTCTAGCGATGAGCAATAAATGAATAGGGAACAAAATTTCAAGTTTTTATTCAAGGCTCTTTTCTCAGTGGGTCGTGGGACATTAAACTGATTCTTTTAGCAGGAACTCAGGTAAATTGGGGGTTTTTACATTTTAAACTTCAATGAAGTAAGTTCAATCAACGTTTGATTGAATCCTTGTATCCATTCACACACGAGAATAAGTATGCAAATTCATGAATTTAACATCAGGAACTGGTGACTTTAGCCTTACCATGTAATTAAAAACTGCCGTTTATGGCCGTATATTTTTTGAATGTAAGAAAGCCGAAAATATGCAAGAAATGAATAAAAACTTGCATATTTTCGGCTTATTGATAATTTTGTATATTAAACAAAAGCGCCCTCTAATGGAATAACTGTAATCGGCCTCATTCTTAAAATCACAACGTTTCCATTAGTGAAATCAAGTAGTTATAATGCAGCAATACTTATTATTCTTTATAGCTGATTTTAAATTATTTACTATTTCCAGCTAATCTTCGCCCTTTAACTCGCTTATTCGAGATGCGAATATTGGTACAAGCCACTCATCAAGAGTAATTCGGTCAATGCCTGAGAGGTTAAAGTATTCATCTAAATACTCTTTACAATTCTTATAATCAACAATCCATGAATTTAATCTATAAAACAATTAAATCATTAAAAAAAATGAAAAGTTGGGCTGCGATAAAAAACCCAACTTTTTTTATGTCTCCTATCTTTTCACTCAAAAATTTCTAAAAAAATTTTTCGACAAAATTCCTCAATACCTCATTTTGCCCCTATCTTTTCTAAGAGTTCTTCATATTTTTCTAACACTATAGGTGTTTGATTAATGATTGCAAAACTCTCTGTCATACATTGCCCACAATTACCCAGACAGTAATCTTCTTCAATTGTTATTTTAGGGTTTTGTTCCGCCATTTCCTTGATTTCATAGGATCCATTGATGTAATTTGAGGTACAAAATTTCACTATACACCCCATAATTTTTCCTCCTTTTTTAGGTGAATGTGGAGTCAATTATATTCAGAAAAATCTGTTAACGCAAACACACACATCAAAGGAAAAACGCTTTAATCTAGCAACGCTTTGGTGTTTTTTTGTTTTAATGGAAGTTTTTGCGCAAAAATATTCCTTAGATTATAATGGCGTCATTGTAAGAAAATTTTAAAAGTTTCCAACTGTGTATATAGTGGAAACAAATTAAAGGGAGGATCTATTATGCGAAATCAAACTGGGTTAAAAGAAAAAGTGCAGGAAAAGGAATTTTTCACAATTAAAAATATTGATTATGTTGAGTTTTACGTTGGAAATGCAAAACAAACAACTTATTACTTATGCAACGGATTTGGTTTTCGTCCCCTTGCTTATTCAGGATTAGAGACAGGTCAAAGGGATAAAGTTTCTTATGTTCTTCAACAAAAAAATATCCGTTTTGTTATAACTGGTTCCCTTCAATCCGATCATCCGGTTGCTGAGTTTGTAAAGCTGCATGGTGATGGTGTAAAAGATATTGCTTTACGTGTGGATGATGTTGAAAGTGCTTACAATGAAGCAATTTCACGTGGTGGTATTTCAATCATGGAACCTCATGTGCTAGACGATGAAAATGGATCAGTTAAAAAAGCGATTATCGGTACATATGGGGATACCATTCACACATTGATTGAAAGAGATGATTATAAGGGTGAGTTTTTACCTGGATATCAAAAAGCAGATTTTGATTACCCCGTTGCTGAGACAGGATTAATTGGAATCGACCATATCGTTGGAAATGTCGAACATATGGAAGAATGGGTTTCCTATTACGAAAAGGTAATGGGCTTTAAACAAATGATTCATTTTGATGATGAAGATATCAGCACTGAATACTCTGCGCTTATGTCAAAAGTTATGCATAACGGTGGAAGAATTAAATTCCCTATTAACGAGCCAGCGGATAGCAAACGCAAGTCCCAAATCGAAGAATATCTTGATTATTATAACGGAGCAGGAGTTCAACATGTTGCTGTACTTACGAACGATATCGTTGCAACGGTAAATGCATTAAAGGCCAATGGAGTAGAATTCCTTGATACTCCTGACACCTACTACGATATGCTGACAGATCGGGTAGGCGAAATTGATGAAAGTATTGAAAAATTACGTGAGCTAAAAATCCTCGTAGATCGTGATGATGAAGGATACCTATTGCAGATTTTTACAAAGCCAATTATGGACCGTCCAACTGTATTTTTTGAAATTATTCAGCGAAAAGGATCCCGGGGCTTTGGAGAAGGGAACTTTAAAGCTTTATTCGAGTCCATCGAAAGAGAACAAGCTCGCAGAGGAAACTTGTAAGAGATCTATCTTGGTCGATAAAGGGGAGAAACAAGATGAAATTGGAGGAAGGACTAGGACTCACTCAAAATACTAGTTTATATCCCTTTTTGAATCAGCTAATCGATTATGCAGGTATATTTCCACCAACAAGCCTTACCCTAGACGAAGCCATTCGTAACTATGCTTCATATCAGCTGGATAAGGATGCTTGGATGCTTGGACCATTTATCATCCAAGCATCCCGTTTAGATGAACTGGATCCATATATTACTTTGTTTTCCAACGAACGGCCTTTAACCATTTCAGTAGTAGGAACAAGGTCCAGCAACTCAACAGAATTTCATACAAACTTACTTGATAATTTGAAAAAAATTGATTCATTTCGGGAGAGACATGGCCAAATTGTACAAGCAAATACTTTAGAGATGCCATTGCCGCCTAAAGTACCGGATATAAGTCTATTAACTTTGACTTCTAAAGAAACGGAAAAAAGAGGATTACAAACTTATTGTGAGGTTCCTCTGCCTTTAGATAATAATTGGGAAGAAACCATATTTAAATCATTAGATGTCATTGCTTCCCACAATAAAAATAGTTTAATAGCTTTAGGATTTAAACTCCGTACTGGCGGTGTCACAGCTGATGCATTTCCGACCCCAAGACAGGTTGCAGCAGCTATTAAGGGCTGCCAAGATCGAGAGTTAATGATGAAATTTACAGCTGGATTACATCATCCGATTCGAATGTATCGGGAGGAAATTGGCGGAAAAATGCATGGGTTTATCAATGTATTTGCAGCAGGCATGCTGGCTCATCGTTATCAGCTTGATTTGGAGACTACCGAAAACATACTCGCTGATGAAAAGGCCAGTAATTTTAGTTTTAACTCCAAAGAAACATCTTGGCGCGATTTAAAAATAACCAGTAGCGAAATAAATAGACTTCGAGGTTCAGCATTACGTTCGTATGGATGCTGCAGTTTTATTGAACCACGCGAAGATATGAGAGCATTGGGTATTTTATAAATTAAAGGAGGATATAAATGATTCGGTCTTTTATTGATGTAAAAGCAGACTCCCACTTTCCAATCCAAAACCTTCCTTATGGGGTTTTTCAGCCCAAATATGGAGGGTCACCTCGGGTTGGTGTAGCCATCGGGAAATACGTATTAGATCTTTCTGTTCTAGAAGAATCAGGGCTTTTAAATATTCCGGAATTACAAGGTAAAGAAGTTTTTAAACAATCCACACTTAATGCCTTTATGGGGACGAACCGGAAAGTATGGAGCGCAGTTCGTAACAGGCTTCAAAATCTATTAAGTTCTGATGAACCAGTTCTTCGTGACAATTCTACTCTTCGCGATCAAGCATTTTATAAACAAAAAGACGTTGAAATGCTTTTACCAGTAGATATTGGTGATTACACAGACTTTTATGCCTCAAAAGAACATGCGATGAATGTCGGGATGATGTTCCGTGGAAAAGAGAATGCACTAATGCAAAATTGGTTAAATTTACCCGTTGGATATCATGGTCGTGCTAGCTCAGTCGTATTAAGTGGTACTGATATACGCCGGCCTCTTGGTCAAATGAAATTGCCAAATAGTGATACTCCTATTTTTGGTCCTTGTCTTCGCTTTGATTTTGAACTTGAAATGGGATGGTTCATCGGTCCGGGCAATGAGCTTGGAAAGTCGATTCCAGTTGATGATGCAGAGAATCATATCTTCGGTCTCGTTCTTGTTAATGATTGGAGCGCACGTGATATTCAAGCATGGGAATACCAGCCGCTAGGACCTTTCCTTGGTAAAAACTTTGCTACATCAATATCACCTTGGGTGGTACCACTAGAGGCACTAGAGCCTTTCCGAGTAGAGGGACCTAAGCCAGAAGTAAAGCAGCTTCCATATTTGAGACAATCCGGTAAAGGATCCTTTGATATTCAGTTAGAAGTTCATCTCTGCGGAGAAAAGATGGAGTCACCGCAGCGCATTTGTCAAAGTAACTTCCGCCATCTCTACTGGAGCATGGCACAGCAACTTGCTCATCATACAGTTGGCGGCTGTAATTTAAGAACTGGGGATTTGATGGCTTCGGGAACGATTAGCGGTACAACCCCTGAATCACGAGGAAGCTTACTGGAGTTAACTTGGGGTGGATCAGAACCCATTCAAATGAATAACGGTGAGCAGCGTACATGGTTGGAAGATGGCGATGAATTAACTTTAACTGCATGGTGCCAAGGAGATGGCTATCGTATTGGATTTGGTGAGGTGACCGGTTGTATTCTCCCTGCACTAGAATACTCTAAAGTCTAAGAATTTATTACTTAGGAGGTATTACTATGCCCTTTTATAAAAGATTAGGAAACATTCCAAGAAAAAGACACACTATTTTCCGCAAAGAAGACGAGTCTCTTTTCCGTGAGCAAGTCATGGGTACAAAAGGATTCTCGGGTATACAATCAATCCTTTATCACCATCATGCTCCTACAGAAATTGTAAAATCCGAAATATATGCAGATTGTCACCTTGAGTTTGAGGAACAAAAAGATCTATCGCACCGTCATTTTCAAACTAAGATTGATTCCAAACGAGGCGATGCTGTTAGTGGTAGACAGTTCATCCTGGGGAATGACGACTTGGTAATCGGGGTAGTGAAACCAACCGAAAATATGGACTATTATTACCGAAATGGTGACGGAGACGAATTACTTTTTGTGCACTATGGTACCGGAAAAGTAGAAACCATGTTTGGAACGATTGCATATGAACCAGGGGATTATATTATCATCCCAATTGGGACGATTTATAGAGTGGTACCTAACGATGAGGAATCAAAGTTTTTAGTAATAGAAACAAACAACTGGATTACTACACCAAAACGTTATCGAAATGCGCATGGACAACTTCTTGAACATAGTCCATTCTGTGAAAGAGATATTTTTGGGCCAGAAAACCTTGAAACTTACTCAGAAATAGGAAACTTTGAAGTAAGAACCAAATCAAGAGGATTCCTTCATTCTCATATTCTAGGCCATCACCCATTGGATGTTGAAGGTTGGGATGGATATATGTATCCATGGAAAATCAATATTGAGGATTTTGAGCCAATTACAGGCAGACTTCATATGCCTCCACCAATACACCAAATGTTTGAAGGGCATAATTTTGTTATTTGCTCTTTTGTTCCTAGACTATATGATTATCATCCTGATTCGATCCCAGCGCCTTACTTTCATAGCAACGTGGACAGTGATGAAGTTCTCTATTATGTAGAGGGGAATTTTATGAGCAGAAAAGGAATAAAAGAAGGTTCGATCACCCTACATCCTTCTGGTATTCCGCATGGTCCGCATCCAGGAACCATTGAAGCGAGCATAGGCAAAAAGGAAACCTTGGAATTAGCAGTTATGATAGACACATTCAGGCCATTACGAGTGGTAAGACAGGCGCATACTTTGGAAGACTTTAAATATAAATATAGCTGGGCCTCAAAGTAAAGGTCATTCTTTAACCCTTTTAAATATATTTTTATATAGAAAATAATAATCTTTACCCAGATAAAAGTGCCACCCAAAAATGGGTGGCAAAAAGGAAAGCAAGAAAAAATAACCCTATATTTAAAATATCAATAAAGAATGGAAACAGCAACTAAACAATCTTGATTTACTAGGAAGTTCCGACTATACATGATAAATTGTAAACGTTTTCTATGAAGAGAAACCCATGGTATCAAGGTGCCCTTATAAAAGAATATAAAGGAGAAGATTTATGAAAAAACCTTCATTTCCAGCCTCCATCATGGTAATACTGATCGTTATTACTTTATTAGGTATAAGCATTCTTCATTATGGTGTCGCACCTCAGATTCCGATTGTCATCTCAACAATTATCGTTGCCTGTTATGGACTTACATTGGGTTTTAAATGGAAAGATTTAGAGAACGCCATGGCAAAAGGGATTTTTCACGGAATCCCCTCCATCCTAATTCTCTGTTTAATTGGAATTTTAATAGGCGTATGGGTTCTAAATGGAACAGTTCCAACGATAACTTATTATGGTTTACACACTTTATCTCCTGATTTTTTCTTAATGTCAACACTACTGATCTGTGCTATTGTCTCGGTTTTCTGTGGAAGTTCATGGAGCGCTATGGGTACTATCGGGGTTTCCCTAATGGGTGTTGCCTACGCTTTAGGCATTTCTCCAGCCATGACAGCTGGTGCCATTGTTTCCGGGGCAATCTTTGGAGATAAAATCTCCCCCCTTTCGGATACTACTAACCTTGCATCGGCAACAGCAAAAGTAAATATTTATGAGCATATTAAACATATGCTTTGGACATCAATTCCGAGTTTTATCATTACATTGGCTGTATTCACCTCTATCGGAGTATTTCTGGATAGGGACCATACAAACAGTAACCAAATCGAAACAATTATCAACGTTCTAAATGATGAATTCATGATTACACCCATCACACTAATTTCACCATTGTTAATCATTATTCTAGCTGTAAAACGTATGAGTCCTATTCCATCACTTGTAATTGGTTTAATTGCAGCAATTTTAACCACTTTTTATACGGTTCCGAATGTAGCGATTGGAACCATTATGGCAACAGCACATAATGGATATGTTGCAGAAACAGGTGTAGAAGCGATTGATCAATTACTTTCACTTGGCGGACTAAGCAGTATGTTATTTGGGGTTTCACTCATTTTAATATCACTTGCCTTTGGGGGAATTATTCAACAAATCGGGATAGCCCACTCGATTATTGAGGGGATTCAAAAAATGTTGAAAAGCAGGGGAAATGTTATTACATCAACTGTTTTCTCTTGCCTTGGCATTAACCTAACTGTCGGTGAACAGTATCTTTCCATCATTTTACCTGGACAGTTATTTGAATCAGCTTATAAGAAGGTAAAACTCCACCCTAAAAATTTATCTAGAACTTTGGAAGATGCCGGGACAATCATCCATCCAATGATTCCATGGGGAGTAACAGGAGCCTTTATTATGACCACTCTAAATATAGGGATGGAATATGTCCCTTATGTCTTTATTAGTATGATCACACCGGTTATTGCTATTATCTACGGTTATACCGGCATTGGTTTGGCGCCTTTGCAAGAAGAAGCACAAGAAATCGAAACAGCTGAAGACACGATTGAAGCAACAAGAAATGTAATGTAATGGTTAATAACTTACTACTTTACTAGGAGGAATTTAAAATGAGATTGGCATTAGCAACGGAAAATACAAATATACAATCAACAGGTTCATTTGACATGTTTACAAAAATTCAAGGACATGAACAAGTATTATTCTGTAACGATCCCACAACAGGCTTAAAAGCAATCATTGCGATTCATGATACTACCCTTGGTCCAGCATTAGGCGGAACAAGAATGAGACCTTATCACACATTTGAGGAAGCCTTAGAAGATGCTTTACGGTTATCAAAAGGAATGACATATAAAAATGCAGCAGCTGATAATGACTTCGGTGGCGGTAAAGGTGTTATTATTGGAGATCCAGCGAAAGATAAAACTCCGGAATTATTCCGCGCATATGGACAATTTATTGATTCCTTAAATGGACGGTTCTATACAGGAACGGATATGGGGACTGTCCTAGATGATTTCGTTCATGCGCATAAAGAAACAAACTGTATTGCCGGTTTGCCAGAGGAATACGGTGGAGGCGGTGAAACATCAATTCCTACAGCTCTTGGAGTTTTATACAGTATTCAGGCTGTTGCCAATACATTATGGGGACACGAAAATTTAAGCGGAAAAAGATTTGCTATTCAAGGATTAGGTAAAGTTGGTTTTAAAGTAGCGGAACATCTACTGGAACATGGAGCCGATTTATATGTTACAGATGTTTCCGAGGAAGCCGTACAAACATTAGTAGAAAAAGCAAAGCAAATGGGTGGAAAAGCTATCGCTGTCAAGGGTACTGATATTTATGGAACGGATGCGGATATGTTTGTTCCATGTGCCATTGGGGGCATTATCAATGATCAAACCATTGAACAACTAAAAGTAAAAGGAATTGCGGGCGCAGCAAATAACCAGCTGCTTCATGAGAGCCATGCTAAAAGTTTAAAAGAAAAAGGAATCCTCTACGCACCTGATTATATTGTAAATAGTGGTGGTGTTATTCAGGTAGCTGATGAATTATATGGGCCGAACAAAAGCCGAGTATTGAGTAAAACGAAAACAATTTACCGTTCTATTCTTGAGGTTCTAAAACAATCAGAAAATGAAAATATTACAACTGTACAAGCTGCAAACTTGATATGCGAAAAAAGACTGAATGTAAGAAAGAAAAGAGACAGCTTCTTCTCTCCAAATAAACGTCCGAAGTGGCAAGTCCGCCATTAATCACGTCTGTTTTTACTCACATATCAAAATTCTTATAAAAAGCCCCTTAAATTTTCTTTAAGGGGCTTAAATTATTGATCTAAAACCTCGGCAAATCCTCAATCGAATTCACCAAATATAAATAAAAGAAATAGCAATAAACAATGATAAAAATTTAGTTGAACCAACAGGCTACTATGCTTATATAACTATCTAATAAATGGAGATATACTACATGTAAATGGCTGAACTATATTCTAAACTCCCCTCCTACATTAAATTAATGTTTACTAGCAGAACCCTCAAGTAAATTGGGGATTTTTATTATTCCTCTTGCTGCATCCCCTATCTTCCCCTCAAATTTCCTTAAGCAAGTTCAATCAAACAATGGATTGAATTCACTATTTTGTCACAACTCCCTTCCTTCCCCCATGTCGTTTCCGCTCTTTCATTTCTATTAATAAAGGTGAAAGGGCGGTGCAATAAAATGAATTTAAAATCCGGCAGTGTTGACCAGTTTGAACAGTTTTCCCAGTTTACAAATCTAAAAGAATTTAATGCGCATATGGAAATGTGGCTTGCGGTACATAAGGATCAGTTTACAAAAGGTGAGCTGGTGGGGCTTACAAGGCTGGCACGTTTCGCAGCGAAAATTCCCGGCGTATCCAATGCTAAAATCGGAACCGTTTTAAAAGCGATTCATGAAGAATACAATGGCAACGGAATTTCCCGCTCCACTTTTAAAAGGATGATTGTGAAGGCAGCTGAGCTGGGGATTTTCACGGTCCATGAAACAGAACGAAAAAATGGGTCCCAATCCAGTAACTTATATGTATTTAATCGTTATCCCAAGAGTGAGCCACCTAAGAAAGAAAAAATGGACCACCCTAATAAAACCATCAATCTTTCTAAAACTAATAAAAATCAAAAGAATACAAAACGTAACGAAACCGGGCTCGACCACACCTTTACCAGTGATCGTGTTCCTAAACCATTCGTGGATGTTGTGAAGTACTTCTTCCCTGAAGCTAAAAGCATTGAGGAGTTTTGGCGAATGACCAATATTGCAGCTTATCGAAACCAACGCGAACAAGATCAGGCCCAGGTACTGGACACAGCCATCCATTCCTTTAAGCAGCTGATCCGTAAAATGAAATCAAGCTCTGTAGCGAAACCGATCGCTTATTTCTACGGCATTTTGAATAAAAAACTAGAGGAGCTTTACTTCGAAGACTTGCTGGAAATGGGTTTTACAGCAGAGTCTGAGAACGTCTGCCTGAACTTTTTTTACAAAAAATAAAAAAAGTGAATTTTCCCCGTAAGTTGGAGAGTTTACCCCCTTAATCCATAAAGTTTGGTACCCAAACTCGGGAGTTTAGGGGGTAAACTCCCCGAAACTCGACTTTTTTTCAATTCGCAACAAACTCTTTTTTCCGCTATCTTAAAGCTACCCGGGAATACTTAGAGAGCGCGCTTTCCTGAAGGGATAGACAAATGGAGAGCTTTGAGCAAGCGGCAGTACAATTTGAACCGATGATTCACCAGATCATAAGGAACCTGAACATTTACAAAAACCAGGAAGAATACTTTCAGCTGGGATTAATCAGGCTCTGGGAGTCCTGGAATACATATGACCCTGAGAAGGGGAAGTTCCTAACTTTTGCTTATTCAAATGTAAAAATGAAGATACTGGACGAATTGAAGAAAAGCAAGCTGCAGGAGAACCGCAGTGTGGTTCCGGATGAAGGATTTTGGACAATAACCGAATACCCTATTACAGACCGGCCCCTTGAAGAGAAAATGATCCTTTCCTATTGTGAGGGACTGACCAAGAACCAGACGATCTGGGTGATATCTACCTTTCTCCATGATTTAACGACCAATCAAATTGCCGAACAGTATGGAGTAACGGTCTCCGCGGTTAGAGCTTGGAAAAAAGGGGCTTTAAAAAGGCTAAAATATACCCTCAGCAAAATCCACCATTGATAAATCACTAAATTAAAAATCTCATAAATTATTTTTAACTGCCATGTCTTTTTCCGGCTTTCATTTCTATTATAAAGGTGAAAGGAGGTGAACAAGATGGCACAAACACATATCATCGATTCCAAACTTCGCCTTGTCTTTGAAACAGGACTGGACGAACTAGGCAAGCCAGTCTACAAATCCAAAACCTACAGCAGCGTCAAGCAATCCGCTACAGCGGACCAGCTTTTCACCGTAGGACAAGCCATCGGAACGCTATCTAACTACCCGTTAATAGCACTTAACCGTAACGACAGCTTCGAAATCGTCGGCTAATCTACTAAAATTCTAAACTTGTTTGGAGGTGAGAAACATGGCGAAAACATTGGAAATGTCTTTCCTGACTGGAATGGGGAAAACGTCGAAGCTATCCGTTGAGAACCCGAAGGAACCAATTGATCCAATCGCTGTCAAAACAGCGATGGACCAGATCATTGCTGCCAACGCGTTTGACGGCAATGGCGGTGACTTTGTTCAGGCTCAAGGTGCTAAATTAGTTGAGCGTAACGTAACCGAATACGAATTAGCATAATGCGAAGAGGCCGATTTCCAAGGAAGCCGGCCTTTTTTAGCAATGCCATAAATGGGTGCCAGGCCCCACTAAGCGACCTGGCCACCGGAAAGGAGCAATGACAATGGAACAGATGGTCACACTCATCAGCGAGCTTGGCTTCCCGATTGTCGTCACACTATTTCTGCTGAACAGAATCGAAGCCAAACTCGATGTGGTCGTATCGTCAATACAGGGATTGCCGGATCGTCTGAAGGAATAGGATGTCCGTAAACAGGGGCCTTTTCAGGTTCCCTGTTTACAAAATAGGCATGATCAAAAAACCAATCCCATCTTCTTAATTTTACGGGATATTTATTAATGGAACCTAAGTCAAGCCCTTAATAGCTCCGAATCCACATTACTTCTCCCCCTTTCTACCAGGGGCTAAGTCCTTGTTAAACTTAAGGATATAACCCTTAAGCTTTCGATTATAAACAATGCTATTCGTTATAGTATCAAACTTATAGTGGGAGAAATACGCGTTTAATTCTTTTAGATCTCTTTGAATGGTTTTTACGCTCACATTAAAGTGCTCAGCTTCCTTCTCCTTAATAATGACTTCTTCTTGGCTAAGACGTTCAAAAAGGGATAAAATTCGCATGGTTTTCATATATGATTCTTCAATCACTAAGAGTTCTCCCCTCATTTAATTTATAGTTTTAAATACTATATCTTATTAAAATGTTAAAGTTTTACATAAGAGAATAATAACATAAACAAGCTGTGCATATAGGTAATTATACCTATTTTATCAAAATGTTTTTTCTATTTCGTTGACAGCAGCCAAGGTTTCTTTATTATCCGGCCTGCTTTAAAGCAGTAAAAAATTGGCTTAGAGAACTCTAGCTAGTCCTTAACACCTCGGATAAGAAAGAATGCATCCTCATCGCTAAAAGGCGGGCAAAGTTTATGGTTCTCGCCGCAGATTTTTTTGCATGTGGTTTCAAACATACTGCAAAGTCTTCTAAAGTAATATTCGATTTCGTGATTTCGCGGAATACTAAACGTTTGAAATTGAAGGGGGTATCTTTCGGCCATGGCGGTATGAAAAAAGAAGGAGAAGTATTTCGGGCGGCGGCAAATGAGGGATGATATCATTAATATTGACAACTCGTATACTATGATCGATAGCCCTATTGTAAGCATCCACAAATTCAGGGTTGCCAACTCTCGGGGAGGCACAAGTATAAACGCTTGGCTGTTAAAAATCGGTATTTGCTGCTATATCCAGCGCGGCCAGCGTAGCAACCGCGCATCCTAAGCTATGTCCTGTAATAAATAGCCTTTTATTTGAAGGAAGATGATTAAGTGTGTTGATTCACTTTTGAACGGATTCTCCTATAATCTCTTAAGAACCCATTGTCTACCTTTCCGCTGTCAGGTACAAACGGGTAAGTCCGCTGAAACCAATCCAAGTCCATTAAGACATCAATTAGAAGTTCAGTTCCTCTAAAAGCAACAATGATTTCCTCAGATGATTCAATGATAAAACCAGCTAATGGATACTCAGAACTATCTAACAGAATTACTTCCTTAAATCCTTTTGGCCGTATATATTTACCTCTTCTCTCAACCCGTGAGTTGGCCTGGTAGCAAACCGCAGCAAGTAAAATTAAATTTTTTCCACAATGGAATTCACCTCCTAACCTTTGTTATTTACTCTGTTATTTACTCTTTATCTTATGAGGACAACCTGCTGCCGATTCCAATTCAGTAACGGGCTATTACCAAATTGTTAAAGAATTAGTACATCCCCTTTACGATTCGCTTGAACAGCTCTTCGTTAAAACCATATAAAAAAAATCCCCCGAATAAGAGGCACTTTCATTTTTAGTGCAAGTTATCCGGGGTATAATCCAGTATTGGGATATTTATTAATTTTTTAGCATTCTTTATTATTATTTAAAAATAAGGTTCTTTATATTTTCTGCTCCTCTAATTTCCACTAGATCGCTCTTTTCAACTATAACTTCTTTCACTTCTTTATTACTGAAGTCTACAATAATAGGATTCTTCTTTGGGGTAATGCGGACAGTAACGTTCTTTAGCCCTTCCCCTTGAAGGGTAGCTGAGTTTTTAAGCCAAATTCCATTTTCAACTTCTGCAGTTCCTTCTACATTTATAAATGAAACTTCGTTTACTACTAATTTTTTCTTTTTGTCATCGTCAAGGTTATATTCCTTCTCAAAATCCATCTCTGGCACTGATGGCAAACTGTCGACGTCCATAATACGGCCTTCAGTCGCTGGTGTTATTTCCCCCAGGCTGGTTAAATGCTCTGCGAAGTTCTCCCAATCAGATAGGCCAAGGTCAGTTACCCGGCCTTCCTGGTAAGCATTTGCGAAAACTGTATATCCATCTCCGCCTTTAGCTGTGAATGCATTGGTAGCAATGGTATATGTTTCAGTATCTTTGATTTCTGTGTATGTTCCGTTTTCATTTTTATAAGCAACCGAAACAACCCTTTCTCCAGCTGGCTTAGATGAATCAAACTCCACCTTTGCCCCCGATACATGCAAGAATCCTCCATTTTCCTCAGGATATTGTCCCACACTGATTTCAAAGGCTTCTTTTAGTTCCGCTCCAGTGACCTCCATTGTCGCTAATGTGTTTCCAAATGGAAGAACGGTAATCACTTCACCAACTGTTATTGGCCCAGCGTCAATACCGGCACGGATACCCCCTCCATTTTGAAGGGCCAAAATTACATTGCTGTTGTACTGTTTTGCTTTTGCAAGCATACCATCTGTAATTAAGTTCCCTAATGCTGTTTCGTTTTTACGCACACTCTGCTGTGTGCTATCCCCGCTTGTACGAGGATTTTCAAGGGGTGCTAAAGCCTCTGCCCCGATTTCAGTATTCTTTAATTCTTCTATTTGGGATGAGTATTTGCCAAGCAGCGCAGCAGCTTCGGGATCCTCTGCTTTATCAGAGACTTTAATCAGCTCGCCAGCTTGTCCAATCACCTTTCCATTTTCATCAAACTGTACATCCAGTGTTCCTAAATAACTATTGTACTGGCCTGCTTGAACAATCACAGTAGGATCTTTTACAGCTCCTGATTCATCATTCTCTACAACAACTGGTTCATTTAATTGAGTATGGCTATGGCCGCCGACAATCACGTCTATACCGTCTACATTGGCCGCCAATACTAAGTCATTATCCATATTCGGGTTATCGTCATAGCCAATATGTGTGACAGCGACGATTTTATTAACACCCATATCTTCAAATGCTGCAACAGCTTTTTCCGCTTCCTCTATATAGTTTTCAAACTTAACATTCCCGGGGCTTGAGATATCAGCAGTTTCTGCAGTAGTCAGTCCGAAGAATCCTACCCTTTCTCCATTAACTTCTTTAATAATTCCATTATATATTTTTCCATTAGCTGGTTCGCTTGAAATAACATCGCTGAATAAGCCCTGTAAGTTAGCATCCTCAGTAAAATCTACATTTGAACTAACAAATGGAAACTGGGCACCTTTTACAAAATCAGCCAACGCTTTATGTCCCTCCGGACTGGAACCTAAATCAAATTCATGGTTTCCGAAGGTCATAACATCATAACCCATTAGATTCATAAACTCCAGATCCGCTTGTCCTTGGAACTTATTAAAATATAATGTTCCAGAGAATACATCTCCTGCATCAACCAGAAGCGCATCTGGCTTTGCTGACCTTACTTCCTTAACAGCTGTTACTTTTTTTGCCGTGTTATCCAGATTGGCATGCGAATCGTTTGTATGCATCAGTGACAGCGTAAAGTTTGCTGCTGGCTCCTCGTTTGCAGACACCAGTCCTGCGGGTACAGCCGAGGACACTGTCAATGTTGCTGCCAATGCTACTGTTGATAAAACTTTGATTGGGAATTTCATAGTTACTTAGCTCCTTTCAAGAGTATAGATTATTCTATTAATCTATTGTTCTATAAGCCGGAACTGCACTAACTGCATTCCGGCTTTCATTTTTATGCTGCTTCCTCTTCTTCATAAGGAGAAGCCATTTCCTCTCCATCCGAATCTATAAAAATAATATGGGAAGAATCAGCTTTCTTGCCGACGGTCCACTTTTGGACATTTTCAGCACCGCGGATTTCCGTTACCTTTTCACTTTCAATCAAGACTTCTTTAATCTCTGCACCTGTCAGATCGATTACAGCTCCTTTATTTTCAGAACTGATGACAACTCTTGTGTTTTTCAGGCCTTCTCCTGTTACAGCTGCAGATTTTTTCAGCCAAAGCCCCTGAGTCAACGTTGAATTTTCATCCATCGTCACCAAAGCATTATGCGGTCCGACTACATATTTTTTCGCGTGATAGTCAACCAGGTTGAACACATGGTCATACTTTGGCTTTTGCGGTTTCGGCTCACCTTTCAGGATGGTCTGAATCAAAACCGGATCATGGTCACTCGCACGCCCATGCTCTTCCATGAAGCCTGAATTGATATGCAGAATATCCACTTTCGTTCTGTTGGCCAGATTATTGGATACTAAAATATGATCCAGCACCTGGGCATTTCCTTGATAGTTGTACGAATAGCGTTCTTGAGCAGGCACTTTTTCAATCATATTGGTTAACTCCTCACCTTTTAGCACTTGTAAAGGTTTGGAGAATTCAAAATCGTTAAAGTCGCCAAGCAAAACGATATTGGCATTTGGGTCTTTCTCTTTAATGTCTTTGACAAAGCCGTTAATGACATTGGCGATTTTCATTCGCTGGATTTCACTTCTTAAAATCGGAGGCTGGACTTGTCCGAATAATGGATCGTCCCCGCCTTTTGAGTTAAAGTGGTTTGCGACCACAATGACGCTTTCTCCGTTGAATTCAAACTGGGCTGCCAAGGACTTGCGGCTATCCTCAAATGCTTCGTCCGCTGGATCAATGCGTCCAGGATTCAGCGTGAGTTTGCCATCTTCAAAGTCAACTGCTTCTGTTGCTGAACCCTTTTCAGCGTCCATTAAGGATACGCGCTCAGGGTTATAAAGGAAGCCGACACGGATGTTGCCGCCAGGCTGCCCTCCGTCCTGTTTATGTTCCGGAGCGATATCCGTATAGATGTATTTCGGTCCGCCTAACTCTATGATCTTTTCAATTAATACGGCTGCACTTTCACTTGCATCTGTTGTGCCGCTGTCTGTCGGGCCATCATTATCCTGAACCTCAGTCAGGCCAATGATGTCTGGCTGCTTCATATTATTTACAATGGCTTCTGCCAGTCCTTCTACTTTCTCCTCATCTACTTTTGGAGAAAAGTTCTCTACATTATAGGAAGCAATCGTCAATTTGTTTTCTTTTTGTGTAAGCTCTGTTACTTCGCGCTCGTTCGGACCTTCAATCAGTTCAGGCAGATCATCGTTAGGCAAGACCTTATAGTTGCTGTAGCCGTAGCTTACAACACCCTGAATCGGGCCTGCAAAGCTGTCGCCCATTTTAGCGATAAAATGATTATTATTTACATCAATCGTAATTCTTTCAGGATTATAATCATTTTCAGAAATCCGCAGACCGCCCGCAGTTGTATTTGTGGGCACATCCTCCGGCACGACAATCACTTCGCCATATTTTTGCGGAGCGACTACTTTTGGTTTGTTAATCTCAACAAGCATACCTTCCAGACTTTCATAAAAGTCGATTCCGTCTTCTTCTGGATCGAACTCAGAGAAGCTGTCATTGTCGATTATCTCGGCTGGAAGATTGGCTGCATTAATCACAACTGGTGCAGGCAGATCCCCCGTTCCTATAACTTTAACAGCAGATGCGCTGATTTCTGTCATTGGAAGGTCAGTATCATATCTCTCTGCATATCCTTCCATAAAGTATTCTTTCACTTCACCTGTTACGGAAACAGTATCCCCAATGGCTGCACCATGATTTCGACCGTAAACTAAAATCCCTTCAGATGTCCTAGGGTCATTATCCGGCTGCAGGTCCTGCATATAAAATTCATTCCCATTTACCTTCGTAACAATGCCTTCAACATTTTCTACTGTTGCACCTTCGTATGCAGAAAAATGTCCAGTTCCTTGAATATCATGAATGCGGGCATCTTCTTTTTTAATCGTATAGCTGAACACAGAAACATCGCTGTTCTTTAAGCCTTCTTTTACAGCAACTGCTTTGATTGTTGTGCTTTCAGTAATCTCAATTGGTGTGCTGTAAACTGGGCTCGCTTCTGTAGGTACTGTTCCATCCGTTGTATAATGGATCTTAGCACCATCTGTTAATGTTGATAAGCTGACTTGAGTGCCGCTATCAACAAGAGAGTGGCCTGGATCTGCTGTTACCGGGCGCACCTTGCTGGCATCCTCTACAACATCAGCCGCGCCGCGCGGCAATAATTGATAATTATCGTAGTAAACACCCAGCACACCGGTAATGAAATCATATTCTTTATCTGTTGCCAATAAAGATGAGTCTGTTGTTCTGATTGTAAAAGAAGTTCCATTTTCATCAACCGCTGTGTAATTGGAGCCATCTCTTGACTGAATGGTTACGTTTTGAACTGTAACTAGCTTTGCTTCTTTGTTTTCGCCAAGCTCAGCTGCTGTCAGAACTTCCGCTTGAGGGATCTCTTCAGTATCGATTACCGCTACATCCTCTGCTTTTACTTCAAGCTCAAGCAGATTGGCAAACTCTGTTAATTTACCTGATGCCCTCACCACATCTCCAGGCTTTACATCAAGCTCCGCTCCATATAATGCAATAGCCGCTGTATCGTCCTGGATGTATGTCGTTTTTCCCATCACCGCAGTTACTATCCCTGTAGTAAGCGCATTGCTTCCAATTGTAAGCTGGCGAACCTCAGCAATGGTTTTCTCTTCAAGTATGCTATATTCAAAGGTTGAAACTTCACTGTCTTCCAAGCCTTCTTTTACAGCATAAGCTGTAATCGCAGTTGGTTCTGTAACCTTAATAGGACCTTTGTACTCGGTCACTGTTTCATTCCCATTTAGAGCATAATAGATTGTTGCGTCTTCTGTTGCAGTTGACAGTGTTACTTCTGTTCCTGCAGGTACGGCTCCTGCTTCAGGGGATGCGCTGACTGCACCTGCTTGAGTGGCTGGCGCATCTGCTATGAACCCCATGCTGGTTGGCTCTTTTAATCCAGGCATCGAATTGTATGTAGTTAAATTTCCGGATACACTAACTTTTTTTCCAATGTTATTCGGATTCGTCTTTAATCCAAACTCTGCCCTATAGGCAGCTGTAATCTGGACATCCAGCATGTTTGACTGATCTGTCTCATCCGGAGAATCGGCAATGGCAAAGTTATAATCATTGCCAAACTTTGTCGGGTCTTGCGTAATGCCATTACCAGTAGCAAAAGCTACAATATAGCCTTCCACCGTTGCGCTGCCGCTATTATTCGCAATAGCCTCCGCAACTGTTTTCACTCCCTCCGCCTTCGCAGAACTAAACGGAGCGAATAAACTAAGAATCAAGGCAAAAATACTCACAAGGCTGAACATCTTCTTCCGACGTCTTCCTATCATATTATCCTCTCCAATTACTAGTATTTAAAACGTTTACAGAATACTCCAATACAAGTAAAACACTCCTCTATTAACCTTACAATCTGATATTTGTAAAAATTAAGTTAATCTAAAAAAATAAGAAAATAGACTTGTTTTTATATAGTTATTTTAGACTATAAACCATTCAAATAGAAGTTCAGTCAAGCCTATAATTATAAAAAAAGAGAGTCTCCTTCATACAGGAAACTCTCTTTCATTTATCATTTATATACTTTTATCGTCACTGTCTTGCTGCCCCATTGTAGAGCACGCTGTTTATTTGGAATGAAGACGTCAATTTTATTTCCTCTTACTGCAGAACCTTTATCTCCTGCAATTGCTTCACCGTAGCCGGGCACATATACTTTTGAACCTAGCGGGATGACTTTTGGATCTACTGAAATAACCTTGGCATTCGGGTTTTTTTTCAGGTTAATCCCTGTATAGGTTATGCCGCTGCATCCTTTGCAGCTGGCCGTATAAGCAGTAGCTTTTACTGTAATTTCTTTGTAAGCACGAGCAGCTTTTGCTGTGTTTGTCGAAGCTGCTTTCACAGATGATTTTTTCGGTGCTGCCGTCTTTGCTGATGGTGCAGCTACTTTTAACACCTGCTTGGGTTTGATTGTATTAGATTTTAAGTTATTCCAGGATTTAATTTGATTAACGGTAACATTATGTTTTTTGGAGATGGCCCAAAGCGTATCCCCATTTTTCACTGTGTACGTATTTCCCGCGGCTGAAGTGACATTGGAAAATCCAAACGATAGAAAAATTACTGTAACGAAAAAGATTAATAGTTTCTTCATGTTATCTCCTTTATGTCCCTTTATAGGAACATATTAGCATCAGCAGATAACAAACAAGTTTCAAAAAGACTCTCTTTTTGTTACAAATTAAAAAGTTTTTGATATGTTTGTAATGTATTTTACTAGTTTTTACATAATCAATAGAAAAGCACCTTTACAGAACGCGGTAAAGGTGCCCCACTATTAATAGGCAAAATGATGATTGCCGATTTGCTTAATAACTGTACGGGTAAAAATCCACTGATCAGTAGCTGTTACTGGATTGTAATAGTAAGTAGCGCCGCCGGATGGATCCCAGCCGTCAAAAGCATCTCTTACTGCCTGATAGGCTGCAGCATTTGGCTGAAGCCAGTATTGGCCATCGCTGACTGCTGTGTACGCATTTTTTTGGAAAATAACATTCGAGATGGTATTTGGGAATTCACTGGAATGAACACGATTCAAGATGACAGCTGCCACTGCCACCTGACCATCATAGCTTTCTCCGCGGGCTTCCCCATGCACTGCGTGAGCCATCATATCTACATTGCTGAGCATGGCTGATGTGTTTACTCCAACCATTCCATCTGCTTTTAATCCAAAGTCTCTTTGGAAATTTTCAACAGCATTTCTTGTTATCGGACCATAATAACCTGTAGTTTCAGCTTTAAAATAACCGAGCTTATGAAGCAATGATTGAACATATGTAACGTCAGTTCCTGATGACCCTGTCTTAAGCACTGAAGCCTCTGCTTCAGGCCCGTTTAAATGCAGAACAAATGTCATTACGATTGATGCTGCTAACCACTTTACTAATTTCAAACGTATCTCTCCCTTATGTATAATCTTTCTAATTTTATAAATCTATCCTCCTTACACAAAAAATATCTGGCAACTTGTATTTACCCATTTATTTTTTGGAAAAACTCGGTATAAAGAGCTGATTTTTAACCATAAAATGGAACTCTTTATTATTTTGTATTTAGTCCCGAATTTAAAGTGAAAAAGCCATCCTCCAGAGAGAATGGCCTTGGTTATTACAATTTAAACTTTTCAACTGATTGTTCCAGTTGTTTTGCAAGAGTACTAAGGTTAATCGTTAATTGTGCAATATTCTCTATAGCTTCTTCCTGCTGATCGGTGGACACTGCAACCTGGCGGGATATTTCAGCTGTATCTCCTGAAAGGTTTGCAAATTCATCAATTGATGCAGAAATCTCTTCCGACCCAGCGGACAGCTCTTCTGTTACTGCTGAGACTTCCTGTATTTCGCCAGTTACCCCCTCAACCGCATGCAGAATCTGGTTAAACTTTTCACCCGCACTGTTTACTAAGGCAGTTCCCTCCCCGACTAGGACCGAGCTGCTTTGCATATTACCTACTGCTTGTTCGATAGCCGTCCTGAAGTGGTTTAGCTTTTCAGCAATTTGCGCTGCTGAAGCCTTTGAACCTTCTGCAAGTTTTTTCACTTCTTGGGAAACAACTGCAAAACCTTTGCCATGCTCTCCAGCTCTGGCCGCTTCAATTGCCGCATTTAAGGCAAGCAAATTGGTTTGCTCAGCTATTCCTGATATTAGATTTACAATTTCGCTAATTTCATTTGCCTGTATACCCAACTCTTCAATATAGAGAGAAGATTCGCTGACAGTCTTTTTAATAACATTAATTTGCTTGATAATGGATTGAATTTCATTAAAACCTTCCTTAACCTGCTGTGAAACCGTATTTGATTGTTCACTTACATCTGTTGAAGCTTCTGCTATACGCTGGATTCCAATGGCCATCTCTTCAATTGCTTTTGCGGACTCCTCGCTTCTGATCAACTGTGTTTCAGTAGCACCAGCTACTTCCTGAATCCCTTTAACAATCAGATTACTGGCCTGGCTGATCTCATCCATTCTGTTTTCTATCTTATTTGAAGACACCAAAAGTGCTTCAGAGGAAATCTTAATGTCTTCTACCATTTTAATTGTATGGTTAGTCATTTTTTTGAAAGAATCTGTTACAAGACTGATTTCGTCTTTTCCTTTTACCTGAATGCTTTTTACTGTCTCTTCTGCACCTCGCAAATCACCATCTGCCATTAATTGTGCTGCCGTGGTGATATTTTGAAGCGGTTTTAGCCTTTTCCTGATTGACCATGCAAGAATAGTTATCACTGCTAAGATCAATAGGATATTAATCAGCAGGTTTAATGGTAGCACTTTAAGAAGGACTTGATCGGCAATGCCATTGACATCCTTTGCATCGGTATCAACCCCCAATATTCCGATTACTTCTCCGCCCTTTTTAATGGGTACAAATGCAGATAGATAGTCTCCGTATTCAGGGTCATGGACAATCGGTGAACTAGATGCTTTTCCATCCAGAACTGCAGAAACATCCTCATATGTTGTAGCGGTAGTTGGTGTCATAATGTCTGCTGCAATATCAGAGTCATTAGGCAGTCCATCAACCAAAATAAAAACTTCTTTTTCTTTAGAATCTGCCACTAGTGTATATACGTAAAATGCCCCCGTTTTTTCCCTATAATCATTCAATTGTTCCCTTAAGTCCCAATAGATTTCATTCTTACTTGGATTCTGTAAAAATTCCCCATATTTTTCTGCATCCATTTTGCCTGCAATGTTGTCCGCTAAATTTAAACTATAATTTTGAATAGAGGATTCCACTGAATTTTTTGTGCTTGAATAAAGCATAGTGATGTTGCCCATTAAAACAATAATCATTCCAATTGCCATTAAAATGGCAATATTGCCGCTTAACCTCTTCATATATTCCACTCCATTAGAAAATATTTCATAATAAAATTATAACTTTTGAGCCAGTAAAAAAGAACTATAAAAATCTGATAAATGGCTTTTTCTCAAAAAAAATGAAGCCATTTAAGCTTCAGTAAATCTCTTAATCTACAATTACTTTGTAAAACTATTCCCTTCTTCTGAAATAAAATCACTAAGGCTAGCTCTTCTGAAAATAACCAACCATTAAAATACTGAAAATTCAAATAATTAATAAATAAGTCCCATGATTCCAAAGGTTAGTAAAAGTAGAATAAATAGTGTATGAGTTTAAAAGAAGGGAAGGGATTCATCTGAAAAATAAGTTGATAGCGCTCTCTTTAGCTTCTGCTTTGAGCTTTTCACTCATTCCTGCCAGTGGTTTTGCTGTACAATCCGTTTCGGAAAACCAGGCGGTAATCCCCGGTGCACATTCCGTAACAGAAACCTACTTTGACGGAGTAAACAGCAATTGGCTGACCACCAAGAATCCAAAGCAGTTTGAGCAGGCAACCCTGTATGGAAACTTGGGACTTACCCCCTATCTTTGGGGAGATGCTGCGGAAGGCACTGGCTGGCATCAAATGTACAAGCCAGCCGAAGTAACCGGGACACAGGTGAACGGTGTTTTTGAAGATGCGCAGTTTTTGATCAGGGTTCCGGATCATTGGAATGGCAAGCTTGTTGTTTCCGGCATCCCTGCCACAAGAAATGAAACGTCCACTGACTTGCTTTTTAGCGATTATGTTTTGGAAAAAGGATATGCTTTTGCGGCCATTGACAAGGGCACCCAGGGCGAGGCCGATGCTTCTGACCCGTATGCAAAAGTTAAAAATGCTTTAGCAGATGAGGATGATAGCGTTGCAGAATGGCATCAGCGCTTCCGCCAAATCACAAAAGCGGCCCAGCAGTACTTAATTAATCATTATTCCGACCGTTTGATTGATCCGGCAGATTCCTCTAATCCAGCAAGTGATTTAATTACGGAACAGCACAAAGTTCCTACATATGCGATGGGAATTTCAAATGGCGGATATGTGGTGCGCTATGCCCTGGAAAATGATGATCCGGAAAAAACAGGAGAACCGCGTTTGTTTGATGGAGGAGTCGATTGGGAAGGCGTTTTATGGACAGAAAAAACACCTAATTTAATCAGTTCCCTGACAACCGTTGTGAATAATGCAGATGAAGCCTTATTCGGAAGCGGCAACGAACAGCAAAAAGCCGTTAAGGAACTATATAAAGCCGGCCTGCCAAAAGGCTCAGAAAAACTGTGGTCCTATCATGACCAGGTATACTGGTTTGTTTCATTGAATATTTACCGGGATCATTTTGACCCGGATGCACCTGGCCGGACGCATTGGAGCCAATATTTGAACTTCACAGACGGAGTGAGAGATCGCAAATATGATCATATTTTTGAAGATTATAAGTACGTCACCAGGCCAAAAGATGTTAAGGATAATATTAAAGAAGTGGCCAATACGGGGGATATTGATGTACCGCTAATCTCTTTTACAGGTTCACTTGATGCCCTGATTTTCCCGGACATCCATGCAAAAGGATATGAGAAGCTGGTTCAAAAAGCCGGAAAGCAAGAGCTTCACCGCCTATATACAATTGAGAACGGCAACCATGTTGACAGCCTTGTCTGGAATGGTGCCGCCGATCCGGATAAAGAGCTTCATCCTTTATTGCCTTACGCTCACCAGTCCTTCGACTTGCTTGTCGACTGGGTGGAAAACGGCAAAGCAGCGCCTGACAGCAAACTCATTAAAGCCCCTGAAAACCCTGTTAAGGTTATTGACCTTAAGACCGGAGCGGAAAGGGATCCGCGCTAATATTAATAAAAGCCAAAAGGGTGGGCTGTCCTCTTAAAGAGACAATCCCACCCTTTTGGTGATCCTTGATTGGATTTATTATGGACGTGCCTCCCTATCTGGTTAACGCCCCCGAACCCATTGATACACCTTCCTGTAAGATGCTGTCAGCCATAAAACTGCAGGTATTAAAGCTAGTGATACTGCAGTCACTCCTCTCCAGCCAGCAGCCTCCCAAACAAGTCCGGCAAGAGTCCCTCCTGTTGCCACTCCAAAGTAATAGCTTACTAGATAAATACTGGACGCACCGCCTTTATGGTGAGCAGCCCGTTCATTAACAATGGCCGCCATCAGGGAGTGGGCTATGAAGAAGCCGAAACATGTCAGGCAAAGCCCCAGCACTGCAACTGTTAACGAATGAAAATTCGTTAGCAATGCCCCTCCTATTAAAATCAGCGTACCTATCGATACAAGGGTCGTTTTTTTCATAAAGAGCGAAATGCGGCCGGCTATTATTGGACCTATAAAACCAAGACAGTATGCTAGATAAGTAAAGGAAATATTTTTAACCGTTAGATTAAAAGGTTCATTTTCAAGATAGAACGGAAGATATGTCCATATACCTGTGAAAGTGAATTGCAGAAGAATTCCCATTGCAAAAGCAGGAAAGAGCGTGGGACTTTTCAGATGTGACATCATGCCTGAAAGATCTTTTTTCATAGAGATTTTACTTGGCTGGAAGAAGTGCGATTTGGGCAGCGTAACGAAGTATATACAAAACAATATTAGGGTCAGTCCCATCAGCGCAAAGACAGAAGTCTCCCAGCTTGTGTGATCTGCTATATAACCAGTAAAAATTCTTCCGATCATTCCGCCGATGCCGTTTGCGGCAATATACATGGTGATGCCCAGATTGATGCTTCCCGGTGCTACTTCCTCCCCAATATAGGCAATAGCTGCAGCCGGCAGCCCCGCCATGAAAAATCCCTGCAAAAACCGGAGCATCAAGAAGAATTCAAAGCTGGAAACCAGGGGCATCAGGATTAAAGGGAAAATAGTGCAAACGAGTGTAATATGCATAATACGCGTCCGCCCCATGCGGTCCGATAAAAAGCCAAAAAATAAGAGGCCTATGATCATGGAAATGACAGCTATTGATAAAGAAAGACCTGCAGTTGCTGAGGATATGTCATATGTACGAACCAGCATCGGCATAATAGGCTGAACGAAATATAAATTAGAAAAATTCAAGATGGATGCACAGGTTAAAGCGACCATAATTCTCCTAAAGCCTGCCTCGCGGAAGCTATATTTCTGCTTTTCATTTTTTATTGCTGTTACAGCACCCATTTTTTCACCCAATTTCTCTAAAGCATTAAATTTAATACATTCATGATATCATTTTTTCATACTTGTTTCATGAACTATGTAAATTTTCTGATAACTAATCTAGATTTTATTATGTTTCACTTTGAACAAACGGCCAAAACGTTTCCCTTCGCAGCCGCTCTTCATTCCCATCCTACAAAATGTTATAATAAAGGAATGTACTTTACAGGGTGCCAAACCACCACAAAGCGGCGATTTTACTTGGTAATGCCGCTGGATTATTCGACAAAACTCGAGTGGTGTCTGGTACCAATCGGGAACAACAGGGAGGTTATGGGGATGATTCCGGAGCGGTTTTTGGAGCCTTTGGAGTTTGCAGCGAATGAACTGAAGGGATTGCTGCGGGCTGAGAATGATGAGCATGCCCGGCTTGTGCAGAAGGGGCTGATGCTTTTTCGGCAGGGGCTTGTGTATCAGCTGCGTTTTGAATCTGATAAGGTATTGGCTGCAGTTCAGGATGTGACACCGGCCAAAGTAGAACTTGACCTTGAATATATTCATTTAAGCGAGTGTTCCTGCCCGGCTGAAGGATTTTGCCGCCATCAGGTAGCGGTATTTCTGCAGCTTCTTTCCAGAGCGAGAAGTGTATCGACGTGGATTGAAGAATGGCGGAAGCCGATCAAGGAAAAGCAGACAGCCAAGAGCTGGGGCATCCAAAGAGCGAAGGATCTCCTCAAATCCTCCGGGAAACAGAAGACGGATTATGATCAGTGGATTGCAGCATTTGAGGAGAGCTTTACTGAGCTGATGGAAAAGCAAGGTGAACCGCGCCCATATGTGCTTCCAGAACTGTTTCATGTTTACCTGCGGCGAATGAAAGCAGGCGCACCGGTTGAACAGGAATGGAAGCTGCTATATTTGCTCGTCGGCTATGTATTTTCTTTTAAAAAACTGATGGCACTCAGCAGGAAGTACGGACATGGGGAAGAATTAATCGATCGCTATTACCGCCATCTCTATCAGTCTTTGATGGAAGATTCGGTTGAGATTATGAATAAATTATCGGTCCACTCCCTTCCTTTCGCTTTCGATCAATTTATTGAAAAGCTGAAAGACGAATCTAACGGCCTGATTACCGGGCCTTTTGGCTTGGAATATGAACGGGCTCATTTATACCGGCTATTGTGGACACATTTTTTCAAAAAGAAAGAGTGGCGTGAAGCCGAGATCAATAAATTAGATTCCTATAATAAAGAAGTTGAATCGCCAAATCTGCCATCCATGGTAGGCTATGTCCACCTTCATATCCTTGAACGCAATGATGACCAGGCACTCAGTGTTTTAAATGTGCCGAACGAAATCATGACGCCTTACATGCTCTATTGGCTTGACCTTTTCACAGCCCAAAAGGATTGGAATCGAATGGGGCCTTATGTGGAAGCATTTATCCATAAATTACGGGATTACTTGAAACGATCGGATGACTATTATGCCTGCATGGATTTTACACAGCTGGCGATCAGGTCGATTTCTCCTTATTGCCTGGAAAACAGCAAACTGGACTTATATGAGAAGGCTCTTATGGAAACATTGCCGTACAGCTATGGCGATTATGAGTATTTGCTGTTTGAAAAAGGCGAATTTGATAAATGGGCGGATTTGCAGGCATTCATTGGCTTTGACATCGATACGCTTGGCAAAGACCGAATTAGAGAAATCAGCAAGAGTGAGCCTGCAATCCTGCTGCCGCTCTATCACCATGCCATCCAGGATCACATTAATATGAAAAACAGGGACCATTACCGCGAAGCAGTCCAGAAAATGAAAAAGCTTCGCACTCTCTATAACAAGCTGAAACGCCAGGAGGACTGGCAGTTTTTCCTTGAAATGCTGCTCGAAAAAACAAAACGTCTCCGCGCCTTTCAGGAAGAATGCAAAAGGGGTAAGCTAATCGATGCTTAAGACGAGATTTCTCCATGTAAAGGTCAAACCGATAACCAATGATCAGTATCTGATTTTTGCCGTGAATGAAGAAGGCCGTCTCCTTTCCCCTAAGGAATGGAAGCCGCTTCTTTTTAACCATCATAGAGAGAGCTTCTTCGGGACGATGCTCGATACCGAAAATGTCGACGGAATTAACGGCATCACAGTCAGCGGCTGGCAGCTCATCACCCTTTTTGCCGCTGAGCAATTTAACCGGCTTCTGGAGTGGGATTGGGATGATACTGCCCAGATCCTTCTGGCTGCTTCCCATGCCCTTTATGATTCCATTCTTGATAATGAGTGGATGCCGGACTTTACTGCCTGGGAAAATGACCAGTTCCGCTGGGCACTCCCTGAAAGTGTAGTCAGTGAATTCGGCTCCAGCTTTTGGGAGCAAACCGTTGAAGGCAGGCCTGTCAGGGAGTTTATTGGGGATTTATTTCATCACTCCCTGGACGGCTATATGAACCAAAACCGTGAGACAAAGGCCAAATTTGGCGAAAAGCTTGAAGCATTACGGAGCGAACATCTCTCCCCTCGCGATCTTGCCGCCTACTTTGATGAAGAAAGCTGGCAGGAATGGATTGGTGTTAAATCAAATGAAGCTCCTTTTTCAATTGGCCTGAAGCTTGAGGAACCTGCTGATATTGATACAAGCTGGGATTTGAGCATTTTTCTGCGCGGAAAAAAGGATCCTGATGTATTTGTCGACTACAAGGATTACTCGAACTACCCGCGTGCCTGGCATGATTACGAAGACACGATTGAAAAAGAAATTCATCGCTGGCTAGAGCTTTTTCCATGGCTTGTAGGAAAAAGCGGCCAAATTGCACCCCAGCTCACTGAGGATGAAGCCTGGACATTCCTGACAGAAGCGAGTGAAACCCTGCTGGCGCTTGATGTTGAAATCCTGCTTCCTTCCTGGTGGCAGGCAATGAAAAACGCAAGCCTGAAGGTAAAGGCAAAGGTCAAAGGAACTGGCAGCCATCGTCCGTCCTTTGTCGGTTTGCAGTCCATGCTTGATTATGACTGGCGTTTTAGCATGAACGGAGTGGATTTGACGGAAGAAGAATTCCGCGGAATGGTTGAGGAAAAAAGGCGCCTTGTTTATATAAGAGGACGCTGGATCAAGCTGGATCCTCGCTTCGTCCGCCATATCCAGGATTTAATGAAAAAAGCGGAAAAAGAAGGCCTGCATGTCCGGGACCTGATCGAGCAGGAATTAATGGGTGAGGACAATCAGCAAGAGGACGAACTCGACAATCCAAAAGCATTTGCCCGCATCCAAATTGAGCTTAACCGCCAGTGGAAGCAGATGGTCAAACAGCTTCGCGATATTAAAAACCTGCCGCTTGAAGATGCGCCTGCAAGCTTCCGGGGTGACCTCCGCCCGTATCAGACGCTGGGCATGAGCTGGCTGCTATTTTTGCGCCGGTATGGCTTTGGGGCAATTCTTGCAGACGACATGGGGCTCGGAAAAACGATTCAGCTGATTTCCTATCTTTTAAAAGTGAAAAAACAGGAAGATAGCGGCCCTGCGCTCATTATCTGTCCAACATCTGTGCTCGGAAACTGGCAGAAGGAAATTGAGCGGTTTGCACCAAGCATGAGTGTGTATCTCCATTATGGATCGAACCGCCTCAAGGGCGAGAGTTTTTCAGAAAAGGCAATGGAATCTGATATTGTGCTGACATCCTACGGTCTGACCCATATGGACCTCGCAGACTTTGAAACCATTGAATGGAGCTCCATCAGCATTGACGAAGCACAGAATATAAAAAATGCCCAGACGAAGCAGTCACGGGCCGTTCGTAAATTAAAGGGCAAGCACCATATTGCTTTGACAGGTACGCCGATGGAAAACCGCCTGACCGAGCTTTGGTCCATTTTCGATTTTACGAATCATGGCTACCTCGGCAGCCTCGGCCAATTCCAAAAACGATTCGTTCTGCCGATTGAAAAGGAAGATGACAAAGATAAAGTGAAGCAGCTGCAGGCTTATATTCGCCCATTCCTGCTCCGCCGTACGAAAAAGGATGAAGAGGTTGCATTGAATTTGCCTGAAAAGCTGGAGCAAAAGGAATACTGCCCGCTCACAGCGGAGCAGGCATCCCTTTACGAGCAGCTAGTCCAGGATACATTCGCGCAAATTGAAAAACTGTCCGGCTTTGAGCGCAAGGGATTGGTTTTGCAATTATTAAGCCGATTGAAACAGCTTTGTAACCACCCGGCTCTCTATTTAAAAGAGGAGAAGCCGAAACATGTGCTGGAGCGCTCTGTTAAGCTCGAAAAGCTGAGCGAGCTCGTCAGCGCTGTTCACGAGCAGGGCGAAAGCTGCCTGATTTTCACGCAATATATCGAAATGGGCAACATCATCGCCCGCTTGCTTAAGAAGCAATTCGGCTTCGATGTGCCATTTTTAAACGGAAGCGTGCCTAAGCAGGAACGCGACCAGATGATTGCCCGCTTCCAGAATCACGAATTTCCTGTATTCCTCCTTTCGCTAAAAGCTGGCGGAACCGGTTTGAACCTGACAGCTGCCAATCATGTCATCCACTATGACCGCTGGTGGAACCCGGCTGTTGAAAACCAGGCCACAGACCGCGCGTATCGGATTGGGCAGAAGCGCTTTGTCCATGTCCATAAAATGATCGCGACCGGAACGCTGGAAGAAAAAATTGACGCCATGCTTGAGAAAAAGCAGTCCCTGAATGACCAGATTATTACGAGCGAGAATTGGATTACGGAGCTCTCTACTGATGAGCTGCGGGAACTGGTTCACCTCACCTAGGGAGTCTTTTGTTATTTCATGCGGAGTGACTGATAAAGCGCCGATATATTTAAAATCTGACCGAGAAATGATGAAAAGTGACCGATTTCTCAAGAATATCGACCGATAAGTGATAAAATGATAGCAAAATTGTATATGCAGCTCCCTCTAAAGCACCTATTTAGTAGAGGGAGCGTGCTTTATCGGCAACTTCTGATACTACGTCAAGAAAACGGACAAATTAAATTGGGCACTTTCTTACTTTCTTCCTACCGCGCTATCGCTTGGTAACCTGGACAAATGATGATCTAACTTGCGTTACATCATNATTTGTCCAGGAAAAGGTTAAATTAGGCGACTTTCATTTTTGAGTAGTAAGCTTTTTCAAACTCCATCGGTGATTGGTATCCAATGGTTGAATGAATCCTCTCTGGATTGTAAAAACAAGTGATATACTCAAAAACTTCCTTTGTTGCCTCTGCTCTTGTCCTATATTTTTTCTGGTAG
>NZ_KI912517.1:33639-48007 GCF_000518885.1 Bacillus sp. J33 | reverse complement strand
TATAGAATACTCCCCAGACTGACAATCTCTAATGGCAGCTAGCTTCAATTCCTTGGAATACTTTTTCCAAGTGGAAGACTCTTTTAGACCTTCAAAACCACACTTATCATACTTGTGTTTCCACTCCAAAATCGTTGAAGGGTGCACGTTATATTTTGACTCAAGTTCATATGTTGAATAATGCTCGTCTAATTCCTTTAATATCTCGTATTTCTCTTCTGCAGAGTAAGATCTTTTAGACATAATAAATACTCCCCCATAAGCAGCCAGATTTTTATTTTTAATCTGTCTACCTAAAGGGGAGCATATCAGCAGGGAATTGAGGTTTCATCTTTAAATAATGCGTGTTGTGACAATGCCTTCGATTTGGTTAATTTGATCAAGCAGTCCAGGAATGACATCGCCATTCACTTTGTTATCAATATCAATCATGGTATAGGCATATTCACCGCGGCTGCGGTTCACCATGTCCGCGATGTTCAGCTGGTAGCTCGAAATCGCCAGTGTGATCTGTCCAACCATGTTTGGAATGTTTTTGTGAAAGGCGGTTACACGGCGTTTTCCTGTATATGGAAGTGCGGCGTTTGGAAAGTTCACTGAGTTTTTGACATTGCCAGTTTCAAGGAAATGCTTCACCTGGCGGGCTGCCATGACAGCACAATTTTCTTCTGATTCTTTGGTTGAAGCGCCAAGGTGCGGGATTGCTACCGTATTTTTCATCTGAAGGACATTTTCATTCGGGAAGTCTGTGATATATTTGCCTACTTTTCCGCTTTCAAGTGCAGCTGCCATATCCACTTCATTCACAAGCTCTCCTCGTGAGAAGTTCAGAATATGCACGCCATCCTTCATCATATTGAACGTATTCTTATTAAACATTTCTCTTGTATCATCGGTTAATGGGACATGAACCGTGATATAATCGGATTCCGCAAACACTTGCTCAATTGACATGGCTCTCTGGACATTGCGGGACAGGTTCCAGGCGGTATCAACAGAAATGAACGGATCAAAGCCAACTACATCCATATCCAGATCCAGTGCATCATTCGCTACAAGTGCTCCGATTGCTCCCAAACCGATAACCCCGAGTGTTTTCCCCTTAATTTCTTTTCCGACAAATTGCTTCTTTCCTGCTTCTACAAGCTTGGGAATTTGATTGCCCTCATCCTTCAGCGTCTTTGTCCAGGCAATTCCTGCAAACAAATTGCGGGAAGAAGCCATCAAAGAAGTCAGTACCATTTCTTTTACAGCATTTGCATTTGCGCCAGGTGTATTAAATACAACAATACCCTGCTCCGTGCACCTATCGACCGGGATATTATTGACACCTGCCCCCGCACGTGCAATAGCTTTTAAATTATCGCCAAATTCCATTGAGTGCATATTATAGCTGCGGAGCACAATTGCATCCGGATTGTCGCTCTCATTGTCAATTTTAAAATGATCCTTGTTAAAGACATCAAGGCCGCTTTTTGCGATGGCATTTAACGTTTTAATGGTCTTCACTTTGTCTAAAGTCATGGTACTCACTGGATTCTCCCCTTTTCTTATAACTTTGTCAGATTTTAAACAGAAAGAGGCAAGGGGGTAGAATCCCTTACCTCTGCCCAGGCGAACGGCTTCGATACTATGTGCTCCCTCGCGGTTATCCGCGTCTCGCCAGTTACACATAGCCTTTTCAGTTTTATAAATCTTATCAAAGTCTTCAGAAAACTTCAACCCTTTAAAGCGCTTACATGAATAAAAATTTTTTTATTATTTCGCCTTTTTTCTGTTATTATATTTAACCGTTTTTGTACACTATGCTTACAATCGATATATTTGGTCAAAGTTAATAAAAACAACAATAATTCTGACTCACCGCTTATCGTGTCAGCCTATCTATATATCTCTAAAATGTTCGATTAACTCCCAACTTCAACTGCGCAACTACTTTTCTAATAGTCCTTTGTGTACTACCGTTTTTACTTGACTACCAGCAATATCGTCGGTATTCCCACTGATTAACTACCATTTTTATCTGCCCGCTGCATTATCGTCGGTATTCCCGCTGATAAACTAACATTATTATCTGACCACCAGCATGATCGTCGTTATTCCCGTTGATTAACTATCATTTTCACCTGACCGCCAGCATGATGGTCGCTATCCTCGCTAAAAATTAACTCTATTTATCCTGACTACGTCGCTTTCACATCAGCCACAAGTTGCTTCTCCTCCCTATATCTTGTGGAAATTCCTTTAACAGTGTTCTATTTCCTTAATAAAAATATGCCTGGCTCCTATTAGAACCAGGCACTCATTCACTCATATACTTTTAGAACTCCATACTGCTTTCCAAGATACTGATAATTCCGCTTTCGATACATTTCCTTCGGAGTATCTTCCCCATCAGCAACCAGGATAACAGTTTTATCCTTAAATTGTTCCATTACAAACTTTTGCAGCCTGCTCCCAATGCCTTTTTTCTGGCATTCTTCATCAACCATAAGACCATCAATTTCAGCTGTTTCTTTCGCAATAATGACATCCACAGAACCAGCTGCATTCCCATTATAATAGGCAAGAATCTGTTGAATGCTTTTATTATTATAATTCCGCACATGCTGATCCTGCTTCTTTTCGGCATAATTTCTACCATAAACCGAATCATGTTTATACTGGAACTTCAAATAATCTTCCAAAATTTCGTCCGTCACATTTTCAACCAGAATATCCGGACTCTCCTTCATAGCAGGGAAATCCTTCGGCTGGATAGCATAAAGCTCCAAAAATCCAATTGTATAATCTTCATCTTTTTGAAAGAAGCCGAGGAGCTCAGGCAAGAGCTCTTCCCCTTCAGGAAAATAGAAGCGTACGTGCTTTTGTCCATATTTTTGATGATACGATCTTAAATAATCGTGAGCCTTTAAAAACTCTTGTATAGTGGGCATTTTTTTAAAACTGATAAAATTGCTGTCATATTGCAGGAGCATTTCCGGGGTATGATTATGAATGTAAAGGTCATTTTCCAGTACGGCAGCCCCTGGCTTATAAATATCTTTAAATGTTATTTGTCCCATTGTTTCTCCTCAGAAGAACTCTTCTATTAATAATTTTGCAGGAATTTATATTCCCGATCCGTTACCAGCACACCATGGCATCTCATCAGTTTTTCTTTTAATTCGTCCGGTGTACTGTTATTATCGTAGGCGCATAATGAAATGATCCCATTATCATTAATCGCTTTGTCCAATTTCTTCTCATATTCTTCTACTTTCAGAATGTATTCCTTCACATTCCCCCATTCAACAAGGCCCCAAGTGTACACAGGAGCCCCGCTTTCCAGATGGGGCTGGATATTTTTCGTAAAATAATTAAAAACGGTTTCCGGATTAAAATCACCGTTTGAATAATAGAAATCAAAATTATTCGCAAAATGGACTCTGGCTAGTTCCTCCTCGCTTAAAAGCTTGGCCACATTCTCTTGGATATAAAGGAGATTACGGTCATTCTCGACAAATAGTACTTGTCCTTTATCTCTAACTCCTGCTAGAATAAAGGAAATGGCATTTTGAAGGTAACAATCGACCTCATCGTAATTGTAAAGGATATGACCGCCATTGGATTTTTTTAGGTCATCTATCAAATCTGTCAATAAATCGTTCATCTATAAATCTCCTTATCTCCCCATGATGTTTTTAAAATTATACCATGATCAATTCTATGACGAACCAAGATTATTTATCCACCTGTTACGCTTTTATTCAGTCCTTGTATTTCTGGGATAGCTGACTATATATATTACTGTAAATTCAGCGAGGGCATTTCCCTTTTCTATATTTTCTTCCCTGCATGTATCTCCTCGATAACATTCGTAGTCCCTGTAACTATTTCAGTATTCTTCAACGGCTTGCTCATTCTTACTTTACATTATTCACTCCATACTTTATCCAGTTTATCAGAGTAATAGTATATCGCGTTTTTATATTTGATTATTTCCGGGTCACCTCCCGTTTCGGATATACACTTAAGCAGCAGCTCCATTGCCTGGCTATGAACCCCCAAATTATAAAGTGTCATCGAATAAAACACTTGGATTGCCCGATTGTCAGGAAATTGTTCAATCCCCTTTTGCAGCACATATCTTGATTTCTCATATTCCCCCAATGTCCTGTATGTGCTTCCAAGGCCCAAAATTGCTCCTTGCAGGTTTTCATCCGGGAGCCCAAGTAAAATAGCTTTTTCATAAAAAGCGACAGCCTTTGTTTCTTCTCCTAAAACATCAAAGCTCCACGCACACTGGTAATTAATGTTGGGATTATCAGGAAACTCACATGCCAGCTTAACAAGTAATTCGTTAGATTCTTTGTACTTTCCGATATTTCGGAGTACAATCGCTTTTTCTAATACTGTCTCCATAGTTTCCTCCAAATGTTCTTTCTTCTATTATATCTAAAAATTCTAAATTATGGGTATTAATAGACTTGCAAAAAGCTTAGGATTTAACTCCTAAAGCTTTTTGCACGTATGGCAACACTCATTTAGCGTTATTTTCTCGGCATATAAAACCAGAAATCGTATTATAATTCACTCAATAGCAAAACCACTCGTTTTATTTTAACTTAAAAAAATCTTTTTCTTTTATCTGGTTTAAAATAAGAAGCAAAGGGTATATACACCTGATATACCTAATTTGGATATTAAAAGAGCGAGTGTTAGAATAAACTTTAGCTCTCTAAAGAAAAACTTTGCAAAGTTTGGTGACACAATGAAACAGCTACATATCAAACATCATTGGCTTGGACGGCTGATGGCCTCTGATCCTGGGTTAATCCGATTTCAGAAAGCAGGAAGAGCCACTCTCAGTTTAATGGCATCTGTATTTACAACTCTCTTTATCATGCACGCTGCCGGATTTGATGATTTAACTCCTGCGATTGTTTCCGGCATGGCTGGAATGCTGGGGATTATGATTGTAATGGATGATGCCAAAAAGAAAAAAATGCTTACAACCTTTTTACTTGGTGTTTCGGCCATGGCGGGAATATCAGCTGGTTCTTTACTGGCAGGCAATGCCTATTACATTGACGGAGCCATGCTTTTATTAATATTTGGCAGCTTTTATTTAACCCGTTTTAATGTACGATATTTCTCATTATGCATGATCGCATTCATGACACTTTATTTCTCATCCATTTTACAACTGGAAAACAGCCAGCTCCCATTGTTTTACATAGGCATTTGGGTTGGGGTTGCTTATGCGTTCCTGTTTAATTTCATGCTTTTCCAGAATACCGCGAAAAACTTACAGCGAAGCATTCGCTCCTTTCATATTCAAAGCAACCTAACCTTTAATCTTTTAATACAGGGAATGCAGGATAAGGAATTGAGTCTCCAGCGAAAAAAAGAGCTTCAGAAAAATGTACTTAAGCTGCGGGAATATGCCATCACCGTATCAGAGTATATAAATGAAGAAGATGTACGAAAATTATGGCCAGGGCTAACTCCTCCCCAGCTGCGGCTCTATGTTTTTGATACCGGGATGCTGATTGAAACGCTGACCGACTCCATTCATAGTTTAAAAAGAGCAGATGCCCTTGAGATTGATGAATTAAGGAGGCTTCTAATATGGGTAATCCAGTCTCTGCGTGATGCGGAGGTGCTTGCCCACCATTATGAAGAGCAAAACTTGCAAGAAGCAGAATTGGCAGTTCAAGCACTGCGATTGTTGATTATGGATTTATTCAATCGCGATGCGCAGCCGGCAGGATGGCTCTTTCTGATTCGGAGAATCGAGTCCATTGCCAACCATGTTATCGAAGGGGCCGCAACTATTCAACAGGCCCTTCATAGTACAAAATTAATGAAACAAGAAGATTATCCACCGATTAAAGAATCTGAAGAAAATTTAGATGAAAAGAATGCGGAAGACGAAGAAAAAAGCCTGAGGCCTTCTACAAAAAAAGCTTTTCAGGCTTTGGTTGCAGGAGCTTTATCCATCATTGTGGGACAAATCATTTCCCCCGCCCAGCCTTACTGGGTTCTTTTAACAGCGTATATTGTACTGCTTGGCACAGAATCGATAGGCCGCATTTATACAAAAGGGTTTCAGCGTTCGGTCGGAACCATCATTGGGGCCGTCATTGGCTTTACGCTGGCCAGGATTGTTTCTGGCCATTCAGTTCTTGAAGTTACGCTCATTTTTCTGGTTGTCTTTTTTGCCTTTTATTTATTTGAGGTCTCTTATACATTAATGAGCATGTTTATTACGATGCTGGTCGCCTTTTTGTATGACCTTTTGCTTGGAGGAATATCCTTTTCCCTGATCAGCGCCCGCGTTATTGACACCATTGCCGGTGCTGTAATTGCTTTCGGCGTTTCTACTTTTGTTTTTCCAAAGAAAACGAAGGATAAAGTGGCTGAAGCCTTCAGCGACTTTTTAACAGATTTGAAGCCATATGTGACCGAGTATGTACGCGGATTTAGAGAAGATGTAAACGTCAAGGATCTATCTGGGAATGCATTTAAGCTGGAACAAAAACTTCAAACGATCAAAACGGAAGCCCAATCGCTCACCCAAAAGCCTGGGTCGCCCCGGCACTCAGACGTCATTAAATGGGTTACAATGTTTGGCGCCATCAGTTACTATGCAAGGCATCTAGTCGCATCCTCCTATCGAAAAGGCTTCGACTATCCGGAAGAATTGGTAGATGTTTTCAAAAGAATCGAAGAAAAACTGGACCTTAATATTGACACATTGATGGAATTGCTAAAAGGGAACGGTGAAGGTACGCTTGTCTACAGCCTGGATGAAGAACGTGAACAAATTGAACGCTTAGCCCCTTCCCGGAAACAATCACAGCGGGATTTAATCCATCACTTGTACTATGTATGGCGCATCAATAAGACCTTAGTTGAATTAGGAGAAGAGTTTGGCGCAGGGAAGGAGCAGTAAATGCTCCTTCCTTACTTTGTGTGAAGTTGATAATATGTGGTTGAGTTGATGATAAATTTTAAAAGTTGATGATATATGGGCAAAGTTAATGATATATATTGAAAGTTGATGATAAAAAAGCGGAAGTTGACGATATACCTTATTTTTCCCCTTTGCCAGCTGAAAAAAGGCAAATAAAACGGTTCAAACTTGCTGTTTAGGTAAATTTTTCACTTTATTGTGCTCCATTAACAAAATACAGTTCATCACCGCCCCAATTAAAAGCACTCCAATGCACTTGTAGCCCAAAACCTTTTCTATTACTTTCGAACGGATTTCAAAAAAATTAGTAGGGCATTTTGTTTATTTCTGATAAATTTGACAGAAATATCAAATAATTTCAACTAAAATAAATATATCAATAGATAAAAAGAGGAGGAAAAAACATGTTTAAGAATTGGAAAAAAGCTTTGCTTACCGGGATTCTTAGTTTATCTCTGATAGGAACTGGATATGTCGGCCATGACCTGCTCTCCACAAAAAATGCGGAAGCAACATCTGCTTCGGACTATGCACCTGGCCATTTGAAAAAAGAAGAAGCTTCCCAGTTGGATGAAATCATCCAGAGGGGGTATATTCGGGTAGGGATGACAGGAGACTATAAACCTTTTACATACTTAAATCCTGAGACAAATGAGTATGAAGGCTATGACGTTGATGCTGCCAAGGAACTCGCAAAGGACCTGGGAGTAGAAGTCCGTTTTGTTGCAACCACATGGCCTAATATGATGAAAGACCTGCAAGCTGATAAGTTTGATATTGCGGTGGGCGGCGTTACCCGCAACACAGCCAGACAAAAAAACGCCTATGTTTCCCAAGGCTATCTATCATTTGGAAAAGTGCCATTAATACGGGCAGAAGACAAGGACAAATATCTGTCCATTGAAGACATCAATAAACCTTCCGTCCGAATTGGCGTCAACCCTGGCGGCACAAACGAAGCCTTTGTCCGCCAGCACCTTACCAATGCCGATGTAACCGTGGTTCAAAACAATCTGGATATCCCTGGTCTTGTGGCCGACGGAACATACGATGTGATGATTACCGATACAGTTGAAGCCATGCTATATGCTGATGAGGATCCGCGCCTCTATGCCGCTTTGACTGACAAGCCTTTCACCAACAATGAAAAAGGCTATATGATCCCGCGCGGAGACTTCGTCTATGCCAGCTACCTAGAAATGTGGATGGATGAAATGAAGCTGCAGGGAAAGTTTGACTCGCTCTATAAAAAATGGATTAATTAAATTTGAAAGCGTCCCGCACTTTTGCTGCGGGACGCTTTTTTTCTTGAGCCTTACTTTTTCTTAACAGGAATCCAGATTTCGCTTTTAAATGTTCGCATAGCTGTATCTTTCCTTCATTCCAAAGGATTTCTGTTCCTGGAAACCACTCGGAGAATAATAAATGGATCACCACACATTTATATGTGACATGCCTTTCCATCTAGCCAAAACCAGCGTAAAAAAATTAAAGCCGGGGTACGGATACCCTGGCCTTTAAAAATGGGTGCTTATACTGCTGCAATTGCTTTGCCCCTTTTAACTTTTCCTTTTTTTAATTCCTTTTGAAGGAAACGCTTAATGCTCCTACGTTTGCGGGCTGCTTTCGTAGCCATAGGTAACGCCTCCTTAAAATTTTTTTGATCAAAACTCTTCAAATTAATAGAGAACTTTTTCACTTTTAATATAGATGAGATAAAAAGCAATCTCAATGCTAAAAAAAGTGGAATTTTCCGCAAATTTTAGCCTCTTAGCTTAAAATTCTCTTATAACTTATGTTTTTGTTAAAATCTCTCTTGTTACCAAGTCCGAATCATGTTTCCTATATGATCAGCCTTCATTTGACTTTAAACGGCTTTTTTCTGTATCTTTTGCCCTTTTCCCCGCCCCAACCACAATCGGGATAAGGACAAGCGAAAATATCCCTCCCGCTATAGAGAGTATGGCATAGCTGGAATTGGCAACAATTATACCCGATAGTGCTCCGCCTGCTGCTCCAGACAAAGCCACCATGACGTCAATCATTCCTTGTGTTTTTGCGCGGTTAGACAGGTCTGTGGAGTCGACGAGGATAGCCGTTCCGCTGATCAGTCCAAAGTTCCAGCCAATCCCGAGCATTATAAGGGCGATTGTAAGAAGGAAGGCGGAATCCCCCGGTGCTGCAGCACCTATCATGCCAGCAGCCAGCAATGTAATGCCAGATGCGATTGCCATCGTTCTCCGCCCTAGTTTGTCGACAATGATCCCGGTTAATAAAGAAGGAAGGTACATGGCACCAATATGGAAGCCAATAATCCTGCCCACTGCACTTAAACTATGGTCATGATGCCCCATATGAACCGGGGTCATGGTCATGATTGCCACCATGACCAAATGTGTTAATACCATTAAACAGCCGGCAGAAATGATCCCGCTTTTACTATTTGCCGATGGATACGTGTTTTCTCCTCCGCTAGCTTCCTTTACTTGTTTCTGGGGTTTTGCAACAGCTTTTGCTACAATCAGCGGGTCTGGCATCAAAAATAACCAAAGAATCAATCCTGCCAGGAAATAAGCGGTTCCGGCTAAAATGAATGGCCCGGATAAAGCTGGAACTGAAATACTTTCCGCAAATCGCCCCATCACCTCAATTAGATTTGGCCCTGCAACAGCGCCAAATGTTGTTGAGACCATGGCAATGCTTACTGCTGTTGCCCGCTGCCTGGCATTGGCCAAATCAGTTCCAGCATATCGTGCCTGAAGGTTTGTAGAAGTTCCCGCCCCATAAATAACAAGCGAAACGAACAGAAGCAAAATACTGTTTGTCACGGCTGCAGCAACGACTCCGAAAGCACCTGCCCCGCCTGCCAGGAATCCTGATGCAAGCCCAAACCTTCGTCCGTAGCGTTCAGACAGCCGGCCGACAATCAAAGCGGCACCAGCAGAACCAAGCGTAAACAAAGCGATTGGCAGCCCTGCGTAGCTGTCTGTCCCGAGCATATCCTTAGCCAGCAAAGCCCCGACTGCAATGCCTGCTGCAAGCCCAGCTCCTCCAAATATTTGTGAAAGGACCACGATAACCAGGGTCCGTTTATATAGTTTCTGCTGTTTTTCCGGCGATTCAATATAGGCCTGAAGCCAATCAGGCACCTGAGCTGCTTCTTTAGACATTTCTTCGCACCCTCTCCAAGAACTCCCATTTCAATTCTATGTTTACGTTACTTTTCCAAATTACTTTACTTTCACCTCTTCATACTATATAGGGTATAATAGAAATTGTGATTATCGAAAAAGGCGATGCCCGTTTAGACATCGCCCTTCAAATCTACTCTTTTATTCTTAGCAATCTCAAACTGTTTAACGTTACCAGAAGAGTTGCCCCCATATCTGCAAAAATTGCGATCCATAATGTCAGCCAGCCCGGCACAACAAGGAGAAGTGCCAATGCTTTAATTGCCAGGGAGAATGTAATATTTTGCTTGATAATCCCCAAAGCTTTGCGGCTCAACTTAATGGTATAAGGCAATTTGCTTAAATCATCTGACATTAAGGCAATATCAGCCGTTTCAAGAGCTGTATCCGTTCCTGCACCGCCCATTGCAACGCCGACGGTCGATGCTGCAAGAGCCGGTGCATCATTTACGCCATCTCCGACCATTGCCACTCTATGATGATTGGCTCGAAGTTCTTTTATAAAAGTCAGTTTATCTTCCGGAAGCAAATCTGCTTTTATTTCCATTACACCAGCTTGGTTCGCAATAGCATTTGCAGTTCGCTGATTATCGCCTGTCAGCATAACTGTTTCAATTCCCATGCTGTTCAGCTTGCTGATGACGGGTTTGGAACTTTCCCTCATTTCATCTGCTACAGCTATCAATGAAAGAATCTCACTTTCTGTTCCCAGCACCATAACGGTTTTTCCCTGTTGTTGAAGCTCTGTAATCTGCTGCATTTTATCATGATCAATGGTTCCATGCAGCTCTTCAAACAGGTTCGGGCTTCCTACATAATGAAGTACTCCGTTTACAATGGCTTTTATGCCTTTTCCTGTGATGGACAGAAATCCTTCAACCTGCACTGAGTTAAAGTCTGATCCATTTTCCTCTGCTTTTCTCATGATGGCTGATGCCAAGGGGTGCTGTGATCCTTTTTCAATAGCTGCTGTTATTTTCAATAAATCTATTTCATTTCCGGTATATGCTATTACATCTGTAACGGCAGGCACACCCTTCGTTAAGGTCCCCGTTTTATCAAAAGCAATTGCCTTAAGCGCCCCAGCTTCTTCAAGGTGGATGCCTCCTTTAATCAGCACCCCATTCCTTGCTGCATTCCCAATGGCTGTTACCACTGCCACCGGGGTTGATACAACAAGTGCGCATGGACAGCCTACCACCAATGCTGCCAATCCCTGATAAATCCAATCGTTCCAATCTCCTCCAAATAATGGCGGTACTGCGGCGATTAAAATTGCTAAAACAATAATGGCCGGTGTATAATACTTTGCAAATTTATCAACAAATTGCTGGGAAGGCGCTCTTTCAGCCTGTGCTTCTTCAACCAGATGAATGATTTTCGCAATCGTTGTATCTTCCACCCGCTTGGTTACTTTTACTTCAAGAAGCCCCTCTTCATTTAACGTTCCTGCGAAGACCTCATCGTTAACCGTTTTGGCAGCTGGGACACTTTCACCCGTTATTGCAGCCTGGTTCAAAGTGGATGTTCCATTTATGACAATTCCATCCATGGCAAGCTTTTGCCCTGGCTTAACGATCATCACGTCACCAATTTGAATATCATCTACATGAACCATCAATTCCCTAGTGCCTCTGCGAATCAGCGCCTCTTTTGGGGCAATATCCATCAATGACTCGATTGACTGGCGGGCCTTATCCATTGAGTAGCGTTCAAGAGCTTCACTAATGGCAAACAAAATGACGACCATGGCTCCTTCGCCCCATTCGCCAATGATGGCCGCTCCAATAATAGCGATGGTCATAAGAGTACTCATATCAAATTTCAATCTGGCCAGATTTTTCAGCCCTTTTTGAAAAAGCGTATATCCCCCTATTAAAACGGCCGCTGCATATCCGATCTTAGGATAAATATGATCTTCACCATACTGCATGCTTAAAAACCAGCTAATCACAAGCAATACTGCAGAAATATATACTTTATAATTTTCCCTTTGCTTCCAGAACGGCTCCCGCTCTGCTGCCTTTTCATTTTCAGCGCGCAGCTTCAAATTTTCAAAAGCTCCCGCCTTTTCAATGGCTTCCATTGAAGCAGTGCCTGTTACCGTTATTTTGGATGCGCCAAAATTAACATTGGCATCTAAAACGCCATCCAGGCGTTTCACGTTCTCTTCGAACGTTTTGGCACATCCTGCTCAGGAAAAGCCCTGAACACGGTAGGTTTTCGTCTCTTGTTTAGCTAATCCTGCTTGTTCAGACATTGGCTTTCACCTCATTTCGATGCTCTAATGCAATCATCATCAGTTGTTTAATATGGTCATCATCCAATGAATAAAAGGCCAATTTGCCTTCTTTTCGGAATTTTACAATCCCTTGCTTATGAAGAGTGCGCAAATGATGAGACGCTGTTGCGACAGTAGCTCCAATAATATTGGCGATATCACAAACGCACAGCTCATCATCCTGGCACAGCGCATAGGAAATCTTTGCTCTATTTTCATCTGCAAGTGCTTTAAATAATTGGGCAACACTAGAAAGGTCTTCTTTTTGCAGTTCTTCCTGTATCCGATTCACTTTTTCTCCATCATAACAATAAATATCACAAGTATCTTTGGACGCCAAAAGAATCACCCCTTAATATTCAAACCTTCGCTTGAATATATTATACCTCCTGGCATAAGTTATTCAAACAATTATTTGAATAATATATGAAAAAGGAATTGGATTGATCCAATTCCTTTTGAAAGTGCATTATTTTTTGTCGGCAAGAGCTTTGAGCTTATCCAGCAATACGCCGGAATTCTCTGCTGAAATAAACTTGCCATCTACCATTGCATATGGCGACTGTCCGCATTCCTTGCATTTGCTCTGGCATTCATATTCTTTATAATGAATGGTTTTCTGATTTATAAAGCGACCGTATTCAGTGGAATCCTCTTCCTTTAAAAACTGGTCAAGATTCCTCTGGCAAAACTCGATTGTTACTGGCTTTTGCTTTGAGAATAGTTTGTTAATCAGCTTCACCTGTTATAACATCCTTCTGTTTTTTTGTCTGCAATTCTACTGATGATAAATATTGCTTTCCCGAATCCATTTGGTTGCGACCCATTTATCGCCTGCTGTTACAGGCACGCTGCTATGCACAGACAAATGGTCGAGCTGCCCGTTTCCATTGGCATAATGAAAATAAATGGCTGCCCCCTTCCTGGGAACGATCGACAGGCCGACTTTTGGAAAAACGGTTTCGCCGCCCTCAGGCACATCATTTAAATAGATTAAAAATGTGCCAACACGCTGTCCGCCTTTTTTGGCATCCACCATATTAGGTGGAAAAAAGTCGAAATGAGGCTTATATTCTTCACCAATTCCGTAATTCAGCACCTGCAGTCCTTCCCCATTTTCGACCGGGAAACTGGTTAGTTCTGCAATTCTTCTTTCAATCCTGTCAACAAGCTCATTCTCTCCAATTTGAAATGCCATTCCATTGCTTGTCCTCCCGGATGCTGCACGCTCTTCCCCGGAAGCAGTATCCACAACTCGTGATGGCTTCAGGCGGGTCCCTGAAAGATTGATAAGCTCACTACATTCTTCAGGCTCAGCACATTATCCAAATGAAGAAGAAACGGCCTTTCAAATCTCGATAGGACGTTTATTTTACTGTCACTTGTATAAAGGGTATTTCCCTTCCTGCCAATCCCGGGAACCTCATCATTATATCGAATTTGCTCGCCTTCTGTCGCCTTTATCGCTTAATTTCCAACAATTCGAAACAGTGTTTCATAGGCAAAACGGTTATCAAAGCCCTTTCTAATCAAAGCATTCGCAATCGGACTTACGTCATTCTTTAACGTACTCACAATCCAATCCTTCAGTTCGTCTGTTATCTGCATTATCTTTGCCATCAGTGTATCCCCCTGTATGACTCCCTGAAATCTATTTAACTTTTTCATCCCTTATAGAAATTACTGTCATTATTATACTATTTATTAGGAAACAGCTTAACCTATTTACCTATAAATTCAGATTTTTTGGTTTAGATTCCGATTTTCATGCTGTGAGGAAAATGTTTGTGCTGCCTGAAAATGGTTCATGACAACCTTTTTCTCTCTGCTGGACCAATTTCCGGCTTCATAGAAGCTTTATGGCGACCTTTTTCTCTCTGCTGAACCAAATTCCGGCTTCATGGAAGCTTCATGGCGACCTTTTTCTCTCCGCTG
>NZ_KI912517.1:180-33590 GCF_000518885.1 Bacillus sp. J33 | reverse complement strand
TTCCGGCTTCATGGAAGCTTCATGGCGACCTTTTTCTCTCCCTTGAAATATTTTCCGGCTTCATAAATTGCTTATGATCAAGTTTTTTCTAAAAAGATTCTATGAACTTAATAAAGATTTCCAAATTTAAAAAAGACTGCCCTCATTAGGCAGCCTTCTGTAAAAGTTAATATTCCAAAGGGTTCTCTCCATATCTCTCCCATAGCTTGGGATACATTCTTTTTAACCCCTCTTCATCATCTTCGTCCCAATCCAGTTCGATTTCGGGCTGTACATAGCTATCTCCAGACAGCTTTTCGTATAATTTATAGTATTGGTCTTCATCATATCCAGTCTTTTCTTCATATGCCATACTGGCTGCATAGAATAAGTCTTCAAACTGCGGAACATCCCCGTCTTCTTCAAGACGGCGAAGTGAAGGAATTATTTTTTCGGGATCAATTAAACTAGATTCATATACTTCGTTTCCTTGATAAAGCAGCCATGCCCGGAAATAATCGAAGCAATCGTCTGAACATCCGCCCATAATGATATATGCTGCCGCCCAGAGATTAGATGAATATGATTTGTAATAATTCTGATTAAACCAGTAATCGAACATTACAATATCTTTTACAGGCCTTTTGGATAAATTGTTTATTAGCCACTCAAGCTGCTCGTCAGGATCTTCTCCTTTTTTCTTGGCAGTCTCAATCAAATCCCAAAATAGGTTTTCAGTCATTGTGCTTTCTTTGATCACTTGTGCAGAAATAGCTGCTCCGACATAACCTTTTTTCAGCTTGGACTGAATGAGTTTATTGGCTTCTTTTTGGCAGAGTTCCTCCGAATCAAACTCTTTCGTTTTCACCGATCCTATCGATCCAACTTTCCCATAAGTAACCGTAAAAACTTTGCCTGTTACGTTAATTTTCCAGAATTTATTCGATACTTCATCTTTATAAATAAGTAAGGTTTCCATATATGGGCACTCCTCGAATTCACTATTGTAATACTGCCTTTATAATCCTATTTTACTTCAAAGTCTTTACATTCTCATAGTCTTAAAGCTATATTTGTACACCTCAGAGTTTAAGGATCTTTTTTTCTTCCATAAAAATATTATTCAATAGATAAAAAATTTACATTAAAACCATTGAAATTCAATTCTCTCTTGTTATAATGCACCTAGATTCTACTAAAAGGAAACAAGGTGGTGCCGATGGATAATAAATGCAGATTCGTAGTCAATGCTGTTGGCAAAGGCGGAGAAACCTACCATACTCAATGTAAAGATAAAAAAGAACTTCAAAATTGGATATTGGAAAACCAAGATAAAATTTCGAAAAACGAGATAAAAATTACTGATAAAAAGAAAAGTCCCTTTTTAAAATTAATAAGTTTTAAAAGATAAAAAACAGGATAGAGATCCCTTCTCTATCCTGTTTCGATTTATTACTTAAAAAAAAGGTAACAATCCAGGAGATAGTTTCAGATTGAGTCTATGCAATTCCTTGTAGATTCGATAAGTATACATAGAATCCCTCTTTATTCTTCTGTAATGGAATTTACATGGTAACACAAGGTTTCTCCTCTCCAGTAAGGGTTAAACCTATTTGACCAAATCCTCATTGATGGAGGCAAAATCATAAATTGGGATTTCCTATAATCCGGAAACACGGATCACGGGCCAGGAAACTCCCCGCCAGTTTTCTCTAAACCCCATGTCTTTCAAACCTGCCGATTCCATTATTCCTTCCCATAACGATCAGAACATCGCCTTTTAAAATGACCTCATCAGCAGGAGGGGACACAATAATCTCTTTCCCCCGCTGAATTCCAACGATATTGCATCCATACTTTGCCCTTATGTTTAAATCTAATAAAGACTTATTATGTATCTTGTCTGTGGCAACAATTTCAACCATACTATAGTCCTCAGACAGTTCAATATAATCAATCATCTTTTCTGATACGATATGGTGTGCGATCCGCTTTGCCATATCCCTTTCAGGATGGATTACCCGATCTACTCCAATTTTATCAAGCACCCTTGCATGATACTCATTATGCGCCTTTGCCCAAACCTTGGGAATTCCCATTTCCTTCAGCAGCAAGGAGGTTAAGATGCTGGATTCAATATTTTCGCCAAAGGAAACAAAGGCATGATCGATATTCTTTATTCCCGCTTGTTTAATCGCTGCTTCATCAATTCCATTAATTTGAACGGCATAAGTAACAAATTGTGCGTATTGATCCACTTTTTCCTGATCAATATCTATTGCCAAAACCTCGACTCCAAGCTCGTGAAACTCTTTTACCAGACTACCTCCAAAACGGCCCAAACCAAACACAGCGTATTGTTTTTTCATGACTAGAATTCCCTCTCTTTTAAGATGAATAAAATACATTCATATTAAAAGAATGGTCAATCCGTCCTTAAATAATCCCTTCAATTCTCTTATAGGTGAATAAAGGAAAAGGAGGCGACTTTATATTCGCCTCCCTTACTGAGTCACTTTCCCGCGTTCAAAATGATTCATATCTGTTAATTCGATCATATACTCATAGTTGGCAATCAACTTTTGAATCCTTTCTTTATCTTCTTTCAATACAGCTGGGTCCTGCATTTTAATCATTAAATCCTGCTTAGCTGCCTCAAGCTTCTGTTTAATCTCTAAATAGTCCATTTCCATCACCCTTTTAGTCTTCATATTATTAATAGAAGATGTGAAAACGCTTCCTTCCTTTCCTTATTATAAAAGCTAAACCTCTATAGTAATATCAGAATATATTGTGAATTTGTGAACCTTTTAAAAACAAAAAGGACACTTCCTAATTAAAGAAAGTGCCCATTTCAGCTACTGCTCCCAAATGGCTGATGCCCATTCAGGATGGTCAATAAAAGGATTGCGGTTATGCTGGTATTCAGTATAGATAATTTCATTTCTTCTGCGCTCAATATCATCAACTGGATCTTCTTTATGCCATTGGAGCAAAACGGACATTTTTCCATGGTAAGGGGCAGACCCATTATTGACCAGATTATTTAATTCCAAATCCAGTTCGCCGCTGTCGCCTTCATATCGAACAGCCATATAAAAAAGCATTCGAGCTACATCGCCTTTTACGCTATCCCTAGGCTCCCATGAATCTGAATCAAAATAATTTCCAATTGCCTCCGAATGCTGGGTACCGCCATTGTCAAAGTCTAGGTTCCCTCTGGAGCTATTGACTGAAGCATCTGTCGGCCTCAAATGATGCAAATCGGTTCCGGCACCCATGGCTGTACCGAAATCTCCATGCGATTTAGCCCATACATGTTCCCTGTTCCAATCATCCACTCCTGCCCCATTTGTATATTTCCCCTGAGAGCGGCCCGTATAAAGCAGAATAACATTATTGGGATTAAGAGGGTCTTCGTCTGTTCTGCGAAGTGCTTCCCATACGTCCGAATAAGAAATTTCGGTATGATCGTCAATAATGTTATGCAGTGCTGTTTTTAGCGCTTCATCAGTTTTTCCATAGGCGGGATCATAATATCCTTCCGGTTCTGGGGTATTTGACTCATCTCCCTGAAGTTCAAAAGCAGTGCCATTTTTTAGCCCAGGGTGGGAAAAATAAGCGGTAAGAGTGCCGGTTACCTTGATTTGCTTCCCGATTAAGTGAGGATTTGATTGTAATCCAAAAGCTGAACGGAAAGAAGATGGAATCTGGACATATAGCATGTTAGCCGTGCTCGTTTCTGCTGGGCTGTCTGCCAGAGCCAAAGCATAGTCATTTGGAAAACCGCTGGTAATTACCGTGCTAGTTGAAGTAGGCTGCCCAACCACATATCCCTGGACCGTTTTGCTTGAGTTATTTTGTGAATTTATGCTTTGTGAAATAGAGTATGGCGAAGACCATGACCCATCAGCGGCAGCCGCCCTAGTCAATGAGTCTTGAACTGGCTTCATGATGACAAGGATGGCAGAAAACAGTATTAAAGACAACAACAGGCCTTTTTTCTTGCTAATTAACATTAACTCGCCTCCAGCATTTTTTTGAAAGGACCCTTGCAAAACGAATGGATTTTTCAGGAAAGTCACAATCAAATCCAAGTATAATGGAACACTTTTACAGCATTCATGAGGTATAGGTCCCAAAAATAGCGAAGCGGGAAAAATTTACAAAGGCTTAATAATTAATCTTTATGGAAATCCTTCTTATTTCATTATAGACAGGCAAATCACCGCAGCCATATTGACTGTTTTATCATACGCTCGTCGCAGCATTTTAAATGCTGGAAAAAGGAAGACTGCCATACGTTTATGCTTTCCATATTTAAAGCCTTTAATATTTTCAAGAGCAGCCCTTTGGTAAGTTAAGACATTAACTTACCAGCGATAATAATTTTATCTTTTCAATATCCCTAAGTATTCTTTCCACGGACCAACATCAGACCTGTATCGATTTGCCATAACTCTGGCAATCTGCGAAATATGTGTGAGATCATGAACAGCCCATGTAGAAATCAATTCTCTTATCCTCACAATACCCAAAGCGGGATGGGAACCCGTCAATTCCAAGTGAAGTTCCGGATCAATTAAACTTTTAAGTTTAGCAATATTTTTCTTTCTCATATTTCTGAATTCCAATAGTTTTTCCTGAATGGGCTTTTCTTCCAATCCACTCAGATGGGAATACCGATGAAAAGGGGGAAAGGGTTTAGTGGGTCCTTCTTTTAGTATAAAATTCAGCCTTGTAATCCAATTATTCTTCTCTCCTTCAATCAGATGATCAAGTACCTCAGCGGCATTCCATGTGCCCTCCCCTTCATTGCAATGCAGCCATTCTGATGATAAGCCAGACAAGAAGGAATCCAGGATTTTTGGTGTGCGTTCAAGAATCTCAACAGCTTCCTTAATCGTAAAATTCATTTGACTTCCCCTTTCAGCATCTTTAATCATCATATAAGTAAACGAAAGCCAGCTTTCACATCATTATTGGTCCATATTTAAGCTCATTGTCCATCCCCGTGCCAGCCAGCAGATCCAAGAATGCAATATTATTTATCATTCTTCTCCTTTTTATTCGAATGAATATATTTCTGGGTTAGAATTCCAGTATTGAATACAGCAAAGATCATCGCCACTTATAGAAAGAATCGGGGTAATTGAAACTCCTTAGCATCCGTAAACTCAATATAGGAAAAGGAACTATAAATAAATCCTATTGCAGACAAAATAGACAAAATCAATTGACCCTTTAAAGACTTGATCATGGTTAGCCCTCCATTTCATATCGCTTTCTTTCAAGTTAACATTATTTAAAAATAAAGGGACTTTTCTCATAATTTGTTGTTTTACTTATGAATCCAGCCCGCTGATTTTCGCAACAGACACTTGCTATCCGCGGTCTCTTCCTATGACTGATAACACTGCCAATAATCTGTTTTACGTTCTTTTTTCTCTGTTAAAGTTGACTTTCATTGGCAGTACACCTGGTTAACTACCATTTTTCGATTCCACAGTGAATTTTCGTAGCTAACCGGCCTGAATATCTACCATTTTCAAATCTCACAGCGGAATTTGGTCGTTAACCCGCCTGATTATCTACCATTTTTCCATTCCAAAGTAAATTTCGTCGTTCATCCACCTGATTATCCTCCATTTTCCGACACCACTGTGAATTATCGGCGTTAGTCCCTCTTATTAACTTCCATTTTCCGATCACACAGTAAAATTTGGTCGTTAACCCGCTTGATTAACTTCCATTTTCCCATCCCAGAATAGAATTTCGTCGTTAATCGGAATACCTCAACATTACCAATGTGTTCTAACTGCCAATTACATCCACTGACAACCGCTTTTATGGCATAGGCGGATGCATTATTGCATGACCAAACATATGGGATGTTGCTGCAGATGTCCTGCTGAACTGGCAGAAGCAACGGCAGCTGGGTCATCAGCTTCTCGAGCAGCGGCATGAGAAACGAATGCTGCTTTCACTCCAATTTTCCTTTTACCCATAATCTGCCAGCTTCTATCGCTTGTCTTTGGATATTTTTTCTAAAATAGACAATGATATGTTCAGTGCATTTGCTGCCCATAGAGCCGCATTGTCAGACTGTTTTTACAAGATGTTCTACTCTGTCTTAATGTCTGAATCTGTATATCTTTGTTTACCCATATCATCATGTCAAACCTTTAGTAAAAAAGTGCACTCCTACTAGGAAATGCACTAAATGAATAGACTAATATTTTTTCTTCGGATGCCAGTTTTCGCTGCCGCCCGGCAAAAGCTCAAATAGTGACCAGATGCTGCAATAGTCATCTCCGGGACCAAAAGCGGCTTTTGTATAATGCTGAATCGTTCCGTCATCTTGTTTTAAGAAAACGGATACGCCTGGAAATACATGGCCTTGATCATCTTTAAATCCGAGGTCTTCTTTAAAAGTCGTCCCATCCGTTGAAACACATTTGAAGTTCCAGCCCCTGCTTTTAGAAAATTGCTCTAATTCTTTATAGTCATCCGGGCTTGTCAGGACCAAAGATGCCTTATTTTCAATGTGATTTGTAAATCCATTGAATCCGTCTGCCCAAAGAGTGCAATAAGGACACGACATCCCCATATTATGAATTGCGATTAGTTCATTTTTATCTTCAAATAGATCTCCCAAAGTCACCTTAGTTCCTTCAGTATTCGTCAGTATGTAATCTTTGACAGTGAATGCAGGAAGCTCTTTTCTTAGTGATGCCAGTTCTTTTTTTACACGGACAAGTTCCTTTTCCTTTTCTTCAATCGCTCTCTCCAGTTGTTCTGCTGTTAATGAACTCATTAATTCTTCCCCCTAGAATGAAATATTATATATATATTCTCTTTCAATTAGGCGTTTCCTTTAAAATTTCTTTTCTAAAGAGGTTAAAGTTAAAGATTCATCCACTCTAATTTCCTCCACCTTCTTAAATCCGTTTTTTTCATATAACGCAACAGCTGGAAAGTTTTTGGATCCAGTAGTGACAATCATTTTCTCTAATCCAATTCTATTTTGAATAAAGTTCAATAATTTTTGTGCAATCCCTTTTCTAAAATGATTCGGATGCACAAATAATCTATGAATATCTAATACACCGTTCCCATCCTTTACAGAAATCGCTCCGCATAACTTTCCATTGATATAGTATCCTAAGAACGTTTCTTCACATTGCTGCAATGTTTCTGCCGAATCTTTTAAGGGTGGTATATTTGCATATCCAATTAAATCTGCCTCAACTTGGTAACCCAGGGTTTGGAGAGCTAGAACTTCTTCTGCGTTTTTTTGTCTAAGAATATTTATTTCTTTTATCATGTTTAGCCCCCATTTTAATTTAATTAATCTACATTATTTCTCTATGTCAAGCCTCTTTTTTGGACTAATTTAAAGTTTCAAAATAAAATTAATCTAAGTGGTGAAAATAGATGTCCCAAATTATACATATATTGGAGGATCAAATCGATTGTTAAACCAATTTGATCATGTTGGGGATTATTTAATTTATATTCCAATAGCAGCACAAATGAATAGGAGTTGAGTAAAAATGGGAACACAATTGATCAAGGAGTTAAATACCCAGCAGGAATGGAAACAGGCTTTCCCATTGATGAAGCATCTGAGGACTCATTTGGATGAAGAGAGCTATCTAGAACTGGTTTCGGAAGCCGCACAAAAAGAAGGATATAAAATGGCGGCCTTATTTGAATCTGGAGAGATGAAAGCAGTAACAGGATTCATGCCAATGATTACTTTATATAATGGCAGATTCATATGGGTATGCGATCTCGTCACTGATCCTGACCAGAGATCAAAAGGCTATGGTGAAACCCTTCTATCATATGTGGAAAGTTGGGCCAGGGACAATGGCTATTCTCTTGTTTCTCTTTCGTCAGGCTTGCAAAGAGAAGATGCTCATCGTTTTTACGAGGGAAAAATGGAATATGACAAAGTTAGTTACGTGTTTTTAAAGAGGTTTTAAAAATAGCTAAAAAGAGAAATCAAGGTTTCGAAAATAGAATTTTCCTAAATTAAAAATCCAGCCTCGTTCCGGGCTGGATTATATCATAACGATTCACTTCATCATTGCTTTTCCATCATCTTAAAAATACCAAAAGACCTGGCTCCTTATTTGGAGCGCAGACCTTTTTCCATAGGTACTTATTTAGCAGAAACGGTGTTTTGGTTTTCTTTGCTTTTAAAAATCACCTTATCCAGGGCTAATAATTTGGAACCTGTTATGGTAATAGCCGCAGCCATGGCAAGCAAAGCAAGATCTAATTCATAGCCGGCACCCTGCCCATTGCCAAGGAAGCCGCCTGCCATTTTCACTTTTATTATGGCACCCGCCATTAATAATAGGAATAGAGCAGAAACGAATCTGCTGAATAAACCAAGAACTAATGCAATTCCGCCAGCCAATTCAATCACTGCTACAACAGTGGCAAGGAATCCAGGCAATCCTATGCTTGTAAACCAGCCTGCTGTGTTTTCAATTCCTCCCTGGAATTTCACTAATCCATGTACAAAGAATGTTATTCCTAACACAACCCTTAAAATCAATGCACCAATTTCATATTTGTTTTCCATCGTTCATTCCCCCTTGTTCATTTCCAAACTGCCAAACGCTGTGGCTCAAATTTCCATATCTGTAACTGCGATGTAATAATTTTGCTGACTTTTCCCGATCACCTGCACCCATTGAATAAAAAATGGGTATGAAATGTTCATTTCCATATGGCGGAACCGCAATATCTGCATGGGGAGCCAATGTTTTGTAATTGAATAATGAATCCAAGTCCCACTCTTTAACATGCTTTTCAAGCCACTTTTCAAATTCTTCCGCCCACTGGTCGACCGATCCATTATCCTTAAACATGTTCAATGCTCCAAGGTTGTGAACCGTTCCTCCACTGGCAATGATCAGAATATCCTGCTCCCTTAGTGAGGCAAGTGATTTTCCGATTTTGTATTGCTCCTCTGGTGCCAGTCTTGGGTTGACAGACATCGAGATTACCGGGATGTCAGCATCCGGATAAAGCATCCTCAGGACAACCCACGCCCCATGGTCAAGTCCGCGCTGCTCGTCAATTTCAAATGGGATCTTCTGTTTTGTGAACAACGCTGAGATTTCCGCTGTCACCTCTTCATGGCCCTTTGCAGGATATTGAATTTGATACAATTCTTCCGGAAATCCGCCAAAGTCATAAATGGTCTTAAATTCCTTTACATTGCTCACTTTTTGAACGGAAGATTCCCAGTGAGCTGAAAAAAGAACGATAGCTTTAGGCTTATTTAGTGAAACACCCAGTGATTGCAGAAACTGTGTGTAGATATTTTTTTCAATTGCCAGCAACGGAGCCCCATGGGCAATAAAAAAAGATGGCATCATGTACTATTCCTCCTTTATTAAATCCGCCAAGATTTTATTTGAATAGAAATTAATGATTCATATCAGTGAAAAATAAATAAAAATGGTTTCTTTATATGAATATTAATTTCTTATAAGATAACAGCATATCTGCTGGAATGTCAATTATTTTTTTGCTAATATATAAATATGTTTTTTATTAGAAAACTTTTGGGGTGATTATACTGGACATTGGAACAAAGATTCGGGCAATCAGAAACCGAAAAAAAATCACCATTGCACAGATGTCTGAAGGAACGGGGTTATCCAAAGGCTTTATCAGCAATGTGGAAAATAACAATACCTCACCATCCATTAATACATTAAGTACCATTGCAGAATTTCTCGGAGTCCCCCTGCCCTATTTGCTGCTCGAGAAAAAGCAGCATATGAGGGTTGTAAGAAAAGACGAAAGAACGACTTCCACTTTTAACAATCTCAAAATCGAACATTTAACGTCAAAAGGCGGCCTGAGAATGATGATTGTTGAATTCCCGCCTGGGGCATCCATGGGGCAGCACCATGCGCATGAAGGAGAAGAATGCCACCTTGTACTTGAAGGCAAAATTATGGCGGAACAAGGAGAAGATTCTTTCATTGCAGAAGCGGGTGATTCATTCAGCTGGAATGCCAGTGTACCGCACTTTGCTAAAAATATTACAGATGAAAAAGCGGTGGTCTTAATCTCCGTATATTCTGATACCGAATTGAATGACGTCTTATAAAAATGCCCTTGCCAATGGGCATTTTTATTTTTCATACCATACATAAGTGTTTAAAGAAATGGCACACCAAAGATTTCTGACACTTAGCCTTTTAAAATTATCCCCTTCAAAATAAAAACGATACCTCCATTGAGATACCGTTACTTTGCAGACATATTCTAAAAACGCATAATTTATACCATATAAATCCTTGCAATCCGAAAAAAATTTGCTTGACACTTATTTTTCTTAGAGAAAAATAGCCAAATTTACCGCCTGTCAAGGAAACTTTTATCTTGCCCTGGCCCGGGATTCCCCTGCTCATTTAAAGCATTCTTTATAAACCAGTCCCGTCTCTCTCCCATCCTATTTACGGCATCTATTTCCAGTCCCCAATCAGCAAAATTGGACAGTCTCATTGCAGCAAATAGATCCCAGAATGGGAGATTTGAATAATCAAGGTCTGACATAATTGATTGATATTGATCCGTAAAATAATTCATTGCCTGTTTTCCGTATTGAAAAAGCACCTCAAGCCGGGCATTTGCCAAATCGGCAAGCGGGTCGCCAATGGAAGCGTCTTCCCAATCGATTATCGAAGCAATTTTTCCATCATTCCACAGAACATTGCCAGGCCAAAAATCTCCATGCAGCAAGACTTTTTTATTATTCCCGCTCAGCGGTATAGCTGATCTAAGTTTTCTTTGGATAAAGTCTTCCCCGCCTTTCTTGAAAATGTCATATAAAACTTCTTCAGTACTAGGCAGAAAAGTAAGATTTAAACTTCTGATTTCTAAACGATGTATCCTTGAAAGTTTTGCAGCAAGTACCTTCATACATGGAATGACATTGTCATCAGCAATATTGGCTGTTCCTTCAATATACTCCATAACCAGACAGGGAGCGGATAAAATCTCCCCGGTTTTTTCAATGAAATAAGGTAAGGGAACAGGGATTCCTTGTGCCTTTAATACTTGTAATAATCTAAATTCATCTTCTGCTATTTTTGGATTTCTCGAAATATCTTTGTGGCCATGCTTTCGTACTGCCATTTTAATCGTATTTCCATCAGCGTTCTCTACTGCTAAACCGTGGACTTCTGCTGAAACGCCCCCATTTATTTTCCATACCTTTTTTAGTAAATATTTCGAATCCATTTTCTGAACTAGAAGCTCATAGTTCTTAAAGTCTTTTGAGGCACACATAGCTCTCTCCTCCTCAATAAATACTCTTATCTTATTCTCCTTTGGCTGCTAACTTCCCTTTTTTACACTATTAGCCAAAAATAGATTTAAAAAAATTAGTAGACATTCTGCAAATACTTGTTATAATGCTCTAAGATATCAATTTGAAAAGGGTGTAACATGGGAAATACTTGCAGATTCGTCGTTAGTGCAATCGGAAAAAATGGTGAGATGTATTATACACATTGCAAAGATAAAGCGGAATTAAAAGAGTGGCTCTCAGACCACGAGGGTCAATTAAATATGAAAGAAGTAAAAATCATGGATAAAAAAATTCATCCGTTGTTAAGATGGATGAATTTTGGCAAATGAGTTTACTGCATGTATTCTTTAGATAAGAAATGGTACTAAAGGATTAACTTTTGCATATTAAATTGACAAATTTTAATTTTCATATTAAATTACTATCATGTCCATAGTATTATCGATAACTCTAGATCATAAGAGTCCTTAATTATTAATAACTAGCAGAAAGTTAAAGTTATACTAAAAAACTAGATACCGTATTCGCTTAATCTTATGAGCGGGGGAACCAACTGTACTTAGATAAGTACCTGGGGTGAATCCTTTATTAGGTAGGGTACTCTCAAGACCCGAATCCGACAGCTAACCTCGTAAGCGTTTTGAGAGGAAAACACGGCAGTTTTGCACAGTGGTTTTGCCTCTGTGTTTTTTTGTGGCCATTTTTTAGAGGCGTATTCTGAATCTTTTGGCTTTAAAAAGGTTTTCTTTGTTATTTTATCAATTGGAGGAAATGAAGTATGAAGTTATCTACCAAAATTATTCTGGCGCTTATTGCTGGGGGAATCACAGGCCTTTTGATCAATTTATTTGCACCTGGCATTTTCCCTCAGCTTGATCAATTTATCTTTACTCCGCTGGGAAAAATCTTTCTGAACCTAATTAATATGCTGGTTGTTCCAATTGTTTTCTTTTCGATTACACTTGGCACTGCTGGCCTTGGCGATCCCAAAAAACTTGGACGCATCGGAATTAAAACGATTGGATTCTTCCTGCTGACAACAAGTATAGCCATTATAATCGGGCTTGCTCTTGCATCTGTTATACAGCCGGGCAATGCCGGTGAATTTGATATTACCAATGTTCAATACGAATCAAAGGAAGCCCCTCCGGTCTCTGACACGCTGTTAAATATTATCCCGACCAATCCTATAAAAGCGTTCGCGGAAGGAAATATGCTTCAGATTATTGCATTCTCCATTTTTGTGGGCTTTGCATTAACCATGCTTGGAAATAAAACAAAAGGTATTTTAAACCTGGTTGAACAAGGCAATGACATGATGATGTACCTTGTTAATCTGGTTATGAAATTTGCCCCATACGGAACATTTGGCCTAATTGTATCTGCAGTTGGCAGCCAGGGACTTGATGCGATTAAAGCAATGGGACTTTATATGATCGTGGTTGTTCTTGCTCTGATTATTCATGCCATTTTGACATATGGTACTTCTGTAGCTGTTTTTGCCAAGAAGAGTCCAATCTGGTTTTTCAAAGGCTTTGCTCCTGCGATGGGTGTCGCATTCAGTACTTCAAGCAGTAATGCCACCCTGCCGATTTCCATGAGCACCGCCCAGAAAAACCTGAAAGTGCCTGAGTCCATAAGCAGCTTTGTTCAGCCGCTTGGCGCAACGATCAATATGGACGGAACTGCAATTATGCAGGGTGTTGCCACTATTTTTATCGCGCAAGTATTTGGTGTTGATTTAACCTTTACACAGATTATTACTGTTGTATTGACAGCTGTTCTTGCCAGCGTAGGAACTGCTGGTGTGCCAGGAGTCGGGCTAATCATGCTGGCCATGGTTCTGAATTCGGCTAACTTGCCTGTTGAAGGGATTGCGCTAATTATCGGAATTGACCGTTTGCTTGATATGGCACGTACGTCTGTAAATATAACCGGCGATGCTGCTTGCGCCGTTATTGTGGCGGAAACTGAAGCGAAAAGAGAAGGAACGACAGCAAATTAACGTATCAAAAACGGCACTCGAAGTGCCGTTTTTTTATTTCAATAAGCTTTTACAGGAAAATCTTTATACGCAAACAATGCAGCCTGTCTATTATTTTATGGAAATCAAAATTAATTCTCATCTGCTTGTTTGTTAAGCATTTCTTGCAAATATTCCTCAGATTTACCTCTTGGGATACTCAAACTTTCCCATTGGTCATTTTTCAACAGCTTTCCAATATATACAATCTGGCCGACATGGTACGCATAGTGAGCCATTTGCCTTTCGATGGCATCAATAACTAAATGGCTTTCACCGCGAATATATATGTTCTTTAGTAAATCCTGTTCGTTTAAACTGCCTAAAGCAGAGAAAAGCACCTGCCAACCGCTTTCCCAAATCTTTAGAAGCTCTTCCTTAGAAGCAGCCGCTGGTGAAAATTCTTCATCGCGGTTTCGATATGATTTCTCTCCATCTGCTGTTAAAAAATCAGTCCACCGTGAAACCATATTGCCGCTCATATGCCTAATGATAACCGCAACACTATTTGATTCTTCATTATAAGCCCAATTAAGCTCATCTGCAGAGAGCCTCTGAATCGTCTTATCTCCAAGATCCTTCACACTTTGAAACCGCTTCTTAATGATGCTTATGTAATTCTCGCCAATACTCATTAGGTGACCTCCCTGTCAGATCATAAAACCCTTTTTATCATATTAAGCACGAATGGGTTTTATCCCTGACCTTATAAAAGAATTTTTCCGATACACGCGATAAAAAAGAGGTGAGTTTGTGAAGATGCAAGATTGAGAACTTCTTTGCAGTTAATCAAGGAGATTAATTGCCATTCTGCCTCCGCCTTTCCATTTTCGTCGTTAATCGGATAGATTAACGACTATTTTTCCTCCACTAATGCCCTTCTCGTCGTTAATCGGTCGGAAAACAGCCAATTTTCCTTTCTTATTGATTTCCTCGAGACCAACCTATCATAAACTTCAAAGGCTTTTAATATATCACCTTTTAACATTGACTCCTTGCCTCTTATCTCCCTGCAAAACCATTCGTCATATTAAAATCCAAACCAGCACCTCTAAATTACTTGAGAATACCCTGCACCTCACCAAAAATATAGTCTCTCAATGCAAATAGCTCACTCTTATAAATGTTCCATTTAACGTCCGAACTAGTACTATATCCCCTCATCACTTCTTCTGCCACACCTAGCAGTTCCTCAGGAAAAGAACGATTCGCCCACTCTCCTGCTTCCTGTTTGGAAGAGATAACTCCTTCCTTCAGATACCAATACACCCGAATCATATTTAATGCACAATAAACAGGATCATTTTCAATATTTTCTATGCAATCGTAGTAATCTCCTAATATAGAATCTATATAGTCCGCTTCTGGAACCGCAGGAAAGGCTTCTTGGATAGGGGCACCGTCCAAACAGATTCCGCGGTGCTTTAGGATTGTAATATGTGCAGCCAGATCAGGATCAAATCTCTTTTCACTATTTATGTGATTTTCCAAATCCTCTTCATACCTTTCCCTCCAATATTCACTAAAGTGAAAATCAAAAGGGCAAGGGTGCTGCCATCTGTTCAGCTGACTTTCATTCAAAAAGCTTGCTTCAAGCGGGTACAGTTCATTAGAACGTGCCAAAAACAGCGCAGCCAGCTCTTTTTTAGCATCAAATGATAATGGCTGAAGGGTTACAACCAGGATATCAACATCGCTTTTTCCCGGGTTAAATCCGCCCATTGCCAACGAACCGTGAATATAAAACCCTTTAAAATTGTTCTTTAAGACCTTTTTTATTTCCATTAATAAACCAAAAATTAAATTTGTTACTTCTGGCTTCCACACACAATATTCAGCCTCCTGGATGCTTTTTTCAATGGTTAACCTTAATATCAGACTGTATTCCTTACTATTCAATTACTAGCCTTTAACATTATTTCACCAAAAAACAATGCCTCCCGGAAGCAACGAGTAATACTTATTACTTTTTCTGAATAAGCCCAAAGCCGAGCCCTGTTGGATCCATCAAATAGGCAAGATAAAAATTATCAAAGTCCATTTTCTCTCTAACAACCAACGCACCATTGTCCTTTGCCGATGAAATGGCCTCATCAATGGATTCCACTTCAATCTGAATCCGAGTTCCATGCGGATAGTCGTTTGGCCCCCGGCTGATGCCTCCGTTGATGCCGGAACACTGGTCATCCCCCGTTTTTACAGGCCAATATTCCCAATTTGGTTCAGAAATTTCCCAGCCAAAAACCTTTGAATAAAACTGAGCAGCTTTCTCAGGCTCCTGACTGTTTAATTCAAATCCAACCACCCTTGCCATATGTATCTCCTTCATTCTCAAATAATCCCCCATAAAAATTTCATTATTCTAACTTCAATAGAATCTGGAAAACTCCTCTTTTTTTCACAAAAAGCCGACTGTGAAGAGGAAAACTGTGAATTTAATTCTTTTAAATGCAAAGTTTTCTGCTTCCATTAATTTTAATTTTTACATAATCAATTTTTATCTATATTCAATATAATAAAAATCCCAGCCGCGAATGACTGGGATTTTGTATTAGATTTCTTCTTGTTTCGGATTTGGCCCGTATTTGTTTGATCCAGGCTGACTGTCCAAAAGTGTAAAGATAAGGATAATAATTCCTCCAATTATAGGAATCAGTGATAGTAGGATCCACCAGCCGCTTTTTCCTGTATCATGGAGCCTTCTCACAGTAACCGAGAGGCTTGGTATTAATAGGATAAGAGAGAAAAGAGCTGTCAGGATTCCAATTTCTTCATTAATTTCCAATCCAAGTGCCATCTCTGTAATGGTTAATAGGATGGAAATAATAAACGTAATTAATATGAACATCCAGTATTCCTTTCGTCTGGATCTTCCGCTGAAATTAAAAGATTCTCTAAGCACTTTAATAAATGAATCCATGTTGTGTTTTCACCTCCGCTGTACGAGTTTATTAATTATAGCAATTTATAGAGATTTCTTGTCAAGGAATTTATTGGGAATTTTTCCAGTGAAATTCTCTATTACTCTCTGTTATTTGCTAAAAAATCCTCCAAACAAAAAACCCGCATAAGCAAGAATTATACCAAATCCATAGGTAATGGCAATATAAAGCATAAAAATTCTGCTATATTTTTCTATGTGAAGCTGCAGTATTTCCAATTTGAATGTAGAAAAGGTGGTAAAAGCGCCCATAAATCCGGTACCCAATAACAAAACAGCTATTTCATTTGGATCCGCTCCCATAATAACCCCTAATAAGAAAGAACCCAATAGATTTACAGTAAGCGTACCGATAGGAAAGGGAGTGTCAATCTTGTTATTTAACAGTTTGCTTAAAGAAAATCGGGCCATTGCTCCAAAAAACCCACCGATTCCTACCATTAAAATATGAATGGCACTCATGATTTATGTACCTCTTTACTCATTTTATATCCCAATCTGCTCATCATTAATCCCCCCAGGACACTAACAAGGACATATACAGCGGCTAATAAAACCTTTCCATCCCGAAACAAGTTGATTGTTTCAATACTCAAAGTAGAAAAGGTTGTAAATGAACCGACAAAGCCTGTAGCTATGGTTGTAGCTGTAACAGGGGATATGGAAATATTTTTAAAAACATTTGTGGTCAGCCATGCCAATAGAAAACTGCCTATTAAGTTAACTGTCAAGGTTGCGAACGGAAAAGTACTATTTGTAAAGAAAGCAGCGCCAATTATGTATCTCAGCGACGCTCCCAGCATTCCAGCCACCCCTACAAAAAGATAAATCATGCGTTTATTTCCCTCCCTGCCCCGAAATAAAAAGACTCCTGCCAGTGTAATAGAACCAGCAGGAGTTATTAGCCAACGGCGCTTAAAGGTGAACTCCATCACCTATTATGTACTAGTTAAAGCAATTATATAGCTGTACCATTCATAAGAAAAGGAATTTGAGATGATTTTTTTTGAATTTAAAGCTTAAAAAGGCAAATTAACCTGCCAGGAAACCCCAAATTTATCGTTAACCCAGCCAAACTTTTTACTGAAGGAATAGTCCCCCAGCGGCATAAGGGCAATCCCGCCATCCAGCAGACTCTTATAAAGCTGGTCAATTTCCTCTTCTGTATCGCAAGTGATGTACAAAGAAAAAGACGGTGTGAATGTAAAATCATGCTTTACATTGCTGTCAATGCACATGATTTCTTGCCCCTTTAAAGAAAAGGCAGCATGCATTACACTGCCTTCTTCCCCTGCTTCATTAGCTCCATATCGGGTAATGCTTTTAATTTCCGATTCTTCAATTAAAGAAATGTAATAATTCATGGCCTCTTCAGCATTTCCCTGAAACATTAAAAACGGTGTCACTTTCTGCATTTTACTTCACTCCTTTTTCTTCATCATATCAAATACCAAATCTAACATGAAATGTTTTATGCCCTTTATTAAAAGCGGTGCTAGAAATTTTTCAGCAACAGAAACCCGTTAAACCAGAAAATGGATAAAGGTATTAAAGAAGTGTTATAGTCCTTCTCCATAAAAAAAACTGCTTCCGAGACATTGATTCCCATATCATAAGGGAGACGTTAAAAGGTTTGAATCCCCCTTCAAAAAAAACTGATGTCCATCTTATACCAAATGGCCCCTGCTTTCTTTGCAGGAAGCTTAATTATTTGATCTAAGAAAATGCAAGTGCCCACGCAGGAATAAGCAAGCAGCAGTATAGTATGGGGCTGAGTACCACCATACCCATTTGAAGTAATTAATAAATTTTAAGTGAACGGTAATCGCTTCAAAAACCAGCGAAAAAACCCAGCCTGCCATATAAATAATAAAATTCGGCAAGCTTTTGGGCATGAAATTCAGGAAAATGATGCCAAACGATGCTCCGAGAGTTAATTCGAGTAAATGAACTCCAAGCTGAATTCCCCCGCCATTTAGCTCATACAGCCTAAAATATAAACTCAATACAAGATCTGTACTCATATTAATTAATGCGACGACAAACCAGGATACGTAAATCTCTTTATTTGTTAAGCTCTTTGGCATTAACCAGATTATAAGCAGATTTACAGCCAAAGCAGAGTATGGAAACCAGTACATCCATTTAACCGCCTTTTCTATAGTTAGAGATTTTCTTCTCCAGAAAGGTCATACACTTATAAATTCCTGTTAAAGACAATAATACCGAGTACCATATCTTCCGCGTCCCATAATTAAAATATCCCCAGGGCTCGGGAAGCAAGGCTGTCATTTCATTGCAGCAATAAGTCCAATCGTAAATATTCCCTATTTCGTTTTTTCCGCCGAAAAGTTTTTCTTCTATTATGCCCTTGGTAAACAGCTCGCTATACGAAACTGGCTATACTAACGATAAATGACTCTATAACGCAGATAAAAGGTTTTATAACGATGATAATCATCTCTATAAGGCTATAAAACCTTCTATGCATTGGATAAGCCAATAACCCTCTAAAACATCTATACATGCAGACTTTCCATTCCTCTTCATCTCCTTAAGAGTTGCCAATATTGTCACTGAATTTGTTTTAGTTCCGTGGTAAGGTTGAAAGGAGGTTTTTCGTTAATCTTGAGGCAGGAGTGGACTTGTTGAAAAAGTTATTAATGCCATTTTTTCTGGGTACTCTTATAGTATCCGGCTGTTCTGCTGGAGATAAAGCAGACTCTGGGGGTTCTAAGCTGTACAATCCTAAGCTTGAATATAAAATCGGCAGTAATGATTGGTCAGCTGTTACTTCTATAACAGACAGCCCAAAAGTTCTTGAAGCTTATCAATTTGCTGTGGAACATCCCGAAGTGCTCGACTACATGCCCTGCTATTGCGGCTGTTATGAAAGAGGATGGCCACATAAACAACACTCATTGTTTCGTTGATTCCGTTGAAAATAACACGGCCAGGCTCGACAGCATGGGCTTTGGCTGAGGAATTTGCGTTGATATTGCCCGTGAGGCAAAACAAGAGTTTGAAAAAGGTACAGATTTAAAAACGATTCGCAGCCACCTCGATAATAAATACGAGTCACTTGGCACCTCTACGCCTACGCCAATGCCGGAAGGGTAACATTAAGAACATAAGCAGAAGCGCCTAGACATAGGAGCTTCTGCTAAAAACCGCCACGTCCTCCCAAAAGCTAACGGTTTCGGTCGGGCGATGTATCGCTGCCGAAGCTTTCCTTGTCCTGATTTCTGGAGTGATTTGTTACGTTCCGAGCTGCTCAAAGCATCATTCTCCGAATCATGCTCCTCGCAAGATATTCAAGGAAGCCTTTTCAGGATGAAAACTGGCTAGGCGCTGGAGCTAGATGCAGACAACTTTTCACAAAATGATTCACATGATAGGATTATATTATTTTCATAACAACAAAAAAGGAGAGCAAACAGCCCATTTTAGACTGCTTGCTCTCCTTTTTATCTATGCCCCCACCTGAACCATGCTCTTCAACTGCTTCCTTGCCCTGAATATCCTTGTTTTAACAGTCGAAGGCTTTAAATTTAGTAATGCAGCTATCTCGTGCTCCTTTAATCCGCGTTCAACCTTTAGCAATAGAACATCTTGATAGTTTCGTGTCAGCTGTTTTACTGCTCCGTTGATTTCTTCAGCTGTGAACCCTGATTCTACCTCCTGTTCAACATTCTGCTTTGTTATCACGCAAAGGCTCTCTAGCATTTCCTGCTCCATTGGGACCGCAGTTTTCTTTCTTTCTCTCCTGATAACGTCCAGTGCGGTTCTTCGGGCAATAACAGACAGCCACGCTCCCACTTTGTCTTCATCAATGATCGTTTCAGCTTTCTTCATTGCTTTGATAAAGGTTTCTTGAATGACATCCTCTGCAAGGTAGGCATCACCAGTAACCGAATAACTTATATGATATAGCCTTTTATAATGTAATTTGTATAGCTCTGAGAAATCCATCCTTTTCATCCTCTTCCCTTATTGTTCTATATTCAGTGATATGGTTACTTTGAACAAATCACCATCTGTATCAATATCCAGATTGCCCTCATGAAGGTCGACAATCGATTTAGCTATGGCAAGGCCCAGGCCAGAACCATCTGTATGCCTTGACTTATCCCCTCGTTTAAACCGTTCAAACAGTTCCTCACTTTGATCATCGAGTTCGTATTTGGAAACATTCTTAAACGTAATGACCGCCCGGCCTTTAACCGCAGCAATCGCAATATAGACACGTGAATTCTCCAGTGAATACTTCAAAATATTTCCTATTAAGTTATCAAACACGCGCCATAGCTTTTGGCCATCTACATGAGCGATTATCGGTACACCAGGGTTTGTGACGCGAAAATGCAAATTGGATTCGGTGATGGCATTGTCATGCTCCGCGAGTGCCTGCTGCAGCAATTGGACCAGGTCCACTCTTTCCTTTCTTAGTTCAATATTGCCGCTCGCCATCTTTGAAACTTCGAATAAATCATCAATCAAAAGCTTTAACCGTTTTGACTTCCGGTCAATGATTTCTAAATAGGCTGAACGGTCCTCTTCAGAAACCTCGCCTGATTTTAGAAGTTCTGTGTAAGTAATAATAGAGGTTAACGGTGTTCTTAAGTCATGGCTGACATTTGTAATCAGCTCCGTTTTAAGCCGTTCACTCTTTGCCTGCTCACTTAAAGACGTTTTAACACCCTGCTTTAATATATTGATATTTCCTGCAAGTACAGCGAGCACACTCTTTCCGGTAATCGGCAAATCCTGCCCCATATGACCGGATGCCAGTTCGTTCGTTGTCTCAACGATTCGGTTGAAATAGCCAATTCGTTTGATAAGTGCCAATACCAGCGGAATCCCTGCAAATGCGAGAGTAAACAGGTAGAGCAGTGCAAACAATGGATGGAACAGCATGATGACCGAACCCATCCCCAATCCAAAAATGAGTCCAAGCACAATCACCAGCTGTGTGCCTGTAGTGCGGTTCAAAAAGGCTTCCTTTATGCTTTTTACAGTGTTCTTAGCCACGTTTTTAAACAGAATCCACAGTTTATAAGTCCAGCTTTTTTTCCAAACAGCCTTTGTATTCTCCCAATTTTTAAATTCTCCAGCGATATATTTCAGCTGTACAATTGTTAAGCCGCAAAGAACGGAAGCTCCAATCAGGACAATAATCATTTCTAACACATGGTATGATATTTGGGAGGAATCAATAAGGAAGTCATTTAATAGAAATAGCGACAATATACCGGCCATTGCTGTAAAGCCGAATAAGATTATTCTTAAATCAATGGTCAGCTTATTGAATAATGGCTCCCACCTTTTTATTTCAGCAGACAGTGCCTTCGACCTTCTGCCTGCAATCAATGCAATTATCAATGCCACAACAGCAGATCCAGCATAAACGAATAAAACAATCCGTTTTTGTTTAAAATGATTATTTTCTTCAATAAACTTATTTGTAGCAGGGAGATTTTTTGCCAGGCCAATATGGCCTTCATAGTAGCCTGATTCGGATTCTGCCAGCGTCTGATCAAGGTCTTCATATCCGCCCATAATAAAATGAATGAAATAATTTTTGTCCATAGAGTAATCTGTAAAATATAGCATCTCTTTATTCAACACTTCTTCTGGAGACTCATCTTTAGACAAATTCAAATTTGTGTAAATATCGCCTGTAGCAGTGTCCTCAAAATAATAAGTAAATGATTTCTCATAAAATCTGTACTGATCCCGCATTCGTTCTTTTTCCTTGAAAAAATCTTCTAGTTTTTCTTCTTTTTCCTTTACTACTTTAGGGCGAACGTGTTCATCACTCTCAAAATTCTTCGTAATATCATCTATTCTTTTGTTCATTTGATCAGTTAAAGTTTGGGCAAATTCATTATTTTCGGCATCCTTTGCCTCTTGGATTCTATATTCATATTGGCTTTTAATATTATCTATTTGTTCAGGCAGCGTGCCATAGCGATACCGATGCTCGTTAATGTCCTCTTTCGTAACCTCAATGGCTTCCTTGGCTTCCTCAAGTGTGACGTTATTCAGCTCAAACATTTCCAGATAACCGGCATAATGATCCAGGTGGCTTCTAAACTCAGCGGTGTGGAAATAGCTAGGATTCGTATATTCTTCACCATTAATTAGCAGTGATAAAATGCCGCTTACCCCGAAAGCAAATAAAATGGTTATAATTGCAATAACGAACTTATTTTTCCATCTTGTATCCAATTCCCCATACCACCTTCAAAAATCTTGGATTCTTCGGATCGATTTCAATCTTTTCACGGATTTTCCGAATATGAACTGCAACTGTATTTTCCGCATTATAGCAAGGTTCATTCCAAACCCTTTCATATATTTCATTTATGGAAAAAACACGGCCGGCGTTTGACATAAGCAATTCAACAATTTTATATTCAATCGGAGTCAGCTTTACAGATTCTCCATTCACCGACACTTCCTTCGCTTCTTTATCTAGCATGAGACCGTTCAAATCAATGACCTTTTTAACCCCTTCAAAGGTTCCGAATGTCACATACCGCCTTAGCTGTGATTTTACGCGTGCAACCAATTCCATTGGATTAAACGGTTTGGTGACATAATCATCCGCCCCAACCTGCAGGCCCAAAATCTTATCCGTATCCTCGCTCTTGGCACTAAGAATGATGATCGGGATATTCTTCTTCTCACGAATTTTATATGTAGCCGAAATACCGTCCAGCTTTGGCATCATCACATCCAGGATAATTAAGTGCACCTGCTGCTCATTCAATATCTCAAGTGCTTCAATTCCATCTTTTGCTTTCAAAACGGTTATGCCTTCATTTTTGAGATAAATCTCAATCGCATCCCGTATTTCTTTCTCATCATCTACAACGAGTACATTATAATGTTCCATAATCCCCCTACTTTCTCGCGGCTCGTTTTCATATTGTTATACTAATCGTAAAATCTTAACATTAACGCAATAGAAATCTTAAGAATTTCTTAAGATTGAACCTGCACTTCTTAAGTTTTTGGCTTATCTCCCATTTTATTATGGGTGTAAATGGAAAAACAGACTTGTATTCGAAAGACAGCAAAAAGCACCGATCAACAGCGGCTTTTTGCTGATGATCAGTGCTTAAATAAAGATTTTCTGACTTTAAACAGATTTTCTATGCTGCTTCCAGCTCGAAAAAGTAAAGTCGGTTGATTTGAAATCTCCTCTTAGTTCGAACGGACTGGAGAAATCAGATGGAGACAGGAAGGATTGCCTGCTGGCTCAATCAAAACCGGTCTCATTGAGCCCCCAAAACTCAAGCGGACTTCATTTTCCTTTATTGCTCTTAATGCTTCCATTAAGAAGGTTCCATCCAGTGAAATTGAAAGCTCCTCATCCCCGCTTAATTCATATATTTTTTGAGTTTCTTCAATATATCCTACTGCCGAGGAGTCAGAGGAGATTTTTAATTTCTTGCCAGCTTTGATCTCGATATGGACATTATTATTTTTCCAATCACTTGCAAACAGGCTGGCCCGGTCAATCCCTTTTAAGAGCTGATTTGTATTTAGAACCATCACCGTCTTTGCTTCCTTTGGGATAAGCCCAGCAACATCCGGATATTTGCCTTCAATTAAGCGTGAATAAAAAGAAACCGTTTTTGCTCTAAAAACGATATAACTCTCAGTAAGAAATATAAGTATTTCTCCATCTTCATGTACCATTAATTTAGCTAGTTCATTGAGGCTGGAGGAGGGAACAATAATGGAGCCTTCCATTTTGCAGTCAATCTCAGTTTCACTTAATGCCAAACGGTGCGAATTGGTTGCTGCGCATCTAAATCGGCTATCCTGAAATGACATATGGACACCTGTTAGAACAGGCCTTGTCTCATTTTTTGATGATGCAAACGCGGTTAGCTTGATCATTTCTATAAATTTTTTGCTTGGTATGACAAACGGTTCTGAACGCTCCATCTGCGGAAGCCTTGGAAATTCTTCTGAATGGAAGCCATTTATATTTGTAACGATTTCAGAAGAGGTAATAGTCATGATCCGTTTTTCGTTTACCTTAATATGGACGTCACTCGGGAGCTTTTTTATCATTTCACTTAAATATTTAGCAGTAATTACTGCACTTCCAGTCTCTGAAACCTCCAGTACCTTTTCTCCATCAATCAATTCAGGGATGATTATTTCAATGATGATATCCGAATTGCTGGCTGTTAGAATTAAACACTCTTCTTCTGCTGTAATCTTTATGCCCGCTAAAATGGGAATTGAAGTTTTGGAGCTTACTGCTTTACTGACATCCCTAATAGCCTTATTAAAAAATTCGCACTTTATATTAAATTCCACTGTAATGCCCCCTACTATATATCAGTAGGGTATATTTTCGACAAAATTCCTGAAAATTCCTTTTTCTCTACATTTCTTCAAACATTGGCTCTGTTAAACTCGTCTGTTGATTTCCGTTTCTGGAGCTCAGCGAACAGCGGGCCGTCCGGCAGTCCGGCGCTCCTCCAGCAGGACATTGAATATGCATCCTTAAATAATCCACGAAGGAAATGCTGCAGCATTGAGGAGCTCGCACCTTCCACTCAATCAACAGGTGCTAAGCTCAGTCAGCTTTAACACAGCTTAAACATTTCTAATGGGTATAATTTTTTACCTAATAATGCATCAGCTATCTGTTTTATCACAAAAGCATGCCGCAGCTGATCATCTTCGAAACTTTTAATCTTCCACAGCGGCACCCATCTGCTTTCTGTAATTTCGGCTTCCGCCAGATTCAAAGAGCCGCCTATAATTTCAGCAGTAAAATGAAATAGGATCACTTGATCATTCGAGCTGCTGGTAAAATGATAGATGCCCGACGCTTTAGTCAGGTTTACTTCAAATCCTGTTTCTTCCTTCACTTCTCTGATTGCTGCTGCGAGGATGTCCTCCCCATTTTCAATCCGTCCTGAAGGGAAATTCCATTTATTCTGAGCTGTTGGCTTGTTCTCTTTTATCATTAAAACATTGTTATCTCTCAATATTGAAACACTTGCTGCAAGGACGATTCCATTCTGTGTCATTCCTCGATCTCTCTTTCTGCTTCTATTTAAGCCAATGGCTTGGCACCTTTAATGTTGCAGGCAATTTTGTATGAATATCTCCATTGGCAGAGTTTATCTGGGCCTGTGTTAAAAAAATGCTTCCTGTCAGATTCGCGCCGCTTAGGTCAGCATCCCTAAAATCGGCTCCAATAAGATCAGTGAATCCCAAATCAGCTTTTCTAAGATCGGCAGCAATAAACAATGAGCCTCTTAAATTGGCTCCCCTGAGAACAGCTCCCTTCATCTTTTCCCCAATAAAGTCTTTTCTGGCCTTAGATTTTCTTTTTCCTTGCTGAGCTTTTGACCTAACCAGCTCACTTGCTTTTAAAAGCAGATTATTTACTTCTGTTCTATGGGCGGGAATATTCAGTTCTATCATTAACTTTGGCTTCATATTTGTTAAGGATTCCGTTTTTTCCAATGAGTCTTTCAATTCATCATGAATCTGGCGGGTTGATTCCAAATTCAATGCTTCCGTCAAATAGTAGAGCATTTCATGAAGCTGCTGCATGATTGGAAATACTTCAAACATTTCTTTTGCCAGTTCAGGATGACAGCGCCAATCCCTGCCTTCAAAAGTTTCTTGTGATACTTTTTGGCCGGCCCCAAAACACTCATAAGAGGTGCAGCCTTTAAAACCCTTATTTCTTAGATCATTATGTATACGGCAGCGAAAATCAGATTGCAAATTGGGGCAAGGTATACCACCTTCTTTATCAATGGCAAAATCTGCGGATTTTGCATAAGGCAAAGCTATACAGCAAAGACTAAAACATCTCTCACAATCAGAGTTAAAATCGTTCATATTATTAGTCAAAAACATGCACTTCCTTAAAAATTTTATGGCTATAGATAGGTATTATTTTAATTATTTTTGTTTTATGATTTTAACAAATGGGAATTTTACTTAATAATCTTAATAACAAGGAGTGTCCCTATGTCTAAAAACAAATATAAGGATAAGGCGAAAAGCGCAGTCAGCAAAATCAAGGCCAATATAAAAGGTAAATTCTTTGAAATGGCAGATATCCCTTCCATTTCAGTAAAGCAGCTGGCTGAGTTTATTCAGCAGCATCCTGACACACAGGTTTCAAAGAAAGAACTTCTGGGAAACACCTTTACCTTTTACCGTTTAAAAATAAATGATGACTTTCTTTATATGGAAACCAACCATAACAGAATCCTGCAGCTTGATGGTTCGTCACATGGAAAACAGTTTGTATCCTATCGATCCTATCGGGATTCCTATGACATAAATACACCCATTAGGCTGATCTAATATAAGTAAATGGGCTATCTCTCAATGGTGGCTCTTTTTTTGTATTATTACTTGATCTAAAGGAATCGTTAAGGATGCTGAGTCACCAAAATATGTCTCGCTAACCCACAACGTTTTTCAAAAAAAACCTTCCAGAATTAAAAAAAACAGCTTTGCCTCATTAGAAGCAACGCATTTGATTCCTTTTTATCATTCAATCATTTTAATGACTTTTGCAGGATTGCCGCCGACAACGGCATTCTTTGGCACATCTTTCGTTACAACAGCACCTGAGGCAATTACGGCATTGTCGCCAATATTCACGCCCGGGTTGATAATCGCTCCACCGCCAATCCACACATTGCTGCCAATGGTCACAGGTTTTCCAAATTCCCTTCCTGAGTTGCGTTCAGCGGGATTCAATGGATGGGTCGCCGTATAAATATGTACACCTGGAGCTAGCATGCAGTTATCCCCAAATCTTACTTCACAAACATCAAGAATGACACATTCGAAATTGGCGAAGAAATTTTCGCCCACATGAATGTTGTATCCATAATCACAACGGAAAGTTGGTTCGAGAAATAGAACCTTTCCAGTAGATCCGAACAATTCTTTTAATAATTCGGCCCTTTTCTCCCCTTCAGTCTCAGCTGTTTGATTTATTAGCCTAACCAAACGCCTTGCACGCTCGCGTTCTTTTAATAACTCCGGATCAGCTGGATCATACATTTCACCAGCAAGCATTTTTTGTTTCTCTGATTTCATATGGACATCTCCCTGTATTTGAATACCTTATTCTTTTATAAAAACAGCTTTTAGTAAGAAATACAAGTTTGAACTGTCAACTATAATGGAGCCCCTTCTTCATTAAGTTTCTATGAAAAATGAATTTTTCCCAAAACATCAACGTATTAAATAAGTGGTTGGTATTTTTTAGTTAACTCGCCAAGAAAGTGAGGAAGTTTAATGACCGTATTAGAAGTAAAAAATCTGCAAAAATCTTTCGGTGCCATTCGAGCGGTACAGGACATCAGCTTTTCAGTAAAAGCTGGTGAGGTTTTCACCATTATCGGGCCAAACGGTGCAGGCAAAACGACTACTTTGGAAATGATTGAAGGCCTTGTTTCTCCTGATGATGGAGAGATATACTTCGGAGATCTGGACTGGAAGAAAAACGCGATTTCTATCAAAAGGAAAATTGGCGTCCAGCCTCAATCCAGCGCTATGTTTGATTTATTAACACCTGAAGAAAATCTGAAGCTATTTGCCTCTTTTTATGAACACGCCCGGCCTGCGGAAGAAATTTTGGAGATCATCAACCTAACTGAACATCGGAAAAACCAGGTGAAAAAACTGTCCGGCGGGCAGCGGCAAAGGCTGGCAATTGGCCTTGCACTAATTAGTGACCCCGAAATCATCTTTCTCGATGAACCGACAACAGGCCTGGACCCTCAGGCCCGCAGAAATATTTGGGATATCATACTCCATCTGAAGGAATTAGGCAAAACAACCATTCTGACCACCCACTATATGGAAGAAGCCGAAAAATTAAGTGATCGTGTATGCATTGTAGACCAGGGAAGTGTAATTGCCCTTGACTCCCCTTCTGCACTCATTGAGAAGCTTACAAATGAACGGGAAATAAGAGTGTCCTTCCTTGATGGAGAAACGGCTGCTTCTGAAGCAGATCAATTTTCAAGTGTTCTCGAGTCTGTTGCCAGGACGGAACGTGAAGGAGCATCCTTGAAAGTTTGGGCAGTGAAACCGGAGGAAACACTTTTGGATTTATTTAAATTCACGAAGGATAAAGCTTATCAGGTAGAACAGGTCTCCATAAAGGAAATGAGCCTTGAAGATGTTTTTATCGCCTTTACCGGAAAGGAATGGAGGGATTGAGATTAACAACTTTCATCAGTTTAAAATGATGTTTTTCGCCCAGCTGAAACTGACATTGCGTGAAAAACAGGCTTGGTTTTGGGGGATTTTTTTCCCAGTCATCCTAATGGTGATCTTTATGCTAATCTTCAGCGGAGGTTCTGATGAAGAGTTTCAAACAGAGGTAGCGGTTGTAGAACCTAATCCCAACCCAGCTTCTGATAGGATGCTTGGTCAAATCAGCGAGCTTCCGGTTTTTGAAGTAAAATCAGGAAAGCCTGTTCCGAGGGATAAAGCGGAAGAGTGGGTAAAAGAACAGGAAGTGGATGCCGCCATTATTTTGCCAGAATCGCCAGAAGCCTCTTCCGTTTTTCTTGTCGTGAACAAAGAGAATGAACAAGGTGCAGCTGCTCAGGCCGTTTACGGCATTCTCGATAAATTTGTCCAGCAGGCCAATTTATCAGCAGCTGGTGCAGCACCAACATTTGATCTGAAATTCGAATCCATAACGTCTGGAAACAATGATTTAAGTTATTCGGATTTCCTTTTAACGGGCATGATTGCATTATCCATTGCCCAAGGCGGTATGTTCGGGATGGTTGATTTAGTTGAGATGCGCAGAAAAGGACTAATCAAAAGGCTGCGGATGACTCCGGCAAGCATGGGCTTATTTGGGTTAAGTGATATGGTCATGAGGCTGCTGTTCAGCATTGTGCAAATCGTCCTGCTCTCATTAATAGGCGTCCTGTTTTTTGGCGCAAGCCTTTATATCAATCCAATCAGCCTCATCATTGTATTTTTGATTGGCGCTTTATCCTTTAATGCCCTGGGTTATTTCTTTTCTGCTTTCAGCAAAACAACTGAAGCCTATATGGGTGTTGCAAATATTGTTAGCTTCGTCATGATGTTTTTAAGCGGAGTGTTTTTTCCAGTTGAAACCATGCCCGAATGGCTGCAGCCAATTTCCAATATTTTGCCTCTTACTTATTTTGCTGATGGGTTAAGAGCAAGCATGGTTTATGAAACGAGCGCAGCTAATGCAGCGCTTTGGGCAGGAATTGGCATATTGGTGATTTGGGGTGCCATCACCTTCATTCTTGGTTCGCTGCTTTATAAAAGCAAGGCAATTGCAGCAGACAGATAATCAAAAAAGTGTTAGCTGGCCTATCAGGCAGCTAACACTTTTTTTGCTTTTACTCTTAAAATCCCTTTAGACTTCAGCTTCCTCATTAATCATTATTTTCTATAAGGACACTCATCATTCTCTCAGCCTTCATAGTTATAAATTCTCCAAAAACACCTTAATCACATCAGCACCGCCGATAAAAGTCCCCAATGAGCTGCCAAGGTTAGCAAGAACGACAATCAGCAAAATCCGGCTGACCTTGTTTTGCCAGAAGCCTTTTACACTAAAAACATCTTCGGAAAGTGTTTCAAAGTCTTTTACACTTGGGCGCCGTATATAGCTTTGAGTCAAACCTGCAAACCAGCCGGCTGCAAGGAGCGGATTTAACGATGTAATCGGTGCAGCAACAAAAGCTGTTAAAATTGTTAGGGGATGTCCCATCCCAATGGCCGCTCCAATTGCTGATAACGAACCATTCCAAATAATCCAGCTTATTGTCTGCGCAAATCCTGCAGATGGATTTGCATAAAAGGTGTAGGCAATAATCGCCAAAATAAATATCGGAATGCTCCACCCAATTATTTTCGGAAGATTGGACTTTGGCGGGCGAGCTGTCAAACTGGCCATATCCTGCTCTCTCTTGATTTCCTCTTTGATTCCAGGTACATGCGCTGCACCCAGTACGGCCACAATTTTTTCTCCTGGTGCATCTTTAATTTTTTGGGCCAGGTACTGATCCCGCTCGTCAATTAAAGGTTTTTTTAGTCGCGGGAAGCTTTCGGTAAATTCATTCAGAATCGCATTTATTGTATCCTGATTTTTCATTTTTTCAAGCTCTTCTTCTGAAATGGTGTCTTTGCTGAAGATGCTGGCAATGACCTGGCTAAGCAGAAGCGCTTTTCCTTTTATGCCAAGGTTGCCCCAAATCCTGGCAAACGTAATCTGGATATTGCGGTCGGCAAGAACCAGATTGGCTCCCGTTTCCTTTGCTGACTCTATTCCCTGAATCATTTCCTGCCCTGCCTTAATCCCGAATTGATCGGCCATGCGGTTTTGAAAAGAAGAAATTGCCAGATTCATTAAAAGGAGGGAGGCTTTCTTCTCCTTAATTACCTGAATAACGTCCATTTCTTTCCATTTATTTCCTTCTTTGATTGATTGATATCTTTGCTGGTCCAATTCCACGCAAACAGAGTCAGGCTGTTCTGATTCAATAACTTCTTTTACCTGCTCGGCGCTATGTTTAGAAACATGTGCCGTTCCAATTAATATGTATTCCTTGCCATCTAAATGAATCCTCGTTATGTTTTCCTCAGCCATAAATACCTTCCTTTAAAAGAAACAAATTCTTGCAGAGCGCAAGATAACAAACTTATGTAAGTTTTATTTATTCATTATACCATGAACTATTCAATGAATGCCCGAGATAATTGGTAGCAAAGCACTAATTTCTATAAAAGCCTAAACAGAACAAATGTTTTATTATAATATTAAAGAGCATGAAAAATATGCAAATCTCTCATAAAGGTGGAAAAAACATTGAATGGTACCGCACATGCAGCAATCGGAGCAGCAGCAGGATACGTGGTTGCGAACACTGTTCACGCCAGCCCCTCTACAACACTATTATTAGTTGGTTTAGGCGGAATTTCTGGATTAATTCCCGATCTGGACATAGATGGAAAGCTTCGTGACCGGATCACCCTATCACATGAAGTGGTTCGTAGCGTTGCACAATTAATTGGATTTTTAATGATTATTTACAGTTTTTATGAAGGAAACTCCAAAGAGAAATGGCTTGGGATCGCTATTGGAATTAGTATGATCGCCATATCTTCCCGGATTAGGCAAAAACATATGCTCACCATTACTGGAATCGGTGTCCTTGGAGTTGGTGTTTCCCTGCAGGAAATATGGCTGATCTTGTTTGGGATTTATATTTTAATAGCTTCTTTCGTACCGCATCGCAGCTATACGCATTCAATCCTTGGAGTTTTATTCTTCGGGTTTATTGCTTCCAAATTTGAAACATCACTTGGGATCCATGGTGTTTTCTATACATGCCTTGCGGGATACATAAGCCACTTGATTGCCGATATTAAAATGCTGCCGTTCAATAAACGGGGCATTAAGCTATTTCTGCCCATTTCGTCCAAGGAAATATAATGTTTGAAAAACCGCTCAGAGGTAACCCTCTGGGCGGCTCTTTTTTTGAGCAATCACATAAGCTTTTCCGGTTCCTCTGCATATAGCTCCATTAGTACGCAGTTGGGACATCCATACCAACGGCTAATTTTCTCTCAGTATCTGTCTTTTTTAAGACCTGATCGGCTCGGAATCATGCTGTCTTCCCACATCACTGCAGGACATTTCGGACAATTCTTTTCCATTTCTCCACCTTTTTTCACTTTTCAGCTGCATTTTTAATAGGAATATAGACTTCAACATCCTCAGCGTCATTTTCCACAGGATAATAGACTTCAACTATATAATGTTCAGGACCTTCATACTGATAACCTTGCTCTTCAATCCACTGATTCAAATCGCTGTACAACCGTTCCATCTCTGTTACCTTACCCCTAATCGCTGCATATGAATTCTCTGCCCGTATGTATTCCATTCCCTCGGGTAAAGATTCCTCCTTCCCATTCACTAATAACCCTACAAAAAAGGTTCCTTCTAAATGGTTTTCACCGATCTTAGGTTCGTATATGGAAACCTCTAAGCCCGTACGATTAAATATATGATGAGCCTGCTGCAAAAAATGCTGTGCTGCCTTTGGGACCAATTCAGCATAATCCTTAAAAAGTCCTCTATTTCTCATTACTGCTGCCTGAAATTCCTTCGAAACCACTTTGCACATTGGAAATAGCCTCCACTCATTGTTAAAATCACTATACCTTTCTCCAAAATCTGGAATACTCCTTCTTTATTAAAAATTTATCTGGCATGCTCCCTGATTTATCTAACATGTTAGGGGTTTTCCTAGCATGTTGGCCCATTTATCTAGCATAAATTTAAATTTATCTGACATTGCACCATTTGACCGGAAAAGAGCTTTTACAAAAAGGTCTTTACTCATAATTAGTTTTTATACTTGTAAATTTTGCCCGTTGATTAACCTTAGTTAGCCCTGAAATGCAACAAACTGTACGATAACAGCTTACACAAAACTTGAATCGCTCTAATCCGTTATCCTTAAACCTGCACAGTCAAAAAAATAGACGCGCCATAAATGATATGATCCCCCTATAGTAGACAGAAAAAAGAAAGCATACTAATCTGTCTACTATGGGGGGATTTTTGATGGGGAAAACAAGACAGACATATGATGTTAAATTTAAGAAAAGAGCCGTAGACCTTTACTTAAAAGAGGGGATGGGTTATGAAACAGTCGCTAAGGAGCTGGATATTAATTATTCAATGGTAAGACGCTGGGTTAAACATTTTAAGGCTGAAGGGATAAAGGGGCTGGAAGAAAAACGAGGGAAAGCAAAAGGACCAGGTCAAGGCAGACCCAGGACCTCTCCGGAAGATCCTGAGGCTAAAATAAAACGACTGNTTCCGGCTTCATGGAAGCTTCATGGCGACCTTTTTCTCTCTGCTAGACCAATTTCCGGCTTCATATAAGCTTCATGGCGACCTTTTTCTCTCTGCTGGCCCCATTTCCGGCTTCATATAAGCTTCATGGAAGCTTCATGGCGACCTTTTTCTCTCCGCTGGACCAAATTCCGGCTTCATGGAAGCTTCATGGCGACCTTTTTCTCTC
>NZ_KI912517.1:0-145 GCF_000518885.1 Bacillus sp. J33 | reverse complement strand
GCTTCATGGAAGCTTCATGGCGACCTTTTTCTCTCCGCTGGACCAAATTCCGGCTTCATGGAAGCTTCATGGCGACCTTTTTCTCTCTGCTGGACCAAATTCTGGCTTCATGGAAGCTTCATAACTACCTTTTTCTCTCTGCTGG
>NZ_JAEL01000037.1 GCF_000518885.1 Bacillus sp. J33 | reverse complement strand
AGCCGAAACCATCTTTCAGCTTTCCCTCATGTGAGAAAAAGAATTATCCGGTATTAGCCCCGGTTTCCCGGAGTTATCCCAGTCTTACAGGCAGGTTGCCCACGTGTTACTCACCCGTCCGCCGCTGACGGTCTGGGAGCAAGCTCCCATCCGTCCGCTCGACTTGCATGTATTAGGCACGCCGCCAGCGTTCGTCCTGAGCCAGGATCAAACTCTCCATATAAGAGTTGATTAAGCTCACTTACACACGGATGTGTTGGCGTCGATGTTGCCACAGGACGTGGCGTACTTAATCGACGATCCGCTGTTGTCTTTTCAAAAAAGACTAAAGAATTAACGTTGACGTTTTTGTTCGTTCAGTTTTCAAAGATCAATCCGTCGCTCAAAAGCAACTATATTAATATATCATTCACACATCACTCTGTCAACAAATTTTTAAAACTTTTTTCAAAATCGTTAACGTCTCAAGCGACTGTTTTAATATAATAACATCCATATGCCCAAATAGTCAACAAAATATACATAAGAATTTAATGGTTATTTTAACTATATAAGATTATTTCAGAACAAAAAAGAAACCAGCACAAATCACGGCTGGTTTCTTCCTATTATATATCCTACTGTTTAGAGATCATAATAATGTCTTTATCTTTCAAGTCTACAGCACCTGGCTTATTAATTTTTACAGTTTCTCCTTGCTCAAGGTTCGTGAATACAATTGGAGTAATTTTTGAAGTAGCATTTTTCTCGATATAATCGAGATCCACTTTTAATAATGGCTGCCCCGCTTCAACACGGTCGTTTTCAGCTACCAGCGTTTCAAACCCTTGGCCTTTTAGGTTAACTGTATCAATACCTACATGAATTAGTATCTCACGGCCAGAATCCGAAAGTATGCCAATTGCATGCTTTGTCGGGAACATGTTAACGATTTTTCCATCAACTGGAGAAACAACCGTCCCCTCCTCTGGTACAATCGCAAATCCATCACCCATCATTTTTCCTGAGAATACCGCGTCAGGAACTTCTGTGATTGGTTTGATTTCACCTTTGATCGGTGCAACGAATAAATCTTCCTTATGTTCAGTTTGAAGCGCTTCAGGATTTACTTCTTCAATTTGCTGTTCAACTCCGCCTTCAGGAGCCTTTTCAACAACACGCGGCCTTTTTCCGCTCATAATATCTTTCATTTGACCTTTAATTGTTTCAGATCTTGGCCCAAAAATCGCCTGGATGTTATTTCCGACTTCAAGTACACCAGAAGCCCCCAATTTCTTTAGACGGTCTTTGTCTACACTGCTGATGTCATTTACTGATACACGAAGACGAGTAATACAAGCGTCAAGATGAGAAATGTTTTCTTGTCCGCCCATCGCTTCAAGAACTTCGTATGGAAGGTCTCCTCCTTTTCCAGAAGCAGTTTCCTCTTCGTCTTCAACCTCTTCACGGCCAGGAGTCATCAGATTGAATTTCCGTATCGCAAATCTGAAGCCGAAGTAATAAATAACCGCAAATACAAGACCAACCGGAATAACAATCCATGCATTTGTCTGAGGATTGATTAAACCGAATAAAACATAGTCAATTAATCCTCCAGAGAATGTCATACCAATTTTAACATCTAAAAGGTGCATGGTCATGAAAGAAAGACCAGCAAAAACTGCGTGAACTGCAAATAGTACAGGCGCAACAAATAAGAATGAGAACTCAAGCGGTTCTGTAATACCTGTTAAGAATGAAGTTAATGCAGCAGATGCCATAAGGCCGCCGACTACTACTTTCTTTTCAGGTCGTGCTTCATGATAAATCGCTAATGCTGCCGCTGGAAGACCAAACATCATGAACGGGAATTTACCGGTCATGAAGGTACCAGCTGTCAGATCTTGAACATTGTCGCTAATCTGCGCCATGAAGATACGCTGGTCACCGCGCACAGTCTCTCCTGCACTTGTTACATATTGGCCAAACTCATACCAGAATGGTGAATAGAAAATGTGATGTAATCCAAATGGAATCAGTGAACGTTCAATTAAACCAAAGATAAATGCTGATAAAGTTAAGTTAGCATGTACCATGTTTTGAGAGAATGCATTAAGCCCTTCCTGGATTGGCGGCCAGATTACAAGCATAAGCAATCCAAGGACTACTGATGTTGCAGCTGTAATAATTGGAACGAACCGTTTTCCTGCAAAGAACCCTAAATAAGATGGCAGTTCGATTTCATAAAATCTGTTATATAAACCTGCCGCGATAATACCTACGATAATACCGCCGAATACCCCTGTTTGCAGAGTAGGGATTCCCAAGATATTCGCATAGTTAAGCCCATTTACATCTTCTGCAGTAATCCCTGCAGCCGTACCCATTGTGACATTCATGATTAAATAACCGATGATGGCAGCAAGTGCAGCTACACCTTCACCGCCAGCCAAACCTACAGCTACACCAACTGCGAATAGGACAGGCAGGTTGGCAAATACTATGTCCCCTGCTTTTTGCATTACCTGGGCGACGATTTCTACCCCTCCATTATCGAGGAAAGGCGCCAATTCAAGCAATGCCGGATTTTGCAGCGCAGCACCTAAAGCAAGCAAGATACCCGCTGCAGGTAAAAGCGCCACTGGAAGCATTAAAGCTTTTCCGACTTTTTGCAGGACGCCGAATACTTTTTTAAACATAAGTTAACCCCCTAGTATTTTTTACTCATTAAGCGTTTTCATTTCATTCGCAAGCATTAAATGCAAATAAAAAAGGCATGAGGAAAAAAGGATAGAACTTAGGCATATATAAGGGTATCTTTCCCTAATTGCCTAAATTCCATTACCTTTCTTCACTCATGCCTGATCGAATCAGTAACACGTAAAGATAAATAAAGACTAATTTATTTTCTTTTGAAGCCTCTGCAAATGCATGGTCAAATATACCGCTTCTGCATTATAGACTGGTTTTTTTAATGTTTGCTGCATTACCTTAATGAGCTTCCATGAGAGATTGTAGCATACCGGATATTCTTCTTTCAAGAGGGAAGTTATTTTTTCCGGTTCCTCCACTACCTCACCTTTGTTAACGCGCTCAATCGTAAAACGGATATGACGGACGAGCCTCATATAATCTATGCTATCTTTATCAATTTCTATATCAAGCTGATCTTCAATCATGTTAACGAGATGAGTTACAAGCTGAGAATGCTGATTAACCTCAGATAAGTTGCGGTTCATCACGGCACTATGAACATGCAGGGCTATAAAACCAACTTCTCCCTCAGGCAAATAAATGCCCGTTCGTTCTCCGATAACGCTTACAACCTCCTGGGCTATTTCATACTCAAAGGGATATAAGGCCTTGGTTTCAATAAGGAACGGGTTTTTCATTTCCATTCCCTTTTTTAAGCGGGTGATAGCAAACATCAAGTGATCCGTCAAAGCAACGTGAATATGTTCATTAAGCATTGAGTTTGACCTTTGTTTAATCAATTCAATAGAGGAGATGATTGCTTCTAACAATTCATTATCGACAAAAGGCATTAGCTTAATATAATTTTCCTGTTCTTTTTCATTTTTTAACACAAAAAGCTTTTCAACCAGTGCAGAGTCAATCTGCTGACCAGGCTTCCGGTTAAAACCTATACCCTTCCCAATAAGAACCACTTCTCCAAATGACTCATGACTGCCGATTAGGACATTATTATTAAGTACCTTTTTTACCTTATATTCTCCCATACTTTTCTCCCCGCTCATTAAACAAATGTACTCTCATGGTATTAAAGCCTGCCCGGGAAGTCAACGGATTAGATGAAATATTTGCAGAATAAAAAGAGACCCGCTGCTTAAGCGGATCCCCAGGCAAGTTTTTATTTTAAGAAAATAAAGTACAGGATAAAGATCACAAACAGCACGTACATAACCGGATGGATCTCTTTGGTGCGTCCTTTTACAATCATTGTAATTGGATAGAAAATGAATCCGACTGCAATTCCTGTAGCAATGCTGTAGGACAGCGGCATAACAATGATCGTAAGGAAAGCCGGAACAGCAATTTCGAACTTATTCCAGTCAATCTTCCCTAATGAAGCTACCATCAATACACCTACAATAATTAATGCCGGGGCTGTCACAGCTGAAGTAATGACTTCCAATAGCGGGAAAAAGAATAGTGATAATAGGAACAGCCCTGCTGTTACAATTGAAGCAAAGCCAGTTCTTGCACCCGCAGCAACACCAGATGATGACTCAATAAATGAAGTTGTGGTTGATGTTCCAAACACCGCACCTACTACAGTTGCAGCAGAATCGGCGAACAATGCTTTTCCTGCCCGCGGCAATTTATTGTCTTTCATTAAGCCAGCCTGATTCGCTACGCCTACTAATGTTCCGGCTGTATCAAAGAAATCAACGAATAAAAATGTTAACACAACTACCAGCATGCTTGTTGAAAAGAATGAAGGATCTCCATAAGCCTCAAATGCCGCCCCAAAGGTTGGAGCCACACTTGGAATGGAATCCACAACCTTTCCTGGGACATCAATCAATCCTGCGATCATCCCTGCGATGGTTGTAATCACCATACCGATGAAAATTCCGCCATTAACTCCTTTTGTCATTAATATAACTGTTACGGCAATACCAAAGATGGCCAGCAGAACATTCCCGTCAGTAAAATCGCCTAAGCCAACTAAGACGGCATCATTATTCACAATAAGCCCGGCACTCTGGGCACCAACGAATGTAATAAATAGACCGATCCCGGCACTGACAGCATATTTTAATTCTGCAGGTATCGAATTGATAATTTTTTCGCGTAGACCAGTCAGAGTTAATAAGATAAAAATGATCCCTGAAATTAAGACTCCGCCTAAAGCATGCTGCCACGGAATTCCCATGGTTAAAACGACTGTATAAGCAAAGAATGCATTTAAGCCCATGCCCGGAGCAAGTGCGATTGGGTATTTGGCTAAAAGCCCCATGAGCAATGAACCTATCGCTGCAGCTACAGCAGTAGCTACAAATACAGCACCATAATCCATTCTCATCGCATCAGGCAGATCCGGTATATCCATTAACGATAGGGTTATCGGATTAACTACTAAAATATATGCCATGGCTAAAAACGTTGTAAGACCGCCGATAAATTCACGGCGATAGTTTGTTCCAAGCTCTTCAAACTGGAAGTATTTCTTCATTCCTTTTCCCCCTATAAGGTTGTCTATATTTTTCCAATAAAAAAACTCCGGCAGAGTACCGGAGCTTTGACAACAGGGCTCGTGCACGATTAGGGATTAATAAGGAAGCTATAATGGCTAAAACCATTCCCTAAAAGCTGCACTTACCTCGTAGTCAAGCTATTTACGGTAGCTCGGTAGAAACTTTCGGGCCATATTCCCAAGATTATACGACGTAATACGACATATTTAATTCTTCTTTATATTAACACCTCAAAAAGTCCCAGTCAACAGAAAAAGCGAACATTAAATGTCCGCTTTTTCCCAATGTTCGTATTTTATTCCCACTCAATTGTGGCTGGCGGCTTGCTTGTAATATCATACACCACTCTGTTAATGTGAGACACTTCGTTAACTATTCGGGTAGAGATTACTTCAAGCACATCCCAAGGAATACGGGCCCAGTCTGAAGTCATTCCATCAATGGATGTAACTGCACGAATCCCGATTGTATAATCATATGTGCGTGCGTCACCCATCACACCAACACTGCGGATGTCAGGAAGAACAGTAAAATACTGCCAAATATCCCGGTCCAACCCAGCTTTTTTAATTTCTTCGCGCAAAATTGCATCGGACTCGCGCACGATTTCCAGTTTTTCCTCAGAAATTTCTCCAAGTACACGGATGCCTAAGCCAGGCCCTGGGAATGGCTGTCTCCATACAATCTCATCCGGAATGCCAAGTTCCGTTCCAAGTGCGCGAACTTCATCCTTAAATAATGTGTTCAGCGGCTCGATTAGCTTGAACTGCATATCTTCAGGCAGCCCGCCTACGTTGTGATGAGATTTAATCGTTTGCGCAGTAGCCGTACCGCTTTCAATAATATCTGTATAAAGCGTTCCCTGAGCAAGGAATTCGATGCCTTCAAGCTTTGCAGCTTCATCATCAAAAACATAGATGAATTCGTTGCCGATAATTTTGCGTTTTTGTTCCGGGTCGCTGACACCTTTAAGTTTATTCAGGAAACGCTCTTGTGCATCCACTTTAATAACATTCATATTGAAGCCATCAGCAAATGTCTTCATGACGCCTTCTGCTTCATCTTTCCTTAGTAAGCCATGGTCCACAAAGATACAAGTCAGCTGATCCCCAATTGCTTTATGGATAAGAACAGCTACGACAGAAGAATCAACACCGCCGCTTAATGCGCAAAGTACTTTTTTGTCGCCCACTTCCTGGCGAATTTTCTCCATTTCAATTTCAATGAAGTTTTCCATGGACCAATCGCCAGTACAGCCGCAAACGCCAAATACAAAGTTTTTCAGCATATCATTTCCGTAGACAGAATGGCGGACTTCCGGGTGGAACTGAACAGCATATAAACCGCGCTCTTCATTGCTCATGGCAGCAATCGGGCAAGAAGGATTAGTACCATCTACAGTAAAGCCAGCTGGCGCTTCCACTACAAGATCTCCATGGCTCATCCAAACAGTCTGTTCTTTTGGAAGGTCTGCAAATAATTTTGATTCATTTTCAACCTTGAGGACTGCTTTTCCGTATTCACGATGCTTGGCAGGTTCCACTTTTCCGTCGAAATGCATTGTCATCAGCTGCATTCCATAGCAAATGCCGAAAATCGGCAAGCCCAGTTCAAAAATTTCTTCATCGCAGCGGAAAGCATTTTCCCCGTAGACACTGTTAGGGCCGCCAGAGAAGATGATGCCCTTTGGATTCATCTCTTTAATCTCCGCAGCTGTAATCGTATGCGGATGAAGCTCACTGTATACGCCCAATTCGCGGATTCTTCGCGTAATTAACTGATTGTACTGGCTTCCAAAATCCAGCACTACGATCATCTCTTGATTTTGAAGTTCTGTTTTCCCCGTCACGCTGTTCACCTCATTAATTTATTATCTTGCTTTTATTCTTCTCTTCTGCGAAAAAAATATCTAGGAAAAATTAATTCTTTGCACGCCTGCATATAAAAAACCGGAACTCTATCTCCACAAAAAAAGTGAAGGCAGAATTCCGGTTTTTACCTATAGTAAAAAGCATATTCTGCCTTCATAGTCAGATCATTTACGGTGATCCGGTAGAGACTTTCGAACCATATTATCGAGGATATATGAAGGTTGCATCATATTGTTGTTATAACGGCAAAATCCGAACGATGCCGTTGTCTTATTTGCCTATTGTAACAACATGCTTAATTTTTGGTCAAGCTATTGTCTTTTTAATTAAATTTTCCCACAATTCCTTTGTCTCGCTCCAGCTTCCTTCTTTAAGGACGCCCTTGTAAACGAGCTCTTCATAGCGCGCGGTCAAATGGCTCATTTCCTTTGTCGAAAAGAAGCTGTCTACATATTTGGCATACTCTCTTAAAGTCTGCCTATTCTTTCTTTTTAGACCGTAACGATCCAGCTCTTTTAAAAGAATCAAATATGCTTGAGGAAAGTGTTCATCCTTCTTTGTCTGTTTAAAGCGCCATAAGAAATAATGCGGCAGCCAGCGGCCGCGTTTCCGATAAAGCACAGCAGCCAGAATAGCTGCGGCCAGAATGATTATGGCAAAGGCAATCCAATGCTTCGCAGCAAAAGCTTTTAATGAATCCCACAGCTCTTTGACAGAAAATGAAGATTCTTGTGCAGTTGTCTCCTCAGGCTTTTCCGGCTTCACTGGAGTTTCCGTCTCTTTCGGCTCTTCAATTTCCGGCTGGCTAGCATTTTGACTAGCATTATCAAAATTGAATTGCACGTTATTGCTAAAACCCTGGGTCGGCTCAAACGGAACCCAGCCGATTTCAGGAAAATAAATCTCTACCCATGAATGGGCATTGTTATTTGTGACCTCAAATAAACGAAGGCCAGATCCAGGAGACTGCTTGAATTCTCCCTCTGTATAGCCCTTCACCCACCTTGCCGGCATACCAATTGCTCTGGCCATGACCACCATGGAAGTGGAGAAATTATCGCAATATCCCCGTTTTGTATCAAATAAAAACTGGTCAACATAATCTTCATCTTCATCGGGAATAGCCACATCTGTCTGGTCATAGGTATATTCTGCTCTATGGAAATACCTTTCAAGTTCTCTGGCTTTTTCAAACCAATCAGGTTTATCCTGAGTGATTTCAAGCGCCAGCTCCCTAACTCTTTCGGGTAAATCTTCAGGAAGCTGTGTATAGCGTGACATGAATTCCCCAGTAAGGGCCGCAGCTTTCGTCTCCGCCTCCTTCATAGCCGTTACACTATATTTCGGTATCTGGAAGCTCAGCTCATATTGGTCCAGCGCCATTGGGCGGCCGCCATCCAAAGTACGGATTTTTTCTGTAGCCGATTCAAGCTCAAACGTAATAAAAGGCGGGGCATCAATACTTTTAATACCTAGCGGATAAACCACATGCGGATAATTCATAAATGTATATACCTTGCTTGTTTCTTCGGTTGTTTCGATCGCCTCATTATCAATAAACGAAGAGACCGGAATGTCCTCTCCCATTTCAAATGGGACAAATTCTTCCTCAGGCTGTGAGGTGACCCATCCTTTGCCTGTATAAGTATCTTTGGTTTCCACCTTCCAGTAATGGCGCGATTCCACTTCAGACCTGAATACCACCTGATTGTCCCCGACAAATGGCCCACCAAGACGTGAATCATCTTCGCCATAACCGATCTTCTGGATCCCGGGGCCATCTTCCCCACTGTTTTGCCCGTACGATTTAATAAACGGAACGGGATCCGGCCAAATTGGCTCTGCCTTGGGTGCGGCATACCCCAAACCGGTACTGACTGCTATTAGAACGGCAAGAGGAACCATCCATCTGCGCGATAGGGAGCCCTCTTTGCTAATCCCCTCCTTATCAAGAAGGCGGTAAAAAGTCAGGATGCCCATGACAGCAAAGCCCGCAGCCACTGTTCTGACAATTGCTCCATCTGCTATATAAGGAGTAAATGTATCCAGAACAGTTATATAGACGAGTGTCATAAAAAAGAAGATAAAAATCCGTTTGCGGTTAATGAGCCAGTATTGAATTAAATAAGTCATCAGCCAAAGCAGAATAAAGAAGAGCAGAGTTCTGAAAAGGTTCGTCATGCTCGTCCAATCTCTTTCAGCCATTAACCCGAAATTATATCCCAGGTCCTCCAGGAACGGAGTTATCCATGAAGTTTGAAAGAAAGAGCCCTCAAAATATAGGTAATGCAGCTCATAGATAATGTAAAGCACCTTTATAAACCCGCTTAATATAGTGCTGACACCGAAAAAAGCAAGCATCAGCGATAACACAAGAAACATTAGAAAAACGGTTATATTCGAAGTTTCAGTCAATTCTTTAAGGGGTCTCAGCCATTCCCATAACAGCAAAAAGCCCAGTCCATATAAAAGAAAGGTGGCAACATCTTTTTTATGAGACTTCATCCCTTGCTCACCCCCGAAAATGCTTCTGAAAATTGCCCGTTCTGAACCATGATGACCCTTCCCCCCCGGGCGCTGGCTAATGCCGATAGCGCAATCTCCTCCTGCGCAGGGGATTCGTGTTCTGCTTTTATTAAAAAAATGGTAACGGCACCTTTCTTAGAGGAAAAAAACCCCGTTTTTTCAATTAGCGCCTTTGACAATTGCGATGTAATGATCATAAGCTGGATATTTTGCTGCAAGAGAAAATTTTCAGCCTCCAGTACCCGTTCAACTGTAACAGAGGAGTCATCCTTTATTTTTGCCAGATGATAAAAAAGCTGCAGCTGCTGTCCTTCTCCCCCCCTGATTGGAAAAACAGTCCGATCTGCTGCAGATGACAGGAAGCCCACCTGAGCTCCTTTGCGGAGGATTGCTCTTACAATCGTTGCGGTAAAAGAAACGATAGCTTCAAAGCGGCTGTCAGGCGCACAATCCATAAGGATATATACATCATGGGATTGTCTTTGTTCAAACTCTTTTGTCATAATATCATTGCGCTTAGCAGTTGCTTTCCAGTTAATCCAGGAAAATCTGTCTCCCGGCTGATACTCCCTTATCCCAATGGCCATGGAAGTATCCCTCTGCACCCGCTCTTTTGAAGCAGTCATCCCCTGATCATAATGATGTGCCAAAGGCTTATAGATAATGTCCTCATAGGCAGGATAGACAATCATTCGGCTTTCAGCCTGAACATGCGTTTCTTTCTCAATTAAACCAAGGGGATCACCGGTGCTGATCCGTATGGACTTGAAAAAATATTCTCCCCTTGGCAAACGATCTATTTGATATTGAAGCGAGATTTCCTTTTGAAACCCGGGAAACAGAAACCGTTTCGCCTTTTTGCCCTGTTTCGAATAAAGGAGCTGGTCGCTTGCCACATCCTCAATGACCAGGTATAAAAGCGGAATGGCCGTCTTCCTTTCTATCTTCAAGCTGATAACGGCATTCTCACCTGCATTGAACTCCGTTTTGGGCAGCTGCCGCTCCACCTGAAAGTCATTCAAGGAGTATAAGGATAAAGCAAGTGCATACAAAGCAAATGGAAGAAAACTGTAAAATAAAAACCAGCTAACAAACCCTCCCTGAAACATGGCATAAGAAAAGGTGAGGAGAATGAGAACAAATAAGACAATTAGTTTCCATACACCTTTTAAGGCATTATACACCCTGTTCATCTTACTTCACTAACCTTTGAACAGGGACTGGAACTCTGGCAATTACTCGTTCTACCACTTCCTCCGCTGTAATGCCTTCAAACTTCGCCTCCGATTTTAAAATGATTCGGTGGACAAACACGGCAGGCGCCAAATACTGGATGTCATCCGGAATCACATAATCACGTCCATACATAAATGCATATGCCTGGGCAGCTTTCATTAAAGCAATCGAACCGCGCGGACTTGCCCCCAAATATACGCTGCTGTGTGTTCTTGTCCGATTGGCAATATCTACGATGTAGCGCTTAATTGTATCATCAACATGGACTTCCTTAATTTCTTGCTGAAGCCCGCGAAGTTCAGCCAAATCAATAACAGGCTCCAGTTCTTCAATCGGCGGAATCCGCTGAGCGCGATTTAGCACTTCCATTTCTTCCGCAATCTCGGGATAGCCCATTTTCATTTTTAATAAGAAACGGTCGAGCTGAGCTTCCGGAAGGGGATATGTCCCCTCATATTCAATCGGGTTCTGCGTCGCCATAACAAAAAATGGCTTTTCAAGTCGGTGCGTCACTCCATCAATCGTGACGCTGCTTTCTTCCATTCCCTCAAGAAGAGCAGATTGCGTTTTTGGAGAGGTTCTATTAATTTCGTCGGCTAAAATGATATTTCCCATAATTGGGCCTGGCCTGAACTGAAATTCCATTTCTTTTGGATTATAGATGGAAACACCTGTTACATCAGATGGAAGCAAGTCGGGTGTAAATTGGATACGTTTAAATTGCGCCCCCACTGACTTTGCCAGTGCACGCACCATCATCGTTTTTCCGACACCTGGTACATCCTCCAGCAATACATGGCCTTCAGCAAGAAGCGCCACCAGGCTTAGCTCTGCTACATCTCGCTTGCCAATCATCACTCTCTCAATATTCTCCAATACCCTTTCAATCGCAGGGTGCATATTTTCCCGATTCATTGAAACCTCCCCTTATCGATCTCATGCAGTGTCGCATTTATTTTTTTATCTATTAAATTGCTCCTAACCATTTATATATTCGATGCTTCCTCTCAAAGTCCTGTGTTCTATCGAGATGTTTCTCTTTTTGAAAAATTTGGAATACTACTATTAACGGATTAAACTAGTAAAAGGTTTCATAGATTTTAAATGAATCTTGTTTACATTGAACTGATCCAATGGAAAAACCATACCAAAACTCTTCTTAAATAAAGGCATTTTCGAGGAGTCAAGTCTCCTTCGCTACAATCAACTTAGTTGGTTACCCTTAGTTAGCCGCCTACAAACTTTACGAAAACAGCCAAAAAAAGACTGCTTCTCAGCAGCCCCGCGAATTAATTATGCCGTTTTCCTTTCTTATCTACATAAAAAGACTCAATGATTGTTCTTTCATAAGGTTTCCCCTTTGAGGTTAGCCCCTGTACGTCTGTAGTTACATTGTACACGCCTTCCTTTCTTAAATCACCATCTGACATTAGGCCATTTTTTTCTCCCATAGCCTTTTTTTGCAGCTTCTTGCCTGAAGGATCAAACCCGAAGTAAGTCCATTTTGTTTTAAAGGCTTTATGGCTATTCATTATGCCAGCCTTGCCTTGGATTTCATCATTTAACGGACTGTCAATAGTGACCGTGTAAAGGTATGAGGCATTTCCTGGCCCTTTTAATGACCATTTTCCTGCTTCAGGAGCATTGATTTCAAACTGATGGACCCATGCTCCTTTAAAGAATTCAGCTTCTTCTTTATAGGCTTTTTTTGTCTTGTATTCCTGTCCGTCCGGACCGGACAATTTCAAGGTGGACAGATTCTTATCACTTAAGAAGGACACTGTCATGGATTTAACATCTTCTTCAATGGTAAATTGGTCGCTTACCGACATTCCAGCCTTGCCGCCTTTGACAATGGAATTTACAGCCGGCTGGCTTAATGGGGCTTCCACGCTTGCGGAAGCCAGCATTGCAGCAGGCTGGGCAGCTGTTGTATATGGCCTAAACACCTGAAATGTATAGGACCCTTCCCGGATGGTTGTATGATTCCAGCTGCCTTCCTGAACAATAGAAGCTCCAGGCAGGCGGGAATTAACCGCTGTTACAACGCCATCGCTTTTACCGTATTGGCTTAAGTATAAGCCTCCCCAATAGGTAGCGCTTCCAAACGAGCCCCATTTTGTACCGCCAAGCGTATAATAATTGTTCTTAGCGGCATTTGAATGGTTATCCGTTATACTTCGAAAATATTGCATATTGCCTGTCTGAAGGGATTCTGTAGCTTCATTGTTGTTTCCAAGGAGAGCAGCAAGCCACCAGGCGGCACTGCTATGCGCGAGATCTGCAAGCTGGGTTCCATGATGGGGGGAGGATAGTGAAATGACATTAGACACGTATTGATGGGCTCCGTAATGAACAAGCGCTGATTGGGCATCTACTCCGCCTTTGCTATAGCCGATGACCACAAGCTTTTTCCCGCCGAAATGATGATATATTTCCTCGAGTTTTTCAGCAAGCAATGCGCCATTTGCCCACATATCCCGATCATGATGAAGATCGATGAAGGCCGTTTCATAGCCATTCGCCAAAGCTACTTCATACATATCATTTCCTTCATGCCAGACAGCTGATGAATTGTTATACCCATGGACAAATACAAGAGGAGATTTGGCTGGATCAATGAAGGACGGTGTTTCTCCTGTATACCAATAACCCGGAGTTCCCCTGTCATCACCGCCAAAACCGCCTGCCCTAACAAAACCAGGAAAAAGAAGCATCATACAAAACACAACTCCCGCCATTTGTTTTATCAAGCATTTCCCTCCTTAAGGAAAATCCGGACATTAAAGCCCAGTCAGCATAATTTTATAATTTTCAGAAAATATCCGAAAGGGTATTTGGATTTATTTAATCGTTTTTCCACCTAATTGGTAAAATGAAGCCTGACTACTCAGGACCATCAGGCAGCGGCTCTGGCGGAGGAGCATTTTAACAAAGAGAAAGTGCCGCTTCAATCATTGGCACTTTCTCTTTGTTTTGCTTAAATGTCTGTTATTCATTTATGGGAACACCCTGTAGCTAAAATTAATACGAAATCCCTTTTCGATTATGAGTTTTTTCAAATTCATTCTGATCGGGATCAAAGTATTTCTCATTAAAAGCAGCTACAAATTTATCATCTTTTATGTAGCCTGCTCCCCATGTTGGATCCATAGTCAGCCAGTTTCCTTCCACTTTCACTTCCACCCATGCATGATTCTGAGGCCAGAAACCGCCGAAAGCAGTGCCTTCTACAAAACGGGCTTCCATATCGCTGGCCCGCAGGAGAGCAATGGCAAGATAGGCGTAATCCTGGCAGACACCAGTCTTGGAATCCAGCGTTTTCAGTGCGCTATCATCCCAGCTGAAATTATCTGTTTCCAGCTTTTCCACATCATACGAAACGTTTTTTGCGACGTAATCATAGATCGCTTTCGCTTTATCCCTGTCCCCGGCTATCCCGCCTGTCAGCTCATCAGCCAGCTCTTTAATTTGAGGGGCATCTGATTGGACGCCTCTTGAAGGCAGCAGGTCCCGCTTATCTTCACCTTCAGACTCCACTTCAAACTTGGCAAACCCATAATACCGGAAATAATCACTGTTCTTTTCTTTAATTTCCGGAACACTTAATGTAACTTCATACGTACCAGGGCCAAACCTCAAGTAAAAAGAATCATCAAAAGTGAAATCTTCTACAGGGATGACATCGAGCGCCTCGTCCTCTCCCTTTTTAGTCGTGATATAGATGTGTGTGGTTTCAGGGCCAAACTCCGCCTTCGGATCAATTTTTCCTTTAACAGAAAAAGTGCCATCTGACTCTTCACCGCCGTATTGCGGATACTCCAGCGTTACTCCGCGTTCTTCATACGTTTTGGAGAATTCAATCGGGCTCATTATTCTATCAGACTCATTATCTATTAAAAGCGTTGTGGCGGTCTGATAATAATTATCACGTTCTTTATCTGGTACCAATATCTCGAGCTGATGAAGGCCTTTCCCGTAAAATAAAGGAACTTCATAAGAGAACTTTCCATTTTTGACCGGGATCACATGCTTCCACATTTCACTATCCTTGTTCAATTTGAGCATAATTGAATCACTTTCCGTCAGGTTCCCAGCTTCACCTTCCAGGGTGAAAACTTCTTTCCCTTTCACATAACTGGATTTCAAATCCAAAGCCAGCTCTGCTTCCTGGCCAAACGGAGTAAAGGTTACGTCACGTTCCGTATCCGGATTGACATTGTGGACAGTGAATGAGGCAAGATCATAATAATAATTCCCGCTATCCGTACTTGGAAGCTGTATGCTTACTTTGTACTCGCCTTCCCCATTGAAAAAGCGGATGTCCTGCTTAAATTTCCCTTCCTTGATTTGTGTGTAATATTCAAGGTCGTTTCCTGCCGGTCCATCCCCAGTAGAACGAACCTTGATCCAGGCATAGTCAGACTTTAACGCTGAATATTTCTCAACCTTCCCTTCAATAACCACCTTGCCATTCGCAGCAAACTCCTTATATTCAGGGTTTGTTAAAGCTGCCCCGACTTCCTCGCTATAAGAAGTCAGCTCCAGAGGCTCAAGTACCAGTTCCTTGTTTTTTTCTTTAGCCAGCTTTTCAAATTTATTTTCTTCCTTCTTCTCCGCTTTGGCCTCGGCACTGCTTGGATCCGGATCGCTGCATGCGGAAAGGAGCAGCAAGCTGCTAATTAAACATACAAAAACGATAACAAAAGGATTTTTACGCACCATGTTACCCCCCTAATTAGCCTTCTCTTACAGATTATAAAAAAATCACTGTTTCCTTATTCCTTTTACGTCTTTTGCTTTATTATTGTTCCTGGGTCTTATGTCCCCTTTTTTATAAAAAGAAATGCTATATAGCTATACTTTATTAAAAATAAAATTTAACCTTCGATGGCTTTTTTTATAGAGCAGTGGATGCAAAGGTTATAAATAACCCTATCCCATATGTAAAGCTGGAAAAACATTTGAAGCTCCTGAAGGGAAATCAGCGGGCAAATTAACCAAATACGGAGAATCCACTCACTTATAAAACCCTTAAATAAATGATAAATCGATATTTTCACTTTTAATTTACATTTCACTATATTTCTTGTTGATTTCTTCTTTTACACTCTCAAAGTTTTTATTAGCTAAACTTCTTAAGTCTTCCCTGATTTGTTTGTTCATATCCATACCTTTGCTAAACCGTTCACTTGTTTTATCAGATAAAAGCTTGAAAGCTTCCCTGCTAATATGGCCTTCATCTCTTAATACTCTTAAAGGCAATGATTAGCCCACTTTAATTACTGGGTACTTTGCTGATATCTCTCCTCCAAAGTCTTTAAAGCTTCTGCATAACTTTTTTCATTTAAATCTTTGAGCTCTTGATCAAACTTCTCGATTTCCTCAAGAATCCAATCGTGATACTGATTGTTTTTTTGTTCAAGGTACTGATAGGATTTTTTGTCCATTAAACCCTTTTGCCAAAGTTGGGACATTATAAGGTTCATTTTCGTTTTTTCATTTATCGCTTTTGATTCTTCTTTTGTAATATAGACAAAGATATCTATGCTGTTGTTCACTTTTTTATAGTCAAGGCTTTGAATCCCTTGCTCTTTCCATTTCTCCCACGTTTCTGCCAGGTCATTAAGCTTTGAAAGTTCTTCATTAAGCTGGCTGCCGTCAGATACCTGTGCATACAAACCTTCAGTCGTATCAGCGATTCTCTTTAATTGGTTTTGACCTTCGCTATCAACATCAAAACCTATCACATTAATAATAGGAGCAATATTAGAATCGTATAATTGTTTTGCTGCCTTGACAGGGTCATCATCACATGTTGAAACCCCATCACTTACTAAATAAACGATGTTCGTATTACTTTCACCGTCATAGTTTGCCAAATCTTTTTTTGCTTCATTTATTGCAAGCTCAATAGGAGTCCATCCGCTTGGAGCTATTTTATTTAAAGCAGATTGAAAGCTGGACTCATCATAAGCTGATATAGGATACATCATTTCACTGCTGCTGCAGGATAATGTTTTATCCTTATCAGAACCGGTCCCTTTATGTCCGTAAACCCTGATACCGACATTGGCTTCTTTCGGCAGCGATTGAACAAATTTTGAAATTGATTCTTTTGCTGCATCCATTTTTATTTTTCCATTGACCTTGCCAGCCATACTGCCTGATGCATCCAGTAGAATTTCAACATTTAAATTCTCTTTAAATTGATATCTTGTATTTTCCATTTCCGGATCACCAATCGTCTGGAATCTCAACTGCCTAATGGCTTCCTCGGGTCCTCTAAAATCTTGCTGCATTTTAACCAATAATTCCTGATAAAAATAATCCAGCTCCTCATAGGTCGGGCTATTTGAGATATCAGGAAGATCCTTAAAAGTTTCAAACATCCTCTTCAAGTCCTTTTCATTCAACATGAAGGTAAAATCATGCTGTTCTCCAACTGGTCTGGAAGCAAGCTCTTCATATGTAGAAGGAAGTGGGTCAACCTTGACCTCTGAACCGCTCTCTTTTTCAGCTTGGCTTTCTTTATCCTTCTTTAAAACTTCTTGATTTGTATCTTGCTGAGAGGTTTCTGATGGTTTAGCAGAATCTTTATCTGCTTTATTTTGAGTATCCTGATTACAGCCAGCAAGAATAAGGGAAACATAAAGGAAAACAACTATTAATAATTTCGATCTTCTCATTTTTCACTCACCTTATAAAGTAAAATAAAAGCAGTCAAACACAAATAAACTTTGGCCTTTAATGATTAATCAATTAGGCAGTTATCATTACAGCCGCAATCCTAAAAAAAGCCATAAGCTGGCACTCGCATCTTATGACTTTAAATATAGCTTTATTGAGTTCACCGCTGGCGGGACAGGAATCGCCTTCCGTTTGTTAAAAACATTTGTGATGTTTATTTTGGATTTCTTAGTTTAACGACCATATTTTCTTCAAAATATATTAGTCCCTCTCGATCAAATTTTTCTTCAAGGGATTCTTTCAGTCTTGTCTGGTCAATAAGTACTTTATTTCCTTTATCATCCTGCTCAAATTCCCGCATGGACTTTTCCAAAGCTCCTTGATTGGACTGTTTTGCTGCTATCAGCAAAGTCTTGATCATTTTTCGATCCTTTGCGGGTATCTGCCCTTCCAGATGATCAAGAGAATCAACTACTATATCATAATCCTTAATAAGTGATCTTTCCCTTATTCCGTAGTTATACATTAATTCTCTATAACTGTTAAACGTACTTCTTACCTTTTCCAAGAACTTCTGATCAAAATAACCTTTTTCCTTTTTAGTTTCTTTCTGGTAATCTGCCAAAGTATAATAAATGTCATTTAACACTTTAGGATTTTCAAGTGTGATATTGGTTTCCTTAATTATTCGATCAGCCGAGGCCGCTGCGTCTGCTGAAGGAAGGCTGTTAAACACTCCCCGATGTTTCGTTAATAGCTTTACTCTTTCCTGAAAAGGAGACATATTTTTCTTCAATTGAGGAAGGATATCTGAAATCGCCTGAGACATCAAAGTATTGAAATTAACCATTAATCTAAAGATATCCTTTGCTTGCTTATAAGGGATCACTTTTCCATCACGATTTAATATAAGATATCCGCTTATCCCTTTCATTTTCGAGAGATACTGATTTAGAAAATAATACTCCGAACCGTCATAATAAGCATAATCCCACATGTCCCATTTCTCGAAAAACTTCTTATAGCTTTTTATGGTTTCAATTTGTTTCGGTGTTGGTTTTGTATTAATCATTGATATTCACCACCTGCTTCAGCCTCTCAGGTCTATCCTAATCTTGGTCAAATGATTCTTTCTGATGACCGGAAGAGCAAAGCCAACAACGATTGCCGTTAATGGAATACCTTCATCTGAAAAAATCCATTCTGCTACTGAAACAGGAACGTAAATGAAGTAAAAGAATATCATGATAAATAAATAAAATCGCTTCCAGTTCTTCTCTTTCTTAGACATCCTAGCACCTCTTACTGCTTAATGATTCCTACCGGTATTGCTTCAGCTGCTGCTGAAACTCTTCTTCGTGGATAAAATCCAGCATATAAAAAACTCAACTGCTGCAAGCTTATTCTCCAAGTGTTTTGTTTGACCAAGAGAGTTTCTCTATAAATGGAATAGATGGACCTTTCCCTGTCTGTGAGAGATCCTTTATCAAACTATCAAATAAGTTACCACTAGACTTGAATGTCGCCTTTCCTTCTACCACAATTCTCTCCTGGGAATCAAATAGTTGTACCTTAAAGCCTGTACTCTTTCCCCCGTTTTGAGAAATAACATTACTTACTACAGCTGAAATTTCATTTGTACTATCACTTAATCCATCCATGATATAGCTTTTAAGCTTTTCATTCCCACTCAGTTCTTGCTTTAATACTGTATTAACAGCGACATGTAGAGCTTGGTTTTCATTTAGCGTATTATTAGACAGCATCAAATTTGATTGCTCATCTTTAATTTTCTTTTCAACTGATTTCCCTTCAAGCAAACCTTCACCAATGCCAATTAAAGATTCATCATAATCCCTAACAGCCATTAAAACATAGTCGTAAACAACATCTGTGGCAGCAATACTAGCCTGTTCTGCACCTATGGAGGCTGTTTCCTTTACGGCATAAGCTTTAATTAAATTGACTCCCATTACTAATAAGACACCCGAAAGAAGCATTACCCAGATAATTAAGATAGTCATATGACCCCTTTGATTTCTAATTAAAGACACTATTCATCACCCGGCTGCTTGCTTTCTGTGTAACATTTAAAGAATTTATTGATTTCCACTGATCTGGTACAAAGAGCAGATCTACTTTTACTGTGATTGTTGCTTCAAAATTTCCTTCTGAGTCCTCGGATTTCGAGAGATTTGAAAAGCTTACCGAGCTGCTATTTCCGACCACTTTCATAGCAGCTGCTTTGGCTTCTTCAAATGTATCTCCTGCAGCATAAACCTTTGCCGCTTCATTTACTGCGGATTGGGCTGTAACTACCCCGTAGCCAAGGGCAAATCCTTGAAAAATTAAGAGCATAAACATAAAAAAGAAGGGAAGCACTCCAATAAACTCCAAACTTATAGAACCCTTTTGATCTTTTAAAATATGTTTTATTTTCATACTTTCACCCTCTTCTCAGAGCAATTCTTGCTCCCCCTGCGTCAAAATTCGTTTTCGGAGCATATAGAACACCTAACCATTCGTTGCTTAAAGAAGTTAACAAAATTACAAAAAAAGGAAAAATAAGAAGGTTTAATAACATCTGACTCAATACAATCGCAAGGTAGCTTTGGGTAAACAGGGAAACCCCGTACATGAGTCCTACCCCAATACCAAGTTCAACTACTGTCATAATTAGAAGAATAAGGAAAAGCGGGAGAAATTTCTTTTTGGTGAGCTTGATTGAAGTCTTCCACGCTTTTGTGATTTTTTGGTTGCGAATCACTGTAATATATGGCGATAAATAGAGAAATAATAGCACCAAGACACCTGGAATGATAAAAAGAATAGAACCTGCATAAAAAAGCAGCACATACACAATTCCGAAAACGAAAACTTGGAAACCATATTGTATAAAAGCTATGTAACTGCTTTTCAGACGTTTTTCTTCGCCGTCTATCTCTGCTAAAGTAAATCGAATAAAAGGAATCTGACAAATCGAAAGAAAGAGTATTGTAAAGAAGGTGTTGGTTAGATCACCGAATATCGGTGCACCATACGAGTTTCCAATGTAATAGCAAATAGACACAATATAATTATGAAAAATAAGGAAAGGGAGCATGATTGTAACTCCCAATAGTAAAATAGATTCTATGTTTCTTACATAAATGTTCAAAGCACTTTTTGCATGCATACTATTTCACCCAATCTAGGCTAATTTCGGATAATAGGGATAATTTTTTCCTTGTACATGACTTCCCCTTCGAGTACTTTTAATCTCCTAAATTCCTTTATTCCTTCTTCAGATAAAGGAATAGAATAAACGTCCCCTATATAGGATTCTATCAATGTATCCATTGACTCTTTTAAGATTTTTCGCTTTTTTTCATCCGCAAACTTCCATAAAAAATTGATTAACTTTTTATCTGAACTGTGCCTTTCAAGACTACTAATAATGACTGGAACAGTTTTAAGGTTGAGCCATTGGATCATTCCTTGTCTAAATAATATTTCTTGACTCTCTAAAAATAAATCATAAGCATATTGGAAATCAGTGACTGTAAGCTTTTTTCTAATCTTTGTAATTTCATTATGAAATTTCTCCAACAATCTATAGATTTCTTTTAATCTAGACTGGCCCTCTAACATTTCCTCTGCCATTCTTTCGAATAATTCTATTTCTTTTTGCGGATAATCATCTTGACTTCGATTTAGATAATTATAAATAGAATCTATCGTTGTGTTTAAAAAAGTAACAGGCCTTTCCTTAATTTTCATAAGGTCATTAGCTGCATACAACATAATATTGTTATAACTATTCACTATGAAAATAACCTTAATAGCCAACTCTTTATCTGGAACATTTCCGTTCACATGAACGACCATGTTCCCTGTGCCTTTCCCTAATAAGCTTAGAAATACAATGAATTGATATTCATTTTGATTATACTCAGTAATATATGGATATACTTCTATTCTTTCATTCCATTTTTTCTGATTCTTTATGAAGTCTTTAGTATCTGCTGTTAAATTTGTCATTTATTAACCTCCAAAAAAAGTCTTTTTAGTCCAATCCCACGCCCCTTTTGCAGCATCTTTCACTGCTTTAACAGGCTTAGAATCCAATATTTTACTTACTGTTTTACTTTTTCTGAGGAACGATGAAATATTATTTCTATATTTATAAATAGTACTTCCTAGCCACATTGCTCCACCTACAACAACTAGACCAGCACCAATGACCTGTCCTCCTGGAATGGCAGCAGCAACAACTCCTGCATTCATCAATGTTTCACCAGTAGCACCAAAAAATTCACCCATTGCTTGATTACGTTCAGCATCTGTTTCCGCATTATATGCAGCATACCATTTCGTACCTGCTTCTATTCCTGAAGTGACTGCTCCTACTGCAGCTACACCTGCATTTAATTTTGAAACTGGTTGAAAGGCAGTGCTAGCAAAGCTTGCACTTCTACCTGTAGCTGCTGCAATTTTACCTGCTGAGAATTTACCAAGTGCATATGCACTTTGTGCAGACATGACACCTTTCTCACCGACATCATACAAATCGGCTGTCCATTCAATACTAGTGCCCTTAACTGCCATTTTATAGCCGCCAGTAAGTAGTCCCGCTTTAAATCCAACAGTTGTATTTATTAAATGCCTGTTAAATGCCGCTGAATTGGGGTCCATTTCTCTCAAAGCCGCATCCATTGTTCCTGCATACACAACGGTTGTTCCAGCTACATCATTAATGACATATTTGGCGGCATCGAGTCCTGATATTCCCTCGTTTTCCGATGATTCCTCTGGTTTCCCATTACCTCCAGGATTTAATGCAGAGTTATTTGCTATTGGAGAGTTTGGATTAAAGGGATTCTGATTTCCGGGAAGATTGCCTAACGATGGATTACCAGGTAAATAAGGCGAATTTGGGTTTACTGGAGTAAAGGTTCCGTCTGGCTGTGGAAGCAAAACGGTGCCATCTGGAAGTTGTATTGGCAGTACCGGGCCTACATTACCGTTTAACCCGCTTCCACCATTCCCTGTCGATGGATTTGAGGTATTCCCTTGCTGCCCTGGGGTAAATGGACTGACTTCTAAATTAAAAGGATCTACCTCTAAATTAAAAGGTGTCACTTCATTCATTTCATATGGACCTACATCTAAATCAAATCCCTCAACGTCTAAGTTGAAGCCTTCTACATTAAGGTTAAAGCCATCTACTTCATTGGCTAAGGCGATAAAAGGAAAAAAGTGAAAAGAAACTATTAATGATGCTAATAATCCGGCTGCCATTCCCCTCCATTTTTTTATCAGACGATTCATTGTTTCTCCCCTATTCGTTTTTGATAAACGAGGATGCTACTCATATAGGTTTTAGCATCCTCCTGTCATTTCGTAATATCTAAGTGCCACTATTCTCTTTAAACTTTTCATCAATTTGTTTTTGCATTTCTTCGTATGTCTGATTATTTAGCTGGTTAAGTTCTTTTTCGAGATCTTGAAATTGTTTAATTACTTCATCTCTTCGTTCTTCCATTTTGCTTAAAATGTATTCATAAGCTTCACCTGTTAATGCACCTGTTTCATCTCTTAAATATAGGATAGCGTCTTGATAATTCTGATATTCTTTGAAACTTTTATCAGACCAATCATTTGTAATTTCTAACACCATAATACCGCGTTCATAACTGGTGGTTATCGCATCGCTATCGGACTTAATTTTCCAATTCTGCCATTTTTCTGCGATTTCTTTTGCTCGGTTAAACTCTTCTTCTAATCCCGCTTGATCATAAACATTTGTATAGATTCCATCTGCAGCGTCAGCAGCAGCTTGAAGCTGTTTTTGACCATCTGCATCTACATCAAAGCCAATGATGTTGACGATTGGTGATACATCTGATTCCTTCAGCTTTTTAGCGGCTTGAACCGGGTTTCCACCGCAAGTCTCGATTCCATCACTTACGAGAAACACGATGTTTGTATTGTCCTTCACAGGATATTTAGATAAATCCTTTAGCGCATGCTCAAGTGAATCAGCTACAGGTGTCCACCCTGCAGGCTTAATTTGATTTAATGCATTATCAAATTCAGCTTGCATATAGGGACTAAAAGAGTATATTAGTTCATTACTGCTGCAAGATAATTGTTTATCACTGTCAGATCCGCTTCCTTTATGTCCATAAACTCGCAGACCCACGTTGGTATTTTCAGGTAATGAAGAGGTAAACTCTTTAATCGCTGCTTTAGCTAGTTGCATTTTGGATTGTCCATCAACCAGTGCAGCCATACTGCCACTCGCATCAAGTATGATTTCTACATTTAGATTGTCTTTCAGCTGGTATCTTGGATCAGTTATTTCAGGACTTCCAAATGACATGACCTTCATCTGTTCGAACACATATTTAGGATCTTTATAATCTGGAGCAAAAAGCTGCACCCACCTTCTCCAATATGCATCTAACACCTCTTGATCTGCCTTCCCATTTAATTTAGGAAGTTTATCTAACTCTTTTGTGATTTCTTTTTTATTATTATCGAAAGAATATTTAGAAAGTGGCCCTGCTGGATATGATACGTTTTCTTCAAGCGTTGCAGGTACAGGTGGCGCCTCCTTTAGTTCAGGAAACTTTGAAAGAATATCCTCTTCAGCATTTTCTTTCTTTTTGTCATCAGATTCCGCAGATTGTTTAGATACAGGTTCACTTTTGTCCTTCTTCTCTGTAGATGTACCTTCGTCACTTTGGCAAGCCGAAAGTAATAGTACCAATATTGCAAAGATGAAATATGTAAATTTTTTTGACACTTAAAGCACTCCTTATTTAAGGAATCGTAAACTCTAAAAGATAAAGGTGAGAACTGACTGCCCTCACCTATTAAAAAACTATTAGCTGCCAATCATCGTTTGGATTTTTTTAAATATACTCGAAACCATGCCGCTGACTCCAGCACCAGAAGAACTTACAGCTGTAGATAATAAAGTTACGATTGTAATAATAACAGCAGCTACACCAATCCACTCTAAAGCTTGGGAACCTCTTTCATTTTTTACAAATCTTCCAATACCTTTCTCAAAAGCATTACCTGATTTTACATATAACTTTGTGCATAGGTTTTTCATATTGTTTCCTCCTTGAGTTTTAATTAATTTTTTATATTAGCCTCCTAAAATAGAAGGTTACTTAACTAGGTCAAGAATGTTATTATCACCAAACAACAAGTTCATCACCATTAAACCTCCAATTAAGAGCATAGCAGTTGGAGCAATAATGAAGGTCGTAATTAACGTGATTTTCGGTGAAGCTTTTGCCGCTTTTTCTTTTACTAACTCTTTACGGATTTCTCTCATATCATCAGCTTGTAATTTAAATGTTGTAGCAATTGGAACCCCAAGCTTCATCCCTTGAATAAGCGATTTAATCAGGGTTTGGAATTCTGGATTATTATTTCTTCTCAATAAACCACGATAAGCCTCTTCTCTAGGGACTCCGAGTTCAATCTCTTGCAAAAATCTCGAAAACTCGTCTCGTAACGGGCCATCAAAAAATCGGATTACTTCTTTTAATGCATGGTCAATTCCAACTCCTGCTTGTAAGCTTACGCTGACTGTATCAAGGAAATCTGGGAGATCGTAACGAAGCTGTTCTTGTCTTTTGTTTGCTTGAGTTCTTAGGAGCAAAATCGGAATGGCATATCCAATAACAGGGAAAAATGCAACAGCGAATTGTGCTAATGGGAATCCAATAATAAATAGGACAACTCCAAAAATAAAGCCTACAAAAGCTAGGAATATTTTTATCCCTTGGAACCTTTCCATCGTTAGACCAAGTGGGTGACCCGCTTTTCGCAACCACTCTTTAACATCATGATTTTCACTAAAAAAGTTAATTCTTTGCCCTAAAGATGAAAAATCATCTGCGTATTTTGTCATTCTTGTTAGTGCTTTAGTAATCAGAGGTTCTTTCTTTCGTCTAAACAATTGATCGGAAGTTTGTATTTGTGTTTCAATATGCTTTGACAACTCTTCCTTTTTTTTCATATATACGTACACATGTCTTAATCCCAAAGCTATAAAGAACCAAAATAATATAATTAAAAGTAAGATCAATGTATCCATGAGCTACACCCTTATATTTGTGACCTTTCTAACAAGAATAAAAGCAATGACCGTCCCAATAACGAACATTCCCCCTAATATTGCCCCTGGAAGAGTAGCTAGGTTATCTAAAAAGCCATCCATCATCGAGTTCATCATTAAAAGGATAAACACTGGCATCGCAGGTAAAATATAAGAGATAAAGCGCTGTTCTGCAGTCATCGTCTTAATTGTCTGATCTAAGATCTTCCGTTCTTCAAGTGTTCGGGACATTTCGTCTAAAACAGCATGAAGGTTTCCTCCAGCACGCTTTTGAATTAATAGAGTAGCAATGAAAAGCTTGAATTCTCGTGATTGATTACGGTTTTGCATTTCGCGAAGGGCTCGATCAAAATCCACCCCTAGCCTAAGTTCATGAGCCAGCCGCTGGAATTCCTCCTTCGCAGGCGAATCTACTTCATAAGCTACTAGTTCAAGCCCTTGCTGAATAGTCATTCCAGCCCTTACTGAGTTACCTAGCAATCTGCAAATCTCAGAGAGCTGAAAATTTAATCTTTCTTGATACTTGTTTTTTCGAATCAGGAAAAGTAAAAAGTATATAGCGATAACTACGATAACGGCAATTAGAATGTTAATAGGAAAATTTATTGAGAATATTGTATTAGAAAATACTGCAATTGCAGCTCCACCGACTAACAAAATTCCATAAAATTCAGACGGGGTTAAAGGGATATTTGCCTGCTGAAGCTTTTTGTGCATAGGGGCAGCGAAATTTGTTTGGTCAAACTTATCCCCCCATACAACAATAAAGCTTTTTCTTCTTTCACCTGAATCAAACCATTTTTCAACTTTTTGTTTTAGAATTCTTTTTTCAGATCGATAGCCTAGAAGATTATATACTCCAAAGGTGCCGAACAATACTGCTAAACTATAAAGAATAGCTGGCGCCAACTGGGCTCACCTCCCCACTCTCGAATAAAGACTTATCTACATCATCAATTCCAAATAGCTTAATTCTTTCTATACACTTAGGAATGATACCGGTTGGAGTGAAATAACCCAACACCTGTCCATCTTTCCCAATCCCTGTCCTTTTAAAGGTAAAGATTTCATTTATTTCCGTTTTCCCATCATCATCTGTGTAAACTTCTGAAATAGAAATAATTTTTCTCGTTCCATCTGTCAGCCTGGATCCTTGCACAATGAAATCAATGGCACTTACGATATATTCTCGTACTATGTTTGTAGGCAAATCCATTCCGGCCATAATAACCATTCCTTCGACCCTCCGCAAAGCATCAGTAGGTGAGTTAGCATGGACGGTTGTGATAGATCCTTCATGACCTGTATTCATCGCTTGAAGCATATCAAATGCTTCTGCTCCCCGAACCTCTCCAACAATTATTCGATCTGGCCTCATCCTTAAAGCATTCTTTACAAGCTGTCTGATTGAGATTTCCCCACTTCCTTCTACATTAGCAGGTCTTGCTTCGACACCAACAACGTTAGGACGATCTAATCGAAGTTCGGCTGAATCTTCAATTGTAATCACACGCTCTCCTGCGGGAATAGCTGAACCAAGCACATTTAGTAATGTCGTCTTTCCGCTGCCTGTTCCCCCCGATATAAGGACATTTAATTTTGCTCTTACGATTGCATTTAAAAATTTCGACATTCTTTCATCAAGTGAATTAAAATTTAATAAATCACTTACTTGAAATGGTTCAGCACGAAACTTACGGATGGAAATCAAAGTCCCATTTAAACTAATCGGAGGAATAACTGCATTTACACGACTTCCATCTGGCAACCTTGCATCAACCATCGGTGAGCTTTCATCAATTCTTCTGCCTAACGGTGCAACAATCCGGTCAATAACATGTCGTACATGCTGTTCATTACGAAACGTGATGTTTGTAAGCTGAAGTTTCCCTTGCTTCTCAATATAAACCTCTTGATGACCATTAATTAATATTTCAGTTATATCACTATCATGAAGCAATGGCTCCAGTGGCCCATATCCAACCGATTCATCAATAATCCGAATTAAAAGAACTTCCTTATCCTGTCTAGAGATAATAACCTTCTCTTCACTCATAAATTGACTTATAAGCTGCTCAATCCTGAGTCTCATTTCTCCTTGGGATAAGCTTGTCAATGCTTCGAGATTGGTTTCCTTTAATAAACGTGCTTTATAATGTTCAACGAGCTCATCAATATAAGGATTATGATAGGAGACACTTTCCTGTTGTTTTAATTCTCTAGATTTTTTATCCTTTTTCTTATCAAAAAGCGCCATAGAAGATCACCTTTTATCCTAGCTTTGAAAGGACCCATTTACGAATATCCTTTGCGAAAGGTATTATTTTTTTCTCATTGGACTCTTTTCGAATAGGCTCTCCCTTGTTAATGAAGGGTTGTAACCCCTTAAAGTCCTTATTAATTTTTGATTCAATCGGATGCGGTATAAGATTTTTGATATCTTTTACATTAAGCTCATTGTCTTTTGATATTTGATTGACCACTATTTCAAAACGATCATCTGTCGAGATTCCAAGTCTTCTAAAAAGCTGTTCTACCTGTTTTAACACCTGTAAAGAGGGTGTATCCAAATTAAGAACATAATAAATTTTATCTGACTCCTCTAATGCGGTATATGTATTCTCATTCATATTGACAGGAAGATCAACAATAACAAAATCATAGCTTCTTCTACATGTTCTTAATAGCTTAGTAACAAATTCGTCATTCAAGCTTTCCGCCACTTCTGCATCTCTTGGGCTTAACAATACTTCTAGCTTTGAGTATTTCTCACGCTCAGCTACATTTCTAATATGATTCTCGTTCAACTCGTTGATAACAGGGGTTAAATCGGCTAATGAACGATTTGATTCGATTGATAAGTAGGTTTCAATGCCGCCATACTGAAGATTTAAATCTAACAATAGTACTTGAGCCGTAGACTCTAGACTTAACGTTTGCGCAAATGTTGAAGATATTAATGTTCTTCCGCTTCCACCCTTTCCACTATAGAAAGAATAGATTTGGCCCCGCCCCCGTTTAAACGATTGGTTCGAAGCTGCCACTTCTTCCTGACTCTTCATTTGATCGGCAGCCACCTGAATAATACTCTTTACTCTTCCCGTTAACAGGGTTACTTCGTCCGGGAAAATGAAGAAATCAGATACACCTGCTCTTGTGATGCTTCTCAGAAGATTGAAATCTTGGGAGATTGAAATAAAAACAACCGTTGAGATTGGGTTCACCGTTTTTATATATTGGACAGCTTCTATTGATGTATCATCATTGGCTTGTTGTACCAAAAAGACGAGATCTGGTGCTATTCGATCAAGCTCTCCTTTTAAATCTTTATAAAGTATGGAGTCAACATTTGTATATTCAGACAGTATTGCTTGCAGCTGCCCTGTAATATTTTTATCTTCACTAACAAGCAAAATTTTTATATCCCTCATAAGCTGGCCTCCAAATTCAATTAAGGTTTACTTTCTCCAGATGCGTTTTTAGAATCTTCTTTCTTTGGATTTTCGGTTTTAGATTCTGAATCTTTAGGCTGTTGGGTCTTAGCTTTTTCTGCCTGTTTTTCAGGTGATGTTGCAGCTGGTTTTGAATCAGTCTTTGATTGGTCCGCTGTTGTATTTGCCTCCACCTTAGGGGCATTCTGATCAGCCTTTCCAACGTTAGCCTTCAGTATTCTCATGTTATCTGCATAATTTTGCATGTGTATTAACCCCGGAGCATCTTCTGCAGCTATTTCAACACCTACCCCAGCAAATTTGCCATCTTTTTTTATAATGGTATTGACAGTTACATCCTTCATAAATGTTTCTGTTTTCGGATCCCCTTCAAATTGATGGGAAACAATAATATCTACTCTATCTAATGGTTTTAGTTGTTCATCAAACCTTACTTTTTCAGAAAAATAAAGGTTTACTAGTCGATTATTTCCATCCCTGACTTGACTAACCTCATTAACCATACCATTTGTAATAATATCGCCTTCTGAGAGTGGGACCACTAACACCTTCCCAGCCAATTGTTTAGCATCAACAACATGAGAGTCCGTTAAAAAGCGATTTGGAATATCCATCGTTTTGAGCTGGTCTGGTTGTATAATCGTTCTAGAAGGAATATCACCTGCCGCTACATATATTTCTGTCATCCCTCCTAGATCAGCATTCAGAGCTTTAACCTTTTGGAGAACGAAAAAGCCGGCTGCTAAAGCTAATACAAAGGATAAAGTTAAAAAGATAATGGCTCTTCTCTTAGACTCTAACATTCAAAAACCCTCACTTCTTTTATTTGCAGTAAGTTCCATCTTTAGGTGTCTGTAGGATTCCTACGTCTGCACCCTTGGAAAGTTCCTAATATTGCACAAAATAGTTAATTTGTAACAATATCGGTATATGAATCTGTTATTTTTTCTCTTATTCCTACTTTCTCCTTATGGATTGATTCAATCTACAAAATACAGGAAGTATTTTCCTATATGTGGATTTACCATTTGTTTAGAATTTGGTCAAATCTCACAGAATCCCACTAAAAGCCACAAGAAGTTTTTATTTGTTTCCTTCCGCTAAAAATAGCTAAACACCTTCACAAGATTTACATTGAAAATAAATTTTACAGAATTAGAGTAATTTTATTTACCATAAATATACTTATTATCACGCGGTTATATTTCCGTCAAACCCACCTGCAGAAATGTCGAAATATGTCTGTAATTATTTTCCTAAAAACACCTCAAAATCGAGATTTTTTTGTGGGTAAAAAGAAATAATTGCATAGAGGCTATCGTATGTTAATTCGTTAAAATTTTTTAACTCCCCATAAAAATTATTACAAATATTACAAATTGTAGGTATTTAGGCTTGTTTTCTTAAAATCAATTATCATTAGGTTACTTTTAATACACACATAGGTATTTATTCATCATATTTAAATGTTTATCGCTCAAAAATTAATGTAATATTTCACTACCAGATATTTTTTTCACCATATGTTTAAAGTGAGGTCGGCAGATAGTCTTATCTTTATGCTACCCAGGTTTTTTAGTTAGATCATATCCTATTCCACTTTCCAGCCTCACAAAGTAACAAATTCAAACCTATTTTGACATACTCATACTAAAGAAACCTTTTAATATAGAGCTTAGATTGGTGCTCTCTATTATTACCGTATATTACAGCTATAGCCTTAAAGAAAAAATAAAAAACGATACAGCCCATTCGGCTGTATCGTTTTCAATTTGACCATTTACTCCCCTACCACCTTAGCATCCTTCAGCATCTCTTCCGTCAGAGTAACACCCTGCTCTTCAGCTGCTTTCTTATTGATGACTAGCTCAAGGCTCTCAGGGTACCCCACTGGAATATCGCTCGGCTTTTTGCCTTCGAGGATTTCAACAGCCATCTGGCCAGTTGAGTAGCCAAGATCATGGTATTCAAAACCATAAGAGGCAAATCCGCCGCGTTTGACAGAATCGCTTTCGCCCACAAAGGCTGGAATGTCTTTTTCGTTTGCTACGTTGAGCACTGATTCAAGAGCAGATACGACTGTATTGTCCTTAGGGATATAAAATACATCTGCGCGGCCTACTAAGGATTCTGCAGCCTGCTTTACTTCAGAGCTTGTAGAAATAGTTGTTTCTACGGCCTCAAGGCCAAGTGCTTCGATTGCTTCTTTCGCATGCTTGACATTGACAACAGAGTTAGGTTCCCCATCATTGTAGATAATTCCCACTTTTTTGGCATCTGGTACGAAGGTTTTGATCGAGTTGATCGTATTCTTGATAGCATCTGGATGTGTATCAGACGTTCCCGTTGCATTGCCGCCTGGCTTTTCCATGCTTTCCACAAGCTCGGCCCCAACCGGATCAGTAATCGCTGTAAATAAGATTGGAATTTCTTTAGTAGACTGAACTACAGATTGTGCACTTGCAGTCGCAATCGCCAATATAAGGTCATTTTTATCGGCTACTAGATTCTGGGCGATGGACATGTTATTGTTCATGTCACCCTGTGCATTTTGGAAGTCAATCTTAAGGTTCTTCCCTTCTTCATAACCAGCATCCTTTAATGCTGCAATAAAGCCCTCTCTCGCTGAATCCAATGATGGATGTTCAACAATCTGGGTAATCCCGATTTTTACCGTTTTCTTTTCTGCTGCTTCACCGCTGCTTTCCTCATTTCCTGATCCGCATGCAGCCAGCATTAATAAAGCGCTGCTTGCTAAAATTGCCATAAACTTCTTCATCCCTTTTCCCCCCGATAAAGTTTTTCTTATGTACCCATGATGTCATTCTGTAAGCGTTTTGAAAATTTTTATAATATTTTGATATTAACACGGTTATTAGCTTAGAAACAATAGGAAATCTATTATTAATAAAATAATTATATAAGAGCCAATAAGCAGGGCATTTTTGAGGAAAGCTATTAAAAAACATGAAAAGGAGGACAAGAATGGAATTCGATTGGATCTGGAACTCAATCCTTGTCGTGGTCGGCGGTACATTGCTCTTGAGGCTTGCTGGCAGAAAGTCTATTTCACAAATGACATTGGCTCAAGTCGTTATCATGATTGGCATTGGCTCTTTATTAATCGAACCTGTTTCAGGAGATAGCATTTGGACCACTCTCGCAGTTGGCCTCATTCTTGTCCTTACACTTATAGTCATGGAATATGCACAGATCAAATCTGATAAATTTGAAAGGTTTATAACCGGACAATCCAAAATTATCATTGAAGATGGGGTTTTAAATGAGAAAAATCTGAGGAAGCTGAGATTTACAGTCGATCAGCTCGAAATGAAACTGAGACAGCATAATGTAGCCGTGATCAGTGACGTAAGGTGGGCAACCCTGGAGGCAAACGGCCAGGTAGGCTATGAATTAAAAGAGGAAGCCCAGCCTGTAACAAAAAAGGAATTTCAACAGCTGCAGGCTGATGTCCAGCAGCTGATCAATTTGCTGGAGCCTGCTTTTGCCAAAGGCTTCTCAATCCATATGCTATCCGAAAAGGAAGAGGATATTTTTACAGAAGTTGCTGAAGAAACCGCAAATAATAATGGACCCGATCATCTGCAGTAAATGAAAAGCTGATGCTCCCAAAAAGCATCAGCTTTTTAACTGAATTATCGAATGTACTCCCTGTTTGGAATTTCATTATATTCCTCTGGGTTCAATTCATACACACTGCCATCTGCCACACCATTGATGATTCCCATTACACCTGTTTCTACCGTTTTAACCAGCTGCCCCTTCATCTTTTGGCCATAGTTATGTGTTTGGCCTTTTACCTCAAATAGAACAACCCCGCTTCCGTTCAAGGCGAATGAACCCAATGCAGTTCCAGGCAGGTCTAAGTCCTGGTCATATAATGAAATGTTTGTAAATACAGAATTGCCTTTTTCCTGAAGTGCATCATAAAGTGCAACATTTAGCTGGCGGGAAAAATCAAAGCGATAATTCTCCGCATATTGGCTATACTTTGATCCCTCTGGAGAACTTGGATCCGGAACAAAATCTGCAGAGATGGACATTGTCACATCTTCATCTGTCCCTTCTATTTTATAAAAGTTTTGATGATGAAGGTCCAGAAATACTTCTACATTTCCAAACTCATCCTGCAGGCTCTTATAGACATCCCTGACTGTTTGAGACTCAGGTGTAATATACCAGCCAGGTGCACTTGATTTGCCAGGGAAATCCTCCGGTTTCGGTACATAATTTAGATCCGGATTGAAGTCACGGTTTACATCGAATCCAGGAGCTGCTGAGTAGTCATCCCCTTGCAGGGTACGGTTATAATAGTTCCATGTCGGCTGTGCACTATGTAATTGAGGGAACTGCTCTTGAACGTCTTCCCAGGTCATGACATTTCCGCGCCTGTCCAATTCGGATCCGTCAGCATTCATCATTGGAATAGCAACGATTGTTAACTCTTCCCTGATTCTTTTCGCTTCCTCTGTCTGGCTTGAACCCAAATATTGAAGAATATTTAGTAATGCGACAGTTCCTGTCTTTTCATTTCCATGAATTTCACTTTGTACCAGTACAACCTTATCCCCATGGCCTACTCGGGCTGTATAGATATCTCTGCCCTGATTTGTTTTTCCTGCAGACTCAACCTGAACAAGCCCATTAGATGATTTTTCAATTTGGCTTAGCTTTTGCTTCATTTCTTCATAATCAACAAAACCATTGATTGATACATTTTCTACTGTGACAGGTTTTGCACCTTCAGCAAATCCCACTTGGGGTACGAGTATTGATGCTGCCAGTGCGGCTGAACTAAAAACTTTCCATACTGTTTTTTTCTTCATTTAAAAACCTCCCATTGAAATGTGTATGAAGCTAAAAAATCCGGAAATTTACTTAGTAATCCGAATTATTTATATCATGCCTTTTCAATAGGAGATTGTAAATCTGCTAAAAGAATTAATATTCAGACAAATGAATATCCTACATTTTCCTTATGTGGATAAGCCTTTCATCATAAAAAAGGCCGCGGAGTTATCCGCAGCCACTATTTTACTCAACCAGCACTTCTTCTCTTAAAAATTCAAACGCTGCATCTCCATATTTCTCTCTATCATTTCTTCTCTTGCATTCAGATCTTGGATTTTCCCAGCCAGAATGTCCAGTACTTACTCTATTACAAGATTGTCTTCAAGCGTATCGTTCCTTATGATAGGATAGGCGTGGGATAAATGGTCTTTGGTTTGGGCAGTTCTCACTAAAGATTGCTTCTTCCGCATCGTTCAAACAATACAAAAAACCACTTCTCATTTCGAGAAGTGGTTTTTAAGAAGGGGGATGATATTACATCATGCCGCCCGTAGGTTGCTAGAGTTTAATATTGTTAACATTGAGTGCAAAAAGTGCGGTATATCAAGGTTTTGCTGAATCTGAGGTGTAACTTCCTTAACGAGAATTAACTGTTTTTCACTTGATTGCGTTAGCAAAATGTTAGCATTTTTTCACACTTTTTTTAGATCATTAAAACTCATCTTTGGAGAATATTTGATTATGGAATGATCATCACTTTTTAGAAATAGATGGACATTTGTCCTACGCTCAACGTGGCTTCAGTAGTGTTGTTTATCTTTGACTTATGATAGGATTCTCTACACTCTCTGTTATAGCAAGTTTTGATATTATCCATTCTACAAAGGGATTCACTGGACCCAAATTCCTCACCCAACAGTCGATTACGCTGAATATTTTTTAAATCGAGGGTCAACATAATTTTACCAACAAATAGTGTAGAACATGAAGTTAATAGGAAAGGAACTGTGTTTAATGGGTCCTGGATTTTGGAGCAACACGATATGGTATATTCTCCTTGGGATTATAACAATCCTTGTAATGGTCATTGTTTTCATCAAAACAACCAATCGTAAACACGTGCTTTCTCTATATTTAACTATAAGCGGAATCACTTTTTTTTCATTCGAAGTAGCTATTTTAATGTGTTTGAAGGCGTACATATATTTTCCGAAAATTTGTTCTAACCAACACGATGATGCGGTTGTAGGAAACTTATTTTCACAAACTTCAGTGTCCGCTTCTGCCGTCCTTGTTACCGTCTTTAATCTTAAATTTCACTGGCAATTGTTCATCGCTCTAATTTACGGCGGTATTGAAGAATTGTTTATTCAAATGGGAATATATAAACAAAACTGGTATCGGACATGGATGACTATTATCGGTATTCTCATTTTATTCCGTATTGCGAAAATAGTAAGCACCATATTATCAAAACACATTGGGCGCATTTGGCGTTATATCTTTATCTTCTTTGGATTGTGTACTTTGCATTTTCATTTAGTAACTTGGGCATCCAAGGCAGCCGGCGTTCGTAGTTTCAATGAAACTCTAATTCCAAATAATGATTGCAGTATTGCTATTATTGCCGCGACCTATCATCTGCTCTTGACCGTAAGCACAATGATCCTGTATTTTACGAACATCAAGTGGAAGTGGAAAGCTGCGGGGATATTTATTCTCTATATCGCTCATTTTTCTGCAGAAAAATATCAAGTGTTAATAAGCGCAGATGGTTGGTTTTTTATTTTAACCTCCATTAACATTTGGGGAATGTACTTGAATATTTACATCCTTGATCGATTATATCCTAAGCCCTTATAGCTTGACTTGGATGTAAGTCTAAATCATATAACGAAACCGATAAGCGTCGACGATGACCTCTTCATAGAGCGACAGGAAGTGCGATAGCAGCTTTTGCTTTGTTTCGTCCTGCTCTACTTGGTTAGTATCTAACAAGCCGAAAATGACAGGGCACTCAACAGCCTGCCCTGTTATTTTTTAGAACCAAACTTCCTTGGAGTAATAATTTCGCTCAATTCGCTTTACTACTATTTGTGATAAGGTTCACCATAATTATATTTAAATGGCCAAAAATTTGGCATTAGAAACTTACCAAGATCGTTTTTATGTATTTTCTCCATTAAAATGTGTCCGTGTAGTAAAAGACCGGATGGTGTCCCCCCATTTTGTGTTTGATAATTTAAATTTAGCCATAAAGGTACATTTCCTTCCACTAGTCCATACAAATGACTAAATAACGAAAATCCTGTAACCCTATGTAACGCATAAGATGAAAAAAGAAGCTTCCCAAAAGTTTAAACAACTTATGAGAAGCCTCTTTTATTTCACTGTTTCAGCATTTTGCTTTTTGTTTATAAAAGCCCTTATGGCTCAAGGAGTTTGGGCGATGATTACATCATGCCGCCCATTCCGCCCATTCCGCCCATATCAGGCATTGCAGGGCCAGCATTTTCTTCCGGCTTGTCAGCAACAACTGCTTCAGTTGTTAAGAACATAGCCGCAACAGATCCAGCGTTTTGAAGAGCTGAACGAGTTACTTTAGTTGGGTCAACGATACCAGCTTCGATCATGTTTACCCATTCGCCAGTAGCAGCGTTGAAGCCTGTTCCAACTTCTTCGCGCTTTAAGCGGTCAACAATAATAGAACCTTCTAGGCCTGCGTTGTGTGCGATTGTGCGTACAGGCTCTTCCATCGCACGCAATACGATGTTGATGCCAGTAGCTTCATCGCCTTCAGCTGCAAGAGAAGCAACTTTGTTATATACGTTTAGAAGGGCAACGCCACCACCAGAAACGATACCTTCTTCTACAGCAGCACGTGTAGAGTTAAGGGCGTCTTCGATGCGAAGCTTGCGCTCTTTCAATTCAGTTTCAGTTGCAGCACCAACTTTAACTACTGCAACACCGCCAGCTAGCTTAGCTAGGCGCTCTTGTAATTTTTCACGGTCAAATTCAGAAGTTGTTTCTTCCATTTGAGTGCGGATTTGGTTCACACGGCCGGCGATTTGCGCGCTGTCTCCAGCACCTTCAACGATCGTAGTGTTTTCTTTTGTAACAACAACTTTAGAAGCGCGTCCTAAAGAGTCGATTGTAGCAGACTTAAGGTCACGTCCAAGCTCCTCAGTAATCACTTCACCGCCAGTTAGGATAGCGATATCCTCAAGCATAGCCTTGCGGCGGTCACCGAATCCAGGAGCTTTAACAGCAACTGCATTGAAAGTTCCGCGAAGCTTGTTAACTACTAATGTAGCAAGTGCTTCACCTTCAACATCTTCAGCTACAAGCAATAATGGCTTGCCTTGCTGTACAACTTGCTCAAGAACAGGAAGGACTTCCTGAATGCTAGTAATCTTCTTGTCAGTGATTAAGATATAAGGGTTTTCAAGAACCGCTTCCATCTTATCAGAATCTGTTACCATGTATGGAGAAGCATATCCGCGGTCGAACTGCATACCTTCTACCACATCAAGCTCAGTAGTGAATCCTTTAGATTCTTCGATTGTGATAACGCCATCGTTGCCAACGCGCTCCATTGCTTCGGCAATCAGCTGGCCAACTTCATTGTCAGCAGCAGAAATCGCAGCAACCTGTGCAATAGATTCTTTGCCTTCGATTGGCTTAGAAATAGTCTTTAATTCTTCAACAGCAGTTGCAACCGCTTTTTCGATACCTTTGCGGATACCCATTGGATTGGCGCCTGCCGTTACGTTCTTAAGGCCTTCACGGATCATTGCCTGTGCAAGAACTGTTGCAGTTGTTGTACCGTCACCGGCAACATCGTTTGTTTTGCTTGCTACTTCAGCAACAAGCTTCGCACCCATGTTTTCAAATGCATCTTCCAGTTCAATTTCCTTTGCGATTGTTACACCGTCGTTTGTAATTAACGGAGAACCAAATTTTTTCTCAAGAACCACGTTGCGTCCTTTAGGTCCAAGAGTTACTTTTACCGCATTTGCAAGGGAATCAACACCGCGAAGCATCGCACGGCGAGCTTCTTCACTAAATTTAATCTCTTTAGCCATTTGTAAAAAACCTCCTCTGAATTTTTAACTCTTTATCGTTTTAATCTACCGTTCTTGGGCTATTAGCCAATTACAGCAAGAATGTCGTTTTCACGTAAAATTAAGTATTCTTTGCCTTCGTACTTTACTTCAGTACCGGCATATTTTGAGAAGATAATGCGGTCGCCGTCAGCAACTTCAAGGGCAACACGCTCACCATTTTCAAGTACACGGCCAGTTCCCACAGCTACAACTTTGCCTTCTTGAGGCTTTTCTTTAGCAGTGTCCGGCAGTACGATGCCGCTTGCAGTTTTTTCTTCAGTTTCAACAAGCTCGATAATAATTCGATCACCTAGTGGCTTTAACAAGTGAAACAACCTCCTCAAATAATATGTAAATATTTTTATTTATTAGCACTCTATCCAATTGAGTGCTAACACAATTATTATATTAATGAATCTCATTTCCATTTGCAAGGGTGAAGCTTAAATTTTTTAAAAAAATTTACAATCGTTAAAGCAGCCTGTTTTTCGGCGCAAACAACCTTTTAATTATGCACCAGAAGCATAACCTTTAATCATAACTGTTTGAAAGTTTTTGCTGAATTAGCACTGCGTTGATTGGAATAGAAAGCTCGATTTGTATTTTCTTCGTGCAGGATTCTGTTAGACCCCACACAGATAAAACGCCTCGGCGGAAAGCCAGTGCATGAAGCGGATACCAATATCCCTGTTTAACAGAGCCATAATCAATAATTCCTTCCATACGAAGCTGAGATTTGAAACCTTATCCATATTAAGAGTAAAATGGCTTTAGTACTTGCTTTTCAACCATATACGTTAAGGAGTAAACATTTTGAAGAAAGAATACTGGATTATATTAATAGTCTATATTGCCATGCAGCTTTCAAGTCTATTTGGTATTCCGCTCGTGATGTTCACTGCAGATCTCATAGGCTATAACCCTGAAAACATGCAAATCCTAGCGGTTGCCTGCTGGCTGGTTATCAGCTTCACAATTACATTGATCATTACGCTTGTATTACTCAAGCCAGAAATGAAAATGGGCTTGGCCCAAAGGGATGCTCCATCTACAGCAAGTGCAGCTGGCTGGGCAGTTGGAGGTATATTTTTAGCGTTAATCGCCCAAGCTACAGCAGCAAGCATTGAAAATATGATCGGCATCGAAATGGGATCGGAAAATACACAGCAAATTATCCGTATTATAGAAGCTTCGCCAATCGTCATTTTGATTAGTTCCGTAGTTGGGCCTATCCTTGAGGAAATCGTATTCAGGAAGGTTATCTTCGGTTCTCTCTATAAACGATTTAATTTTTTCCTATCTGCCCTGATCAGTTCTGTCATTTTTGCTCTTGCACACTTTGAACCTGAACATATTCTTTTATATTCAGCCATGGGCTTTACCTTTGCTTTTCTCTATGTAAAAACAAAACGGATTATCGTACCGATTTTTGCCCATGTGGCTATGAATACGCTTGTTGCCGTCATTCAGCTAAATCAGGACAGCCTGGAGAAATGGATGAAGGAAATGGAAAATGTACAAAGTTTTATCGGCTTAATCACAGGCTAATGGACAGTAGACCACTATTATAATTGTTAATGGATTGTGGTCCAATTTTTTTGTTGGATAACTGCTGCAGCACATAAGAGTTACCAGCCCGATGGAAAGCCATGGGACAAAAGTGTCCAGCGATACATTACACGACCGAAAGCGCAGCTTTGGGAGAGACGTGGCGTTTAAAGCTTTAATGAACACTCAGTTAAGAAAATCGCTTCTCTGAGTGAAGTTTCACTATATTGGAGGATTTTGATGAGAAGTACACCACTGTTTTCGGGCATCGTATACATCCTTCTCGGATGCCTTTTTACCTTTATTGCCATTCAAAATATTCAGCGTGAAGAAACATGGGGATTTTTTACTTATTTTTTGATTATCATTGCCACATTCGATTTTGGCACAGGCCTGCGAATGATTGGTTTACATTTTAAAATAAAAAATAAAAACAAAAAATGAGCCTGTAAAAAGGCTCATTTTTTATGTTTGTTCACTTTCCATTTCCTGTATTCTTTCTGCTTCCAATACTTTTTTATAGGAAATGCGAGAGATAAAAATGCTGACTTCATATAAAAGCAGCAGCGGGAACGTCACCATCAAATGGGATAGAAGGTCGGGCGGTGTAATGAAAGCCGCTATGACCACTAATACAAAGTAAGCATACTTTCGTATCTTCACCAGATACGCTGGTGTGACAATCCCCAGCCTTGTTAAAAACATGACGACAACCGGAAGCTGGAACAGCACCCCGAATGGAATAGTCAGCTGGAAAAGAAACTGAAAGTATTCATTTATCCCGATTACTTGGTTAATATCCAGCCGGTTGGCAATGGATGTCATGAACTCGACTACAAACGGAAACAGAATAAAGTAGGCAAATGCGATACCGCCAACAAACAAAATAACAGAAACAGGGATATAGCTAAGCGTCACTTTCCGCTCTTTTTCTAATAATCCCGGGCTGATAAACGCCCATAGCTGATATAAAATGACTGGCAATGTAATAATAAAGGCAATCAGAAAAGCAAATTGCATATAGACTTTGACCGGATCTGTTAGCCGGAAAGCATTCATCGTTAATTCCTTCGCTTCATCCGCTTTTTGCAAATAAACAATCAGCGGTTCAGCAAGAAAAAAGCTAACTACCACGGCGATAACGAAAAAGATAACCGAAATGACAATCCTTTTCCGCAGTTCGCCAATATGTTCATAAATCGTCATATCATTATGACTCATAACTATTCATCCTATCTTACTTAGCATCTTTTTTATCGTCGTCATCTGCTAAGCCTTTTGCTGCGTTTTTAAATTCACGTAAAGTATTCCCAGCTGCCCTTCCCAATTCCGGAAGTTTCTTGGGGCCGAAAATTACTAATGCAATCAATATAATAAGTATGAGGCTTCCAGGTCCAAGATTCATCATTGCCGCACACCTCCCACTACCTATAATAGCGAAACCTTGACAATCTTCAACTGTTTTCTATTGGAACGTATATGGTTTACGTTTCCGCCGGATAATTTTTTAAAAAGTATACCAGGGATTGCAATTCAACGGCCAGATCAATATGATGAATCCTAATGGAAGACGGCACAGTCAGCCTGGCAGGCGTAAAATTAAGGATGCCTTTAATCTTGGCTTTCACCATCCGGTCGGTAATTCCCTGGGCAGGTGGTGCCGGCACTGTCAAAATAGCTACCTGGATATCATTTTCTTCAATAACCTTTTCCAGATCATCCATATGATAGACAGGTACATCCCCTATTTTCGTACCTACCTTATTTTCATCTACATCAAATGCAACTTCAATTTTCGTATTATTATTTTTAAGAAAATTATAATTGAGAAAGGCCGTCCCCAGATTGCCTACTCCCACCAAAGCTACCTTAGTAAGCTCGTCCTGGTCAAGAGTTTTGCGGAAGAAGGACAGCAGGTAATTTACATTATAGCCGTAACCCTTTTTCCCTAATGCACCAAAGTAAGAAAAGTCCCGTCGGATTGTTGCGGAATCAACCTTTACCGCTTCACTAAGTTCCGCTGAAGAAACCCTTTGTTTCCCTGAGGAGTAAAGATTCTTTAAAAAACGATAATATAAAGGCAGCCTTTTAGCTGTCGCTTGCGGTATTTTCATCGGTTCATTGGCCATTCGTTCATCTCCGTCCCTTTGATGTTTAGTCTCTTTTAAAATCTCCGTTTTTTCCGCCTGTTTTTTCTACTAAGAAGGTCGGCCCAATTACCATCCCTTTATCTACTGCTTTACACATATCATAAACAGTCAAGGCACAAACAGAAGCAGCTGTTAACGCTTCCATTTCTACACCCGTATTTCCTTTCGTCTTAACCGATGCAGAAATGAGCAGAATATATCTTTCGTCATCTATATTCCATGAAAAAGAAATATCTACACCAGTCAGCGGCAGCGGATGACACATCGGAATAATATCCCACGTCTTTTTGCTTGCCATAATTCCGGCAACCTGTGCTACAGCAAGCACATCCCCTTTTTTCATGGAATTTGAGGCAATCTTTTCATAAATTTCTTTATTAACCGTTATACTGGATTGGGCAATAGCTGTTCTCGCTGTTTCTGGTTTATCGCTGACATCAACCATTTTTGCTCTGCCCTCTTGATTAAAATGGGTAAAATCCGACACTAAAAAACACCTCTCTCCAAAATCATACACTATTTTCCCACATCTTTGTACGGGCTTTGTACGTTTATTCACATATTTTCTTTAGGTTTATCTGTAAACTTTATCCATCCGAGATAAATGGCCTGCTGATTTTTTCACATATAACTGACTGTAAATCCCTTGCTTCTGCTGCTTAATTCATAAAACGCAGGCTGGTAATGCCTTTAGAAGAACTTAGGCTGCCGTTCCCGTGTCATGCCCGCTTTTCTTGAAGCCAACGTCTGAATGATTCGCCTTTTGCGGCCTCAGCTAGTAAAATAAAACACTTTTTTGATGGAAGTTTCACTTTATTGCCGAAGATATATGAATGAGTTACACTTACTCTATACTATAGAGGTGAAAATAATGATTTTATTACAAGTAAATCAGCTTTCTAAAAATTTTGCTGCTGATCCTATTTTAACGAATATAAAGCTTGAAATACAAACCAGGGACCGGATTGCCTTAGTTGGACGGAATGGGGCAGGAAAATCCACCCTTTTAAAAATAATTGCAGGCCAAATGTCATATGATTCCGGCGAAATTATTAAACCAAAAGAAGTAACGATTGGATATCTGGCACAAAATACAGGCCTGGAATCTGACCTTTCGATCTGGGATGAGATGCTGACCGTGTTTGAAGACTTGCAAAAGCAGGAAAAACAGCTTCGCAAGCTTGAAGAACAAATGTCAGATCCTGACACCCTAAATAATGCCAAGACATATGAACGAATCATGAAAGACTATGACAAACTCCAGGTAGAATTCAAAGAAAATGGCGGCTACCAATATGAAGCGGATATCCGTTCTATTCTCCATGGATTGAATTTTAGTCATTTCAGCTATGACACGAAAATTTCATCGCTCAGCGGCGGACAGCGAACAAGGCTTGCGCTTGGGAAACTGTTGCTCACAAAGCCTGATATCCTCATTTTGGATGAGCCTACCAATCATTTGGACATTGAAACTCTATCATGGCTGGAGCAATACTTGCAGGGCTATGATGGAGCCATTCTAATTGTTTCACATGACCGTTACTTCCTGGATAAGGTTGTCTCTCAGGTTTATGAGATTTCAAGGCACCAAATCCGAAAATACCTTGGAAACTATAGCTCCTATTTGGACCAAAAAGCAGAAAACTTTGAACGGGAAATGAAACAGTTTGAAAAACAGCAGGAAGAAATTGCAAAGCTGCAGGATTTTATCCAGCGCAATCTCGCACGTGCTTCTACAACCAAAAGGGCTCAAAGCCGCAGGAAGCAGCTTGCTAGAATGGAAGTGATGGACAGGCCCCTTGGTGACGAGAAATCAGCTTCTTTCGGGTTTGATATTGAAAGACAATCCGGCAATGAGGTGCTAAATGTAAACTCACTTGCTGTCGGATATAATGATAAAGTTTCTGAAAACATCTCCTTCCGCCTTGCAAGAGGAGATAGCATTGCTCTTGTAGGTCCCAATGGAATTGGAAAATCCACTTTGCTGAAGACAATTGTAAAAAAACTTCCAGCTCTTGCCGGGGATATTCAATACGGTTCAAATGTAACTATTGGATACTATGACCAAGAGCAAGCTGAGCTTTCCAGCAATAAACGTGTCCTAAATGAATTATGGGATGAATATCCGCTAAAGCCGGAAAAGGAAATCCGTACAATTCTAGGCAATTTTCTTTTTTCCGGAGATGATGTTCTTAAGACCTTTTCAACACTAAGCGGCGGTGAAAAAGCCCGCCTGGCGCTTGCAAAGCTAATGATGCAGAAAGCCAATTTCTTAATCCTGGATGAACCGACAAACCATCTTGATCTGGATAGCAAAGAAATCCTGGAAAACGCCTTAATAGACTATCCAGGAACGATCCTGTTTGTTTCCCATGACCGTTATTTTATCAACAGGATTACAACTAAGGTAATCGAACTTTCCAGTGGCGGCGCAACCGAGTATCTTGGGGATTACGATTATTATGTTGAAAAGAAGCAGGAGCAGGAGGAACTGCACGCTTTTGATCAAAATGATTTTCCACAGTCTGCACAGCCTGTAAAACAGGAAAAAAATAATTATCAACTTGATAAGGAAGCAAAGAAGCTTGAACGGCAGCGAAAAAGAAGAATGGAAGAAATCGAAATGCTCATCGAAGAGCTTGAAAAACAGATTGAAGAATATGATCAGCTTCTCTGTGATCCTGAAGTTTATAAGGATCATGAAAAGGTAATGGAAATAACACAAAAAAACGATGAAGCTAAATCAAAGCTAGAAGATTTAATGGAAGAATGGACAATTTTAGCAGATAATGAGTGAAGAAAATTCATAACCCTGAGACTGGTAGGATAGTCACCGCCAGTCTTTTTTATTATCCACAAAGATAACCACAAATAAAACTCTGCTATATACGGTTTCCACACAGTTTTCCACATTATCCACAAAAACAGGTTGTTTTATCCACACTATCAACATAAAATTCAGAAAACAATCATTTTATCCACAAAAAAAGCCCCTGGAACATCCAGGGACTTTTACCTATCTTATTGTTAATTGTGGATAGTAATATCCAAACCAGGATTTGCATTTAAATCCAAACCGGAATGGTGGCCTTTTTCAAATAAAATACTGCCTGCTGCTGCAATCATGGCGGCATTATCTGTGCACAGAGACAGTGGAGGGATAATTAAGCCAATATCAGGCCTCTGAGCAAATTTGTCTTCCAAGGCGGCCCGCAATCCTTTATTCGCTGCTACTCCTCCCGCGAGCAGAAGCTGCTTAACCTTGTATTCCTCTACAGCTCTTTCCGTTTTCGTCACAAGAACGTCTATAACACTTTGCTGAAAACTAGCTGCCAGATCTTCCGGGATAATCTTTTCCCCACGCTGTTCCGCATTGTGGACAGTGTTTATAACTGCCGATTTTAAGCCGCTGAAACTAAAGTCATATGATCCCTCTTCCAGCCAGGCTCTCGGTAAATTTATCGATGGTGTACCAGCGTGCGCGAGCCTATCAATATGGGGACCTCCTGGATAAGGAAGGTTTAATACCCTGGCAACTTTATCATATGCCTCCCCTGCAGCATCATCCCTTGTTTCGCCAATTACTTCAAAATGGCCATGTTCTTTCATATATACAAGCTCTGTGTGCCCGCCGGATACAACAAGAGAAAGCAGAGGGAATTGCATCTCTTCAACTAATCGATTCGCATAAATATGTCCTGCAATATGATGTACGCCTACAAGCGGAATCCCATGGGCAAAGGCAATCGCTTTTGCGGCATTCACACCAATCAGGAGCGCTCCTACAAGGCCGGGTCCTTCAGTTACAGCAATAGCAGAAAGGTCAGAATATGTAATTCCTGCCTGCTTTAATGCTTCCTCCAAAACAATTGTGATCTGTTCGACATGGTGGCGGGAAGCTATTTCAGGGACTACCCCGCCGAACCTCTTATGGCTTTCGATTTGGGAGGCAACAACATTTGCTGCGATTTCCCGGCCATTCTTAATGATGGCAACTGCTGTTTCATCACAGCTTGTCTCTATTCCCATAATCCACTGATCGTGTTTAATCATAAATTCACCCACATTACTAAAGCATCCTCTTGATTATCTGTATAGTAATTTTTTCTGATGGCTCCATCCTGGAAGCCCAGTTTTCGATATAGTGACTGTGCTGTGAAATTGGATACCCTGACTTCAAGAGTCATTGTTTTTGCCCCCATTTCGACTGCAACCGCCATTCCCTTTCGCATTAAAGCTTCTCCCAGCTTCCTGCCACGGTATTCAGGCAGCAGTGCAACATTAGTGATATGTGCCTCATCCACCACAATCCACATGCCGCAATAGCCTATCACTTTATCCTCTTCTTCTAATACTACATACACTGCAAATTGATTTTGTGTTATTTCATTATAAAATGCTTCCCTGCTCCAAGGAGTAGCAAATGATTTATATTCAATCTCAAGAACTTCATCTATATCCTGCTCATTCATGAAACGGAAAGTTAAGGATTTATTCATGCTTTCGCTTCCTTATCACTTTAGCTTTTTTTCTTTGTTAGCTTCAATCCAATTTGCCTCTGCTTCCGCAAGCCGTATATAATTCGGAACAAAGGAATGGATTTCCTCCCCCTCACGGTCTCTGCCCAACCATGCAAGTTCAGCTGGCCTTGGATTGTGTTCAGTGGGCATTGCAAATACAGCTTGTTCTTTGAGTGTTTCTTCAAGCACAGCCTTATGCAATGGCAAGTCATTTCCCATGAAGAGAACTTTCTCATTTTGTTCAGAAAGCTTAGCAGCCCAATCCTTTGAAAGAAGCAGTTGATCCCTCACAAGAGAAACCAGGCTGCCTTCTTTATATTGATACAATCCCGTGTAAATCTGCCCTCGTCTGGCATCAAATAAAGGGGATATTACCCCATTAAAGTACCTTCCAGCACCTGCAGCAAATATCTCCAAACTTGAAACACCGACCAGCGGTATACCTAATGTCCATGCAAGTGTTTTCGCAATTGTGACACCGATCCGAACACCCGTATAAGAACCTGGCCCTTTTGCAACAACTATTTTATCTAACTCAGCTGGTTTGACATCGCAATCTTTCAGTAACATATCAATAGCCGGCATCACCCGGATTGAATGGTTCTTCTTTACATTAGTAATATACTCGCCTATAACCTTTTCTCCGTCCAGGAGAGCCACTCCCAGCGGGTAATTGGATGTATCAATGGATAGAACCCTCATGCCAATATCTCCTTACACAATTCCTCATATCTTTTTCCCTTTGGTTCTAAAACCAGCCTTCTTGAGCCGTTTTCCCCCAAATACAAATAAATGGTTAATAACTCCTCAGGAAGCTGATCTTCAATTAAATGAGCCCATTCTACAACTGTGACCCCATTTCCTTCAAAATATTCATCAAATCCCAGGTCTTCAAAAGAATCTTCTACTCTATATACATCCATATGGTAGAGCGGCATTCGCCCCTGATATTCCTTGATTATTGTAAACGTTGGGCTGTTCACATTTCTCATTATGCCAAGACCTTGTGCCAGGCCCTTTGTAAATGTGGTTTTGCCCGCACCCAGATCTCCTTCAAGCGCAAGCACATCCCCTGGCTGCAGCATGCTGCCTAGCCGTTTAGAAAAGCCCATCGTATCCTCTGGACATTTTGAGATAAACTCAAACTGAGACATATTATTTCATCACCTTTAATGGTTTAATCTGCGTATGAATAAAAAAACCTTAGGATAAATCCTAAGGAGAATAGTCTATATGTAGTGTACATCATTTTAATACAATGGGCAAAGCTTGCCATCATTCTAAATAATCAAGCATAGCATCATCAAGTAAAAAAAGAACATAAAAAAAGACGAAACCTTGTTTCGTTTTTAAGAAAGTTACTATAAAAGTGGCGGTCCGGACGGGACTCGAACCCGCGACCTCCTGCGTGACAGGCAGGCATTCTAACCAACTGAACTACCGGACCAGATTGCGGGGGCAGGATTTGAACCTGCGACCTTCGGGTTATGAGCCCGACGAGCTACCGGACTGCTCCACCCCGCGATAGTATTATTT
>NZ_JAEL01000036.1 GCF_000518885.1 Bacillus sp. J33 | reverse complement strand
TCCTGCGGGAGAAGCGAGTCAGCGGGAGACCCCGCAGGTGCGAATGCACCGAGGAGCGTCGGACCGCCCGCGACAGCTTGAGTCCCTGGAGCGGAAATCAACAGGCCAATTTTTTAGATCATATTTCAATTTAAAATCCTGTTGTTTATGGAGGGATATGTTCATTATACGCCAGGAGAATCGGTCGAATGGGGACCCAGATGAGCGTCAAAAGCGGGGAAAATACATGCGGCAACAGTTGAAATCAACATTGGAAGTTAACATTTTTAAAAAAATCCATTCCAATTTTAACCTCGACTGTTAGATGACTCCTATTTGCCTAGAAATTAAACAATGATCTATTTATTTCTCTATAACCATCAAAAAGCCTGATCTAGAGGTATCCAAAGGAGATTTAATACATTATGCAAAAGGCTGTTGATTGAGTATTCAGTCAGTTCGATATACCGCTGTTATATTCCTGTTATATCCGTAACCTGATTATTAACTCTTTGTTCTTTTATTGAAAAAAAACCATGTTATTATTAATCTCGTTAGCTCAAGACAAGCTATACAGGAGGTTTTAACTACATGAAAAAATCGATTTTATCTTTTGTAGCCGCTGCTGCTATCACAGGGACAGCAGGTGCAAATGTTCAAGCAGAAGAAGTAACAGTTAAAAAGGGAGATACCTTATGGGGCTTTTCCCAGCAATATAATACTCCAGTTGAAATGATTAAAGAATGGAATGGCCTATCTTCTCATATCATCCATCCTGAAGATATACTTAATATCTATCCAGAAAAGAAATACATAGTATCAAAAGGTGATACTTTATGGGATATTGCAAGAGAGCATAATGTAACAGTAGATGCGATCAAGGAATGGAACAAATTAAAGTCTGATTTGATTTTCCCAGATCAGGAATTCACATTATATCCAAACGCTGTCTCTATTACACCAGCTGAAGCAGCTTTACCTGCAGTTTCAAATGATAAGCCAGCTGAGAATGAGGCTCAGCCAGTTGAAGAAACAACGCCTGCTGAGCAACCCAAACCGGCTGCTGAAACAACAGCATCTCAATCGGATTATGCGCCAGCTGCAGAAACTGCTAAACCCGAAACAGAACCTGCACCAGCTGTGGAAACTGCAAAACCTGAAACAGAATCTGCACCGGCTGTGGAAACTGCAAAACCTGAAGAGTCTAAACCGGCTGCTGAAGCAGCAACTGAAGAAACCTCACAGAAAGTTTTTACAATGGAAGCAACTGCATATACGGCTAATTGTGAAGGCTGTTCAGGGATTACAGCTACAGGCATTAATCTGAAGGAAAATCCAAATCAAAAAGTGATCTCTGTTGATCCCAGCGTTATTCCACTAGGAACAAAAGTTCATGTGGAAGGTTATGGAGAAGCGATTGCAGGAGATACTGGCGGTGCCATCAAAGGCAATAAGATTGACATCTTTATACCTTCTAAAGAAGATGCCGTCAACTTTGGCAGACAAACAGTGAAAGTAACAATTCTTGACTAATAGAACATAAGAAAGGAAGGCTCTCTGCTTGGGCCTTCCTTTCTTATTACTCAATAATATTCTGTTTCTTTTTCTTTATCTTCTTCGCTGACAAAAAACCTGTGTACAGGCTTGGCAAGCTGTTTAAAGCTGTTTTCAAACTTTTCCGAAAGATGGGAGGCCCGTTCATAAAGAATAGATTTAAGATTATCTAATTGCCTTGTTATTTTTTCAGTTATTGCTTCCTGCTGGTCCAATCGCTCCATTACAGTATTATGGAACACCTCTTGGACATCCAGCTTTTTCGATATTTCTTCCTTGATTTCCTCTTGGGTTTTAAAATTCGCTGCAGCTTCTTCAGAAAAGGCCTCAAATTTATCAAACTTCCTGGAAAGCGCTTGAGTGGAAGCATCCTGGAATGAAACCTGTTCTAGGATTTTTTGATGGACAGGTCCTTCTTTTTCAATCGTTTCGAGAATCACCTTATTCATTTCTTCTAAGGCTGCCAATCTCTCAAGCAGCATTTCATTTTCCTTATCACGATGATTTATGACATCAAGAAAACGCGCAATAAAAGCATCCTGTTTTTCCAGTTTGGAGACGAGGTTCTCAAATTGATGGTTTTGCATGCCAGCAGCTTTTTTTACAAGCTTATTCATATCCTTAAAGGAATCTTCCAGCTGGCTTCGCATATCTCCATATGATTCTGCCAAATGGCTATTAATTGCTTGCTGTTCCTTAAAGACTTCTTGGAGATAATTAAGCCTGTAAGTCTCCTGATTGGAAACTTTATGTGAATCACCTAGAAAAAGTTTAAGGTTACCTTTTGGATTTGCGGATAAGGACATAGGAACACTCCTCTAATTTCAGTGTTTTTTTATATGCTATGCCTATTTAAAACTTAGCGGATGGGCTATCTCCCAGACTTCCGCAATTTATCAGGTTAAATGTACCAATTAGGCATATAAACTGATCATAAGGAAACGTTAAAGGAGAGGAGGGAGTAATGATGAAAAAAGATACTATAAACGAACCTACAATTGCACCTGGAATGGACGATGAAGAAGAACTGAACCAAAGAGCCTCAGAAGATGAAATAAAAAAAGGAGAATACACTCCTGTGACAAGATTATCACTTGATGAGGTAGATCCAAGCTGACCCCTTTTATTTAAGGGGTCTATAATTTTTCACTGAAAAATGTACTAAAAGGAGATTGCGGCCTCGGATAACAGCTAAGCTCAATACTATTATGAAAAGGCTGAGCTGTTAAAACCCGGTTCTGAAGACATGGCAGAAGCAAGCCGTTAAAAGAGGATATAACGAAGCACAATGACGAAAATCTTTGAAAAAGTGAATCTTCCTGTGCAGACTTCAATAGCGATTGCCAATAATTATAAATTAACAGCTGATTCATTAGAGATCAGCTGCTAATAACTAAAACTGTTGAACTACTCCAGGACACATTTGCTGCCCAGTTTTTACATAATTACGGGATATCATGGCCCATCGAACTTTGCAAAATTTCGAACCATTGGCCTCTGTTAAGTTCATGTTTCAATGCATGAACAGCACGTTGGATTCGATCCATTTTTCCTGATCCAACAATCGGCATAATTCTCGCTGGATGATTTAATAGCCAGGCGTAAAGAACCTCATCGATTTCATTCGCACCGATTTCAGCAGCAATTTTGGAAAGTGTTTTTTTCAAGCGCTCGGATTTTCCATCAACTCCTCTGAAAACTTTCCCTCCGGCCATAGGCGACCAGGCCATAGGAGCAATTCTTTTTTCCTGGCAAAAATTTAACGTTCCGTCATCAAAATTTTCAAGGTTATACGCAGAAAGCTCAATTTGATTTGTAACCAAAGGAATATCCAAATAAGATTGCAGCATTGTAAATTGATGGCTTTTAAAATTTGATACGCCAAAATGCTTTACCTTTCCAGATGCCTTCAATTCAGTAAAAGCTTCAGCAACTTCCTCTGGATCCATAAATGGATCCGGGCGGTGAATAAGCAAGACATCTATGTATTCCGTCTTCAGGTTTTTTAGCGATCTCTCTGCAGAAGAGATAATATGTTTTTTGCTTGTGTTGTAGTGATGTGATTTATTTTCCGGTCTATTAGGCGACTCAAGCACAATACCGCACTTTGTGACAATCTCCATTTTGTCACGAAGTTCCGGCTTGATCTGAAGCGCCTTTCCAAAAAGAGATTCACAAGTATAGCTGCCATAAATATCGGCATGATCAAAAGTAGTGATACCTAGCTCCAGACAATGTTCGATTAATCTAACAACCTCTGCTTCCGAATAATCCCACTCAGCCAATCTCCATAACCCATGAATGATCCTTGAAAACGACAAATCATCTGCCATTTTTACTCTTTCCAAACTGTTCAGCTCCTTGATTTCTTATTGCATTGATATTATCCCTAATAATGCTTGTAAATCCAAATGATTCGGCTTTTACCCATGTAAACTTGTTATACATTGCCTTTTTCAATTCATCGTCCTAACTGGCAATAATATACCATTATATTTTCCATGTCAGACGGTAAATGTATGAATAAGATGGGAGGTTACAGAATGGATAGATTAATGATAAAAATCTTTAATATTCTATTGCTGATCCTGGCTGGTTCTGTTTTAACGAGGAACGGCTATATTAGAAATCAAATAAACTACTGGGCAAGAAGAGCATATTATAACTTCTTAAGGTTAGCTACATAAAAAAGGAGATGACTATATCGGTCATCTCCTTTTTTAAACACATATTTTTTGAAGCGGCTTCAGCATTTGTTCATGCAATATCATAATTTTTGACGTATAAGAGCGATGTTCCTCATAAGAAAATTGCAGCTCATAAGAGAAATCGACCAGTTCCTTTATTTTAGACGTAAGTTCCTCATCAAAAAATCCAGAACGGTTTAGAAGGATGTTTTCATATTTTTCTGCGAGCTTTCTTGTTTTTTTAACCAGTTTCCAGGCGTCTTTCATCCTAACCGCATCCTTCAGTTCAACAAAGAATTCAAGTAAATCGCTCTTTAATATCTTTTTAAGATCATGATTGATAATTTCAATGGCCGGAAGTTCGCTCTCTTTAAAAATGAATTGCTGCAGCATAATTAAATCTGTTTTAAAAATTTGCTCTTCAAATGCCTGATATATTCTAAATGTATTATAAGCATCATACATAGGGTGGTGAGGCTCTCCTATGAATTCCAAACCATAAAATGCAAGAGCTTTTTCTACAGATGGAGCTGTCCGTGCAGCCCTTTTTGTAAAAATTGCTTGAAAATCAACATATCTTTTTGCGAATTTTTCAATGGTGGCCTCTGGCAGGTGGTGCCTGGCTGCGTCAGCTTTTAAGCGCAAGAGATCGCTCGGGGACCACGATAGGAAACGAGTTTTTTTGATACCGCCAACCCAATATAGAAATTCCTTGAATACTTCAGGAAAGTCATCTGCTTTTGTTAGGTCCGAATCCTTTATTCCAGTCAATTCTCTACAAAACGCACTAAGAGGGGATTGGTCCTGAGGACGGATGTACCGGTCAAACCCAGTGACTTTCCCTGTTTCAAGTTCATATTTAACTGCCCCAAGGCGGATTGCTTCCATATCTTCAAAAAGCATTCCTCCTTTGCTGCAAAGCATTTCAAAATCAAAGAAAACCAGCTGTTTTAACTCTGCCATTCATCCATCACCCCTTTTTCTTAATCCAACAAGCTATTATATAGGAAAATTAGATTAAGATAAAGAAGCATATTTATCCAGATATCTGGAATTTGGATTATACCTATGCAGTTGTGTCTTTTATGAAAACAAACAACTTTTTTACCAGCTTAATGCCATATCAGTTTACGATTCCTTATTAAACGTTTACACTTAAAGAGTACATACATTGCAACCGCTTTATATCCTAAAGCATTGTGCAGCTGAATGGTCTTATTATTAAAATGAAAGGATGAATCAATAATGGGGATTTCTTTATCAAAAGGACAGAAAATTGATTTAACAAAAACCAATCCTGGATTGTCAAAAGTTATTGTCGGACTAGGCTGGGATACAAATAAATATGATGGCGGCCTTGATTTTGACCTTGATGCATCTGTGTTTTTACTTGATGCAAACGGCAAATGCGATTCAGACAAAGACTTTATTTTCTATAACCAGCTCGAAGGCGGCAACGGCTCAGTTGTACACACAGGCGATAACCGTACTGGCGAAGGGGACGGAGACGATGAGCAAGTAAAAGTAAACCTGACTGCTGTTCCTGCGAATGTTGAAAAAATATCTTTTGTCATTACGATTCATGATGCTGAAAGCCGCGGCCAAAACTTTGGCCAAGTTTCAAACGCATTCGCACGAATCGTAAATGAAGAGACAAATGAAGAAATCATCCGCTATGACCTTGGGGAAGACTTCTCCATTGAGACGGCTATCGTTGTGGGAGAATTATACCGCCATAATGGCGAATGGAAATTCTCTGCTGTCGGTTCAGGATACCAGGGCGGATTGGCCAGAATTGCAACTGACTTTGGTTTGCAGGTAGGTTAAATTTTCATGGCCAGGAAGAGCAGATGCTTTTTCTGGTTTTTTAAATAATGGCGTTTTTAAAAGGAGGGGCAAAATTGGGAATTCAATTATCTAAGGGACAACGAATTGACCTGACAAAATCCAATCCTGGATTGACAAAAGCAATTATCGGATTAGGCTGGGATACAAATAAATATAGCGGCGGACATGACTTTGATTTGGACGCTTCCGCCTTTCTTGCTAATGAAAACAGCAAATGCGTCAATGACCATGATTTCATTTTTTACAATAACCTGCAGCATCCAAGCGGTGCTGTCGTACATACTGGTGACAACCGCACTGGTGAAGGAGATGGTGATGATGAGCAGCTTATTGTGGATTTCACCAAGATCCCTGCACATGTTCATCGAATTGGAATAACTGTAACCATCCATGATGCTGAACTAAGACAGCAGAATTTCGGACAGGTTTCCAATGCTTTTGTAAGGCTTGTGGATGAGTCGAACAATCAGGAGTTATTGCGTTTTGATTTAGGTGAAGATTTCTCCATCGAAACAGCAGTTGTTTTCTGCGAATTATACCGCCACGGCAATGACTGGAAGTTTAATGCAATCGGAAGCGGTTTTTCAGGCGGTCTTGCTGCCCTTTGCCGAAACTATGGTTTGCAGGTTTAGTGAACCCATTTAGGAACCCATTTAGGCACCCAATTAGGTTGGGTGTTTTTTTGATGAAAAAGCCCAGGGGCATAAATCTGCCTTTTACCTCCCTTGAAATAACAAATTGACCGGCAAGCTGCAATAATCATCTTGGGTGCCATTAAAATACCCAATGGATTGGTCACCGGCACTCATTTCTCCTTTAATCCCTTGAAACGGGAAATTGGCTTCCCAATGAAAGTATTTCTGGTTAATACTCCCATACTTAAATAGATGTGAAAGGGAACAATAGGCTTGAATAACCTTGAGAGGAAGGGATGCAGCATGTCACTTGAATGGTTTGACAGAGTAAGCGGTGAGTTACAGGATCATTTGGAATCAATTTGCAGTAAATATGATCAGATTGGCCATATGTCCATTGACCGGGGTGCAAAGCATCCCAGAATGGAGTTTTTTATTGAAACAGAGGATAATGACAGGGAGTATTTTTGTACTCTTTTCTTTGATCCCCATAATGAAGAGTTCTATGTAGAGGACTTTGATTTTGAGCTTGGCCATACATCCAAAACCATGCTATTTGACATCGAGGACATCATTGATACCGTTCATGAAAGCCTCCATGATTATATGAATGGCGATGATGATGAATATTATGAGTTTGAAACCGAAGAAGAGGACGAGGCAATGTATGCCTCTGAAGATGAAGACTATGATGTAGCAGATGAGTATGAATATGCTGAAGACGAAGATGGAGATATTTTTGAAGAAGTAGATGTTGAATGGGAAACACCTGAGGTAACTGCCTTTTTCAAAGAGGATGAAGTCGAAGTTTCCTACCAGTTTGGGGTTGTTCAAGAAACTGGTGACGGTGTGCTTCGTCGGGTTAACCGCATTTGGACTGAAGATGAAGATATGATTAAAGACGAAGACCATTTTATCTTCAGCAAAGAGGAAGCAAGTACAATCATTGCCATGATAGCAAGCCACATGGATTCCTTGAGCGGGCATGAGGCTGATTACCATTAAGAAATGAATAAATGAAAACTGTTTTGACGTAACGTCGCCATACTTTTAAAAGAAGTGGTATCATATGTCATTTTTGATACCACTTCTTTTATGTTTTCTTTAACCAATATTCTCGTAACTCATATTACGCCACCAAGTTTAATAAAGAATACAGCAATACCCACAATCCAGATAGCGTGAAACCCAAACCCTCAACAAACTCCTGCACTGCGATTAAGATGCTTTCTATATTTAGTACTATTCACGCTTGCCTCCCCCATAAACTAATTAGAGGATAGGAGGGAAGAGGTGAATTATGGGAATTCATGTCGTTCAAGCTGGAGATAGCCTATGGGCAATCTCACAAAAATATAATGTTTCCATCCAACGGATTATTTCGGCTAACGGATTGGAAAATAAAGGCAGAATTATTCCTGGATTAGCTCTTTTCATTCCTGAAGGGGGGCCTGTAATTAGAACTTATATCGTTAAACCAGGTGATACTCTTTGGAGAATATCTCAGCGCTACCAAACTACTGTAAAGGCAATTCTTTCAGCTAACCCGGACATAAGGCCGGAATGGCTTTATGCAGGACAGAAGCTTGCGATTCCTACACTAAATAAACTTAGCATGGTAACTTTGGGATTCGTTGTCCCGTATTCACCCGAAGCTTTTATCCCTATTTTTCGGCAGACTGCAAGAAACCTGACATACATTGGGATATCATCCTATTCCTTGACAAAGGAAGGCTATGCCTATATAGAGCTGGAGGATACCGCGATAATTGCAGAAAGCAAACTTCTTAATGTTATTCCGCTCTTGATGATCCGCAATCTTGAGGGAGGGGAATTCAGCGCTGAATTAATTGGGGGAGTGCTTGAGAATCCAGTTTATAGGAGGAATTTAATTGTAAGTTTGATGAATTTTGTTAATCAGAAAGGGTATGGTGGCGTCAGCCTGGATTTTGAGTTCATTCCTCCGCCTAGGCGCCAGGATTTTAACTTATTTTTACAGGAACTTAAAAGTGCCTTAGGATCAAAAATTCTTCATGTCAATGTGCATGCCAAAACAGAAGATATTCCAACAAATCGAATAATTGGGGCATATGATTATAAAACAATAGGGGAAATTGCCGATATCGTAGCAGTTATGACAATGGATTACGGGTATCCGACTGGTCCGCCGAATCCAGTGGCACCTTTATGGTGGGTAGAAGAAGTGATTAAATATTCCATCAGACAAATCCGGCCGGAAAAACTTCAGATTGCTTTGCCGTTATACGGCTATGATTGGAGGACTGCAGATCATATAACTCGTGCACACTCCATGCAAGTCATACAAAATATAGCACTAAATACAGGAGCAATTATCCAATATGATACAAATGCATCCTCTCCATGGTTTACATACTGGAGAGGGGCAGAAGAGCATCTTGTATGGTTTGAAGATATCCGCAGTATAATAGAAAAATACAAGTTAATTGATCAGTATAACCTTTTGGGGATGACTTACTGGCAATTAAGCTTACGTTTTCCGCAGAACTGGGCTTTTATGGAAGAAAATTTTTCGATTGTTTAGATCAGCTTTAAATATTCTCCATCATTTCTTCTTCAAAATAAAACATTTTTGGATATTCTTTAATTGTATAAGTGTACTTTTTCATTTTCGCCACATAGCATGATTTGTTGATGGTTACCTTTTCTCCAGTATCAATTATGATAACAATATCATTAGGCTCGAACTTATTTCTCCGCTTCATATTGATCACCGCTTTCATTATCTTTTAAAGTATTATTAACACATTATCTCATATTTCAAGGGAATTAACCTCTGTTTCCATAAAAACAGTTTTTGTGCCAGCATCCTACTTGTATAAATGAGGTGGGAGGGGGGACATCTTCCATCTTTTCTTTTGCATTCTGGCATGTAAATGATATATTAGTCTAATTGAATACCTATGGAACAGGAAGATTAAAATGACTTCAACACTCACTTATATAAGAGATTGGCAAAAAGCGATTTTGGCTGAAATCCTTCACTTAAAAAAATATGGAAGCTCCCGTTACATCCTGTTACATGGACGGCTAATTTCAAAGTCTGAAACCTATACATACTTCTTTGAATCCCCTGCACAAATCAAGGTTCCAACTGGCTCTGCTGTAAAAGTTGAATGGGGAACAAAGAAGGCAGAGGGCCGTATTCTTTCAGCAGAAGGGAATAATGTTATCCTGGCGTTGAATGAGGATTTAGGAACCGAATTATCGGAAGCTTATTTGCAGCATGATCCTTGGGAGCTCTTAGATCAGCTTTACCAGCGGTTAGGTGAAATAAAGGAAAGCAAAAGAAAAAGAGCCAGGATAAAAAAACTGATGGAGCCCTCCATGGCAGCGAAGCACCCAATTGATAAAATAAAAAATGGAACCCATGAGCTGATCTTGCGCTCAAAATATAATCCAGTCACTTATGTTTGGGGGCCTCCCGGTACAGGCAAGACCTACACACTTGCAAGGGTTGCCGCCAATAAATACTTTAAGGGGCAAAGCGTTTTAATCCTTGCCCATAGTAATCAAGCTATTGATGTACTGATGGCTGAAACAGCATCCTTTGCATCCGGCAAACGAAAAATGACAGATGGCGATCTGCTTCGGTACGGTTCACAGATTGGGCCTGCATTATTAAACCACCAATCTTTGACATCGGACTATCTATTGGAAAAACAACACTCAAACCTTTCGGAACAAAAAGCAGCACTAATTGAGGAACGCCGTTTGCTAAAACAGGATTTATCCCGTTCATTCAGTAAACGGGACTCTGACCAGCTAATTGAGATCGAGAAAAAATTATCAGGAACTCTTGAAAAAATCAGGCAAAAAGAAATAGAGTTTGTTAAAAATGCTTCTGTTATTGGAACCACACTGGCAAAAGCAGCGGGTGACCCAGCAATCTATGAAAAGAATTTTGATCTGGTTATTATTGATGAAGCAAGTATGGCTTATGTCCCGCAGGCAGCTTTTGCGGCTTCGCTAGGCAAAAGAGTGATCATCTGCGGGGATTTCAAACAGCTTCCGCCTATTGCTTCATCACGGCATAAAATGGCTGACAAATGGCTTAGAGAGGATATATTTCATCATTCAGGAGTGTCTGGTGCTGTAAATGAAGGATATTTGCATCCGCATCTTTTTCTATTAAAAGAACAGCGCAGAATGCACCCTGATATATCAGCTTTTTCCAATAAATATATATACCATTCCTTAGTAGGTGATCATTCAGATGTATTTGCGGCCAGATCATCGATTGCATCTTATGCTCCCTTTCCAGGCAGAGCCTCAACCCTATTAAATACAGCTGGCTCAGGAGAATATGGCATAAAAGATGGGAACACGAATTCAAGAATCAATCTATGGAATCTGCTGCTCGCTTTTCAGCTGATACATGAATCGTTTTTAGCAGGGTCAAGGTCAATTGGCTATGTAACTCCCTACCGGTCGCAGGCTGTATTAATGGAGCAGCTTCTTGCTGAATTGTATGAAAAAGAACGTTCAGTTGCCGATATTATTGCTGCTACTGTCCATCGATTTCAAGGCAGTGAAAGGGAAGTAATGATCTTTGATACGGCTGATGCCTTTCCGCACGAAAGAGCTGGAATGCTATTGATTGGAAAAGACAGCGAAAGGCTTTTAAATGTAGCTATTACAAGGACCAAAGGAAAGTTCATTCATATTTGTGATCTAGACTTTATCGGTAAGCATGTGTACAAAAACAAAACATGGCGGCAGCTCGCTGACCATCAGCTTAAAAATGGACAGGCCGTTCATCCCGATCAAATTGGAAGGTGGGTCAAACATCAGCACCCACATCTCCAATGGATGCATGCACGGAAATTGGAAAAAGCCTTAGAAGATCTTTCAATTGCCAAAAAAGAGGTTATTATTTCATTGCCGCAGTCAGAAAAGCTAAGTAAAGAATGGATAAATGCACTGTCAAAGAGGCCTGGTCAAGCAAAGCTGACCTTGCTTGCAAATAAATCCCTGCCATTTATTAACCCGGATGAAGTTGTGCCTGACAGTTTCTCATTTCCATTCATTTTAATTGATAATCAAATACTGTGGCTTGGCATACCTGCAGAAGCACATAAAAATGCTAAGCCGCCGTTCGTAGCGGCAAGAGTCAACTCATCTGTTATAGGCACTTATCTTAGCTCCCAAATTAGACAGAGAAAATAAAAAAGACGCCAAAAAGGCGTCTTTTTCTACGTATTGCGGCGACACGACTGCACTCCACATTGTGCATTTCCATTTAAGGCTGTCTGCCGTCTTATGCAATTAGCTCATCGCTTTCCTAATATAACACTAATGTATAAGGGAAGCAAGGTTTTATTTTTTCGCAGACTGATTCCATTGCATTCCCTCCCGAAATATTTCAAAATATAATTCAAAGTAGAAAGATACTATTTCAAATCCTTGTATTTCCGTGGGCCAAATGGTATCCTATTTGAGCTCGCCACAGACTGACCTGCTTCCTGAGATGGATGAAGCCTTCGCGCATTTGGGAGAAAAGCTTGCACTGCTGCCTTATTTGGAAGACCAGCTTGAGCTGATAGAAGCAAAAATCAAACCGCTGAATACTGAAATTCGACAGAATCGCGATAAGGGATGAACACATTGTTCGTCCCTTTCTATATAAAGGAAACCATACTATTGAAACTTTTTATAGAGTTTGTTCGTTTAATATATAATAAGAGGAATAACGATTATAGAAACATAACTTGAAATGAAGAAGGAGTCATCATGGATAAATTTCAAAGTTTCAAGGAAGCTTTTGTGAGGTTTTGGAGAAAGAAACACCTAACGCAAATTCTGCTTCTTTTATTGCTGACCATAATACTTTTAACCATCCTATTTTTTGCATTCCTTGCTGCAACAGCAAATGTTGAGACATTAAAGGAGGGGTTAAAGCAATCCACCGTTATTTATGATAAAGATGGCGATGCAGCTGCCAGACTTGCTTCTAACAGGGCTGAGGGTGCAAATATAGAAGAATTGCCGGATTATGTAGCCAATGCAGTTGTTGCCATCGAAGACGAGCGTTTTTATAAACATAACGGTTTTGATATAAAGGGAATTGCACGCGCATTTTTCAGTAATTTATTTGCTGGAAGAATTACCGGGGGAGGCAGCACCATTACCCAGCAGCTTGCCAAAAATGCCTTGCTTTCACCTGAGCAAACGTATAAACGGAAAGCTGAAGAATTATTCCTTGCAGTAGAAATTGAAAAAAATTATAAAAAAGATGAAATCCTGCAAATGTATTTAAATCAGGTATATTTCGGAAGCGGCGCTTGGGGAATAGACCAAGCAGCCAATAAGTACTTTAGCAAAACGCCAAATGAACTAACGATTAGTGAAAGCGCACTGCTTGCAGGGCTTCTCCAATCTCCATCTGCACTTGATCCCTATAATCATTACGAAAGGGCAATGAAACGAAGGAACGTTGTCCTGGCCAAAATGAAAGAGCACAAGATGATTACAGATCAGGAGTACGAGAATGCAGTAAATGAACAAATACAGCTGAAAGAAGGTACGAGAAGCAAACAGGAAAGGAAGTATCCATACTATGTAGATGCCGTACTTGATGAAGCAATAAGTAAATATGGATTAACACAAGAAGAGATTTTTACAAGAGGCTATAAAATTTATACAGAAATGGACCAAAACCTGCAATCAAGCCTGGAAAATGTATATGAAAAGGATTCTATTTTCCCACCAGGCATGAATGGGGAAATCGTTCAAAGCGGCGCAGTTCTTCTTGACCCGGCTACAGGCGGAGTCAGAGGTCTCGTCGGCGGAAGAGGTGAACATGTCTTCAGAGGGTTTAATCGAGCCACACATATAAAAGCCCAGCCTGGATCGACATTAAAGCCTTTGGCCGTTTACACACCAGCATTGGAAGAGGGGTATTCGCCAACGTCCATGCTAAAGGATGAACCTGTGACATACGGAGATTACACACCAGCAAATGCATCTGGTCAATATGCAGGTGAAGTGTCCATGTATAAAGCTGTAGAGGATTCCATCAATGTTCCAGCCGTATGGCTCCTAAATGAAATAGGCCTCGATAAAGGTCTCGATGCCCTTGAACGGTTCGGAATCCCGCTTGAGAAAGAGGATGAATATTTAGGGATTGCACTTGGAGGCATGAGGAAAGGAGTGTCACCGCTGAAGCTGGCAGAGGCTTATGCTGCTTTTCCAAATGGAGGGAAACGTCATGATGCCCACTTAATTACGAAAATAGTTGGGCCAACTGGAAGCATCATAGCTGAACGGGACAAAAGAACCGTCAAGGTAACAACTAAAACTGTATCTAACCAAATGACTTCGATGCTTCTAAATGTAGTGGAATCCGGCACTGGAAGTGCAACAAAAATAGAAGGCCTCCCGATAGCCGGAAAAACAGGGTCCACTCAGCTTCCCTACAAAGACATTAACGGGACGAAGGATCAATGGTTTGTAGGCTATACACCGAACCTGGTAGGGGCAGTTTGGCTTGGCTACGACCGGACTGACAGGGAACATTATCTGTCAAAAAGCAGTTCCGAAACTGCCGTACCTGTCTTTAGAGCAATAATGGAAGTAAGCCAGCCATACATTCAAGATGAAGAATTTGCGACTAAATCTGTAAATGAAAAGCTGGCCAAGAAAGAACTGACAGAAGAAATTGGGCAGAGTATTAAGGAACAAGCTGACAAAATTGAAGGAAGGCTAAGAGAAGATCTTCCGATTTGGAAGGAGAAATTGAAAGATGGCAAGCAGGAGCTTGAAGAGTTCGGTAGATTTCTAAAAGAAAAGTGGGACCAGTACCGTAATTAGGAATAGGAGGAGAATGGCTAATCCGGCCATTCTCCTTTTTACTGGGGAACTTTATACTGGAATAATTCAGCAAAACAGTGTAATCTAAATACTTATAGCACCCGCTAACTAATCGACAGCATTCGCTAGCAATAAGCTAGCAGTTAGATATTTTTCGCCAGGAGGATTTCAAATGAGTGGAGAAACCCGTATACAGCTTAATGTCCGCATATCTAAAGACACTTCAAATAAGCTTGATGAAATTGTTGAATACTATCAGGAAAACACGAAATTAGGCAGAATTTATAAAGGCGATGTTTTAACCGATATCATAGAAAAATCATATGAAGTAATGAACAAGCAGAAAAGGCTGAATAAAAAGTTCTAGCAGCATTTTAATTATGGCGGAATGGAGGGAATTACGTGAGAGATGTAAAATTAACGGATATATATCAGCACAGGATTGCCCAAAAATATATTACTCGTTCTGGCATCGCTCATGCAATTGCAGTTGCCTATCATGCATTCCGATTAGCCAAAGAACAAGGGGAAAATGTGGATTCCGCGGCAAAAGCGGGATTTATGCATGACATTGGCCATTATACCTGGTATAAAAATGGAAAATGGGATTATGATTTGTACAGGCAAAATGATATACATGCTATTAAAGGGGCAGAACGGGCACATAAACTTTTAATTCGGCTTGGCGAAAACCCAGTAAAGGCAAAAGAGATTGCCTTAGCCATCCTCTTCCATACAGATTCTTTTCTGCCAGGGGGGGAGGTTGTTAGGACGCCATTGCAAACCATTGTTAAATTAGCAGATGAAAAGGATGAAGAACCCGGAGGAGCACATCATTACCGTGACCTTGATTTTGATAAGGCAATGAAAAGTCTTAAAATCCTTGATGACTGGATTGATGATTACATGAAGAAAAAAGGAGAATAATACCGCTTTCTGTCATGTTATGCGCTTCCCCAGGAAATCAGATGTTTATTTTTCTTATTGGGAAAGAAGGGAAGTGCATAGCTGAAGCCGAACTATTTTATATAGTTAAAATTTCGAACCTATTTTTGTAGGATGGTGATGAGAAAGTGCGTGCAAGAAGCCGAAAGCAGCAAACATTTAATGTGGAAGATTTTAAATTTGGGCTAACAACTGTTTTCCTGCATCTATCATTTTATACTCTAGTCATTTTTATACTTATACTATTTATAGAGCTATTAAGTTAATAGTACCATAATTCCATTGAATACTTTCGGCTTTGTTACATTCGCCTGTTGATTTCCGCTGAAAGCGCCCAGCCCCCAATAAGCTTTAACACAGCCTGCTTTTAATAAAGGCAGCAAATTAAGGGGCTTCCTTCTTTCATATCATTGCTTTCTCCATGGCTTATGCATTGTAATTATAATGTATACCTTTCAGGCTTTTTGAAGGGGAGCATTTAAATAGTTTTACGAAATCAGCCTTCATAAAGCCAAAAGGGGTCCATCTAGGAGATGACCCCTTTATTCATTAAATACTTCTTTACTTCTTCAAAATCTTCTACCGGAATGAATGGGATATTTTTTTTCGCAAAAGATCCTGAAGCCCATTTTTAGCAAAAGTAACATCCGCATACACGGCAGGGTGTGAATCCGGTTCACTGTCTCCTATAAAAAATACCTTCTCATATTCCTCTTTAAGATCTTGAATGACTCTTGATTTATCAATTCCATACCTTTCCGAGTAATGCCGGTGGCTCTTGTCAATATTCATATGGACATTTTTCTCATGATAATAGCCTTCATTAGAATACACCTTTACATCTTTGACTCCATATTTCGATAAGATGTGGTGAATATAATAATCTGTTCCGGCACTCAAGATAAAGAAATCCCCGCCATTTTCCCGTACATGTTTAATAAATTTAGGAACATATTCGTCAATAGGGATCGAAAGGATATCTTCAATAATCTGCTCTTCCTCTTGATGTATAGATGTAAAAACAGAGCTTAGAAAATCAATATCTTTCATGTCTCCAGCTTTCCATTGTTTCATAAGCTCCCGGCCTTCAGGAAAATATTTATCCATCATTATTAAGTAGAAATCTTTTTTTGAAATGGTTCCATCGAAATCTGATACAAATGCCCACTTTTTCACAATCATTACCTCCAGTCAGCGTTTCTTATTGAAAATGTAAGCTTTATTAGAAATACCCTTTCTTTTTTATGTTCAATCAACAAAAAATACGCCTTTTAATTTTATTCTCGGGGTGATTAATGGTATTATTAATTTGATTTTTACATAAGGAGATGATTAGCATGGCAGAAAAAGGATACATATTAATGAAAAATGGTGAAAAGGTTGAATTTGAATTATATCCAGAAGCAGCTCCTGGAACAGTAGAAAATTTTAAAAAGCTTGCAAACGAAGGTTTTTATAATGGACTTACTTTCCACCGAGTAATCCCAGGTTTTGTCAGTCAAGGCGGATGCCCGAACGGAACAGGTACAGGCGGCCCTGGCTATACAATTAAATGCGAAACAGAGGGCAACCCTCATAAGCATGAAGAAGGCTCTCTTTCCATGGCACATGCCGGCCGTGATACAGGCGGAAGCCAGTTCTTTATTGTTCACGAGCCACAGCCTCATCTAAATGGCGTTCATACTGTTTTCGGAAAAGTAACTTCCGGCATGGATACAGTAAAAGCTATGAGAAATGGCGATGTAATGGAGAAAGTAGAAGTTCTTGAAGGATAATAATTCTGCAAAAAGAGCCGCAAAGGCTCTTTTTTGTTTTATTGTAAATAGCTTTTTTTGTAATTTCTCATACTAAAGATAAGCTTAAACTAAAGGAGTTGTCAAACATTGGGCGCCATTGAAAGAAGCGGATATCGGTTTGAACCGGAATTTAGTGTCATCAGTCAAAACGGGGCTATCCATGTTTATCAAAATGGAAAGTTCGTAGAGGAAATTAAATTTGAGTTTTCCGGCAAATTTCCCGAAAACGACCAAATCGAGGAAATCGTTGAAAGCTATTGCAACAGGCATGGTCTGTAATTCCTTCTATATTATGGCGTCCTTATATTTGGGAAGGGCGCCTAACCCCCAAACAGCCGCACAATACTTTTTATTTTCAGTTGCCTTTTTATTATGTAAAATGAGCAGTATCCGCCAATGAAAGGGTGAATAGAATGGAGCCTATTAAAGACCATTTAAAGGAAAACCTGGATTTGCTGTTTGTCGGCTTCAATCCGAGCATTCGATCTGGTGAGACCGGCCACCACTTTGCCAATCCCAATAACCGCTTTTGGAAAATCCTCCATGAATCAGGGTTAACACCAAGAAAATATGATCCCACTGAAGACTACAAATTACTGGAATTAGGTTATGGCATGACTAATATTGTGCCAAGACCTACAAAAGCTGCAGATGAAATAACGAAAGAAGAATATAAAAAAGGCAGAGAAGAGCTTATCAAAAAAATCAGTGATCTAAAACCAAAGGTTGTTTGCTTTGTGGGAAAAGGTGTTTACCAGGAGTATAGCCGCAGAAAAAAACTTCCTTGGGGAATTCAGGACGAACCGGTCGTCCCAGGCACCATCGATTTTGTAGCACCATCTTCATCTGGGCTAGTTAGAATGAAAATCGATGAAATTATTCAGATCTATGCTGAGATCCCCCAAATTTTAAAATCTTTGCGGTGAGAAGTATTCTTGCGTGAATCTTAAAACCCCACTAGTATTGATTAACGACCCTATTCCAAATTATGATGTAGTTTTGGGCGTTAATACTGCAGATTAACTACCATTTTGCGAACTAAGAAGAGATTTGGGCGTTAATGCACGCGATTAACTACCATTTTCAAACCAAGCAGAGATTTTGGGCGATATTACGCCCGATTAACAACCATTTTCCGAACTAAGCAGAGATTTTGGGCGATATTACGCCCGATTAACAACCATTTTCCGAACCAAGCAGAGATTTTGGGCGATATTACGCCCGATTAACTACCATTTTTCTTACTAAGCATAACTTTTGGGCGTTAATGCCCACGATTTTCTGCAATTTTTCAAACTAAACATTGATTTTGGCCATTAATACGCTCAATTAACTCCCATTTTTCGTACTAAGAAAGCTCCCGAAAGCTATTCATATATGAATTTACAAAGAGACCGCTTACCCAATAATTTTCTCCTATAGGGCAAATTGCACAAATTCTTCCTTTTTCCCAATTTAAGTCTAGTAAATTCACTACTAACGATACTGTTATGAAAAATTCAGAATTGTTAAAATGAAATTAACACCAAGAACCAGCTTCAATTTAATCTCTTAAGGAGGGAAAAAAATGGAGCAAAATGTTCGTGTTATACCTTACAAATTTATTCAGGAGAATGTGGATGTAAACGAAGTTCCCAAAGGCATTGAATTAATTCAGGCGCCGAAGATTTGGAGCGAAACAAAAGGAAAAGGCATGACAATTGCTGTGCTGGATACCGGATGCGATGTCAATCATCCTGATTTGCAGGATCGGATTATTGGCGGCCGCAATTTTACAGACGATGACAACAGCAATCCTGATATTTATAAGGATTACAACGGGCATGGCACACATGTTTCAGGCACCATTGCAGCGCAGGAAAATGAGACAGGTGTAGTGGGTGTAGCTCCCGAAGCTAATCTGCTTGTTGTAAAGGTTCTTAACAAAAATGGTTCTGGCCAATATGAATGGATTATCAATGGACTCAATTATGCAATTGAACAGAATGTTGATGTGATCTCTATGTCCCTTGGCGGCCCGGCTGATGTTCCTGAGCTGCATGATGCTATTAAAGAAGCGGTAAAAAATAACATTCTTGTCGTATGTGCTGCAGGAAATGAAGGGGATGGGGATGAATCAACAGATGAGTTTGCTTACCCTGGCTCCTATAATGAGGTTATCAGTGTAGGTGCAATTAACCTTGATAGAGATTCTTCCGAATTTACAAATTCCCATAATGAAATAGACGTCGTCGCACCTGGGGAAGACATTTTATCTACCTATCTTAATGGAAAATATGCAACACTAAGCGGAACTTCCATGTCTGCTCCACATGTTTCCGGGGCCTTGGCACTTATTAAAGATTTTGCCAACAGGCATTTTGAAAGAGAGCTTTCAGAGCCTGAATTATACGCGCAGTTGATCAGAAGGACTGTTCCACTCGGCAATTCACCTAAGCTTGAAGGAAATGGGCTTGTCTATTTAACAGTTCCTGAGCATCTGGCCGAAATCCTTGACCAAAACTTTAAAACCATGGTTACGAACGCAATATGACCAAAACAACCGCCATTTCAGAAGCATGGAAGACAGCTAAGGCTAATTATATTGATCGTGTTAAGGACGAGCCCTATTACGATCCAGAGATAGATTTAAGAAAGCAAAAGGAATACTACAGCAAGCTTGATTTTGACAGAAGCGATATCCCGGAGCAAATCCATCAGCTGCTTGTTCGCACGCACACCAATCAATTGGACTATTCGCCGCATCAATACCTATATCCATGGGTTGATTTGCAGGAAAATGGCAAGCTAAAGAGTTTATATTCCGGTGCCGGGATGGATCCGCTCAAAGCAATAGACCAGGACCTTCAGCTCTTGCAAAAGATTCAGGAGGAAGGTTATATCAGCAATGGACTGATTGTTTTTAATACCGAGCATGTCGTTCCCCAATCATGGTTTGAAGGAAAAGAGCCGATGAAAGGGGACCTTCACCATCTTTTTGCATGTGAGCCGGCATGCAACAGCATGAGAAGCAACTTCCCTTACCATGATTTTGAAACTTATGTTCCAGAGTTGGAGACAGAGGGCATCAGGAACGGCTGCGGCATGGCAGAGGATGAGAAATTTGAACCTGAATATGGAAAGGGAATCGCTGCGAGAGCTGTATTCTATTTTGCAATGAGATATAAAAAGTTTATGAATATGGAAGATAGAATGGATATGCATCTTTTGCTTAAGTGGCATGATGAAAACCCTGTTACTTTATATGAAAAGCATAGAAACGCTGCGATTCATGAGCTGCAGGGAAACCGCAACCCATTTATTGATTATCCTCAACATGCAAAAGAAATGCTCGGCTAATCAGAAAAACCGCCTGAAATTTAGGCGGTTTTTCGCTTATAATATCATATGTATAAAGAGACAGAGGAGCGTTAATATGCAGCTGTTTACCAAAAAAGCGATTGATATTATTAAAAGCATCCCTCCAGGAAAAGTAATGACGTATGGACAAATCGCAAAACTTGCAGGAAGTCCCCGCGGCGCAAGACAGGTGGTGCGGATCCTTCACTCCCTAAGCGAAAAGCATCAGCTGCCATGGCACCGGGTAGTGAATGGAAAAGGGGAGATTGGCTTTAAAGATGACATTTCTTTTAACCATCAAAAAGAACTGCTAGAAGAAGAAGAAATTTATGTATCTCCAAAAGGGAGACTAGATTTGAATGATTTTTTATATGATCCTTTAATAGAGTTTGACTAGTCATCGACAAAAAAACGTGTATTCACAATAAAATACACGTTTTCCTCTAATTAAAAAGAACTATTTTGTTCTTGATGCAAATTCCTCAATCATTTCATTTGTAACGAACTTTCGGGAGGGTACAATGCCCTGTTTGGAAAGCTCATTTATTTCCGCAGTCACTTCATTTATCTTTTCCGCAGTAAAAGGCAGGCCTCTTCTGCATAGGTCCAAAGCTTGTTCAATATAATATTCACGCTGCTGATCAAGAGCAGCAAACCTTGTGATAATTTTATTTTGTTTTCCTACATGTTCTGATATTGCTTTATGTACACTCAAATTCTTCCACCCCTTAAAAATTCTTAATCCTATCATACCATTTTTTATAAAAAGCTTAAGATTATTTATTCTTAATTCAATAATATTTTCACCAGGATATAAACAGGTAAAAATAACCATTCCTCATAACTTCGAAAGAGAAGAATAAAATAGAGAAGTAGATAAAAAATGAATCTATTTCCTCATACTGGAAATAAAGGGAACTCACCTTTCAAAAAAGAAAAGGTAGGAAACACTTATGAAAGGTGGCTTAAACATGAAAAAAGCAATAAAGTTAAGTTTTAGTATCTGGCTGATTCTTGTACTTGCTTTTGTTCCTCTCTCACAAACAGAATCACCATTTGTAAATGCAACGGAAGAAGGAAGCGAACTTGTCCAGCAGCTAAACCAACTCCTAAACAATGACCCACTTTTACAGGGGGCACTGGCTGGTGTAAGTATTCGAAGTGCAGAAACTGGCAAATTGATTTACGAACATATTGGGGATATTCGATTAAGGCCTGCCTCCAATATGAAGCTTCTGACAGCTGCTGCAGCACTTGATACTTTAGGTGAGGATTATAGATTCACAACTGAACTTCTTCATACAGGATCATTGAATGGAGAGACTCTTCAAGGCGACCTTATTTTAAAGGGGAAGGGTGATCCCACGCTTTTAAAAAAGGATTTTGATGCATTTGCAGCAAAAGTAAAAGAATCAGGCATCAAAGTGATTCATGGCAACCTGATTGGTGATGACACATGGTATGATAAGGAACGCTACTCTACAGATTTATCTTGGAGCGATAAATCATGGTATTACGGTGCACAGGTGTCGGCATTGACTGCTTCCCCGAACGAGGATTATGATGCAGGAACTGTTATTATAGAGGTATATCCTGGCGAAGAAGCTGGACAAGAACCAGTAGTAAAAATGGTTCCAGAAACGGATTACATAAAAATTGTTAACAAGGCAAAAACCGTAGCAAATGGAGAAAAGAAAGATATCCATATTGAACGTGACCATGGAACGAATACTGTTGTAATAGAAGGAGAAATCCCGTTGGATGGGAGCCGCTCCAGGGAATGGATCGCTGTTTGGGAACCGACAGGCTATGCACTGGATCTCTTTAAACGATCCCTTGCTGAACAAGGCATCAAACTGCAAGGAAAGGTTATTGCGTCTCCTTCGCCTGCAGGAGCCAAAATACTTGGAAAGCACCAATCAATGCCGCTTTCTGAATTGCTCATTCCGTTTATGAAATTAAGCAACAATGGACATGCCGAAACATTAATCAAGGAAATGGGTAAATTCGAGAAAGGGGAAGGCAGCTGGGAAAAGGGGCTTGAGGTTTTAGAAGATAAAGTGAAGACTCTTGGCATAAATACAGACACTTTGGTTCTCCGTGACGGATCCGGAATTTCACATGTGAACTTAATTCCGGCAAATGAAATCTCAAAATTGCTTTTTGAAGTGCAGGATGAAAAATGGTTCCCTTCCTATTTAAATTCATTGCCGATTGCAGGGAATACGAACCGGATGGAGGGAGGAACCTTAAGGAACCGCATGAAGAACTCCAATGCCGAAGGAAATGTTAAAGCTAAAACAGGCTCCATTTCGACAGTGAGTTCTTTATCCGGATATGTTTCAACCACTAATGGGGAAGACCTGATATTTTCCATTGTACTGAACAATTTAACCAGCGGTTCTGATGGAAAAGTGATCGAAGATACAATTGCAAAACTATTAGCCGACCAATAAAGAAGAAACTTAAAAGGGCAGGAATTCATCATTTTGGATTCCTGCCCTTCCCACAATTACTCAGCTTTTGCTGCTTGGACTTGAAGGTCAATTTTCACTTTATCGCCAACAAGGACACCGCCGGTTTCAAGGGCTGAGTTCCATGTTAGCCCATAGTCGCTGCGCTTAATTGCGCCAGCTGCACTGAAGCCAACTTTTTCATTTCCCCATGGATCCTTCCCTGATCCTTCATAAGTTACGGTAAAAGTTTCAGATTTTGTTACTCCATGTATCGTTAAATCTCCTGTAACGTCATATTCATCGTCGCCTTTGCTGACAATGCTTGTTGATTTAAAAGTCATTTGAGGATGATTTTCAACATCGAAGAAGTCTGCAGATCGAAGGTGATTATCACGATCTTCATTTCGTGTGTCAATGCTTGAAAGTGCAACATTAAATTGGATGTCTGCTGTCGTTAAATCTGCAGGATCTGCCTCGATTTCAGCATCAAAGCTATTAAAGCTGCCTTTCACGTTTGCAATCATCATATGCTTGATTGAAAAATCTACACTGCTGTGTGCCGGATCAACAGCCCATTTTGTTTTTGCCATTTTTTTCTCCTCCAATTGTTTGAATTCATTTGTTTTTAATTCGAGATATTTTAATTCTAAATAAATTATATGGCCGTTTCAGTTTTCTGTCAATGATATTTTTTCAAAAGATGGTAAAATGAAGACTACTTAATTTTGCAATTGGATACATAAGCTAATACATAATGATCACATCACAAACCGAGAAAAATTGTGAATGTTTAAAGGGGAACGGACCATGAATCAACTTGACCAAACATACAATAATGCTGAAGAGCATACAAAAATAAAAATCCTTGAAGATGTTGACCGATACTTGGGCGCCAAAGAAGCAATGCCGACTTTTCAGGAATATCTTTCTGAAAGATTTCATTATATCGATCAAATCTGGGTAAATGTCTGGCTGAATAAAATCACGACAAAAATATCCAAGCACGAAAAAAAGAAATTTCTAAACGAAAAAGGCTATGAAACAGAAAATGTTGACAGGAAATTAATTAATCACTTATTCAGAACTGAAATGAGGGATTATCAGCCCTTTAAAACCTCAGAGTGGCTTAATGATATGTTCGAAGGCAATAACGAGAAATGGGCAGAACGTTATAAGGAAGCCAGGGCTCATTATCTTCAAAAAGCTGAAGAGGAAAGACTGCAGCGGAAAAAGTACCTCATCCGGGAATCAATTGAGGAACAGGTCGATAAAATCATTGAGGATGATTATAGCATCCTTTATCTCTATATAAGACATATGACATCGAAACAGCTGAATTCCGATTTAAAAAGCAAGACAAAGTATGATAAGGTCGATACATTTGCGCTGGAAGAAAAACTGGAGGAAGCAGGGGGGTTTAATCCCAGCGACTATGAAACGATGGCAGATTTTTTTGAGGAATTAACAGGAAATATTCATAAAACACTCTACTGGGGCAAAGGCTATTTTGAATACGAGACTTTTTACTATGTGTATAGAAACTATATCTCTGGATATCTTTCTGATACTCTGCAAGCACTTGTCCTGCAAAACCTTCCTCAGCACTTGTTTGATGAATATGAAGAAGCCTATCAAAAGCCGCTAACAGGCAAATCCGTTAAGAAACTGATTGCCCATACCCTTCAGGAAATTAATGATAACTTCTTTGAAAGCATTCAGGAAGAATATGTTGAAGACTTGCTTAAACTTGTAAATATTCCATTTGATCCTTCTGTACATAAAGAGTTGTTAGAGAAGGATCTGGCAGAGAGGGAGCGAAAAAAAGCAGAAGAACTTGCAGAACTGCAGCGAAAAAGAGAAGAAGAAGCCCGTATGCTTGAATATATTTTTGGACAGGAATACAGTCCATCGCTGGAAAGGGCAAAGCGGTATGTACTCCACATAGGGGAAACGAATACAGGCAAAACCCATCATGCCCTTGAAGGTATGAAATCCGCGAGGAGCGGCATGTATTTGGCCCCGCTAAGGCTGCTTGCCCTGGAAGTGTATGATAAATTAAACCGCGACGGAGTTCTTTGTTCTTTAAAAACGGGAGAGGAAGAGAAGATTGTTACAGGATCAGCCCACCTCTCCTGTACTGTGGAAATGTTTCATGAAAAAGATTATTTTGATGTCATTGTTATTGATGAGGCCCAGATGATCACAGATAAAGACCGCGGTTTTTCATGGTATAAAGCCATAACCAAAGCTAATGCCAATGAAGTGCATATTATTGGCAGCCGCAGCGCAAAAAGCATGATGCTTCAGCTTCTTGGTGATGCAGATATTGATTTAAATGAGTATAGCCGCGATATTCCACTGGAAGTAGAAGCAAAAGAATTTAAGTTTACACATGTAAAAAAAGGGGATGCACTAATCTGTTTTTCCAGAAAAAGAGTGCTTGAAACAGCATCGAGACTTCAGCAGGAAGGCCACTCTGTTAGTATGATATATGGATCCATGCCGCCGGAGACAAGAAAAAAGCAGGTACAGCGTTTTATTAATGGGGAAACTTCCGTCATCGTTTCCACTGATGCCATTGGAATGGGGCTTAATCTGCCAATCCGCAGGATTGTCTTATTGGAAAATGAAAAATTTGACGGGACAAAGAGACGACTGCTTACTTCACAAGAGGTTAAGCAAATTGCCGGAAGAGCAGGAAGAAAAGGGCTATACAATATCGGAAAGGTAGCATTTACGAAGGATATTAAAAGAATGAAGGCTTTACTTGAAATGGAAGATGAGCCTGTCCATAGCTTTGCCATTGCCCCAACGAACACCGTATTTGAAAGGTTTCAAAGATATTATCGAGATCTTGGCACTTTTTTTGAACTCTGGGACAAGTTTGAAAGCCCGAAAGGCACAAAAAAAGCAGCTTTAACAGAAGAGAGAGATTTATATGAACGGATACGCGGGACTGAAATCGAAGCTAAGCTTGGCATAATGGACCTTTATGGTTTTCTCCATCTGCCGTTTTCAAAAAAAGAGCATGACCTTGTCCGACAATGGGAAGAGACCATGTATGCCATTATTGATGGAGACGAACTGCCAGAACCGCGAATTAAAAACAGAAACTTGGAGGAATTGGAGCTCACATACAAATCTATCGGCCTTCATCTGCTTTTCCTTTACCGGCTTGACCAACGAACCGAAGCATTATATTGGGAGCGGGTAAGGGAAGAAATTAGCGACCATGTTCATGAAAAACTAAAAACAGACATTAAGGAGCTTTCAAGAAAATGCAGAAGATGCGGGAAAAAGCTGTCATGGGAACACGAGTTTCAAATCTGTGATGAATGCCATTCTTTCCGCTCCAGGAGAAGACACAATTATTATAGAAGATAATTAACCTGTATGATTTGATGGGATCAGGATGTTATTTGGCTGACATGTAAGTATTAGTTGAGAGATGGGACAAAAGCAATTAAAAAGCCTGCTGTTCATTCCCAGCAGGCTTTTATTGCTAAGGCTTTAAAACCACCTTAATGCACTCATCTTCATGGTCATTAAAGATTTTATAACCATGACTTGCATCTTCTAAGTTGATCTTATGTGTTATAATGTCCTTCGGATCAAATTCTTTATTGACAATTTTCTTATATAGCATCGGCATAAAGGGGATGACTGGTGCCTGTCCCATTTTCAGTGTAATATTTCTTGTAAAAAAAGCCCCGAGCGGAAACATATTATAGTTTGCTCCATAAACACCCGTAATTTGTACAGTTCCTGTTTTTTTGACAGCCTTTGTGGCTATTTGAATTGGCCCGAGTGTCCCTCCTTGAAGCTTTAATTTTTGTTCAATAAATTCAAGGGGAGACTTTTTGCCGTCCATGCCTACACAATCAATTACGACATCAGCACCGCCATGAGTTATTTCCTTTAAATGCTCCCCCATATCCGGATACTTAGTGAACTCATATACTTCCACCTTATTCGCTACCTTGGCATGATTCATCCGGTAATCGATGTAATCAACTGCAATAACCCGCTCGGCTCCTTCCATCCAGGCAAATTTTTGTGCCATTAGTCCAACAGGCCCACAGCCCAGAACAATAACTGTGTCACCCTTTTTTACCCCTGCATTTACGACACTCCAATAAGCAGTAGGGAGAACGTGGATAAAAATAAAAGGGATTCATCTTCAAGTTCGCATGATTCCGGAACCAGAAAGGGCGTATAATTTCCAAAAGGTACTTTTAAATATTCTGCCTGCCCGCCAGGGTAATTCCCAAACTTTTCGGTGTAACCGAAATATCCTCCAGAATCATAATGAGGATTGGAGTTGTCACATTGGCTGGTTTGATCCTGCCTGCAATAGACGCATTGGCCGCAAGAAACATTGAAAGGAATTACAACTCTGTCGCCTTTTTTAACTTTTGTCACTTCAGGTCCGGCCTCTTCTACAATTCCCATCGGTTCATGGCCAATAATATAACCTTCCGGAAGGGGCATATTCCCCTGGTACAAGTGTAAATCGGAACCGCAAATAGCTGTAGATGTAATCCTTACGATAATATCATCTTTCTTTTCAAGCTTAGGGTCATCTACATTCGTTACAGCTACACGATTCGGCCCCTGATAAGTTACCGCCTTCATATTTACCACTCCTTTTAGCTCTCTTGGACTTGCAAAGTATCAATAGAATGAAAAAGGGTTTCTTGTTTGCTATACTTTTTGAAAGTACAAAAAAATCAAAACGGCAATAGTATAAGTTTCGCTCATTTTCCGTTATTTATCCGAATGGCAGTTTAATTGGAGGGAATAAAGATGTTTATTGTTAAACTTTATAATCAAAGTGCAGAAGTTCTCCATATTGGCCGGTTCGACACTTTAGAGGATGCAAGAGCGGGAGCAGAAAGAGGATTAAAATACAGCAGCACAGCGATTGTATATAAAGGTGAGATACCTGTAATGCTTTTTGATAACGTTTCTTATTCTCATGGCTTCCCGCTTGGCACCGGAAAATATTAATTGAAAGAAGGACAAAACTTGAAATTAAGTATTTTAGATCAGGCCCCCATTTCAGCAGGATCTTCATCACAGGAAGCATTGGAAGCTTCTGTACAACTTGCACAATCAGCAGAAAAAATGGGTTATACAAGGTATTGGATTGCAGAACATCATGATTTACCAGGTTTGGCATGCTCCTCACCTGAAATTATGCTAAGTTATATCGGTGCAAAAACAAATAAAATCCGGATCGGAGCGGGTGCCATATTGCTCCCGTATTATCAGCCATATAAGGTTGCGGAGCAATTCAATCTGCTGGCTACATTATTTCCCGGTCGAATTGACCTTGGAATTGGCCGGGCACCAGGCGGATCAGCAGAAGCTGCCATGGCCCTTTCCGAAAATTTTTTGGAAGGAGTTCGGGAAATGCCCAAAAAGGCGGGGGAGCTGCTTCACTTTTTAAATGGGGACTTTTCTGAAAGTCATATGTATTCCAAAATAACCGCCTCACCGGTACCCGAAATTGGCCCTGAACCTTGGATATTGGGAACCAGCAGGAAAAGTGCCTTAATGGCAGCTGAGAATGGCACAGCTTATGCATTTGGCCAATTCATGAGTGATAAAGATGGAGCGGAAATCATAAGGCAGTATAGGAAGGAATTCAAGGGTAGAGGAAAACTCGATAAACCCAAAGTACTATTAACAGTTTCAGCTATATGCGCAGAAACCACTGAACAAGCGAAAGACCTGGCTCTCAGCAGCCTGCTTTGGAGGATTATGGAAGAAAAAGGTGAGGGAATTCAAGGAATCCCTTCCATTGAAGACTCAAAAAAACATTTTCAAAATATACATCAAGACCCTTTTATAAAAAAGCCTAACCTCATTCTCGGCAATCCAAAGGACGTTGCCAATGAGCTAAGAAAAATAAAGGAAAAATACCAAGCGGATGAAATAATGATTGTTACAATTGTGCACAGTTATGAAGACCGAAGGAAATCTTATGAACTGATAGCTAAAGAATTTCTAAAATAAATGCTAAATGTACGAATCTCACCCCATTTTTTTGAATACATATTCATGGAAACCATCTATGAAATCTTCAAAAGGGGCGAAAAAAATGCCAAATTCTGCACATCAGTCAGAAGTAAATGTACCAATTCGTGCTATATGGAATTTTGTCAGTGATATTGGAAACTGGGCGCCATTAGTTCCCGGCTATATTTCACATAGGGTACTTAGTGAAAAAGAATCAACATGGAGCTTTAAAAGCGATATGGGAATTTTGAAGAAAAAGATTGAATTGAAGGTGGATATCACGAGCTGGCAGGAGCCGAATAAAGTGACATTTAATTTAACAGGGCTTAATGAGAAGTTTACTGGGCATGGATATTTTCTGGCCAGCCAGGGCAAAGATAATAAAAATATGATGACAGGCTCCCTGGATATAAAAGCCGAAGGAATGATGGCTAAAGTAGCAAATTCATTGCTTAATACATCTCTGCCAGAACTTACTGCTGAGCTTACTGAGGCGGTCGCAGCTAAGGTGGAACAGGAATATAAGCAGCATGCGGGTGTATAGTTTTTCCTGCAAGGAAAAGAACTCATTTTGAGTTCTTTTTTTATCCCCTTATTTAGTATATCGATTGGCATAGCTGGAGGCGACAAACGCTTCCGGCTTTATTTTGGGCTCCAAGCCAATGGATTCTATCCTGGACACCATTTCTGTTACAAACTCCCTCGTCTTATTCCTTTTTCCGGATCCGATATCCATATGCCCCTCCATTGAAAAGGAGCCGCCTTTATAAAGAAATGGCAGAACGATTTCAAACATTTTATCTTTGCGGTCATCTGTAAATAAGGACACCACTTCTTCTGTCAGCGAGGTTTCATATGAGATTCTCTCATGAAGATGCTTCATTTTCCTCGGGATAATTGTTTTTCTAATACATGCCCAAGCGCCTTTCCGCTCATTTTGAATGACAATTCCGGTAATGAACACAGTCCGATTGCAATGAACCTGGGAATCTGTCCCAATCATCAGGCGGAAATTCCCATCGGGATTACGCTTCATAAAAAGTAAGATACGGTTGAAAACCTGTTCAAACGTTAAGTTTCGCTCTTGGAGATTTTGAAATTTATATTCAGCACTCACCTATTATCACCACATTAAGTATTTTGTTTTGGAAATACTGTTCTTCCACAACCTTTAACTTAAGAACTTACATTTTATTATCATTATATTGAGAGCTTTCGAACAAGTTGTTTATTTTTTTGAGAAAATGGTTTTAAGCCATGAAAAAATGATGGATGAATGGGAATTCGAAGGTTGTGAAAACTACAGAATAAAGGAGTGAATTATATGAACAAAACGATAATTTTCATACTTAAATTTGCAGCAAGCCTGATTGCATTTGCCATTGCACTTGATCTATTTTTTGATGCAGCTTTCGCCGATATCGTTTCATTTAGCCTTCTAGTAACAATTATGTCTTATTTGCTGGGCGATCGGATCATTCTTCCGCGGCTGGGAAACCGGAATGCCCTCATTTCTGACTTTTTCCTAGTTTATGCGTCTGTATGGGTTTTTGGAAGTGTGCTTCTAAATAGTTATTTGCAGATTGCATGGGGAAGTTTCATTGCAGCAGGGATTATCACACTTGCCGAAGTATTTGTTCATACCTATATGCTAAACAGGATGGAAATCGCCCAGGACAATAGGCGGAGCGAGTCCGGCATGAACCCGCGACTGGCATACGGAATGGAAATGGCGGAAGAGAAGGAACCAACTAAAGATTGGGAATGAATATGAAATTCGTAAAACCCGATGCAGACTATTTTCAGCTGTGTTGGGTTTTTTCAATTCATTGAGCCAAGAGGTGCAGACAAATTTTTCATTAACTTTAAAGAATGCTTGCTATTTTACGGCCAAACACACAAAATTAATAAGGGCATACTATTTACATGAAGAAGATTACAGCAATATCTGATTTGGGAAAAGAAAGTAGGGTTTTATTTGCAGGAATTTTTAACACTAGGTATTTCAAAAAAGTACACTGATGCATTGCTTAGCCACGGCATAGGCAGGCCAACACCCATTCAGGAGCAGGCAATCCCCGCTGTGATGGGGGGAAGGGATATCATTGCACAAGCCCAGACAGGAACAGGCAAAACGTTTGCTTTTATCCTTCCGATTCTGGAGAAGATTGACCCGGCTGCGCCTCATATCCAGGCTCTAATTGTAACTCCTACGAGGGAATTGGCTATACAGATTACTGACGAAGTTTTAAAACTTGCTTCAGAAGATGATCATATAGATGTTTTAGCAGTATATGGAGGGCAGGATGTGGACAAGCAGCTCAAAAAGCTAAAGAGAAATGTCCAAATTGTAGTGGGAACTCCAGGCCGGCTTCTTGACCATATAAAAAGAGAAACAATTGATTTATCTCAAGTGGATTATTTGGTATTGGATGAAGCAGACCAAATGCTTCACATAGGCTTTCTCGATGAAGTAGAGAAAATTATTAAAGAAACACCTGCCCAAAGGCAGACTCTGTTATTCTCTGCAACCATTCCGGGAGAGATTCGAACACTGGCAAACACACACATGAAAGAGCCGCAGTATATACAAATTGAAAAAACGCAGGGACCTGCCCAGTCAGTCAAGCAAATTGCAATACATACCATTGATCGGGCCAAGCAGGCTGCCCTAACACAAATGATACAAACTCATAGACCTTATTTAGCGGTCATTTTTTGCCGGACAAAAAGAAGGGTAACCAAACTATACGAGGTGCTTAAATCCAAAGGATTTCAATGTGATCAGCTGCACGGGGATCTATCACAGGCAAAGCGTGAACAAGTGATGAAACGGTTCAGAGACGCTGAAATACAGCTATTAGTTGCTACAGATGTAGCTGCGAGAGGGCTTGATGTTGAGGGGGTAACACATGTATTCAATTACGATATTCCCCTGGACCCTGAAAGCTATGTGCACCGCATTGGAAGAACAGGGCGGGCAGGGACAAAAGGTATAGCAATTACCTTTTATTCATCCGCAGACAAGCCTCTTCTTGATGCAATCGAAAAAGGGCTTAACATCAAAATTCCAAAGCAAAACCTTGGCAATATCAAAGAAGATAAAAAGCCTGCCAGTGCATCAGAAAAAAGCAGCCAATCACAAAATCGCCAGCCTTCGTCCAGAAGAAAGAAAAATGAAAGCAAAGAAGATGCAGCCCAAAAAGGCAAAGGCGGCAAACGAACCGATAAAAAGACCAGAAGAGGAGTAAGCAATAAAACAGAAACAATTAATGCACCTCGTTCAGGACGGAGGAAATCACAAGGAAAAAAGAAAATTTCTGCACCTAATTCTTTAAAAGGCAATTCAAAAAGGCGCGGAAGGTAAAAAATGCTTAAAGGAGGAAAAGACCGTGTTGAGAGAACGGATTGAAAAACACCTGAAAGAAAAGAGCAAGGATATATTTAAGGAAGAAAAAGAATATGCCCAAAAGCACCAGCTATTGTCAAATGCTGATGCCTTAGAAATTAAGAATCCTCCTGCCCGCTTTGCAGATGCTTATATCGAGAGAGGGGACAAGGAAACCGAAGAAGTTCTCAGCAGGGAAACGGCTGACTTTTTAAATCAGCCAATTGATTACTTTGTACAAAACATGAAGGAATTTATATACCTTGAATCTGAATGGTTCGATATTATTGGCGCAGACGCCATCTCATTTGAATTCGATGACCTCTTCCGTACCTATGATGTTATGCTTGGACTTAAGCTTCCTAAAAAGAAAGAAGCAGCTATTAGGTCCTATTTAGATAAAACATTACAAGGAGATTCAGCTACATATGATCTAATGTTTAATCAGCAAGATGGGTTATGGGAACTCAATTTCGCTTTGGATCATTTAGAGGGATTTCAAGAAGGTATGACCATCAGTGACGCATACAGTTTAATTTACAGGTATCTGTTCCTTCTAATAGAAACAATTGATGAAGTGGCTGAGAGTTAAAAGGACAAAATTTAAGAGTTGATTATTGAATGACTTAGCGGTTCAAATATGAACTGCTTTTTTTATTTATTTTTTTAAATCATGGATATTTCTTTTTAAAAATCTGCATGATAAAAATTGTTAATAAAAAAAAGGAGGAATTTAGTATGGAAAACCAACCTAACCAAATGCATCAAAATATGCATACAGGAAACATTCCGCAGCAGCTAAATCATGGTGCCCATGAAGTGCTTGATGTTCATGAGGTATTATCAGGGACAATCGGCAATTTGAACACGTACACTTTATTGCGGCAGCATGTACAGGATCAGGAACTGCTAAATATAATGGACCGCCAATACCAATTCATGCAGGAGGAGTACAATATTACGCTGGAATGCTTCCAGACAGGGAAAGATCCTTCTAAACCAACACAAAGCTATAAAATGAACCAGGATAATGATTTTATTTACGGGTTAAAGCCTTCTCAGCCAAAAAAGCCAATTCAATCTGCAGCTGAAATGAATGAAGAAACAGTTTCCGGCTGCCTGATGGGGGCTTTAAAGTCAGCTGCTTCGATGAAAACGATGGCTGCCCTTGAGACCACGAACCCAGTTGTTCGCAGAGTCCTGGCCGATTCAGTGCCAAATTGCATCGAAATGGCCTATGAACTCTCCATATACCAAAATAAAAATCATTATTATCAAGTGCCTCAGTTTACACAGCAGGATATGCAGCAAATGTTAAATGCGTATGCTCCTGCCCAAGGACAAATGCAAATGCAAATGCCAAACAATAATATTCCGCATTAAAAGAGATCCCCTTGGTTCATATTCGCCAAGGGGATCTTACTTTTTTCTGACTGCTTACTTAACATTATCGTTTACGATTGGAGAGCCAGTAGAGGTATGCTGATTCATCCAATTTAGTGATATTCTGGAAACTGTCTGCCAATTTGGAACCTGATCTTTATTTTGTTCAGCCCAACTCATCGCAAATTGGGAATCAATTCCTTTTTCCTCACATTGGTTTAAAAATTCCTGTACTGTTGATTCATTGAAGTTTTCCCAGCTGCCGCAAGTCTTTTGCCAAATCTGCTCAACAGAAGATTGCATTGTTGAATCGGCACCTGTTTTGCTATTTTGGTTTTGCATAAATCACACTCCTTTTTCAATTGACTATATGAAGGCTCTGTTCATTTTGGCATCCTGTTGATTGGAATGGAAAAGCGCGGATCCCCTTGAAGCGGCCTTGGCATTTCCTTTGTGCTGTGTTTATTCGAGCAGCTGATTCAGTGTCCTGCGTAAGGTTTCCTGTCAAAAGTAAGGCCGTTAACACGTTCACATAGGGGAGATCGGACCTCCCGCGGTAATCGATAGACTGAAGAGGAAACCAACAGGCAAATAAACAAAGCCTTATTCAATCTCAATTTCATTATGTCCTAAGTGATTTGAAGCCATGTATACGGCAATAAACTGCTGCTAAATAATACAATTTTTTTTACACTGTTTTCGTAAAGCTTGTTGCTTTTCAGGGCTAATTAAGATTAACCAGCTGAGTTGATTGAAGCGGAGGGCACCTGATTCCTCGAAAATGCAATTTCTTACGACGAGGTAATCTGTCAGGGATGCTTTTCCAATGTCCTTCTCAGAAGAGGGAGATCCCGCGGGCAAAGCCGAGGTTGCTCACATCCCTCCCCAGGGAAAGCTTGAGTGCCCCGTGCTGAAATCAGCGGACAGAACTTATATGCAAAAACAACAAATTAAAATAAGAGAGGAAATCCCTGGGTTAATATCCTGTTTATAGTACCTGATCCTAATTTTAGTGGCCAACCATGACATTTATCATGGTCTGAACATGACACCTATGTCTACAAAGCCTTCTGAAAACCCTTTATCATTAAGTTAACGTCATGATGAAGGGAATTAAAAAATGACTTCTAAACAAAAACAACTCAACTTAAAAAAACAGATGGCACCTTATGAAAAATCAGATTTAAAACGAAGCATCACACAATTAATCAATACTCTCGGACCTTTTTTAATGCTGTGGTTTCTTGCTTATAAAAGCTTGAGCATTTCTTACATGCTGACACTTGGCATATCCGTCATTGCAGCAGGGTTTCTGGTCAGAATTTTTATCATTTTCCATGATTGCTGCCACCACTCCTTTTTCAAAAACCGTACAGCAAATAAAATTGTCGGTACGATTACAGGGATTATCACCATCTTTCCTTATCACCAATGGCAGCATGACCACAACGTACACCATGCAACAAGCGGAAATTTGGACAAGCGCGGGACAGGAGATATTTGGACTTTGACTGTTAAGGAATATCAGGAAGCTTCATTTGCTGCCCGTGCAGCATACCGTATTTACCGCAATCCACTCATAATGTTTGGATTAGGTCCGATTTATGTTTTTCTTCTAAAGAACCGTTTCAACCGGAAAGGCGCTAGAAAAAATGAGCGTATGAATACGTATCTGACAAACGCAACAATTGCTGGTTTATATGCGCTCATGTGCTTGGCAATTGGCTGGGAAGCTTTTCTGATGGTCCAGGGCCCAATCTTTTTAATTTCAGGAGCAGCTGGAATTTGGCTGTTTTATGTACAGCATACATTTGAGGATTCTTATTTTGAAGAAGATGATAAGTGGGAATATGTGAAAGCGGCCGTGGAAGGCAGCTCGTTCTATAAACTTCCAAAAGTGCTGCAATGGCTCACAGGAAACATCGGGTTTCACCATATTCACCATTTAAGCCCGCGTGTACCTAACTATAACCTGGAAGATGCACATTATAATACGGCTGAGCTTCAAAATGTGCCTACAATTACACTTTCAACAAGCTTACAGTCACTGCGCTTCCGTTTATGGGATGAAGAACTGCAGAATTTTACGGGCTACAAGGCTGCTAAAAAAGCTGGCCTCAGCAAAAAGCAAAGCAGTGCAGCCAAAGCTGCCTCTGTAAAGCCTTGACGACATCCTTGGCATAAAACTCCAATATCCTTATTAAAGAACAGCTCCTTTGTGGTATGATGGCAAAGGAGCTGTTTTTATTACAAAAAATAAATGAGGTTTTCATAGATGTTTAAAAAGTACTATACCACCTTAAAAAGCTCAGGAATCTCTCCTTATATTTGGAGTGTCTTTAGCATTTTGCCATTTTATTTCATATTCAGATCCACGTCTAAAATCGAAATTGCTGTGGGAATTGCACTGACGATCCTATTTTTTGTTTCCCTGCGTTTTGCATTCATTTCTCGGCAATGGCCAGTCTATCTTTGGACTGGCATTTTAATCAGCATTTCCATTACCATGGCCATTCTTTTTCAATTTGTTTATTTCGCGTTCTATATCGCCTATTATAATGGACATATAAAAAACAGAATTGCTTTTTTGACCCTTTATGTTATCCATTTGGTCGCTACTACGATTTCAATCAATTATAACTTTGTCACCCAGGTTCCTTTATTTTTGGAGCAAATACCCTTCATTATTATTATCTGGATTAGTGTTATTTTGCTGCCTTTTAACATACACAATAGGAAAAAGCAGGAACAGCTTGAGGAACAGCTGGAAGATGCCAATAAAAGGATTGCAGACCTTGTAAAGCAGGAGGAGAGGCAGCGGATTGCCCGCGATCTCCATGATACGCTTGGCCAGAAGCTATCTCTTATCGGCTTAAAAAGCGACCTTGCAAGGAAGCTGATAGGCAAGGATCCTAACCAGGCAAAGGAGGAGCTTATAGACGTTCAGCAGACAGCAAGAACCGCTTTAAACGAGGTAAGAAAAATGGTGTCGCAGATGAGGGGCATCAGGCTTAAAGATGAAATTATTCTTGTTAAGCAAATTTTGAAGGCAGCTTCAATCGAGTTCATTGGTGAAGAAGATGTAAAATTAACCAATGTTTCTCTCTTTCTTGAAAATATTTTAAGCATGTGCATGAAAGAAGCAGTGACGAATGTGGTGAAGCATAGCAAAGCCACAGAATGCCACATCAGCATAGAACAAACCTGGAACGAAGTAAGAATTACTGTTCAGGACAATGGCATCGGCATGGACCCTGCAGAAGACATTGGAAAGGGCTCAGGTTTGCTCGGTTTAAGTGAACGCCTCGATTTTGTGAACGGAAGCCTTGAAATTACCTCAAATAATGGGACAACGATTATAATGAAAGTGCCAACAGTCGTTAAGCAAACGGATAAGGAGGAGCGGCCATGATACGGATTGTCATAGCTGAAGATCAGCGAATGATGCTTGGGGCATTGGGATCCCTGTTAAACCTTGAAGATGATATGGAGGTTGTTGGAAAGGCATCTAATGGGAAAGAGGCCATTTCCCTTGTCAAAAGCCTTCAGCCCGATATATGCATTATGGATATCGAGATGCCGGAAAAAAGCGGACTGGAAGCTGCAGAGGAATTGAAAGGCTTGGGCTGCAAAGTTATCATACTAACCACCTTTGCAAGGTCCGGTTATTTTCAGCGGGCTCTGAAGGCTGGTGTTAGAGGCTATTTATTAAAGGATAGCCCAAGTGATGAGCTGGCAAGTTCCATTAGGAGTGTTATGGGTGGAAGGCGCATCTATGCACCTGAATTAATGGATGATGTATATGGGGAAGAAAACCCTTTGACAGACCGTGAAAAAGAGGTGCTGGAGCTCATAGCTGATGGCAAAAACACTAAGGAAATCGCCGACAAGCTCAGCATCAAAACAGGAACTGTCCGAAACTATATATCTGCTATTCTCGATAAGCTTGAAGTGACAAACAGGATTGAAGCCATTACCCAGTCCAAGGAGAAGGGCTGGTTTAAATAAGAAAAGAAAATGAAAAAGGACGGCAGCCAAAACTAGGCTTTGCCGTCCTTTTTCATTTTCTTCAGTTCTTCCATCACAGCAAAAGAAAGATCGTCATTTCCGAACATAGAAAGGACCCCCAGCAGAGTCTGGTCAGGCACATCGCCCGCTTCTTCTTTAGGGACTGTCAGGGCTATTGCTTCTTGCAAAGCCTGGTTCTTTGCCTGGCCTGGATAGGCTTTTAAATAGACTTCTTCGGGATCTAAATCATGATTTATGCACCACTGGGCAAAAACAAGAATCATCATTTTTTCTTCGCCCCGATAGTTTTCGATAATCTTTTCTTCTAACTCTTTTTGATTCATCATAATTCTCCTTATGTCTTTATATATTTATTATAAATTTAATCCACCGCTTTTTCACTGTGTAAATTCAATTAAATTCCGAACTGAATTTTCACGTTTTCCGGTTAATTCTAAATTTATTGTCAATTCTTATTGACATTTAATCATGAGGGTATCATAATATTAGAAAAACTTATAAAAAACTTTAACGGATAACTGCGCTACTGCCTTGAAGTAGAAAAGAGCGAAAGGCAAACCTTTTCATTCCTAAGAGAAAACAGCATTAAAGTCCTATGACTAGCAAAAAGCCATTGCTGGATTTTGAAACTGTTTAACATCCATATTGGTTGTTGCCGGGAAGCAAGCCCTTTCGTCCATGCTCGGAGGATGACTGGGCGTTTTTATTTACCCTCTTAAAGAGCAGCAGGAACAGCAGGTATTAGGTTTTTAAATCATCTACAGACGGGGAGTAATGAAAATGACAGAATTTAAAATTGAAATCAATCGCACACCAGAGAAAAAACAAAAACCTCAATTTGACAGCTTAGAGTTCGGCAAAAACTTTACAGACCATATGTTTGTTATGGATTATACAGCCGGAGAGGGCTGGCATGATCCAAGAATCATTCCTTATCAGCCGCTATCACTTGATCCGGCAGCAATGATTTTCCATTATGGCCAAAGCGTATTCGAGGGTTTAAAGGCTTATCTTACAAAAGATAACGAAGTATTATTATTCAGACCCGAAAAGAACATGGAGAGGCTTAATAAATCAAATTCGAGATTATGCATTCCGGAAATTGATGAGGAGCTTGCCCTTTATGCATTAAAAGAGCTGATTGCAGTTGACCGTGATTGGATTCCAAATGTAGAGGGAACCTCACTATATATTCGCCCGTTTGTAATTTCAACTGAACCATATTTGGGCGTTGCACCATCAAAAAGATATAAATTTATCATTATCCTATCTCCTGTTGGCGCCTACTATAAAGAAGGCATTAACCCTGTAAAAATCGCCGTCCAAAGTGAATATGTCCGTGCGGTTAGAGGGGGAACAGGAACAGCCAAGACTGGCGGAAACTATGCAGCCAGTTTAAAAGCACAAGAGCTGGCGAGCTTATCTGGATACTCCCAAGTTCTATGGCTTGACGGAAAAGAAAATAAGTATATTGAAGAAGTAGGAAGCATGAACATCTTCTTTAAAATCAACGGGGAAGTTGTGACACCTGAATTGAACGGAAGCATTCTAGAAGGGATTACCCGCAATTCTGTACTTGAGCTGCTGAAGCATTGGAATATCCCGGTATCTGAGCGAAGAATATCTATTGAGGAGATCTATCAGGCACATGCTGAAGGCCTTTTGGAGGAAGCCTTCGGTACAGGTACTGCCGCTGTAATCTCTCCAATTGGCGAGTTTTTCTGGAACGATAGAAAGATTGTAGTCAATAAAGGGGCCACAGGTTCATTATCAAAGAAAATTTACGATACATTAACAGGGATCCAAAAGGGAACTGAACCGGATCCATTTGGCTGGAGTGTAAAAGTGGGTAAAAAAGAAGCTGCTGCTGTAAAATAAATAAAAATAAAAGGATCGGCAAAAGGCCGATCCTTTTATTTTTCAGGCATGAAATCCTTCGAAATTGGGAATACAAAGTACAGACCCCTATTTGGAGAGGAGATTAAAAATGGATAAGATTGAAGTCGGCGAAATTTTTACGATTAGTGATGAAAACGGGCAGGACATGGAAGTGGAAGTACTTGCATCTGCAGAAGTAGATGGCAGCAGCTATGCAGCTGTCAGTTTTGTCGAAGATTTGGAAGAGGACACCGAAGAAGATATTGATGTTTTCTTCTTAAAGCTTGATGAAGATGGTGATTTTACTCCTATTGAGAGTGATGAAGAGTTTAATAAGGTCTCTGCCGTTTTCGATGAAATGATGGATCAAGAATAGAAGAGAAGGGGGGTTCCTTCTCTTTTTTATGTACAAAACGGATGGAAAAATAGGTGAAAGTATGAAAATATTATGCATTGATGGCGGGGGTATAAGGGGGGTTTTTGCAGTAAGTATTTTAAAAGCCCTTGAGGATGAATATAAACAGCCTGCTGGGGGCTTTTTTGATATGATCGCAGGAACCAGTACAGGATCGATCATAGCATCTTCATTAATCATGGGAAAGCAAATGAACGAAGTTTTAAGCGGCTATAAAGCTTATGGAAAAAAAATCTTTGTAAAGCAGGCAAAGGTCGGTCTCTTTAAAAGCGTATACAGTGATAAATATTTGCGGCGCTTTTTTCGGAAAGCATTTGGGGAGACAGAACTGTCCGAAATAAAAAAGCCGCTATTAATTCCCGCTGTAGACGTTACTCATGGCAAACCATTTGTACATCGTTCCAATTATGGCCACCCTGGAAATGATAGCCTCTCCATGAAGCTGTGGGATGCCGTTCTTTCTTCCTGTTCAGCACCTGTTTATTTTCCTCCCAACAATATCAGCAACAGCTACTTATCCATTGATGGCGGGCTTTGGGCTAATAATCCATCGCTTGTGTGCATCACAGAAGCCATGCATCATTTTAATGAAGAGCTGCAAAATATCAAAATCCTTTCCCTTGGTACCGGGCTTCAAAAAATTGATTTTACCATCGATCAAGATAAATACTGGGGAGTAAAGCATTGGCTGCCTTTCAAGCTGCCATCCATGAAAGTTACTCCGAAGCTGTTGGACCTTGCCCTCCATTTATCGTCAGAATCTGTTACATATCATTGCCAGCATCTATTGGAAGGAAATTATTTGCGCCTAAATGAAGAGCTGGGAGAAGAAATGCCCTTTGATGACACTACATTTGTTGATGAACTGACTATGCTTGGAAAAAAGGTTTATGAGGATAGGCGCGAAGAAATAAAGGAGTTTTTGCTTACATAGGTAGACTTGCCGGACTATTTGCGTGAATTGATCAAGGTAATTGAGAGCAGATAATAGACAAAAGGAGCAAGGGGTTTCCCTGGGCTCCTTTTTATTGTACGTCTGCCTTTACTCAGAATTTTTAATAGAATAATACTTTATGTGGTCAATTTCTGTGTTTTTAAGAACACCAGCCATTGCTCCTGCAAGGCTATATGAACCTTTAGCATCCAGGCCCACTTCCCAGATCATCATGCCGCCAAATCCGTTATTTAAAGCCAGATTCGTTTTCTTTTTCATAGTGGCTTCACCATTATAGTAGTATGTGGTCCCGTTCATGCTGATTTTGTCCCTGCCGGCATTTTCCGGATTTCGGTTAATAATCGCTTCATATGATACCTGCTTTATTGCCGGGTCTTCAGGCTGTGCATACAATGGGACACCAAGAACGAGCTTATCCTTTGATATATTGTGTGAATCAAATAGATTTGCCCAATAGTTTACGATGTTCTCTGCAAAAGAATATGGCGACAGGTTGGAGGCATTATACCCGCCGTCCCACTGGCCATCATAAGCCATGACATTAACATAATCAACATTCTTGAACATGGAAGGTTCGTATATGACAAATCCAGTCTCAGTACCTGTTACACTATGAATCTTTGCATGGACAGCAACAGAAAGTTCTTTTTCATTTGCTTGCAGTACATTGCTTAGATCGTGAATAAAAGCAGAAAGGTATTTTGCATCCATCTCTGAACGGGGATGTTCAAAATCAATATCAATGCCATCAAGATTTTCCCTTTGGACGACACCGGCAAGTTCATTCACCAGCTTGTTCCTTGAAGAAGCATTTGCTATTGCTGTCTTAAAATATTCATATGATTCTCCGCCATGAATATGGAACCAGCCGCCTACTGCCAGGATCGCTTTGATTTCATGTTTATGTGCATTAGTGACCATTTGGCGAAGATTAGCCATCGCAGTATCGCCATTAAAAGATAGGCTGCCGTCCTTTTCCGGGTGGGCAAACGAAAAGATAACATGGGTCAAATTTGAATAATCTACATCATTCGGATCTCGATAGTCCTGTACATATCCAATCAGCACCTTTGAAGGCAGGTCCGGTAATTCAGGGGCATTCTTTTTAACAGGGCTTTTCGCAGATTGCGCTGCTGTCTTTGCGAGTTTTATAGAATGGGGCTGAATATTGCTTTTTGCATAAAAAATGCCAGCAGCAAAACCGCCTATAAAAATGACGGCAATTAATATGACGACTTGGTATTTTTTCTTCTTCATTAAAATTAACCTCCGACCTTCAATCCCTTAAAAGTGTATCAAAAAAGGAAGGAGGCAGGAGATGGTAATATCTTGCTTACATACCATCACAGCAGCTAATGTCCATACTCTACATAGAACCTGCAAAACAGTGAACGAATATATTCCCAGCATATGATGTTCATCACATATCAAACTTTTCTCCTATGTTACATTGCTAATAAGAAGTATTTTCGAACCTTATTCTTTCATGTTTGGTTTATAGGAGGTATGGACATTGAGCGAAATGATAAATAACCGTGAGCACCAAATTAAACACAGCAAACAGATTCAGATCAACGGAGACAATTCTGCACTTGCCAAACCAGAAGAACAGCCAGGCCATCCCGTACACACCTTTATCCGGGAAAACAGGGAAATTGATAAGCATCTGCGCGAAAACTTGAAGGTCCATCTGGAAGCATTTATTAATAATGATAACGAGATGAATGTATATAAACTTCTGGAAGATTGCACTCTATTGCTTGACCTTGATAAGCATTACAGCCGCAAGGAGAATTTGCTATTTCCTTACTTGGAGAAGTATGGAATATACGGCCCAACAAACAATATGTGGAGAATTGATGACTTTATCAGGGACGGCATTAAAGAAGCCAAACGGCTGCTGGCAAATTACGATGGAGACAAGCAGCAGGTAATTAATGAAGTGCAGTTTATCTTTAATGAAGTTCGTGCCATGATATACAGGGAGGAACATATACTTTTCCCCATGGCGTTAAAAAACTTGACTGAAGATGAATGGGTAAAAATTGCACATGAAAGTGATGAAATTGGATTTTGCCTGACAGGCCCTGAAGCAGAATGGAAGCCCGAGCGGAAGGCCATCGGCGATAAGGCGATTTCTGAAGGATACATCAAAATGGAGACAGGCATTTTATCATTAGGGCAATTGGAACTTCTTATGAATCACCTGCCTGTCGATATCACCTTTATTGATCACGAAGATGTAGTCCGCTATTTCTCACATGGAAAGGAAAGAATTTTCGCCAGGACCAAAGCTGTTATCGGGCGTACTGTGCAAAACTGCCATCCGCCACGGAGTGTACATGTAGTAGAAGAATTGCTGGAGGATTTTAAATCAGGCCGTAAAGATTCCGAGGATTTTTGGATCAAATTTAAGGATAAGTATATTTATATTCGGTATTTTGCTGTCAGGGACGAAAACGGTAAATACGTTGGCACCCTGGAATTCACGCAAAATATAGGCCCTATCCAGGAAATTGACGGGGAGAAAAGGATCCTATCCTAGCATCCAAAAAGCTAAAGAGCTCTTGATGAGCTTCTTTAGCTTTTTTTGATTTTCGATGGGTTATTGATTTTATATGAAACAGGCACTTCTATAATAAATTGTGCATCACAGTCTTTCCCTTTGGGCAGTTTCTTTTTGACGATTTTTCCATCAAATTCAAGACTGTCACCTGGCTCCAAATCATACTTCTTCAGCGTTTTCGAGTGGGAACACCACGCAAGGCCTACTTCAATAGGGTCTTCCTGCTGAATGGCGACCTCCTCAAGAACCACTACTTCATCATTATCTTCATTAAAATGGTTCCAGCTTAAAGCAATTTGCTTAACTTTCGCAGTAAAATGAACCTTTTCTGCAGGAAGATCCAATGCCGGCTGCTTTTCTTTCTTTGCATTTTTGGCAGCAGGCTTTTTCTTTGTTTTGGTATCTTCAGCATCCTTAGGGAGAGCGGCTGGTTTATTTTCTTTATTTTTGGAAGAAACCGATGCTGGTTCACCCATATCAGCAATCATTGCTTTACCATAGCTCGGAGACTGCATTTCTTTTAAATAAGCTGGGTGTATGCAGCTTAGATTGCCGTCCTGGAATTCAATTACAATCGTATGAAAGTCGCCAGAATCTCCGTAAGCTTGATAACCTTTAATCTTAACAAGACGCTGATGGGTTTTTTCTTTATACCAGAATTCCTTCTTTACTTCTCTTGCAGCCGATAATCCCCATCCCCGAACCATCTCTTCATAATGGGCATCATCTTTAAAGGTTTCGTATTCACCTTTCGGAGGAAAATATGAAGTGTTTGCATCTTCAACATGAGGCAGAATAATAGCCAATCCGTCCACATCCTTTCATTCATATTTTAAAGGCCATTTTAGATAAAATCAAAAAAGATGAAGGTTTTTGCAGATAACTTTTGAATATAATTAATAATAGAATGACAGCTTTTTCTGTAAAGGAGTTAAAAAGATGATTACATACAAAAACAGAAATGAAGTACCGGAGAGTGAAAAGTGGGATCTAAACGATATATATCCCAGTTTGGAGAAATGGAAGGAAGACTATCGGCAGATTGAAACTATAGCTGAAAAGCTAAAGGAATTTGATGGACAAATCACAGATGGGGCATCTTTGTACAAGTATCTTGTGCAAAAAGAGAAGCTTTCCTACTTATTTAATAAGCTTTATGCCTATGCCATGCTGAAAACGGATGAAGATACGAGGGTGACCGAATCACAATCTTATGTAGATAGAGCAAAGCAGCTAAGCGTGAAAATCAGTGCATCCACTTCTTTTTTTATGCCTTTTCTCTTAAGCCTGGAAGAGGATGCGTTAAAAGGCTATATTGCTGAAGAAGAAGGATTGAAATACTTTGAGGAAGACCTGCTTGAATCCTTCCGCTACAAACCGCATGTCCTTAATAAAGATAAAGAAGAAATCCTATCACAACTGGGGGAGGCTCTATCAGCACCAAGCCACACCTTTGGCATGATCAATAATGCAGATATTAAATTTGGTGAAGTAACCGGTGATGATGGAGAAAGAGTTGAGCTGACCCGCGGCATGTATGCCAAAATCATGGAAGATGAAGACCGCTCAAAGAGGAAGGAAGCATATAAGGCTTATTACCAGCCTTATATACAGCTAAAAAACTCCATTGCATCTACTTTGTCGGCAGCTATCAAAAATAATGTGACGATGGCAAAAATCCGAAATTATCCTTCCGCACTTGAAAAGGGATTATTCGGAGACAAAGTGCCAAAAGAAGTATATGAAAACTTAATTGAAACAACAAAGAACAATATCGGGCCTATGCATCAATATACTAAAATCCGCAAGGAAAAGCTTGGCCTTGAGGAGCTGCGCCAATATGATCTGAATGTCCCTTTAGTAAGAGGCGCAAAGCCGGCCATAACTTACGAAGAAGCCTATGAGACTATGTGCAGGGCCTTATCTCCATTAGGAGAGGATTATATCAGTATCTTAAAGGAATTTAAAACGAAACGCTACATTGATGTCCGCGAAACGCCTGGGAAACGGTCAGGCGCTTATAATTTAGGAATTTATGGTGTTCACCCTTATATATTGCTGAATCATCGTGATGACCTTGACAGCTTATTTACGCTTGCACACGAATGCGGCCATGGCGTACACAGCAAATTGAGCTCACAGCATCAGCCGCAAATCACCGCCCGCTATAGCATCTTTGTGGCTGAAGTGGCTTCAACAGTAAACGAAGTATTATTGATCAATTATTTATTAAACAATGAAAAGGACGAAGATGTGCGGAAACATCTCCTAAACCACTTTATTGATCAATTTAAGGGGACTTTTTTCACGCAAGTCATGTTTGCCGAGTTTGAAATGAAAACACATGAAATGGCGGAAAAAGGACAGCCTCTTAATGCAGATGTATTCAATCAAATTTATGAGCGCTTGTTCCGGGAATATAATGGGGAAGAAATCGTTTTTGATGAAGAAGTAAAATTTGGCTGGTCAAGAATCCCTCACTTCTATAGACCATTCTATGTATACAAATACGCAACAGGATTTGCATCAGCCATTCATCTGGCAACTAAACTTCTTGACGGCGATAAAGCAACGCTTGAAAGCTACCTCGAGTTTTTAAAAAGCGGAAGCTCGGATTATCCGCTAGATTTATTAAAGAAAACAGGAGTCGATCTGACAACATCATATCCAATTGAAAACTCACTGAAAAAGTTTCGTGAGCTTGTAGAGGAATTTGGAAATCTATAAACATGGTAACAGGCTGCTTCCAAAATGACTGGTGGCAGCTTTTTGGTTTCTGAGGGAAACAAATAATGGACAGAAGGAAATATTCCTGCAATAATTGATGCAGACTTTTAATAGAGAGACTTTATAATTGAATTATTATGGCAAAGGATGAAATCATGAAAGTACTTCTGGCAAGCCCGAACTTTCACCAGGCTAGAGGCAATACCGTTACCGTCCAACGGATTTCCAACGGACTTGAAAAGCTCGGCAATGAGACAGAAATTATTAATATGACTGAAAACAGCAGACTGGAAAACTTGCCGCAAGCTGATATCGTACATGGTTTCCATGCTTACCGGTTTGGAAAGTTTATTGAAAAACTCGTTAAGAAACCGGAAACCTACATGGTTACAATGACAGGAACAGACTTAAACGTGGATCTTTTTAATAAGGCAAAAAGACCGGATATTATCCAAACACTAACCCATGCATCAGCCATCCATGTTTTCGATGAAGAAGCCAAACAGGTACTGTCCAAAGAGATTCCTGAAATAAATGAGAAAATTTTTGTTATTCCACAGGGCACTGTAAAATTTCCTGATACTTCATTCGATTTCAGAAAGGAGCCTGACACCTTTTTATTCGTTTTGCCAGCAGGCATCCGCAAGGTGAAAAATGTGCCATTCGCCATCAAGCAGCTCAAAGATCTCCATAAAAGGCAAAAAAAAATTCGATTGTGGGTGGTTGGCCCTATTATCGAAGAAGATGAGGGTCTATACGTTTCAAAGCTGGCAGAAAAGAATAAAGAATGGGTTCAATACCTTGGACAAGTGCCTCATGAGTCGATGGGAGGGATCTATAAGCAGGCAGATGCTGTTTTAAATACATCCCATTCAGAAGGCCAGCCTGCTGCGATTTTGGAAGCAATGGATTACAGCCTTCCCGTGCTGGCGTCCAATAATTTAGGCAACAGAAATATTATTGCACATAATGAAACCGGCCTAATCTATACTAATCCGGTTGAATTTCTTGATTATGCAGAGAAACTAGTGAATAATAACGAATTGAGGATAAAAATTGGACATGCTGCTAAATTCTATGTAGAGTGCAGCCATTCTTCAGAATATGAAGCAAAGACATTGCAAAAAATCTATAAGTCCATTTTAAAAAAGTCCCGAAGGATTCCGAATTCTTCAAATGAGTAAATACTAAATCAGCAAGGGGAGAAAAATATGTCTAGAGAAGAAATTGTTAAATTAACTTCTTTATCTACGAAAGGCGGCTGAGGATGCAAAATTGGTCCTGAGGACCTGGCGCAGGTTCTGCGTCATTTGCCAAAGTCTGTACCTGACCCAAACCTGCTTGTAGGATTGGATACTTCAGATGATGCAGGCGTTTATAAAATTAATGAAGATACTGCACTTGTGCAAACACTTGATTTCTTCACTCCAATCGTTGATGACCCGTATATGTTTGGGCAAATAGCTGCCGCGAATTCCTTGAGCGATATTTATGCAATGGGCGGAAAGCCAATTACAGTTATGAATATTGTCGGTTTCCCAATTAATAAATTGGATAAAAGCATTCTTGCAGACATTTTAGCCGGTGCATCCGATAAGGTTAAAGAATCAGGTGCTGTGTTAGTCGGAGGACACTCCATTGATGACCAGGAACCAAAGTTCGGCTTATCCGTTACTGGAACAGTCCACCCAGAGCGTGTAAGAACAAATTCAGGAGCCAAACCTGGTGATAGACTCATTTTAACTAAGCCAATCGGCGTTGGGATCCTTACACAAGCTATTAAAAGAGATATGCTTGATCAGGAAAGCATTGACCGTGTTATGAAGGTAATGGCTGCACTAAATAAAGAAGCAGCCGAAGCAATGGATAACTATAATGTGAATGCCTGCACAGATATTACTGGCTTTGGATTGCTTGGACATGCCATGGAGATAGCGGAAGGCAGCTGTACAGGCATTACAATCGACAGCAACGCAGTTCCTATCCTGCCAAAGACACGTGAGCTTGCAGAGCAGAACATCATTCCTGGCGGCTCTAAGAAGAACCATAAGTGGCTGTCCGGACGTATTCACTATGAGAATATCGATGAAGCAGACCAATGGATCCTGTGCGATGCAATAACATCAGGAGGCCTGCTTATCACTGTTCCGGAAGCAGAAGCAGAAGCACTCCTCAAAGAGCTTCACGAAAAAGGCGTACAGTCAGCTGCCATTATTGGAAAAGTGACAGACGAACAGCCTGGATGCATTACGGTTATCTGATAAAAAGGACTCGCAAAGGGTCCTTTTTATCATAACTTTAACATCATAAAGGTCATAATTGTTTGTTGTTTTCAGGATTACTAAGGTTAATCAACTGGCAGAATTTATAAATAAACAACAATTTATGATAAAATGGCCTAATTTTTAAAATGAAGGTAGTGTCAAAAGATTTATGAAAACTACCTAAAGGGTTAGTTTCTCTCCTATTTACTGGATGGAGATGCGCCGCAATCGCTCTTGACAAACACGCCAATGGTTTGAGGATTGTTTAACAAGGGCGAAGGGAACAAAAGAAGGCATACCAAATAAGCCCTTGGTTGTTTCCATTTTAAACCATTGGCAAGTTCGGTTTGTCAAGAGTTCGCTCCGCCGATTGCTGAATTAGCTTAAGGGCTCAGCTAAACAAAAAGTTAGGCTTGTCTTTGTTCTACTATCCATTGTTGT
>NZ_JAEL01000035.1 GCF_000518885.1 Bacillus sp. J33 | reverse complement strand
AAACGATTAAATCGACAGTCTCCAGTAAATTATCGCCGCCAGCACCTTATAGCATAAGGAAATGGGTCCCCAAAAAGGAACACACAAAATATTTTAAGTGCACTACTTGATATGGAGCAACGCATGATACCTTATTGGGGAGCTAGTTGTGTTACAAACTTGGCTTTCTAGCGTGGAAATCATGNGTGACGAGGCTCNATGTCAAGTAAATAAAAAGAATGAAATAACTAAAATATCAAAAAAAGGGAGCCATTTCCATGAGGATACAGCTCCGGTTTTTTAATATCTATACTATATGGGGGCTTGACCAAATAAGGCCGGATTTTCTATTCAATATTGCAAATATCGGCTGGACAATTTTCACAGTCAATTTCCATTTTCAAATAATCAAGATCCATGATGGTAATTATTCCTTTATGAATAGTTATAGCACCTAATTTCCGCAATTCACTTAAAAGACGGTTTACAACTTCTCTGGAAGTTCCGCAGAAATTCGCCAGTTCCTGATTCGTCAGGGCTACATCGATCTGAATTCCTTCTCGGATTCTGACACCATAACTATTGGAAAGGCGAATCAATGTCGAGTATAGGGCGCCTTTTTTTCCGTGAAGGATTAAATCCCTGAATTTTGTCTGGCTTTTTCGATGCTGCAGGCTCATCCACTTCATTAGCTCTAAGGCAAGCTTGCTGTCTTTGCTTAATTGATCTTCAAGTGCATCTTTATTTATAACAGCGGCTTCTCCGCTTTCGATTACTTTAGCATTTAACATATACTTGGGGACCGAAGAAAACAAAGATGATTCTCCAAGCAACTCCCCTTCCGAGCACATGCGTACTGTGAGTTCCCTTCCATCAGGCACAATTTTGCCCACCTGAACTTTCCCGGTAAGAATGATAAAAAGCTCATTCGCCGGGGAACCTTCTTGAAATAAAAAACTTCCTTTTTCGATTTTAATTTATGGTGAACGGCCAGCAATAATTCTTTTAGCTCTGCCGAAACGCTTATCATTGGCTTCATGCTAAAAACCACCTTTTCCCGTTGTCATGTCCGTGGGAAAACGAACCTAATAAAGAATATGCAATGATTGCAACATACTTTTGATTTAAAGGCAAAAATTCAGTACCGTCAACCTCTTCACTATTAAAAATGCAATTTCTATTTTAGGAATGTTTAAAACTTATAGAAAATGGGTTGCATTTTTTTTTCCCAGTTTCTATAATAAGAGAAACACAAATTTATAAATATGTATAATGATGATTAAATATACAATTATGCTGGGAAGGGAGCAATTATGAACGTTTCAATTATCGGAACAACCGGATACGGAGGTGCGGAATTGCTCCGCATCCTGAAGAATCATCCGGAATTTAATATTAAATCAATACATTCTACAAAGGAAGATCTCCCCATCTGGAATGAATACCCACATCTTTATGGAATCATGGACAGCACCTTGCAGAAAATCGATTTCGATCAAATTGCCGAGCAATCAGAAATCGTTTTTCTGGCTACGCCCTCAGGGATATCAGGGAAACTGGCAGAAGGATTTTCAGGGGAAAATATTAAGGTGATTGATCTTTCAGGTGATTTAAGAATTCCTGCACAGGAATATCTCCATTGGTATAAGCACGAGCCTGTGGCAGAAAGCCTTGTTGAAAAAGCTGTGTATGGACTTTCTGAATGGCATCATGATGAAATTGCCGGGGCTGAATTGGTTTCCAATCCCGGATGTTATCCAACCTCGACACTGTTAAGTCTTGCGCCGGTTGTAAAAGAGAATGTGATAAACCTGGCAGGTATTATTGTGGATGCAAAATCTGGCGTATCTGGGGCTGGAAGGTCGCTATCAAGAAACTCAAGCTATGCCGAAGCAAATGAAAATTTGCGGGTTTATAAGGTTAACCAGCATCAGCATACACCTGAAATTGAACAGCAGCTTACGAAGTGGAATGCCGAAACACAGCCGATAACCTTCACTACCCATCTCCTCCCGATCACAAGAGGGATCATGACAACCAGCTATGTTCAATTAACAACAGAGTATACGACTTCTCAAATTCTTGAACTTTACCATTCTGTTTATGAGAAGCACCCATTTATCCGGATACGGCCGGAAAATACTTTTCCTTCAGTAAAAGAGGTGGCAGGCTCCAATTATTGTGATATAGGTGTCCATGTTGATTCACGAACAGGAAGGCTAACAATCGTTTCAGTGATTGATAATTTAATGAAGGGGGCAGCGGGGCAGGCTGTCCAAAATGCCAATATTATGAGCGGGCTGGAGGAAACAGCAGGCCTAGGGTTTGTTCCGCTCTATCCATAAGGAGGAAAAGGAATTGCCAACATTATCACAAGTAGCAGAAGTAATAGAACTATCCTCGGGAAGCATCATCACCCCAAAAGGATTCACAGCTGCTGGGGTCCATGCAGGGCTTCGATATTCAAAAAAAGATTTGGGTATTATTTTAAGTGAGACTCCCGCGCACTGTGCTGCAGTTTATACAACAAGCCACTTTCAGGCAGCACCTTTAAAAGTTACACAGGAAAGTATTGCTGCCGAAGGCCTTATCCAGGCAATCATTGTAAATAGTGCGTGCGCCAATGCCTGTACTGGTGACCAAGGACTAAAGGATGCCTATCAAATGAGAAAACTTGCTGCAGATAAATTCAAAGTAAAGGATCAGCATGTAGCTGTTGCATCAACAGGTGTGATTGGCGAGTACATGCAAATGGATAAAATCGAAGCAGGTATTCAGGCATTAGAGCCAGGTAATGAACCTGCTGACTCCGAGGCTTTTCAAACAGCCATTTTAACGACTGATTTAGTCATGAAAAAGTGCTGCTTTACAACAGTAATTGATGGGAAAACGGTCACGATGGGAGGTTCAGCAAAAGGATCTGGAATGATTCACCCAAACATGGCCACAATGCTGGCGTTTATCACAACAGATGCAAATATAGACAGTGGAGATTTGCAAGCAGCATTAAAACAAGTTACGGACCGGACGTTCAATCAGATTACTGTTGATGGGGATACCTCCACAAATGACATGGTTCTTGTAATGGCCAATGGACAGAGCAATACAGGCAAGCTTTCCCCAGATCATCCTGAATGGGAAGTATTTTTGGAAATGCTTGCAAAAACAAGCGAGAGTCTTGCCAAACAAATCGCAAAGGATGGCGAAGGAGCGACCAAGCTAATAGAGGTTGTGGTCTCCGGGACAGAGACTGACGAGGATGCCAGGAAGGTTGCAAAGCAAATTGTAGGTTCAAATCTGGTAAAAACGGCTATTTATGGAGCGGATGCGAACTGGGGCCGCATCATAGGAGCTATCGGACAGAGTCAGGCCAGTATTACCCCGTCTACAGTAGATATCGCCATAGGACCAATCTTGATGCTGAAAAATAGCGAACCACAGGGATTTTCAGAGGAAGAAGCTAAAGAATATCTATCAAATTCTTCAATACAAATTTCCGTAAATCTTAATCAGGGAGCAGGCAAAGGGAAAGCATGGGGATGCGATTTATCCTATGATTATGTCAAAATTAATGCAAGCTATCGTACTTAGGGGGATGACAATGAAAAGTATAGTCATTAAGTGCGGCGGAAGTGTTATGGAAGAATTGGGGGATTCATTTTTTGAGAGTCTCTTAGAGTTAAAGAATCAAGGATATCAGCCGGTGTTTGTCCATGGAGGCGGTCCTGCCATCAATAGAATGCTCGAACTTTATCAGGTGCCCCATGAATTTGTAAAAGGCCTTAGAAAAACGACTCCAGAAGTGCTTGAAGTGGCAGAAATGGTATTGTCGGGCCAGTCAAACCGCAAGCTGACAGGAATGCTCCAGGAGCACGGTTTCAACGCATTTGGAGTAAATGGAAGTGATGCGGGATTATTTAAAGGAAAGTATTTAGATCAGGAGAAGCTGGGGTTGGTTGGTGAAATTGTTAGTGTAAACCAGTCTGTTCTTGAAATGTTATTCAGGGAAGATCTTATACCAGTTATAACACCTATAGCGGCTGCAGATGCGGGCGCAAAGCTGAACATAAATGCCGACTATGCAGCGGCAGCAGTCGCCAGTGCAATTGAAGCTGAACACTGTATCTTCGTAACAGATGTAAAAGGAATTTTCATTGATGGGAAGCTTTCTCCACTGTTGGATACGGAAGAAATTGAACAGCATATAAAGGATGAAAAAATTACAGGCGGCATGATTCCAAAGGTAACCTCGGCAACAAAGGCGATCAAAAAAGGGCTGGATAGTGTAATGATTGTATCAGGCAAGGAAAAGTTTTATGAAAATGGCTGCTGGATCGGCACGAATGTTTCTGCTAAAAAGGAGGTCTACAATTGAGTTTTTTATTCCCGACATACAGCCGGTGGGAAGTGGAGCCGGAAGCTGCAGAAGGCAGTATTTTAATAGATAAAAACGGAAAGCGATTTTTGGATTTTACTTCGGGTATTGGTGTTTGCAATTTAGGTCATCGTCCGGCTGAAGTACAAGAAGCAATCGGCACCCAATTGACTAAATTCTGGCATGTATCCAATTTGTTTGTACAGAAGCAGCAGGAGGTCGCGGCAAAACATCTGACAGAAGCAGCAGGCATGGATCTTGTTTTCTTTGCGAATAGCGGAGCTGAGGCGAACGAAGCAGCGATCAAGCTTGCCAGAAAAGCCACGGGACGTCAGAAAATCATTACTTTTCAGCAGTCCTTCCATGGAAGAACTTTTGCCACCATGGCTGCAACTGGCCAGGAAAAAATAAAAAAAGGCTATGGCTCTATGCTTGAGACCTTTAAGTATGTTCCGTTTAACGATTTTATCGCACTAAAGGAAGAAATCGATGAAGAAACAGCTGCTGTTATGCTGGAAGTCGTGCAGGGTGAAGGCGGAATTCATATTGGGAGCAAGGAGTTTCTAGCAAAAACAGAGCAGCTTTGTAAAGAATACGGAGCTCTGCTTATAATAGATGAGATCCAGACTGGGATTGGCAGAACAGGAGAAGCTTTTGCGTTTCAGCATTTTAATTTAAATCCGGATATTGTAACAGCTGCAAAGGGGCTGGGAAGCGGTTTGCCTATCGGGGCTGTGATTGGGAAAAAACATTTAGAAGAAGCATTCGGTCCTGGCAGCCACGGTTCAACATTCGGAGGGAATCCGATCAGTATTGCAGCGGCAATTGCCACAATGGAAACCATTTTTCAGAAAGGATTCTTAAAGGATGTACAGGAAAAGAGCGCTTATCTTTCTCATAAATTGTCTGAATCGCTCGAAAACCTATCAGCTGTTAAAGAGATTCGCCAGCTTGGAATGATGGTTGGAATTGAAACAGATGTAAATCTACCAGCTTTGCTTAAGGAATTAAGGGATAATGGACTGCTGGCATTACCGGCAGGGGAGAATGTCCTGCGCCTGCTGCCTCCGCTGACTGCAACAGAATCAGAAATAGACGAAGCGGCCCAAATTCTTCAATCCACACTAAATGAATACTCAAAATCAGCTGTGTAGGCTGTATTATTTTTTCATAGAAATGCATAAAAATTTATAAATCTATATAAATATACAGATGTCTTCGAGGTGTTGATAATGGAAGGTTACCTTCATTTAAAAAGCGGCCATTCATATAAGGGCCAATGGCTGACAAATCAGCCTGAAAGCGATATAGAGGGAGAAATCGTGTTTTTTACAGGGATGACAGGCTACCAGGAAGTTTTGACAGATCCTTCTTATAAAGACCAGATAATTGTGTTTACGTATCCTTTAATAGGAAATTATGGGATAAATGAATCTGATTTCGAGAGCAAAAAGCCCCATGTGGCCGGGGTTATTGTATATGAAGGAAGCAAGAGCCCTTCCCATTATAAGTCAGCATATACATTATCGGATTATTTGAAAAAATGGGATATTCCCTTATTAGGGCATATGGATACAAGAGCTATTGTAAAGAAAATCCGCACTGAGGGCAGTATGCCGGCAAAAATGTCATCAAATAAAATCGGAGCTGCTAAATTAATGCTGCAAAAGGATGAAAAGGTCTGCAAAGTATCTTTAAAAGCGATTGAGACCTATGGTGAAGGTGAAAACCATGTGGTGGTAATTGATTTTGGGGCAAAGAAATCAATAGTAGACTCTTTGCTGAAAAGATCCTGCAAAGTTACCTCCGTTCCTTTCGATACGAAAATAGAGGAGATAAAAAAATTAAATCCTGATGGGGTGGTCCTCTCCAATGGACCAGGGGATCCAAAAGAGTTGATAGGCATTTTGTCTGAATTAAAGAAAATTCTTGAGCAGTATCCATCACTGGGCATTTGCCTTGGGCACCAGCTCGCAGCGCTTGCCTTTGGCGGGAATACAAAAAAGCTTTCATTTGGACATCGTGGAGCAAATCATCCGGTGGCAGATTTGAAAAAAGGCTCTGTATTCATGTCCTCACAAAACCATAGCTATGTAGTAGATGAAAATAGCTTAAAAGCAACTGGATTCAAAACACGATATGTAAATCTGCATGACCAGTCAGTTGAGGGACTTATGCATCAGGTGCTGCCGATCCAGACTGTGCAGTTCCATCCTGAGGCACATCCCGGACCTGCAGATGGTGATTATATTTTTGATGAATTCATGATTATGATTAAAGCCGAGAATAGGAGAGTTTTTGCTTATGCCTAAAGACACCAGTATCCAATCTATTTTAGTAATCGGCTCAGGGCCGATTGTAATCGGCCAGGCTGCAGAATTTGATTATGCAGGCACACAGGCATGTGCAGCCTTAAAAGAAGAAGGCTATAAAGTAATCCTTGTTAATAATAACCCTGCGACAATCATGTCTGACAAGGCTTTTGCAGACAAGATCTATTTTGAACCGCTGACCTCTGACAGCCTGGAAAAGATCATCAGCAAAGAACGTCCTGATGGACTGCTTGCTACCCTTGGGGGCCAGACCGGACTTAACCTGGCTTTCCAGCTGAGTGAAGAAGGTGTGCTGGAAAACTATGGAGTAAAGCTTTTGGGCAGCAGCATTGAGTCAATTAAGAAAGGAGAAGACCGTGAGGCTTTTCGTAAATTGATGAAGGAGCTTAATGAACCTGTTCCTGAAAGCACCATTGTCCATGAGGTTGAAGAAGCTGTTCAGTTTGCCATTGAAATTGGATTTCCTATTATTGTCCGCCCGGCCTATACGCTTGGTGGAACAGGGGGAGGGATTGCTGGAAACCTTGATGAGTTAACTTCACTTGTTCAGGGAGGACTAAAAGAAAGTGCGATTAATCAGTGCTTAATTGAAAAGAGCATTGCCGGCTATAAAGAAATTGAGTATGAAGTCATGCGTGATTCAAAGAATACATGTATTACCATTTGCAATATGGAAAATATTGATCCTGTCGGCATCCACACTGGTGATTCAATTGTAGTAGCACCATCACAAACCTTAACGGATGAGGAGTATCAGATGCTAAGGTCTGCATCGATCAAAATAATATCTGAGCTAGGCATTATTGGCGGATGCAATATTCAATTTGCGCTCGATCCACATAGCAAAAATTATTACCTGATTGAAGTGAATCCGAGGGTTAGTCGCTCATCAGCACTCGCTTCCAAAGCAACGGGATATCCAATTGCCAGAATGGCTGCAAAACTGGCAGTTGGATATACATTATCAGAGATTATAAACCCAGTTACAGGTGACACATTTGCAAGCTTTGAACCGGCTCTTGACTACGTCATTGTTAAGTTTCCAAAATGGGCCTTTGATAAATTCCCATCTGCAGACCGCAAGCTGGGTACGCAGATGAAAGCAACAGGAGAAGTAATGGGAATTGATCGAAACCTTGAGCGGGCCCTATTAAAGGCTGTCCATTCTCTTGAAATCAAAGCGAATGATCTTAAAAGCCAGACATTAATCACTAAAACGACCGAATCACTTGAAGCTTTGCTGAAAAAGCAGACAGATGAAAGGTTTTTCATTTTGATGGAACTAATCCGCAGAGGCTATTCCTTAAAAGCGCTGCATGATATTACAAAAATCGACTATTTTTATCTGGATTTATTCCAGGGGCTGGTAAAGATCGAAAATAAAATTTCCTCTTTGACATTAGATGAAGCAACGAAAGACGACCTTCAGCTTTTTAAAGAAAAGGGCTTCAGTGACCAATACCTGGCGATGGAATGGAATACTGCCGAGAAAGCAGTCAGGATTAAACGCAAAGAGTTTGGGATTCTTCCTTCATATAAAATGGTCGATACTTGCGCGGCTGAATTTGAAGCACAGTCCAATTATTATTACTCAAGCTATTATGGAGAAAATGAACAAGAAAAAAGCGGTAAAAGAAAGGTCCTTATCATCGGCAGCGGTCCAATAAGGATTGGCCAGGGCATTGAATTTGATTATTGCTCCGTTCAAGGGGTGTTTGCATTAAAGGAAGCCGGTGTTGAGACGATTATGATTAATAATAACCCGGAAACTGTCAGCACAGATTATACAACTGCAGATAGGCTTTATTTTGAGCCATTAATCCTTGAAGACATCTTAAATGTTATTGAAGCAGAAGCAATTACCGAGGTTATTGTACAGCTGGGAGGACAAACAGCATTGAATCTTGCATCAGATTTGGAGGATTATGGAATAACCTTGCTCGGAACAGATTCCAAGACAATTGATGCACTCGAAGACCGGAACCTTTTTTATCAGCTTTTAGATGACCTCGAGATCCCGCGCATCAAAGGAGATGTTGTTTATTCTGAAAAGCAGCTTTATCAAGCAGTTGAGAAAATAGGATTTCCTATACTGGTACGTCCTTCGTATGTAATCGGAGGAAAAGGAATGGAACGAATTGGGTCACCTTCTGAATTGGAAAGATACCTAACGAAAGGGGATGTTCCGTTTCCAATTCTTATTGACCATTTTATGCATGCCTCAGAAGCCGAATTGGATTTGGCGGCTGATGGAAATCATATATGCGCACCTGCCATCATGGAACATATTGAAAAAACGGGTGTTCACTCAGGAGACAGCATGTCTGTTCTGCCTCCACAGAATTTATCAGATGAAGTCCAGATGAAAATGCTTTCCTATGCAAAAGCAATCGTTCAAAAGCTGCAATACAAAGGGCTGATGAATATCCAATATATTGTAGAAGGTGAAGATGTTTATATTCTTGAAGTTAATCCAAGAGCAAGCCGTACAGTCCCAATTATCAGCAAGGTGACTGGTATCCAGCTTGTACAAATTGCGACAAAAATATTGCTCGGGAAATATTTTTTGTCGAAGGATGAGATGCCTGAAACTGTTAAGCTTCCATTCGTTTGCGTAAAATATCCTGTGTTTTCGAATTATGCGCTAAAAGGGCTGGATTCCAAAGTAGGTCCGGAAATGAAATCAACAGGGGAGGGTATTTCCCTGGCAAACAGTTATGAAAAAGCTGTCAGAAAATCCTTCCACTCAAGTTTAAAAAATTTGGTGAGCAGAAAAGTGGTTATTGCTGCTGATATGAATCTTGATGAGATATCTCCATATCTGGAAAAAGCAAATGCGGAGGCAATTTTCGCAGAGGGAAATGATACTGTTTGGAATGCTCAGGAAGCTCTTGCTTTATATAATCCCAATCAGTATGAACAAGATCAAAAAATGAGGGAAACAGCAACTAAAAACCGGGTTTTGACTTTTACAGAAAAGGAAACGCTTATTGCATTTATAAAATCTTTAGCGATAGAGGAATGGGATGTCCAATCACTTGAAGATTGGCATCAGGAAAAAAGCAATGTTCCAGCATCCACAGAAAAGGAAGTGAGCTTATTATGATAACGACTCAGGCGGAAAATACTCTTAATATAAAAGGACAGGATTTTTTAACTCTTGCCGATTATTCCCCAGAAATAATAAAGGGCTTGTTGGATAAAGCAAAACAATTAAAGGAAGCCCATTTGCAGGGTGAAGCATCTTCACCGCTTCAAGGAAAAGTGCTCGGAATGATCTTCGAAAAATCATCTACGCGCACACGGGTTTCGTTTGAAGCAGGCATGCTTCAGCTTGGAGGGCATGCGCTTTATCTCAATAGCCAGGATCTGCAGCTTGGGAGAGGGGAAAGCATTGCTGATACTGCCAGAGTTCTGTCTCAATATGTGGATGCCATTATGATTCGCACATTTTCCCACGATAAAATAGAGGAACTTGCCCATCATGCATCCATTCCGGTCATTAACGGCCTTACTGATTTATATCATCCATGCCAGGCATTGGCCGACCTTTTAACCATCCAGGAGAAGAAAGGTATTTTAAAAGGCCAGAAACTTGTATATGTAGGCGATGGGAATAATGTAGCACATTCCCTTATGATTGCTTCTGCAAAAGTGGGGGTCAACATCACTATTGCATGTCCGGAGGGCTACGAGCCAGACTCAGGCGTTGTTAAGTTGTCAAAAGAATTTGCTGAACAAAGCGGAGCTGAAGTGAAGGTTTCACATGATTCATTAGAAGCTGTCAAAGATGCTGATGCAATATACACAGACGTCTGGACGAGCATGGGACAGGAAGCAGAAAATGAGCAAAGACTAAATGATTTTGCAAAATATCAGGTTAATGAATATCTTGTCCAAAAAGCTAAAAAAGATTTCGTCTTTTTGCACTGTTTGCCGGCACACCGGGGCGAGGAAGTCACAGCAGGAGTCATAGATGGCAGTAACTCTGCAGTCTTTCAGCAGGCTGGGAACAGGCTCCATGTTCAAAAAGCGATTCTTTCTGAAATTTTATAAAAAGAAGTCTGCTTTATATTTAAATGTTGAGCGAAAATGCTAACGCATTTTCTTACGGCGAGGTGTTCATTTGAGGGAGCTTATTCAATGTCCTGCGGGAAACACGAGTCAAAGGGAAAACCCGCAGGCGCGAATGTGCTGAGGAGCGTCGGACCGCCCGCGGAAGCTTGAGCGCCTGGAGCGGAAATCAACAGGAAATTTAACAAAGCCAAAAAAAAGCCTTCTCCAAATGCTGGAGAAGGCTTTTGCTTAAGATAAGAAATAAACAAGCGGACCAACAATAAAACAGTAAACGGCAAAGTACTTTAAATTGCCCCTGGCCATAATATTCATGAACCACTTCAGAGAGAAGTAGGATGCAATAAGGGATGCGAAAAAGGCAATTGTATAAGGCATTGCATATTCAGACAAATTAGGATCGTTCAATATATCTGAAAAGCCTAAAATCATTCCGCCGGCACTCACCGGAATATATAATAGGAATGAAAATCTTAAAGCTGTTTCCTGTTTCATCCCTAAGCCCATTGCGGCGACAATTGTCGCACCTGAACGGCTGATGCCCGGTATTAAGGCAACTGCCTGGGCAAGCCCTACAATGATGGCATCTTTGAATGACAATTCAGCATCGTTCTTGCGGCCTCTCATGTTCCGGATCAGCCAAAGTGCAAGACCAGTAACAATAAGTGTAATGCCTACTGTTTTAATGCTTGCAAGATGTTTATCAATGAAATCTTCGAATAATATTCCAATTATACCTGCTGGTATTGTTCCAATGATTAAGTAAATAATAAATCGAAAATCAGCTTCCGCCCGCTTATCCTTAGTGGTTATGTAAGCAAGCCCATTCCGGATCAGCCTAAAAATATCTTCGCGGTAAATGATTAACACAGCAATTAAAGAAGCAGTATTTACTAAAAGTGCAAAGCTCATTCCTTTAATATCAAGCCCGAAAAAATGCTGTGCAATTTCTAAATGCCCGCTGGACGAAATCGGAATTGGCTCTGTAAACCCTTGAAATAATCCTAAGAATAAATATTTCAGCAATAAGAAAAGATCTTCCACAAGTAAATCCTCCAACTAATAAAATCTCATACCTCCTCATTTAACTATAAATAGTGCAAACGTGTAAAGGAATATCTAAAAATCTGCAAAAATTAGGAAATTCGCAGCTCCTTTCTCCACTCAAATCATGGCAATACCAATAGTTTCCCTCATGAGTGAAGCTTGAGTGGAAATAATAATTAATGATTTAAGACTAAAGGAGGTATCTGCATGGGACAAAATAGACAGTTTAAGCCAGGTCAGAAAGCACCAAATAACGGCATTTATATAGAAATCGGCGAAACCGGGAGCAACGTCAACAATCCTCAAATGCTTAAGCTGAGAGCCGGAGATCAATTTCCGGAAAACTCTAATCACAATCGTGTCTGGACATATAAAAGAAAGCCTTAATTTGGATTAACCGCCTATATAACGGGGAAAAACATAAAAATAGTGAGCCATCCCATTTGTGGATGGCTTTTCAGGTAAAAAAAAGGCTCTTTTCACATAAATTGTTGTTTTACTTATGAATCCCGCCCGTTGCTTTCCGCTTTCCCGAGCGGAGGAATGGGAGCACCCTCAGCTTCACCGTGGGGTCTTAAACTTCCCTTTCTTCGGAGCAGGACATTGGGAAAGCATCCCTGAATAAACACCTAGGTGTAAGCAATTGCGAATGTATTTTCGAGGAGTCAAGTGTCCTCCGCTACAATCAACTCAGTTGGTTAAACTTAGTTTGCCGCGTAAAAAACAGCAAACTTTTTCGAAATCAGCCAAAAGACAGCACCAATCAGCAATAAATTAGGTAATAGGCTATCAGATAACTTTACATATGGAAAAAAAGGCATATAATAAAAAGCAAAGGTCAAGGATGGTCAAATAGGAGGTTGCATAATGGATCTGAATCGGATGACAGAGCGGCTTCAGGAAGCTTTTATGAATGCACAGGCAATTGCCATAAGAGAAAATCACCAGGAAGTGGATGAAGCCCACTTAATGCTGGCTGTAATGGAAAAGGAAGATAACCTGATCAAATCAATCCTGTCAAAATTGCATATTTCGGCTGAATTATTTATTAATAAGATGAAAACTGCTTTGCAGAAAAAGCCGCAGGTATCCGGATCAGGTGCAGAACACGGCAAGCTATATATTACAGGTAAGCTGCAGCGTCTCCTGGCTGAAGCAGAAAGATCGATGAAAGAGTATGAGGATGAATACATGTCAGTAGAACATGTTTTCCTGGCAGCGGCAGCTGAAGACACCGATACAGCTTCATTTTTAAAATCATACGGGACAAATAAAAGAAAAGTGGAGCAAGCCATCAAGGATATTAGGGGGAATCAAAGAGTGACATCTCAAAATCCGGAATCTACATATGAAGCCTTGAAAAAATACGGAAGAGATCTTGTAGCAGAGGTAAAAGCGGGCAAGGTTGATCCGGTTATCGGCAGAGACAGTGAAATAAGGCATGTCATTCGCATCCTTTCAAGGAAAACGAAAAATAATCCTGTCCTGATTGGTGAACCAGGAGTAGGTAAAACAGCAATAGTTGAAGGTCTTGCACAGCGAATTGTCCGCAAAGATGTTCCAGAGGGATTAAAAGATAAAACCATCTTCGCCCTTGATATGAGTGCCTTGATTGCCGGTGCCAAGTTCAGGGGTGAATTTGAGGAAAGGCTTAAGGCCGTATTAAATGAAGTAAAGAAAAGTGAAGGCAGAATCCTTCTTTTTATTGATGAACTTCATACAATTGTAGGTGCAGGCAAAACGGAAGGCGCCATGGATGCAGGGAATATGCTAAAGCCAATGCTCGCCAGGGGAGAATTGCATTGCATAGGTGCAACCACACTTGAAGAGCATCGAAAATATATAGAAAAAGATCCTGCTCTTGAACGCCGCTTCCAGCAGGTTTTAGTTCAGGAGCCAGATGTGGAAGATACAATCTCGATTTTAAGGGGTTTAAAGGAGCGTTTTGAAATTCACCATGGTGTTAATATTCATGATCGAGCCCTGGTGGCTGCCGCAACCTTATCGGACAGATATATAACAGACCGCTTTCTCCCTGATAAAGCGATTGACCTGGTAGATGAGGCATGTGCGATGATCAGGACAGAGATCGATTCAATGCCATCTGAATTGGATGAAGTAACGAGGCGGGTAATGCAGCTTGAAATCGAAGAAGCTGCTTTAAGAAAAGAAAGCGATGAAGCGAGTAAACAGAGGCTTTCTGACCTGCAGAAAGAACTGGCAGAATTAAAAGATCAGGCAAATAGCATGAAAGCAAAATGGCAGCTTGAAAAAGAAGGCATCCAAAAAGTACAGGAAAAACGGGAGCAGCTTGAAAAAATGCGCAGGGATTTGGAGGAAGCAGAGAATAATTATGATTTAAATAAAGCTGCTGAACTGCGCCATGGCAGAATTCCTACTCTAGAGAAAGAACTGAAAGAACTGGAAACGGCAGTTAATGAGAACCAAGGGGACCGGCTTTTGAGAGAGGAAGTAACAGAAGAAGAAATTGCAGGAATTGTTGCCAGATGGACGGGCATTCCAGTCGCCAAGCTCGTGGAAGGGGAAAGAGAAAAACTGCTTCGTCTTGAAAGTATTTTACACGAGCGGGTAATCGGGCAGGACGAAGCTGTACAGCTGGTTTCTGACGCTGTTTTAAGAGCTAGGGCAGGAATAAAAGATCCAAATCGCCCAATTGGTTCATTCATATTCCTGGGTCCAACCGGTGTAGGAAAAACGGAACTGGCTAAAGCTCTTGCACAATCACTATTTGACAGTGAGGAACAAATTATTCGAATCGATATGTCCGAATATATGGAAAAACATGCAGTTTCAAGATTAATTGGGGCGCCTCCCGGGTATGTAGGCTATGAAGAAGGCGGGCAGCTTACAGAAGCAGTGCGAAGAAAGCCTTATTCAGTTATTCTGCTGGATGAAATAGAAAAGGCTCACCCAGAGGTCTTCAATATTTTGCTTCAGATGCTTGATGATGGACGAATCACAGATTCGCACGGACGTACAGTCGACTTTAAAAATACGGTAATTATTATGACTTCCAACATTGGATCTCATTTTCTTCTTGAACGTCATGAAGGAGAAGAGGATATTAAAGAAGACACTAGAAGCAAAGTAATGGGACAGCTGCGCAGCCATTTCCGCCCTGAATTTATAAACAGAGTGGACGAAATCATTTTGTTTCAGCCATTGGCATTAAATGAAATAAAAGAAATCGTATCTAAGTTAGTAAACGAACTTCAAACAAGATTATCGGACCAGCATATCAAGTTAAGTATAAATGATCATGCAAAGGAATATATTGCAGAAAACGGGTTTGATCCTGTATATGGAGCAAGGCCGCTCAAACGATTTATTCAAAGAAATGTGGAAACCGCACTTGCCCGGAAAATAATAGCAGGGCAAATCAAGGATTACAGTGAAGTGGCGATTACCACAGATAACGGAAAAATAGAGCTAGTAATAAAATAATCCGGCTAAATTAAAAGAATCATCCTGACTATGTCAGGATGACTCTTTTAAGTCGGCATAAATACCTGCTGACAAAACGATGATTAATGAAGCCCTTCTTTCCCAGCAGGCCCCTCAGGAATAATGGATGCAACAACAAAAATTAAGAGAGTTGTTCCAACTGCCAGGATGGCACCGGTTACAAAATCATAATGCGCTCCCAGCATCGAAGATACCACGTACGTTAACATTTGAACAAGAAGGAAAGTCCAGAAAAATGTCCAAAAGAATCTCATCAATTTCACCTCTAACATATTTAAATCCCTTTTCATATTAGCATAAGCTGTTAAAGAAATAAATTGATTTTTGCAGCATGTTCATGCAGATTTTATTACAAGGATCCTTTTTTATACATGACCTTAAAAAATGGATAGCAAACCCATGCAGGATATTGAACTTGTCTGAAACTGGGCAATTCTCCCTTTCATTTTAATTTTACATACATACATTATTATGAACAAACTGAAAAGGAGTTTTACTATGAAAAGCCGGAACTTTCAATTGGATACCGAATGGTGTATGATTCACTATCCAGATAAACCAAGTGGTTTCGGTATTCTGATTATTGGGGATGATAGGCATTTTGTTGACAGTAACAGCAGTTTTTGGACTCAAAATGAAGGGAAAAGTACATTAATAAAAAAGCTTAGAGAGCAAGGATATACCATATTCTATTCCAACCTATACGGAAGGCACTGGGGCAGCGATAAAGCGGTGGATAACGCCAAATGTTTATATGAGCACATTGTCCGAACGGAAATTATAAATGAAAAGATCCACATTATTGCTGAAGGTATGGGATCTCTTGTGGCGCTTAAATTGATGCATGAGATGGGAGACATGATTCGTTCGGCAGTACTAATTAATCCAATTCTTTCATTAAAGCACCATTTAGAACAGGAAAAAGAGCATAAGTTTTTCTACAAAAAGCTATTAAAGGAAATTGCAAATTCGTATGAGGTCGAAACTGGAAAAATACAAGATCTACTGGACAAACATGAAAAAAACCTTACAGAAGGTCTTAAGGTGCCTGTCAGGATCATTCAGATTCTCTCTGGGGGAAGAGCCTACAAGCAATCAGACTATTTAAAGAAAAGATCAATGCAGTGGGAAAAAGAAAATACTCCCATCTCTGTTTTTTATATGCTTCCAGACAAAAAACAGCGGATATCTTTTCAAATGACGGGCTTCTTAAGAAAATATGAAAAGGAATTATAGATGCGGCCCTTTCTGCTCAGAAATAAATACAATCCCTAAAGCATAGGATACAGTGAGAATGCTTTGAGGAGGGGTGAAGATGGACAGGGCAATTATAATAGGAACATTTGAATTTATTGGATTCAGCCTGTGCAAGCATCTGCTTGATCAGGGCTGTGAGATAGATGGCATCCATATTATTAAAGGGGAGGAAGACCCATATTTAGCCGATAAGCGTTTGGAAATTGGACGCAATGCGAATTTTTCCGAAAAGGAATACACTGAATGGATGGCATCTAAAGAAGAAATATTGAAAGATACAGTGATCTTTATTGATATTTATGATTTTTATTTAAAGAATAAACTATCTGCAATAAGAGAGAATGAGATTATAGAGAACTATCTTATTCATAAAAAGAATGAGTTGGAGAAAGCAAATTCAAAGATCGTGTTTCTATTTCCGCTTCAGTGGCTAAAAGACATTAATCGGGCTCATAGCCGCTGTGAGAGGGCAATTGAGGTTTTAAAAGAAAAAAACATTGCAGTACATTCTTTTTACCTGCCTGCTATATATGGTCCCTGGCAGCCGAAGGAGTTTATTTTTCATCAGGCAATCCTGGATAAAAAAACAGCAGAGCTGAATAACAGGGAATGGGTTCATGATGCTATTTTTATAGATGACCTTATTTATTCCATTTTGGAGGAAAGTGAAAAGAATAAAGGAGGATCATATTTATTAAAAAGCAGCCTTTCCGGCCATTGGCAAAAATGTGCCGAATATCTATCGCTAGAATTTAGCAAAAGTCACAGTTATGATGACTTGGAAAAAGGTAAAATTATAGAGAAAACCGTGAGGGACTCCATTAGATACTCGGAGGGGCTGGAACAGCAAAGAAGGCACTTGCAGGCTCTAGCGAAAAGGAATGGAACGTGAAATTAGAAAAATATCTTTCCAATTAACCTAAAGACAAGGTAAAATTATATTAGTTTGGTAAAATAAACCGGGATCACCATCAGTATGAAGGTAAGGGGAAAGCTGCTTTTACAGAGAGGCGGAGAAAAAGGAGATGCATAAGACACTATTGAAATTCGGGATCCTTCTTTTGTGCCTTCTTTTATTGAGTTCCTGCGGACAAGCAATATCCACAGGAAAGCTTGAGAAAGCTGGACTGTTAGTGCCCGATACAATAAATGACCAGGTGTGGGGCACAAAAGGCTATAAAGGAATGTTAAAAATTCAATCCCAATATAATGTAGAGGTTTATTATAAAGAAGGCATGAACTCTGAAATGGTTGTGGAGAGGGCGGTCAAAGAATTTGACCAAAAAGGCGTTAATTTAATATTTGGCCATGGAAATGAATATGCAGAATACTTTAATAATATCTCTAAAACATATCCGCATATCCATTTTGTCAGCTTTAATGGTAACGCAGAAAATGACAATACCACAAGCTTAAATTTTGAAGCTTATGCAATGGGCTTTTTTGGCGGCATGGTCGCAGGACACATGACTAAAACAGAAACCGTAGGGGTACTTGCAGCCTTCGAATGGCAGCCTGAAATAGAAGGATTTACTGAAGGAGCCTACTACGCAACAAACAATAACGTTAATGTAGAAATTCAGTATGTCGGCAACTGGGATAACGACAAAAAAGCGATAAAGCTGCTTGACAAACTGATTTCGAAAAACGCAGATGTTGTCTATCCCGCCGGTGATGGGTATAATGTTCCTGTCATCGAAAAATTGAAAGAAAAAGGACTTTACGCGATCGGTTTTATATCTGATCAGTCCGACCTGGGCGAATCAGTCGTGCTGACGAGCACCGTTCAGCATGTTGATGTTTTGTACGAAATCGTGGCAGAGAAATTTAATAAAGGCGAACTGGAATCAGGGAACCTGAGCTTTGATTTCCAGGATGAGGTCATCTCAATGGGTAAATTCAGCCCTGATGTAGATGAAGAATTCAAAAAGGAACTAAACGCTGCCATAGAAAAGTACAAAAAAACAGGCAAACTGCCCAATGAATAACCAGTACAACGATACATAGGAGGTACAACCAGATGCAGCCAAATGACAAATCTATGGAATTCATGCAAATCGCCATGAAATACATGCCTGAAGCTAAACAGCAGCTGGACGAAGCAGGCATCGAACTCTCCATGGAAATGATCCAGCCATTCATGACCCTTTTTACTAAAGTCATGAATGAAGCCTATGAAATGGGAAAAGCTGACGCACTAAAAGAGAATGAATAGATTGAGGGAACCGGCCTGAGGGGCTGGTTTTTTTATTGGGTGGGAAATGTAATAAAAGAGGTGTATTTGAAATTAAAATGTCTGCGCGAAAAGGGAGGAGGTAATGCGTAAAAAGATAGAAGTTACTCAAAGGAAACAGCTGCGCACTAACAAGTAAAGTTCGCTCGAAAAGGGAGGAGGTGTACGCACAAAAGGTAAGAAGTCGCGTGTAAATAGCTAGAACCCGCGCACAAAGGAAACGGCTGCGCGCAAGCAAATAAAGTCCGCGCGAAAAAGGAGGAGGTGTGAGCATAAAAGGGAAGGAGCCGAACGTAAATAGACGGAACACGCGCAAAAGGAACCCCGTACTATATTAAATCATACCCGATACAGAAAACTTCAATTCAATAAAGGATAACTGGTCCTCTATACCGAATTTAAAACATGAAAAAATTCTTCCAGGAGGTCTGCTATGATTATGAAACCAATAACGAAACCAAAGAGAAATTCTGCAAAAAGAAGCTTTATTTCGACGGCTGCTGGATTACCGCCGGAAAAGGCTGGATATTGAAACCGACTAAAGGAATGGGGTTGCTGGATATAATGGAGAATAGCAGCTTGATTATTATATAGGTTTTCTAGCCAACAACGAATTTAGAATTTATAATGATCTTCGTCTTTCCCTTCAAAGTTATTTTCAAATTGACTCCTTACTTATATCTCTTTTTACGCAGCAATAATAGAAGTAAAAAATTACTCAGGTACTTTATATTTTGAGCCGATGTCTGACCAGGTCATTCAAAAACACGGACAGCAGGAAGAGGTTATTCCTAATCCAGTTTCACAGGTGTTGCGCCAGGTATCTCAATTTAAAGAATGGCTGCTAAAAGAAAGGTGTCCGGCTATACCAATTGAACATTTCGTTGTCATTTCGTATCCCGCTACCTATATAAAAACCGATAAGGAAAACAATTATACCTGAAAAGAGTAGTTCATTTCATACTGAAAAAATAGTTGATAGGCTTATGGATTCCAAATCTATATGTAACAAACAAATTTGGTGGCCAAACCACCTGCAAGCTCTAAAAAAGAGAATTTTGAGTGGAAATTCACCTTTAGAAGTTGAGATCCTTAGTTCTTATGGAATAAGCGAAAAAGATTTACTAAGAGGGGTTCAAAAGCCCATTCTGCAATTCATTTGCGGTTATAAGAAAAGGTGGAAAATGGGGCTATGTTAAATGTCACAAAACCTCAAGAACCAGTCATGTTCAAGCTATATTAGACTACCTTTTACTGGTCAGCACTCAAATAACGAACAAAGATTGTCGAGAATTCTAAACCTAGACTCCAGGCATACTGCATATAGGATTATAAAATCTATGACCATGCTGGCATGGGACCTGCAAAAACAAGGATTTATTTTAAGGCGGAAATAAAATAAAAAGATGAAGAGTCTCCTCTCCATCCATCTCTAGCTCTATTTTTTTAAAAACTGATCAATTAATGGTCGTGCTTTTTTCAATAGCGGTTTCAATTGGCTGGCAGATGTCATAAGTGTGTCAATATTGTTCATGAGTTCCTCATAATTAATGTTGTTAAGTATATTGTTGACTTTTCTGCTCAAACTATCATCATCTTCATGTCGGTCTCTGGTTCCCCCGCCGAAAAGCCACCCATCATGTTCTGGTGAATTTCTGTTTCTGCCTCCGCCAAATAGCCAATCATCATTTTCATCTGGCCTTCTGCTGCTTTTGCCTCCGAATATCAAGTCATCAGAGTTGTGGCTGCTGCTTTCATCTTCTTCGCCTTCAGCAGTTTTCTCTTCGGCCATCTCTTCTGTCGAATGCATTCTTCTTCTTGAATTTGGGCCAAACATAAATTGTGTGAATGGGTCCAGGCCTTGACCCTCTTCGTCCTTATTTTTATATTCTTCATCATGCATGAACCTGCTTCCTCCTTTCAGGTGCCTATATAACAGCATATGAAGAGGGCTATCGGAGGGTATGGACGTTTGTTAAGTAAATAGGAAACTGTGTTAAAAAGTATTGCGTTTTTATTGCTATTTTTGATAAAATTAGTACCAAGTCATAATAATTGATAATAAAATATAAAAAATAATGTTTATGAATCAAAGTGCCAATACGCAGAGATAGAAAGGGAGTGGGGCTCCATGAATGCAGGAATTATTGGGATTGGAAGATATCTGCCTGAAAAAGTGGTGACAAATGCCGACTTGGAGAAAATCGTGGATACTTCTGATGAATGGATCCGGACACGGACTGGAATTGAAGAAAGAAGAATTGCGGATGATAACATAGATACATCAGATATGGCCTATGAATCAGCAAAAAAGGCTATGGAGGATGCGGGAATTGCTCCTGAGGATCTGGATATGATCCTTGTTGCAACAGTTACCCCGGATCATCCTTTTCCTTCTGTTGCCTGCATGGTTCAGGAGCGCCTGGGAGCGGTGAAGGCAGCTGCAATGGATATCAGTGCTGCCTGCGCAGGCTTTATGTATGGGATCATAACAGCAAAGCAGTTTATTGAAACCGGAACATACAAACACATATTAGTAGTAGGTGTTGAAAAGTTATCCAAAGTTACAGATTGGAATGATCGCAATACAGCTGTTTTATTCGGTGATGGGGCAGGGGCTGCTGTAATCGGTCCAGTTTCGGAAGGCAGGGGCATCCTCTCGTTTGAATTAGGAGCGGATGGTACTGGAGCCAAGCATTTATACCAAGATGAATATATTATTATGAACGGACGGGAAGTATTCAAATTTGCGGTCCGCCAGATGGGAGAAAGCTGTATTAACGTTTTAGATAAAGCAGGGCTTTCAAAGGAAGATGTTGATTTTCTTATTCCGCATCAGGCAAATATCCGAATCATGGAAGCGTCAAGACAGAGACTGGAACTGCCTATTGAAAAAATGTCCAAAACAGTTGATAAATACGGAAACACCTCAGCATCTTCTATTCCAATTGCGTTGGTTGAAGAACTTGAGGCCGGCAAGATTAAAGATGATGATTTGCTGGTAATGGTTGGTTTTGGAGGAGGATTAACTTGGGGTGCGATCGCTATGCGCTGGGGACGATAAATAGTAAAAAATAAACCATTTGATGATAATATAAAAGGAGCTGCAATCAAAATGGAAAAAAGAAGAGTTGTCGTTACAGGCATTGGTGCTGTAACACCACTTGGAAATAATACAGAAACAACATGGAACAATATTAAAGCAGGGGTATCCGGAATTGGACCACTCACAAGATTAAATGCAGAAGAGTATCCCGCTAAAGTTGCGGCTGAGGTTAAAGATTTCAGCCCGGAAGAGTATATGGATAAAAAAGATGCCAGAAAAATGGACCGCTTTACGCACTATGCTGTTGCTTCTTCATTGATGGCAGTTAAAGATGCCAACCTTCAAATTACGGATGAAAATGCCCATCGCATCGGTGTTTGGATCGGTTCAGGCATCGGAGGCATGGAAACTTTCGAAAATCAGTATGAAACGTTTCTAAAACGCGGATATCGAAGAGTTAGCCCGTTTTTCGTACCAATGATGATCCCTGATATGGCAACCGGCCAGGTTTCCATTTATCTTGGAGCAAAAGGCTTTAATTCATGTACCGTAACGGCATGTGCAACAGGAACGAATTCAATTGGCGATGCCTTTAAGGTCATTCAGCGTGGTGATGCAGATGCCATGATTACAGGCGGAGCAGAAGCGCCAATCACAAAAATGTCTGTGGCTGGGTTCTGTGCCAATACCGCTCTTTCAACTAATCCAGATCCGAAAACTGCAAGCCGTCCATTTGATCAAAACCGTGACGGATTTGTTATCGGTGAAGGTGCAGGGATTGTTGTCCTTGAAGAACTTGAACATGCAATTGCCCGCGGCGCCAAAATTTATGCTGAGATTGTTGGATATGGAGCCACTGGGGATGCTTATCATATCACAGCTCCGGCACCAGGCGGAGAAGGCGGGGCAAGAGCCATGAAAATGGCAATCGAAGACGGCGGATTACAGCCGGAGGATATAGATTATATTAATGCTCATGGTACGAGCACGGATTATAATGACAAATTTGAAACTCTCGCAATTAAAGAAGTATTTGGTGAGCACGCATACAATTTGGCAGTGAGCTCTACAAAATCAATGACAGGCCACCTTCTTGGAGCAGCTGGCGGAATTGAAGCCATTTTTACAGTGCTGGCTATGAAGGAAGGCATATTGCCGCCAACAATTAATCTTGAAACGCCAGACCCTGAATGTGACCTTGATTATGTGCCTAACAAGTCAAGAGAAAGAGAAATAAAGGCTGCGATGAGCAATTCCTTAGGATTTGGCGGCCATAATGCTACAATTGTTTTTAAAAAATATGAGTAAATAAAAAAGCTGGCTCAAAAGGTCGTTGTATACGGCCGGAATGAGCCAGCTTTTTTGCATGCTCTCAATGAACGAAAATCTTCCCAAATACATAAAATTTTAAAAAGAATTCTAAAAAAAGGGGTGGCAAGATGGGGTAGTCAGAACAGATAAATGGCTTAGTGAAAGCTTAAATGACCCAATTAAAATATGTGAAAAACTTCTCGAGCCCTTTAATGAAAATAATCCTCGAAATATATATCAGTACTTATTCAATTTCGGAATGTATAGGCCTGACCGCAGCAGCAGGAACATCTTCAGGGAGCTGGAAGAAAAAAATGTCTGGCATCTGGCTGAAAAAATATACCATAAATATAAGGTTAAATGGAGAGGGCCGGAAATAGATATATATATATTTCCGGCTGCATCAGGAGGGCTATTTTCAAGAAACATTGGAAAATCCGGTGTTTCATTTAAAAAGATGTTATTTCTATTCCTGCCGCCTAATATAGACGAAAAGGAATTAGAGGCATTATTTGTTCATGAATACCATCATTCCTCCAGAATCAATAGGCAGAAGAAAAATCTCGAAGATTATACTTTACTGGACTCCATTATTTTGGAAGGTCTTGCCGAACATGCTGTTGAACTTCATTGCGGCAAGAAATACCGCGGAAAATGGTGCACCCTTTATTCAAGAGAAGAAATTGAACAATTTTGGAAAAAAATACTCAAAAATCATTTGAATGCAACAAAGGAGGAAAGGATTCACCAGAAGTTACTATATGGTGAAAAGCCTTATCCCCACTTACTTGGTTACGCAGCTGGCTATGAGATTATAAAAGTGTATAAGGAGATAAAAAGTTATTCTACAAAAACATCTTTTACTGCGCCATCCGAATATTTTGTTAATCAAACTATATTTAATCTGGATATATAAACGCTTTAAAGCCCTAAAGTTGGGCTTTTTTTCATTTATAAAAAAACGAATCTTGACAAATTTTAAAAAAATCTTGCAATTGTAACAAGTTTGTAATAATATTTTAGACAAATAGAATGAATTAACTGAATAATTCGAAAAGGTAAGAGGTGTCATATGAGCGCTAAATCCCATCTGCATAAAGACGCACCTTTGCTAGAGGTGAAAAATCTAGAGACGGCTTTTTCCATCGATGGTACATACTATAACGCGGTTGATAACGTTTCTTTCAGGGTTAAACCCAGGCAAATAGTTGGAATTGTCGGGGAGTCCGGCTGCGGTAAATCGGTAATGAGCCTTTCGGTAATGAAGCTCCTGCCAAAAGGAATAGGAAAAATCCGCAATGGAGAAATTATATTTGATGGTGTCCACCTGGAGAATATGACAGATTCAGAGATTAATAAGATCAGGGGAAAGGATATCGCAATGATATTCCAGGAGCCTATGACATCTTTAAATCCCGTTTTCTCTATCGGCTTTCAATTACAGGAAGTTTTATTTAACCATATGAAAATCTCAAAAAAGGAAGCTAGGCTTAAAAGTATCGCACTTTTAAAGAGTGTGGGGATTTCCAGGCCTGAAAAAATTGTTGATGAATATCCTCATCAGCTATCAGGCGGTATGAGGCAAAGAGTTATGATTGCAATTGCAATTGCATGCCAGCCAAAACTGCTGATAGCAGATGAACCGACAACAGCACTGGATGTAACGGTACAAGCCCAGATATTGGAGCTTCTGAAGGAAATCCAGGAAGTCAATGATATGTCTGTTATTCTGATTACCCATGACCTGGGTGTTGTTGCTGAGATGTGCGATGAAGTGATCGTCATGTATGCTGGGAAAATTGCAGAGCGTACAGATGTTGATTCCCTCTTCCATAATCCGAAACATCCGTATACTCAACTTCTGATGGGAGCTATCCCAAAAATGGATGAAGAGGTTGAAACATTAAGCACGATAAAAGGAATCGTGCCTTCCTTAAAAAATATGCCTAAAACTGGGTGCAAGTTTGCAGCACGCTGCCCAAAGGCAATGCCTGAATGCTTAACGGTTACACCTCAATTGGCAGTGAATGAAGAAGGACATGAGGTTGCCTGCCTTCTTTACGAAACAAGCCGACCGAAAACAGAGGTGAACGCATAATGAGTACCGAACTAAAAAATACTGCTGTCCTAAAAAAAGATAAAAGCAACAATGAAGTACTTCTTGAGGTAAAAAACCTTAAGACGTACTATCCAATTAAAGGCGGAATCCTAAGAAGGACAGTGGCAGTCGTTAAAGCGGTTGATGATGTATCCTTTGAAATTAGAAAAGGGGAAACATTGGGGCTAGTAGGCGAATCCGGCTGCGGAAAATCTACTGCAGGCAGAACAATCCTTAGACTGCTTGAACCGACAGACGGACAAATTATATTTGACGGCCAAGACATTACAAATGTCAGAGGTACTAGTCTAAGGAAAATCCGCCAGGACTTCCAAATGGTTTTCCAGGATCCATATGCATCATTAAATCCAATGATGATGGTAGGGCATTTGGTATCTGAGCCTATCAGAAACTACACCAATAAATCGGAAAAAGAACTTAAGCCGGAAGTAATAGATCTTCTTGGAAAAGTGGGGCTTCCTGAAGATGCTTATTATAAATATCCCCATGAGTTTTCCGGCGGACAAAGACAGCGTATCGGAATTGCAAGGGCATTGGCTTTAAGGCCAAAGCTGATTATCGCTGATGAACCTGTTTCAGCACTGGATGTATCTGTCCAGTCACAGGTTTTGAATCTATTAAAAGAGCTTCAGGATGAATTTGATCTAACTTTCTTATTTATTGCCCATGATTTAAGCGTTGTTAAACATATGAGCGACCGTATTGGCGTTATGTACTTGGGCGGTCTGGTGGAAGTGGCAGAGAAAGACAGCATTTATGCAGAGCCTCTTCATCCTTATACTCAAGCGCTTATATCTGCGATCCCTGAACCGAATCCGGGGAAAAAGAAAGAAAGGATTATTTTAGAGGGGGATGTTCCAAGCCCGATCGATCCTCCAAAAGGGTGTACATTCCATCCGCGCTGCGCGCATGCAATGCCTGAGTGCCAGAGTGTGAAACCGGTATTGAAGGAGGTGAAGCCTGGGCATAGAGTCGCTTGTCACTTATATAAATAAGGCTTTGTCAAAAATAATTTTCGGGGGGAAAACAATGAAGAAATCAGCATTTTGGCTTCTGTCCATTCTTCTGGTCATGTCTGTATTCCTGGCAGCGTGTTCTGGCGGCGGAGAGAAAGCTAACACTGAACCTAAAGACGATAGTGATGGAGACATAAAAACAGAAGCAACAGAAGGCGGGACAGTAACTTTCGGTTACACTCAGCCATTCAAAGGCGTTTTATCCTATGCCTATTATGAAGGGGAAGACGATTCAAATGCCCTTAAATTTATGCATGAAAGCATCTTTAAGACTAGTGAAGAACTTACTACAGTACCCAGTCTAGCTGATTGGGAAATGTCTGAAGATAATACGAAATTAACAATTAAGTTTAAAGAAGGTGTTAAATGGCATGATGGAGAAGAACTAACTGTAGAGGATTTAGAATATGCCTGGTACTTAATTGCAGATCCAACTTATGAAGGAGCTCGCTTTGCTAACGTTGCAATGATCAAAGGAGCCCAAGAGTATAAGGATGGAAAAGCGGATAAAATTGAAGGCATAAAAATAATTGATGATTATACAATCGAAGTAACAGTAACAGAACCAACAGTCAACTTAATTGATAATATTTGGTCTTATCCTGAACCAAAGCATTATTATGGTGATATTTCATCAAAAGAACTTCCGGATTCTGATCAAATCCGCAAAAATCCAATTGGTATAGGTCCATTTAAAGTTAAAAACATTGTACCTGGTGAAATGATTGAATTTGAACGTTTTGATGATTACTGGCAAGGAAAACCAAAATTAGATGGTGTTGTTTACAAAATCATTGATGGGTCTCTTGCGCAAGGTTTAGTACAAAATGGAGAAATCGATATTATTGAAGCTCCAAAAGACCAATGGGAAACTATAAAGGCTCTAGATAATGTGAATCCTCAAGAAGTTGATGCATTGTCATATAGCTATATCGCATTTGATTGGGGTCATTATGACACTAAAAAGGGTGTAGTTGTTTCTGATAATAAGAAATTCCAAAACAAAAACCTTCGCCATGCGATGGCACATGCTATTGACCGTCAAGCATTCATCGATGGTTTTGCAAACGGCCTAGGAAGGCCTTTAAACACTCCATTCCCATCCGTATCATGGGCAAAAATTGATGATTCAGAAATCAATCAATACGAGTATGACGTAGAAAAAGCTAAAAAATTACTTGACGAAGCAGGCTATGTTGACAAGGACGGCGACGGCTTCCGTGAAGATCCAGAAGGCAAGCCATTCACAATCAACTTTGATGCAATGGCTGGAGCTGAAACTTCAGAAGCACGTGCTCAATTCATTCTTCAATCTTGGCAGGAAATCGGTTTAAATGCAAAGCTTAACGGCGGTTCATTAAAAGACTTTAACCTTTTCTATGATACTATCGAAGCAGATGATCCATCTGTAGAAACGTTCATGGGTGCGTGGGGACTTGCTAATGATCCGGATCCAGCTGGCATCTGGCTGTCTACTGATAAATGGAATATGTGGAGATGGTACAGTGAAGAGTCTGACGCTCTTATTAAGAAAGGTGTAACATTCCCTGAAGATTCCAGCAAAGATGTTCAAGAGCACCGCCAGGAAATCTACAATGAATGGCAAAAGCTTGTTAATGAAGAATTGCCAATTATTTTCTTTGAACAGCGTATAGACGCTTGGGCTGTTAATAAACGGGTAGGTGGAGTTAAGTTATATGCAGACGGAGTAATGCCTGATGAGGTATATAACTGGCACCTTGTAGAGTAAAAAAATAATGAAAACAGCAGTAATGGGGGAATAATCCCCCATTACTGCCAGTTTAACCAACGAATAAACTTTTGTTTGGCAAGGGGAATGGAAAATGCTACAGTACACAATTCGACGGCTTATAGGTATGATTCCAATAATTTTCCTTATCTCAGTAGTCGTATTCACTTTGGCTAAGTTAATGCCTGGAGATGCACTATCTGGTAAAATTGACCCTTTAAACTCAGATCCGGAGTATATTGAAGAAATGCGTGAGAAAATGGGACTGAATGATCCTATCCCTGTGCAGTATGTCCGCTGGATGAGTGGAGTGGTCAAAGGAGATTTTGGAGATTCATTTATTCACAAGCGCCCGGTTATGGAATTAATCGGGGACCGTTTGCCGAATACAATTATTCTGGGATTAACAGCTCTTATAATTACTTATTTATTGGCTTTTTTAATGGGAAGATACTCTGGGCGTTTTGCCTATAGCTTTGGAGATTATTTAATATCGGCCTTTAACTATTTGGGTCTTGCAATTCCGAGTTTCGTTGCTGCATTGGTTGCTATTTATATTTTTGCTATCCATCTTGGCTGGGTACCAGCAAGCGGAAGTATCGGCAGCGGTGTGGAAGCGGGTACTCTAGAGTACTATCTAAGTAAAGCAAAACATACAATCCTGCCGGCTCTTGTATTAGGTACTATGGCTACCGCCGCCTATACACAATTTTTAAGAAATGATATGATCGAAAGCTCTCGCAAAGATTATGTTCGTACTGCAAGAGCTAAAGGAACGAAAGAATCTGCGATTTATAATAAGCACATTCTAAGAAATTCAATTATTCCTATTGTTACATTGCTTGGTTTTGATATTGCCAACCTATTTGGAGGGGCGATTATTACTGAAACCATTTTCACGTACCCGGGAATTGGATATTTATTTGTAGAGTCAGTTAATTCCCGCGACTATTCTGTGATGATGGCTATTACAATGATGCTGACTATTTTAACTTTAGTTGGAAATTTAATTGCTGATTTACTTTATGGTTTGGTAGATCCGCGTATTCGTTTAAGTTAGGTAGGTGAGAGTATGGATCCTTCAATTTCACAGCAAACATCGCCTGGTCTAGCAGAACCTGTTAAACCGCCGAAGAGTCAATCACCATGGGCTCTCGCCCGCCGCAAGTTTTTACGCAATAAAGTTGCTATGATCAGTTTAGTCTTTTTGCTGATTGTTTGTGCAATGTCCATCTTGGCTGAGCCGCTAACCATGCCGGTTGAAGAAACAGCTAAGATTAATTTAACTCAAATGAGCAAGGAACCTTCTGCAGAGCATTTTTTCGGAACAGATAAATCGGGAAGGGACGTATTTGCCCGCACGTTGCATGGGGGAAAAACTTCACTTTTACTTGCATTTTCAATTACAAGTGCTGTAATAGCATTAGGCACACTTGTTGGTGCTACTGCAGGATATTTTGGCGGCTGGGTTGATAATGCCTTAATGAGATTCACAGACTTTATGATGAACTTTCCATTCCTGCTGTTTGTTATCGTTTTAAAATCCATCTTTATAGAGTCAAGCACAGGAACCCTGATTTTTGTCATTAGTGTACTCAGCTGGACGGGAACTGCACGTCTCGTACGAAGCAAGGTTATGGCAGAGAAAGAAAATGAATACATTATGAGTGCAGTCTCAATCGGCTGTTCAGCTCCGAAAACAATTTTTAAACATTTGCTTCCAAACGTTATGTCAACAATCATTGTACAGGCAACAATTACCCTTGCTGCAATGATAGTAGCAGAAACAGCTCTCAGTTTTCTCGGATTTGGTGTACCAATGAATATCCCAACATGGGGTAATATGCTCCAGGAAGCGAGAAGTCCAGATGTATTAACTAGCAAATGGTGGATCTGGATTCCGCCGGCAGCTGTTTTAACTTTCACCATTCTATCCATCAACTTTATTGGTGAAGGACTAAAGGATGCTTTCAATCCTAAATCAAACAGATAATAAAAAAACGCCATGATTGGCGTTTTTTTGTTGTTTAAAGTGCCTTAGCGCAATAGCTTGTACATATCATACCTTTAGCTTTCATATATATGTAAAAAGTAAAGGTCAAGGAGTGAGTTCATGTCAGCATTTTTATTAAGTAGGGCTCACAGAACTGTGAAACAATATGCTTTTTAGGGTGTTTTGGCTGCTGACAGGGTTTGGCATAGCTGTCTCGGGAGGAGTCAGTGTGATTGCATATTTAAATCTGATTACAACTGGACATGCCTTTAAGGAGTACTTGATTTTTATTTCTAACAGGCTAGAATGCTATTTGCTTCCAATTGGGATTATAATCATTTGGTTCAGCATCTATTTTCCTTTTGTGAGAAGAGAAAGGTGAAAAATGGATTGGGGATGTAATTAAGGAATAAATTTACTGCAGGCTGCCCATACTGAGTGACAAATAGTTTGTTGAAGTGGGGGTTTAAAAATGTTATATCTTCATGATGTTTGGGTGAACTGGTTTGAAGGGGAAGAAAACGGTTATAATGTATGCCATTTTCATGAATGGAGAAAAGATGATGGAGTAGAGCTGCTTGATCAGGTACCATTATTAAAGATTGACCCGATCCTATTTAATTACATTGAGAACGATCTTTCGGAGCTGCCACAACAACTGTTAGATGATATTTATCAAAAGGCTTATTTACGGAAAAATCATGAAAGAATTCAATTGGAATATTGTTTTGTGGTGTCAGATGGGACAGGCATATTGGCGGTGGATACAATCGGCTATAATATTCCGATTAGAAAGAGCAGGCTCATCCCCCGTCAGGAACAGCTTGCTTATGAGATGTTAGAAAATCAAGAAACGAAAAGCTATTCATTCAATGACCAGACAGCGCTAAAAGAATTTCATATTCTTTCGCCTTCACCAGACCTTATGGCGGGGCTTACCAGAAAAGAAAGACAATTAAAGCAACTGCTCTTTATGGCTTTAGATCAGCTGCATTCCTCAAAAAATGATGCAGAAGTTCGGTACTGGTATACGGAATGGAGCCCGGAACGCTATTCACAAATCCAGTCAATGAATTTTGAAGAAGCATGGTATGAATTGTATGAGGAAAGCAAATATGGCTGGTCAAGCAAGCATGAGCAATTTTGTGAGAATTTAATTAAAGGCCAGCCATTTTTTGAAAAATTGTGGGAGATGGAGCATGGCCCTAAAGTGAATTAAGCAGGTATCTAAATAAAAAACAGCCAAAAGGGGCTGTTGGCAAACTAAAGAGTATCATTACCGGACACAACATCCAGTAAATGAAAAAGAAGATGAACACTACATTTAGTAGAGATTCATCTTCTTTTTTGTTCGAAGAGGGAATTTGTCAATAGCCCCAAAACAGCTGTTTTTTATTTTCTTTTTCGCCCAAGACCCATAGCGCTTTCCATTTTCCGAATCATTTTATTTGCGACTGTACGTGCTTTTTCAGCTCCATGATCAAGAACATCATCAAGTTCTTTCGATTCCATCAGTTCATAATATTTTTCCTGGATTGGCTTGATAGTATTAATCACAACTTCTGAAAGTCCAGCTTTAAAGTCGCCATAGCCTTTGCCTTCATATTCTTTTTCGATTTCTTCAACTGGTTTGCCGGAAAGGATGGAGTAGATAGAAAGCAGGTTGGAGACACCCGGTTTACTTTCTTTGTCATACTTTACGATTCCTTCGGAGTCAGTTACTGCACTCTTTATTTTCTTTTCAATCTGTTTTGGGTCATCTAATAATGAAATAAATGACTTTTTATTAGGGTCGGACTTGCTCATTTTCTTAAGCGGATCCTGCAGCGACATAACCCTTGCACCAACTTTAGCGATTCTAACATCAGGAATAGTGAAGATATCATTATATTTCTTATTAAATCTCTCCGCTAAATCCCGAGTCAGTTCCAGGTGCTGCTTTTGGTCTTCTCCCACAGGGACTAAATCGGTATTGTATAAAAGAATATCCGCTGCCATCAATGGCGGATAGGTAAGCAATCCGGCAGATACAGCTTCCTTTCCTTCAGATTTATCTTTAAATTGAGTCATACGCTCCAGCTCGCCGATATATGAAACACATTGCATCATCCAGCCGGCTTGCGCGTGTGCCGGAACCTCCGATTGTATGAATAGTGTAGATTTTTCAGGGTCGATGCCCACTGCCAGGTAGAGGGCAGCCAGGCTGCGGATGTTTTTTCTTAATTCGAGTCTGTCTTGGGGAACTGTTATGGCATGCTGGTCGACAATGCAAAAATAACAGTTATATTCATTTTGCAGTTCAACAAACTGCTTCATGGCGCCAATGTAATTTCCGAGGGTAATCGTCCCGCTCGGCTGAATACCTGAAAAGATGGTTTTCATGTTTTTCCTCCTTTGTTCGGATAAAAAAAGTGCGAAGACTGCAGGCTTCTGGATTTGTATTTATGCCAGGCATTTACATATTATGGGTAAAACAAACGCAAAAAAGACCATTCATCCCTAAAAAAATAGGGACGAATGGTCCGCGTTGCCACCCTAATTACTCATAATGAGTCACTCTGTCCTATGCATCTTATGCATAGATCCTCGATAACGAGAGGTTACGCCTGAAGAAAATCAGAAGGCTCAAAAGTCCATTCGATTTACCGGGTTTCCTGTTCTCACCATCCACAGGCTCTCTGCCAACCCTAAGTAAATGTACTACTCTTTTTTCATTGCCGATTTCTAATACATTTTATTGTTATTATATATTAAAATAAACGATTGAGATATAAAAATCAAGAAAATTACTGGGAAAAAAGCTGGATGCCAAAAAAATTCAACCTGAAAAAATGGTAAAAATAGGATTATTTTCCCTCTTTTAACTCGTAAAATAATGAATTGAAAAATTTTTTTAAAATCTAAAAAATCTTTATTTTACAAGACTTTTAGGCCAATAAAAAATTGCTAGATTGAAATAGTGCTGTCAAAAGCTACTTGCAATAAGTTTTTAAACTATTTATAATAAACGTAACAAACATATTCTTTACGATTTTGTAACATTTTAAAACAAAACTATAACACTCTGGGTAGAGAGAATATGGTACATAATGAGTAAGTTTATAGCTTACATATTGAAGATTTATTCTTTTGTCCTGAATTGTCAGAATAAAGGAATAATCTGTCTTTGAAAGAATATAAACTTACTTTTTTTGTTGCCTTCTAAATAGTCTGCAAATTTTTGCAAATCGAATTAACAGACTATTTAAGAAATATACCTGGGGCGTACAGTTGTGTTTTAAAATAGGAACGTCACGTAGAGGATATTGTTTGAGGAAATTATATAGGGGGTTAAAAACCGTGAACAAAAGATTATCGATCTTTTTTAGCATGCTGCTTGTCTTAAGCATGTTCCTTGCTGCGTGTAACGGCGGCGGAGACAATGCTGACGGCGGAGACAATGGCGGGGACGACGGTGGAAAGTCTGATGTACCGCAGGAATTAAGAGTTAATATTAATACTGAACCACCATCTTTAAACCCAGGATTAGCTGAGGATTCCACATCTGGAACTGTTCTTCGCCAGATTTTAGAAGGTCTGACTCGAATCGGTCCAGACGGTAAGCCTGAAAAGGCAATGGCAGAAGATATTCAAGTTTCTGAAGATGGAAAAACTTACACTTTTAAAATCCGCGATGCTCAATGGTCAAATGGAGACCCTGTAATCGCTAAAGACTTTGAATATGCTTGGAAATGGGCACTTGATCCTGCCAACAATTCAACTTATGCATACCAGCTTTACTACATTGAGGGTGCTGAAGCTGCTAACACTGGTAAAGGTTCACTTGATGATGTAGGCGTTAAAGCTATCGATGACAAAACGTTAGAAGTTAAATTAGTAAATCCTACTCCATATTTTGAAGAATTAACAGCTTTCTATACTTATCTACCGGTTAACAGCAAAATTGCTGAAGCTAACCCTGAATGGGCAACTGATGCTGGTGATAACTTTACAACTAACGGACCTTTCCATTTAGTTGAATGGTCTCACAGTGACAAGATTGTTCTTGAAAAGAGCGAAACATACTGGGATGCTGAAACAGTTAAGCTAGACAGCATTGAAATGATCATGATCAATGATCCAAACACAGAATTATCAATGTTTGACAATGGTGAACTAGATTGGGCTGGAGCTCCAACTGGTGCCCTTCCAACTGACGCTATGCAGGCTCTTAAAGATGAAGGCCGCTTAGTAACACAGCCGATTGCTGGTATCTACAACTATAAGTTCAACACAACTGTTGAGCCTTTCAACAACGTTAATATTCGTAAGGCATTTGCACATGCGATCAACCGTCAGGAGATTATTGACAACATCCTGCAGGGTGAACAGCTTCCTGCAATGGCGATTGTACCACCATCCATGTTTGAAGAAAACGAAAAAGGCTATTTCCCTGATAATGATGTAGAAAAAGCGAAGGAATATTTACAGAAAGGTTTAGAAGAGCTTGGATTGAAAGATGCTTCTGAGCTTCCAGCTGTAACACTTTCTTACAATACTTCTGAAGCACACCAAAAGATTGCTCAGGNAATCCAGGATATGTGGAAGCAAAACCTTGGCGTAGAAGTAACTCTTGATAACGCTGAGTGGAATGTATTCCTTGATAAAGTAAACCAAATGGATTACCAAGTTGCTCGTATGGGCTGGTTAGGTGACTTTAACGATGCAATCAACTTCCTTGAAATGTATCGTGATGCAGATGGCGGAAACAATAACACTGGCTGGGAAAGCAAAGAATTCCAGGATCTGCTTGCAAAATCTGCAACAGAAACAGATCCTGAAGCTCGCCAGCAATTATTAAAGGATGCAGAAGCAATCTTCATGGAAGATATGCCAGTTGCTCCAATCTATTTCTACACTAACAACTGGGTACAGGCTGAAAACTTAAAAGGTGTTGCAGTATCCGGTCTTGGTGACGTCCAATACAAGTGGGCATACTTTGAATAATAGCTAACTTGACGAAAGGTATATGGGATATAAAATCCCATATACCTTCGTTTCTGAATAAGGCATTGTAATAAATTGGAGGTATTTGACAATGGCGAAATATATTGGAAAACGCTTACTGTATATGCTTCTTTCATTATGGATGATAATTACAGCAACGTTTTTCTTCATGCGCATTGCACCCGGAAACCCATTTGCATCTGAGAAAAAACTTCCTCCCGAAATTGAAGCTAACCTGAATGCCCACTTCGGCCTGGACAAGCCATGGTATGCGCAATACTGGGAGTATTTAGTTAGAATTGTCAATTGGGATTTCGGCCCGTCATTTAAATATAAAAGCCAAACTGTTAACGATTTAATTAATGAAGGCTTCCCTGTTTCATTCTTGCTTGGGATGGAAGCCATTTTTATTGCCGTAGCTGCTGGAGTACTTTTAGGAATTATTGCTGCCTTAAAGCATAATAGATGGCCGGATTACACAGCGATGATTATTGCTGTTCTAGGTATCTCTGTACCTTCCTTTATTATGGCGTCTTTCCTGCAGTATTTCCTCGCTATTAAAATGGGTATCTTCCCGGTAGCACGTTGGGAATCTTTCATGCATAGTGTTCTTCCAGCTTTAGCACTTGCTTCGACACCGATGGCATTTATTGCGCGTTTAACACGTTCAAGCATGCTTGAGGTACTTGCAAATGATTACATTAAGACTGCTAAATCTAAAGGATTAAGCAGAGGAGTAATTACAGTTAAACATACGATCCGTAATGCGCTATTACCAGTTGTAACATATATGGGACCGTTGACTGCCGGTATTTTAACAGGAAGCTTTGTAATTGAGAGAATCTTTGGTATTCCTGGACTAGGTGCACACTTTGTAACAAGTATCAATAACCGTGACTATACGGTAATTATGGGTGTTACAGTTTTCTACAGTATTCTGTTGCTTGTATCTATTCTCCTTGTTGACATTGCATACGGAATCATCGACCCACGCATCAAACTTGCTGGCGGGAAGAAAGGAGAGTAATTATGCAGATTTCGAAAGATAAGTTTAAGCTAGTCGGAACACAGCTGCATGAAGCTGAAAAAATCTCTAAACCAAGTCTTTCATTTTGGAAAGACGTTTTTATCCGATTTCGAAAAAACAAGCTCGCTTTGTTTGGGTTAGTTCTTTTAGGTCTACTAATCTTCATGGCGATCTTTGGACCATATATGACTCCATATGATTATGCATCAAATGATCTAAGCAATAAAAACCAGCCTCCTTCTTCAGAACATTGGTTCGGTACTGATGATCTGGGGCGAGATGTTTTTGCACGTACATGGGAAGGTGCCAGAATTTCAATCTTTATTGGTGTTGCAGCAGCCGTAATTGATTTGATTATCGGTGTTTTATGGGGCGGTATCGCCGGATATAAGGGCGGACGCACAGACGAGTTTATGATGCGTTTTGCAGATATCTTATACGGAGTTCCATATCTTCTATTAGTTATCTTGTTAATGGTTGTGCTAGGTCAGGGACTTACAACAATGATCATAGCGATGTCAATAACAGGGTGGATCAATATGTCCCGTATTGTCCGCGGACAGGTACTATCCCTGAAAAACCAGGAGTATGTTCTGGCTGCCAAGACACTTGGAGCCAATACTAACCGGATTATGGGCAAACACTTAATTCCTAACTCAATGGGGCCAATTCTTGTTACCATGACATTAACTGTCCCTTCTGCTATATTTACTGAAGCATTCTTAAGCTTCTTGGGCCTTGGTTTGACTCCACCGCTTGCCAGCTGGGGAACAATGGCCAATGACGGCTTGCCGGCAATGCGTTATTATCCATGGCGCTTATTCTTCCCTGCTACGTTTATCTGCCTAACAATCTTTGCTTTTAACGTAGTCGGAGATGGATTGCGTGATGCCTTAGATCCAAGAATGCGGAAATAAAGGAGTGAGAATATGGAAAAATTATTAGAAGTCAAAAATTTAGAAGTCTCATTCCAAACATATGGAGGTACAGTAAAAGCAGTCCGCGGTGTCAGCTTTGACCTTCATAAGGGAGAGACGCTTGCCATCGTTGGTGAATCAGGATCAGGAAAAAGTGTTACTTCCCAGTCAATTATGAAGCTAATCCCTATGCCACCAGGCCAAATTTCCGGCGGCCAGATTTTATTGAATGGTGACGATATAGTACCTAAAACTGAAAAACAAATGGAAAAAATCCGCGGTAAAGAAATCAGTATGATCTTCCAGGATCCTATGACATCACTGAATCCAACGATGAAAGTTGGAAACCAGATCATAGAGGGTTTAATCAAACACCAAAATATGTCAAAGCAGGATGCCAAGAATAGAGCAATTGAACTGCTTCGTCTTGTTGGTATTCCGATGCCGGAAAAAAGGGTAAACCAATATCCGCATGAATTTTCTGGCGGTATGAGACAGCGTGCCATGATTGCAATTGCTCTTGCAGCTAATCCAAAGCTGTTAATTGCCGATGAGCCGACAACAGCTCTTGACGTTACGATTCAGGCGCAAATCTTGGAATTGATGAAAGATCTTCAAAGCAAAATGGACACATCAATTATCTTCATTACCCATGACCTTGGAGTTGTAGCAAATGTGGCGGATAGAGTAGCTGTTATGTACGCTGGCCAGATTGTTGAAATGGGTACAGTTGATGAGATTTTCTATGACCCGCGTCATCCATATACATGGGGGCTGCTAGCATCGATGCCAAGTCTGGAAAGTGATGAGTCAGCCGAATTGGCAGCCATTCCTGGAACTCCTCCGGACTTAACAAACCCACCAAAAGGAGACGCGTTTGCTGCTAGGAATAAGTATGCATTGGCGATTGACTTTGAGGAAGAACCGCCTATGTTCCAGGTTTCAGAAACTCACTTTGCCAAAACATGGCTTCTGCATCCGGATGCTCCTAAGGTTGAGCCTCCAGAAGCGGTAAAGAAACGCATGCGTCAATTATCCTCCACATTTGAAAAGCCAGTATTAGTGAAGGAGGGTAAATAATCATGGCAGAAAAATTGCTTGAAATTAAAAACTTAAAACAGCACTTTAATGTTGGTCGTCCAAATATGGTAAAAGCGGTAGATGGCATCACTTTTGATATCTACAAGGGGGAAACCCTTGGACTTGTTGGTGAGTCAGGCTGCGGTAAATCAACTACTGGACGAACAATTATTAGATTATACGATGCGACAGATGGCCAGGTTCTTTTCGAGGGTGAAGATGTTCATGGCAAAAAGTCTGCAAAAGAACTAAAAAAATTCAATCGCAAAATGCAAATGATTTTCCAGGATCCATATGCTTCCTTAAATCCGCGTATGACTGTAGCAGATATCATTGCTGAAGGCATCGATATCCACGGCCTTGCCAAAAGCAAGAAAGAACGTATGGAAAGAGTTTATGAGCTATTGGAAACAGTTGGTTTAAACAAAGAGCATGCCAACCGCTATCCTCATGAATTCTCTGGCGGACAAAGACAGCGTATCGGCATTGCACGTGCACTTGCAGTTGATCCAGACTTTATCATTGCCGATGAGCCGATTTCAGCGCTTGACGTTTCCATTCAGGCTCAGGTAGTTAACCTTATGAAGAAACTTCAGCGTGAAAAGGGGCTGACATACTTATTCATTGCCCATGATTTATCAATGGTTAAGTATATCAGTGACAGGATTGGTGTTATGTACTTTGGCAAACTGGTAGAATTGGCACCAGCAGATGATTTATATAACAATCCTATGCATCCTTATACTCAATCTCTTCTTTCGGCCATACCGCTTCCTGACCCAGAAACGGAACGCTCACGCAGAAGGAAGTCATATGAGCCGTCTATGCATAACTACGCAGAAAACGAAAAGCTTGAGATGCGCGAAATTACACCTGGCCATTTTGTTTATTGTTCAGATAAAGAATATGAACAATTAAAAGCCCAATATGCAAAATAACAAAAACGATCTCATTTGAGATCGTTTTTTTTACTCCTTGGAAAAAGTTATTTTGGATATACTTAGCACTTGATCTTTTCTTTACCGAAAAGGATATCCCAAGATGTAAAAACGACCCGCATATATTTAGAGAGCAGAAATATTTCTTTAACACTTTTATACGCTAATGTATTTTTCTTTAGTTTATAATACAACATTTTTACGAATATTACTATTAGAATTTTCGATTAATTATTTTTTTTCCGTAAACTCTTTTCGTTGAAATCTTTTATACAAATTTTAATTTATTTTTTATTTAAAGAGGTTTAAAGAATAAAAGTATAAGATACATATATATAGTGGACAAGTTTTTTAGTTTCAATATAGTAAGGGCTATAAAATAACATTATAATGAAGGTATATTTTTGAAGTTTGCAAGGATGAGGGGGCATAACAGTTGAATAATACAAAAAAGATGACTGCATCCCTGTTATTTATGGCAGGAGTTTCATTATCTGCAATTTCCGAAACCAGTGAAGCAAAAGACCAGGTAGTTATGGAGCCGGGCACCCAGCCGCAGAGAGAATATGTTTCTCTTAAAAAGGAATTGCCTGACCAAATTAGCCGTTTTCAATTTGATTCAGGCTATGCCTTTCAATATCCAGATGCTGTAAGAGGGGTCTATGTTACAGGGCATACAGCAGGAGGAGAAAGGTTTAATAAACTAGTGAATTTAATGGATGAAACTGAGTTAAATGCTATGGTTATAGACATAAAGGATGATTGGGGCAACCTCACCTATATTCCAGAGGAGAACTCCCCATACAGCAAAATAGGGAAACCTTACATAAAAGATACAAAAAAGATCCTTCAAACAATGGAAGAAAAGCAGATTTATCCGATTGCAAGGGTTGTTGTGTTTAAAGACTCCGTGCTTGCAGAAAAGAAGCCCGAGTGGTCCTTTAAAGATGGCAATGAAGTATGGAAGAACGGCAGAGGCGAGTCCTTTGTTAATCCGTTTTTGAAAGAGGTATGGGATTATAATATAGGAATTGCTATTGATGCAGCAAAAATGGGCTTTCAAGAAATTCAGTTTGATTATGTCCGTTTTCCAGAAGGATTTGAACATCGGGACTCTTCTTTGACTTATAATATGGGAAAGTATAAGGATTTAGAAATGGAGAACGTTCAAAAACGGGTAAGTGCTGTGACAGATTTTGTAGCATATGCAAAAGAGCAATTAGAACCATATGGAGTAAAGGTATCAGTGGATATTTTTGGATATACTGCAACCTTGCCTGAGGCTCCAGGAATTGGCCAGAATTTTTCTAAGATTTCTGAACATGTAGATGTAATTTCATCAATGATATATCCTAGCCATTGGACTTCTTACTTTGGGATAGCAAAGCCTGACTTGGAACCGTATAAGCTAGTAACGGAATATGCGAAGCTGGAGAAAAGGAAATTGGATGAACTGGAAAATCCGCCACTTTCCAGACCTTGGCTGCAAGACTTTACAGCTTCTTATTTAGGAGCAGGAAACTACAAAAAATATGGAAAAGCTGAAGTCGAGGCACAGATTAAGGCCCTCAATGAACAGGGGATAAATGAATTCCTGTTGTGGAATGCAGGTAATACTTATACACAGAACGTGGATTATACCCCATAGAAAAAGAGGCTGCAAATCCAGCCTCTTTTTCATATTATTTGACACCATTTTTGTATGCGTTATCATAGTATATAGGCATATTGAAATTTATTTTTTCTTTCCGCCTACGCTTTTCCATCCAGTCTGCACCCTTGCAGATTGATCCACGAATTGGGTTTTATTTTTACCGCCAAAAACCTTTTCTCCAATACCATTAGTCAGTACACCTAAAAAGGCAGTAAATCCAATAATGAGCAAAGCAACAATTGTTAAGTCTGTTATGTAACCAAGCATGATAAACCTCCATCTTTCTTTTCACAGTATCCTGTGATTATTATGAAAAACATCCCCTATCCTTATTTTATTCGAAATTTTCTTGTATTAAAAGGGGAAAAATTTCAAATACTTAATCAGACAGGAATGATCATAATATAGAAGATATGTCATTTATCCTTTCTAAGACACAGCTATGGAAAGGAAAGCTGGGAGCTTATCATGCTGGAATAAATACTCGAGCTGCCAAATCACTGTTTGGCAGCAGAAAAAAGGAGCAGATCCATGCATTGGTATGAAAAATTGAATCAGTATTTCCCTATCGAGGAAATGAAGTCAAAAGAACATATGGAAACCCTTTTAAAGGAGCGTTCTGATATTTATCATAAGGATGAAGGTCCTCACCATGTCCTTATGTACGCAGAACTTGATAATTTTGTGTTTATCGACTATTTATTTGTATCAAAGGAATCGCGAGGCCAAGGTTTGGGCCACAAGCTGCTGGAAAAGCTAAAAGCGAAGGGGAAGCCAATTATTTTAGAAGTTGAACCTGTTGATTATGAAGATACTGATACTGAAAAGCGTTTGCGTTTCTATAAAAGAGAAGGTTTCGAGCATGCCCAATCTATTGGCTACAGCCGCAGGTCCCTTGCAACAAATGAAATTAATACAATGGAGATTCTCTATTGGTCCCCAGGAAATCAAAGTGAAGAAATGATTTATGAAGCAATGAAAAAAACGTATGAATTGATTCACACATACCGGGATACTCACTTTTACGGCAAGTCTTATCAGCCTGTTGAAGAAGTTTTGACCTTTGAGGAAGATAAAATGGGCGGGGATGTTTTAGAGGACGTATAATGGATAATAATCCGCAGGGATTGATAATTAGAAAACACAGTCATTTATGTTAATGGCTGTGTTTTCATTTTCATAAAATAATTGAGAATAAAAAATTGAAATTATAAGGTTTAACCCGAAAAAACCTGGGTATTAAATAAGAGATTAATTAAAATCAGCAGGAATTTCCTTCTGCATAATTTTCCTTAAATCAGTTGGTTATTTAGATCCTTAAGAAATAAAATAGGGAAATTAATAAAAAAATGAAACTTTTCACTTTCTGGTTCGTCTTATATAGTAGATTCTTTTCTAAAAACGTTTGTTTAATTAATGTATAAGACTTTTTTCATATTTATAAAAAGTTATACCAAATGTCAAATTTTTAGTGTATAATACTTAATATAAATTACTTGATTAAAGTTATTTTAATTTAGATAGCTCTAAATATATGTAATTAAACAAATATTAATCTAGATGGTTTTATATATGTCTAAATTTAAGGAGTGTGAATTTGTAAAATGGTCACATTATACACTTCACCAAGTTGTACATCTTGCAGAAAAGCGAAATCATGGCTAGAAGAGCATGAAATAAGCTACAAAGAAAGAAATATTTTTTCTGAGCCTCTTTCGATTGAGGAAATTAAAGAAATTCTTCGAATGACAGAAGATGGAACAGATGAAATTATTTCTACCCGCTCCAAGACATTCCAAAAGCTCGATGTAAACCTTGAAACTATGCCTTTACAAGATTTGTTCGAGCTGATTAAAGAAAATCCTGGTCTTCTTCGCCGTCCAATCATTATTGATGAAAAACGTCTGCAGGTTGGATATAATGAAGATGAGATTAGACGTTTTCTGCCAAGAAAGGTTCGTACTTACCAGCTGCGTGAAGCCCAGCGCATGGTTAACTAATAATAATTAGACCTTCTATCTGCTTGCAGAGGAGGTCTTTTTTATTACTGCCTAACTGTGTTAGGTTACTTCTATGATGATTGGCTGGATTCATTTTCGTCAAAACTCATAGTTGATGATTTTATAGCTGTACATTTTATGGGAAGGGCTGCTCTCAGATATTATTTGGCATCTGCGAAGCCACTTCGCTTTTGTCCATGTTGGGTGAAAAATAACAAGGAAAATGGAAATAATAATAGAATATATCTTAAGTAAGCTGTTTTATTGGAGTATACCTATGCTGAAAAGATGCAATATTATAAGGAGCTCGGGTAATAGGCATATAACGGTTTTTTTAAAGATATGACTTTTTAATTCCCTTTATTCTTATTTTGTCATAAAATAAAAGTACAAGGTACAAAATACACTTTACCTTCTTTTAATGGGATTAACCGATTGATTAATGGGTAAATTGATTACACACATGACTGCTGGGGGTATTTAGTCCCTTCAATCATAGCCAGAAGGGAGAGTTGCTGCATGGAAATCGAACGTATTAATGATCATACAGTTAAATTTTATATTTCTTATCTTGATATAGAAGAAAGAGGCTTTGACCGTGAAGAGATTTGGTACAATCGTGAGCGGAGCGAGGAGCTCTTTTGGGAAATGATGGATGAGGTGCATCAGGAGGAAGAATTCCTGGTAGAGGGGCCGCTTTGGATACAGGTCCAAGCTTTGGATAAGGGCTTGGAAGTATTGGTTACAAAGGCTCAGCTTTCCAAGGATGGCCAAAAATTTGAGCTTCCTGTACCTGATGAAAAAGTGAAGGATTTGCCTGTCGATGAGCATATAGAGGAAATGCTGGACCATCACTTCCGAAAATCAGATGATGAAGATTCAGGGTATGATGGAGACCTTGAGTTCCTGTTAACTTTTAAGGACTTCGAGGATATCATTTCATTATCAAAACGTACAAATTTAGATTCTGTTAATACTAAGCTGTATTCATTTGAAGGGAAGTACTACCTATTTGCAGAGTTCCCGGAAGATCTTTTTGAAGAAGATGATATAGATAACATGCTAAGCATTCTTCTTGAATATGGGCAAGAAACTAATACTACAATTCACCGTATTATGGAATACGGGAAATTGATTTTAAATGAAAATGTTTTCGAAAACTTAAGGAAGCATTTTAAATAATTCAAACCGATTTCATTTCTGAAATCGGTTTTTTTGATGTTTAGCAAATTATCAAATCCAATTATGTGAATATCTTTGTGAAAAGTTGTCTGCATCTAGCTCCAGCGCCTAGCCAGTTTTTATCCCGAATTGGCTCCCTTGAATATCTTGCTCGGAACGTAACAAATCACTCCAGAAATCAGGACAAGGAAGGCTTCGGCAGCGATACACCGCCCGACCAAAGCGAGCTTTGGGAGGTTTCCTGCGTGATTCGTCTTATGCCTGTCGGACTTGCACACGATGTGCTGGCTTCAGCGTTCGCCACAGGACAAGGAAAGCTTCGGCAGCATCATCATCGCACGACCGAAAGCGTTAGCTTTTGGGAGGACGTGGCGGTTTTTAGCTGAAGTTTCTATTTCAAGGCGCTTCCGCTTTTGTTCTACATTTTATGAAAATGAAATTATAATGCCAGGACTTAAAGGATTTTGGAAGCATTGTGTAGAAGTAACATTACGTTAGGAAAGGAGATGATTATTTGTTAGTAGCCCAAACAGAGGAAGGAGAACGAATAAATCTGTCTGAGAAGAGAAATCTCTTCACTTTAAAAAAATTAAGGGAATGTAAGATGTTTTTTTGCCCTGAGTGCAAAGAAGAGGTTGCCATGAAAATTGGCACGAAGAGAATCCCGCATTTTAGTCACAAAAAGGGTTCTAACTGTGCAGAAAGCTATGAAAGGGAATCAGAGTACCATAATAGCGGCAAAGTTCTTATTTTAAACTGGCTGAAAGAAAAGGGACTTGATCCAATACTGGAACCATATTATCGAAACATTTCTCAAAGGCCTGATATTGGCGTCAATTTTAAGGGCATTGATTATGCAATTGAGTTTCAATGTTCAGTCATATCAGAGGAGTTATTTACAAAACGTTCAGAAGCGTATATACAATCAGGCATTATCCCTATTTGGATCTTGGCAGGAAAGAATATAAGACGCATAGGAAAAAATAAAATATCACTATCTGGCTTCCACTATTTATTTCTTCGGAAAACCGACCTAGGCCATTGGGTGATCCCTTCTTTTTGCCCCATTACTAAATCCTTTATTAATATCCACAATATCGTCCCTTATACAGTAAGAAACTCATTTTCAAATTATCATATTAGTCCATTGAGCAAAGCTGATTTGACAGCACTTTTTTGTCCGAATATCACAGGACATATAAACCAGTACGAGTGGCTAAGGGAAATAAGAAAAACTAAAAATCTTCTCCCGCAAATCCGAGGTGCTTTCCAAAATAAATTCCTGAAAGAACTTTATTCCCGCTCTTTGTCTCCTGTTCTCCTGCCTCCGGAGATTGGCCTCCCGGTATTTCACGCTCCTTTTATTGAAACATCCCCAATACAATGGCAAAGTTATTTATTTTTGGATGTGCTTTTAAATGAAGGTCCTTTTTCTTTGGAAAAAGTGATTTCCTGCTTTCATAATAGGGTAAGAAAAAATGATATTAAAATTAGAAAGCTCCCATTGGTTTGCGGTAATGCTCACCTTGCCATTCGAGAATATTTAGAAATTCTTATTCGTTTACAGATAATAGCTAAAGCTGGAATTGGGCTATACAAGAAAGCATCTTCATGCCCAGTACCGGAAACACAGGCATGGCTGCTTCAGCGGGAAGAAGAATTTTACCATAGACAAGGGGCTTTGATCATGAAAGGTACAAAACAATCGGTATTAATTGAATAAAAATTAATGAAAATCCCTTTTTAATCATACAATAATCGTGGATTGGACAATAATTGGCTATAAAAGAAGGATTTCGGTGTTAAAAGGAGAAGATACAGTATTGGTGTTTTATGAATTGGGACTACTGAATGGAGGATGAATAATGACGAACGAAACAACTGTAAAAAAACTTCCCGCTAGAAGTGAAGTAGCAGAGGAAGATACTTGGCGTCTTGAAGATATTTTCTCAACAGATGAAGAGTGGGACAAAGAATATAAAGAGGTAGAGCGGTTAATCCCAAATGCAGGCAAATATCAGGGGAAACTTGGCGAAAGTGCTGAGACATTATATGAAGCCCTTCAGTTTCAGGATCACTTATTATCCCGCCTTGGCAAGCTGTATACATATGCCCATATGCGTTATGACCAAGATACGACTAACTCTTTTTATCAAGGAATGGATGATAAAATTAAAAATCTTTATTCTGCAGCAGCTAGTACATTGGCATATATTGTTCCGGAACTGCTTGAGGTGGATGAAGATAAGATTGAAGGCTTTTTGGAAGAAAAACAGGAACTTCAATTATATAAGCATTCCCTGGAGGAAATAAACCTTCAAAGGCCGCATGTATTATCTGCTGAGCAGGAAGCTTTGCTTGCGCAGGCTTCCGAAGTGCTTGGAGCTTCCAGCAATACATTCGGTATGCTGAATAATGCTGATTTGGAATTTCCATCCATAAAGGATGAAAAAGGCGAAGAAGTTGAAATTACTCATGGACGATTTATCCGTTTCCTTGAAAGTGATGATCAGCGTGTACGCCATGACGCATTTAAAGCCGTATATGGCACATACGGTAAATTCCGCAATACATTTGCCAGCACTTTGAGCGGCAATGTTAAGAAGGATAATTTTAATGCTAAGATTAGAAATTATGATTCTGCACGCCATGCTGCATTAGCAGCAAATAATATCCCTGAAAGTGTCTATGAAAACCTAGTGAACACGATTAATGATAATTTGCACCTGCTGCATCGCTATGTCAAACTGCGCAAAAAGGTTTTAGGCGTTGATGAGCTTCATATGTATGATCTATATACACCCTTAGTTAAAGAAGTTAAAATGGATATTCCTTATAATGAAGCCAAGGATCTGATCTTAAAAGGATTGAAACCGCTAGGAGAAGATTATTTAAATATTTTAAAAGAAGGCTTTGAAAATCGCTGGGTGGATATTCATGAAAATAAAGGAAAACGAAGTGGAGCCTATTCATCCGGAACATATGGAACCAATCCATATATTCTGATGAACTGGCAGGACAATGTAAACAATCTATTTACTCTTGCACATGAATTCGGCCATTCAGTGCATAGCTATTATACGCGCAAATATCAGCCATACCCATATGGCAACTATTCAATTTTTGTAGCCGAGGTGGCGTCAACCTGTAATGAAGCGCTGCTGAATGATTATTTGCTTAAGACAATTGATGATGATAAAAAACGTCTATATTTGTTGAACCACTATCTCGAGGGCTTTAGAGGGACAGTTTTCCGCCAGACCATGTTTGCGGAGTTTGAACATTTAATCCATCAAAAGGCTCAGAAAAATGAGGCCTTAACAGCAGATTCGTTAACAAAAGAGTATTATGAACTTAATAAGAAATATTTTGGAGAAGAAGACATTGTGATTGATGAAGAGATCGGTCTGGAATGGTCAAGAATCCCGCATTTCTACTACAATTATTATGTATATCAATATGCAACTGGCTTCAGTGCAGCAACAGCTCTAAGCAAACAAATCCTTCAGGAAGGTCAGCCTGCAGTAGATCGATATATTGAGTTCCTAAAGTCGGGAAGTTCAGATTATCCAATTGAAGTCCTGAAGAAAGCTGGTGTTGATATGACCAGCAGCAAGCCAATTGAAGATGCATGCAAAGTGTTTGAAGAAAAGCTGAACGAAATGGAGAGTTTGCTGTCATAATTAAAAGGAGCCGGACTACATGTCTGGCTCCTTTAATCTTGATTTAAAATCCCTTAAATCGTCTGCGGTCATTCAAATATAAAAAGAGGATCAGCAGTGAAACAAACAGAATGGGAGAGGTAATAAATATGGGTATGAGCTTCATCAATCCAAAAATATTTAGGATAAAGGAGAGCAAAATGAGCAATAGCATCAGGATGATGGGCAGTTTTTTCATTTGTGTTCTCCTCCTTACATAAAACATTTTTGAAATTGCACAATTAAAAGTCTAAGAACTTTCTATATAATCTTATGCGGTTGTCCAGTAATCATGACTTGAATATGACAATATTGTGAAGTAGCACACAAACTGCTTGTTAATATGGTTTTTTCCATGGTATATTACAGGTGTGAAGTTGATCACAAGCAAATATAAACCCCTTTGTTTGATTGTGAAAAATTTCTCCCATCCCCTTTGTTCGTATAAATAATCCGAAAAAAGCCGTGCTTTCGATCTGCATGGTTTTTTTCATTAATAATGAGTTAATAAAAGAAAAAGCTGTGCTAGTGCACAGCTTTCTTTCTAACCAATATACTTCCAAAACTTCCCGTATTTAGCCGGGATTTGTTCAACTACCTGTTTTAGCTGAAGCTTCTTCATTTCCCGATTTACTTCATTATCTGACATGTTATAGACAACTGAGATTTCCTTGCTTGCTACAAGCTTAAAATATTTTAAAAAATATTCTAATGGTGGGAGGGAGGAACGTTCTGGCTTAAAAGGAAGCATTTCCTCCAGGATTTGTTCATAGATTTCATAAGGATAATAACCCGTTACTTTTATTCCTTCCTCTTCAATATTTTCATTAAAGAAAACAAGGGTTGGAATTTCCTGGACATCCATTTCAGAAGTTATTTTTAAGTCGCATTGAAAAGCTTTTGCTGCACTGTCTGAATGGATATCAGATACAAACTCGACTACATCAAGACCGACATCTTTTGCACAATCCTTTAAGACCTCAAAGCTGGAGACATTCTGTTTCTCAAGAAATAAGACCTCCTGAAGTTTGCGTAAATACTTGATGCCCGCTTTTCTGCCCTGCAATTCAGCTGCTTTAATCGCAATGGATGCAAGATGGGGAGAAGAAATTGGGTTTTCAAACCAAACGCTTCCGTCACAGGACATTCCAGAGCGGCTTGCTGTTTTTTCCCACAAATCCGCAATGTTTTCATAATTTTGCCTTTTCCCCATATTTAAGGTAGCCAACCGGCCGCTTAATACATGTTTTATTGAAAAGTAGCGTCCATATTCAATGAGCAGCTTTTTAAGAATTGGTTCGAGTGCCCAGCATTCAGGACATAGAGGGTCAACGAACATATATACTTCAATCGGCTTTTTCTCACTGCCATGGCAATGGGGAGATACCTGTTTGTATTCAAATGAGTCCCGCTTGTTCACGATCCTTCACCTTTCATATCATTTTCAGGTGAGTTAATCATATGCTGTGCGGTAAGAACAAGCCTTGCAAAAAAGTCTTCCCGCAATGGTCCATCCAGCCCGATTTCGTCCATTGCACTATTCATGCAGGAAAGCCATGCCCTGGCCCTCGTTTCCGTTATAGGAAAAGGCATATGCCTCGCTCGCAGCATTGGATGCCCATGCTCTGAAGTATATAATGGCGGCCCCCCTAAATATTGGGTCATGAATTGTTTTTGTTTTCTAGCTGTCTCTGTCAGATCATCTGGAAAAATAGGAACGAGATCAGGATGTTGTCCTACGCGCCGGTAAAAAGCGTCTATAAGCTTGTGCAGCTTTTCCTCACCAATAGCGTCGAAGGGAGTGTGCATTTTCTCGGCCATATTTAAAAACTCCTTTTATGAGTTAGTTCATTTATTAGAACCTTCCTATTTAAAATAGGATGCTGTTATCTCTTTATATTCTATCAATGGGGGGGTTATATCTCAAACAAATAGCTTGCCGCGCTGGAACTTAGCACTTAGGGAACCATTTTGCCTGGATGCAGATTTTTCTAATAGTATGAGTAAATAACATACCATCAATCCGGATGCAAGTTAAAATAATGATCCTTTACCGTTGAAAAAAGCCGCCTGGCTATCAGGCGGCTTTTCAATATAATCTTTATGCAAGAAAAGTGGAAGTTACTTTTTTAATGTAGGTCAGAGTTTCCTTAAAAGGAGGAACGCCGCCGTATTTATCTACATTTCCAGGTCCGGCATTGTAGGCAGCGAGTGCCAATTCAATATTATCTCCATACCTGTCCATCATTTGCCGCAGGTATTTTACACCGCCAAATATGTTTTCGGCTGGATCGAAGACATTTTTTACGCCAAGCCCTCTCGCGGTTTCCGGCATGAGCTGCATAAGTCCGGAAGCACCAGCTGGACTGACTGCGTTTGGATTGTAGTTTGATTCTTGTTTGATGACAGACTTAATTAGTTGTACAGGAACATTAAATATATCTGAAGCTTTTTTAATTAAATCATCGAAATCACTTTTTGTAGTGTCGGCCAGCTTGGTCAGCTTTACAGGCGGCATGGCCGCAGCATTGAAATGCTTTGTATTTGCCAAATTCAAATAAGGCTCCAGAGATGCAACAGTACCAAGCCCTCCTGTAGCTTGAAGTTCTGCAGTTTGTCCGCTGCCTGACATTAAACCTGCTAAGAGCTCCTGAAACAAAGGGTTTGAATTATTAGTTTGCTTTTTATCGTTAAAGCTTTGAAGTGCTTGTAATTCCAGCATTAATTTTAATTGATCTACGTTCATAGTAAAGCTCCTTGGCAAAAGGGAATTTTTATGTTTCCTTTTGCTGTCTATATTTTTCGTTATAGAACCGCTTAATTTTATTTTCGGTTTTTCTTACGGGAATGTTTAGCTCTTTGAGCATTTTATAAAAATTAATTTCGCCTTCTTCCCTATTTTTTACTTCATATTCAATCTCAAAATCTTCCTGATTTAAATACCTGCTGTGATCCAATACAGCTAACCCATTTAAATATTCTATTTCTGCCCGGGCTGTGGAGAGTGAGCCAAAATATTGAAGTTTATCCGTATCTACATCCATTTGCTTTATTGTATGCCTAATCTGTTTACTAAGAATTTTTCCTGTTGCAAGCATTTCCTGAGCCTCAGACTCTGTAATCTGCTCATTGGTTTCCAAAAGCCCTTCAGGGTGCGGCTGTTTTAGCGTTATCTCAAAGGAACCATTTTTCTCACGGACCCTCAGGGCACTTCCTTTAGATTTTAAAGAAAATTCAGGCGTGTCAAAGTAATGGTTTACCTGTTCGGTAAAATCACATTCCCGAATGTTCAAAAACCTCATAAATGCTAAGAATTCATCCTTTCTAAGGATATTTTTAAATTCAATTTCAACATTTCTGGACATGCCTAACTCCACCTCATTGAATCTTATTTATCTTATTATCTCTTCCATTAGCCATGACTGCAATCTTTGAGATTTTTAGAACTTCTGTGATAAAGTGAAAATCGGAAAAAGGATCCCCTAAGAATTCCGGCTGAACGGAATCGGGCATTTACGGGCAGTTAAAGCAAAATCTGCTTTGAAAAAACCAGAAGGGGTTTTACTGCCCGTTAATCTGCGATAAAGTGAAACTCAATCAGTGGGGAAGGCGATTTTTATTCCCCAC
>NZ_JAEL01000034.1 GCF_000518885.1 Bacillus sp. J33 | reverse complement strand
CTAAACCAGCTAATAGTTTGTCAACATTTTTCACTAAAAAACTTAAATTACTCATGTTATACTAAAAATGCGCATGCTAAATAACCTTCCGTTAAACGGTTACTGGAAGGTTTTTCTGTATTTAGTTAGACATAGTTTCTAAGCAATATCTTGGAAAGTGGTTTTGTTTTTTAATATAGCAAATATCCAATGTAAGAGCTTGTTAACACAAGCAATAACTGCTACTTTATACAATTTACCTTCACTGCGTTTCTTATCGTAAAATTCTCTTAATCTCTTATTTCTTGGGATTATCTCATCACTTGTTTTCTTTTTACGAGCGTCACGTATTCCTGCACGAACAGCCAAATATAAGGCATGCCGTAGTCTGCTTGAACCACGTTTTGTAATTCGTACTAGTGTGGCTTTAAATTTACCAGATTCAAATACTTCTGGATCAACTCCGGCGAATGCGACTAGCTTTTTAGGATGATTAAACCGGTCTATCTCGCCAATCTCGGAAATAATCGTTGCCGCGATTTTTTCACCAATGCCAGGGATAGATTGGATAATCTTATATTCTTCAATTTCCTTAGCGAGAGTATCTATCTCTGTCTCTAACTTTGATAGATGCTCTTTATATTGAAGAAGCATATCAATATACATACTCATGCTTAATAAATGACTTTTGTACAAAGTTGCTTGAAATGGATTACGGGCTGCGGCATTCTTAAGTTTTTGTGCCTTTTCTTTTACCCATTTTTTTGATCCATGTTTATATAACTCTTTTATCCCATTAGCTAACTCATCTTCACTAGCAGCTAAGATATCTTTTGATGTAGGATATTTTTGCAGAGTAAGTAAAGATACTACAGAGTATAACTCACCAAAAACCCCCTTATATTCTGGAAATACTTGATCTAATACTGCTTGAAATTGTAATTTGGTTTGTACATATATCTCGGTTATATTTGCATGTTGCCTTGTGAGATTACGCAGATTTAAGAGTCGAATTCCACGCCTTTTATAGGGCTCTAACTCCTCTTTATAGTAAAGCTCGCAGAGGCGATAAGCATCAACTGCATCTGTTTTCACTTTTCGTAAACTCGAACTTTTGGCTCTATGTGAAATCAATGGATTGACGATTATTAATAAATAATTTCGCTCCTCCAAATACTGAACAACTGGAGCATGATAATGTCCTGTAGCTTCTAATACAACCGGAGGCTGTTGCCCGGTTATATCTTTTATTTCTTTAAGAAACTCAAGTAATAATCCTAAACCTTCTAGATCATGTCGGATACTAAAGCTTTTACGATAAGGTTTTCCTTTATCTAAAAATCCTTGAACTTCACTTTCTCCTTTTGATACATCCAGACCAACGACTGGATTCATTCTAAATCTCCTCCAAATAATTAGATTGCCGGTTACCCCTAATTCCTCTTGTAGTATCATAGCTTCGCTTGTTATGCGAGATCATAGTCCCAACCAGCCTCAAACATGTTTCTACAAGTAGAGGGCGAACGGTTTAGCTGACGGGGTCAATGCCCCACGGGTGCTTACGTTCTACCCCGGCTACATGGTTATAATAAAACCATATAAAATATGGTCAACCAGAAATATCTGGCTAACCATATAATACGAACGGGAGCTTTAGTTGAAGTTTACAAGTGGTGAGTTGAGTGATATTGACTACGAAACAGATAATGGAACAAAAAAGATTAATAATCCTACCATAGAAATAATCTTGCAGCATTTACGGAATCAATCCACGTTTTAAATCTTTTTTTATTTTAACCAAAGAAAATGGTGACTTTATCCAATATGCAAGGGCTAAATTAAGGCTTACTATAGAATATAAACAATCAGAAATACATTCTGTATTAGGTATAGAAAAGGAAAACAAAAATCCTATTTCAATTAATTACAGTAGGGGAGCAATCTCGGTATAAAGGAATGAAATATTAAGTATTAAAGATGCATTAAAAACGTTCGAGACTTTTTATAAAACTGGTAATATTCTTAGAGAGTACATACTCCGCAAAGTGAACGGAAATTAAATTATCTTATTGAACTATCGAGTGCTTTTGTTCAAGAACAGCTGCCAAACCAGGCGGCTTTTTCTTATTCAACAAAACCAGCTAATAGTTTGTCAATATTTTTCAATAAAAATTTAAAATATCCCATGCTATACTAAAAATGCGCATACCAAATAACCTTCCGTTAGACTAATTTTGGAAGGTTTTGTGTTATTTAGTTAGATATAGGTTTTAAGCTATATCTTGGAAAGTCGTTTTATTCTTTAAAAGGGCAAATATCCAATGTAAGAGCTTATTTACACAAGCAATGACAGCTACTTTAAAGGGTTTTCCTTCTTCACGTTTCTTATCATAGAACTCTCGTAATTTCTTATTACGAGGAATGATCTCATCGCTTGTTTTGCTCTTGCGACAGTCACGAATCGCACAACGAACAGCCATATATAAGGCGTGACGAAGCCTACTGGATCCTCTTTTGGTGATTCGGTTTTTGGTGGCTGTAAACTTACCAGATTCGAATACACTAGGATCAACTCCAGCGAAAGCTACGAGCTTTTTAGGATCAGTAAATCGATCTATCTCCCCAATTTCTGAAATGATCGTTGCAGCGATCTTTTCACCGATACCTGGGATAGATTTGATGATGTTATATTCTTCAACTTCTTTTGCGAGGGCATCTATCTCTGACTCTAACTTGGATAGGTGCTCTTTGTATTGAAGAATGATGTTTATATACATACCTAGACTCAAAATATGACTCTGATACAAAGTCTTTTCAAACGGATTTCGGTCTGCGGCAGCTTTGAGTTGAATAGCTTTTTCATTAGCCCATCTGTATGAACGGCTTTTACATAATTGAGCGATTTTGTCAGCTATGGTTTCAATACTTGCCTCTAATATATCTTCAGATGAGGAAAACTCTGAAAGAGTTAACAGTGATACTACTGAATATAAGTCGCCAAAAACCCCTCTATATTCAGGAAAGACCTGATCCAGAATAGCTTGAAATTGTAGCTTTGTTTGAATTAATACCCCAGTTATATTCTCGTGCTGTCTGGTAAGATTTCGAAGGTTTAAAAGTTGAACTCCACGCTTTTTATATGGCTCAAGATCCTCTTTATAAAATAGCTCGCAGAGATGGTAAGCATCGACCGCATCTGTCTTTACTTTCCGAAGACTTGAACTTTTAACTTTATAAGAAATCAGTGGATTAATGATGATCAATAAATATCCACGTTCCTCCAAGTATTGAACAACAGAGGAATGATAATGTCCTGTTGCTTCTAGAACGATAGGTGGTTTCTTACCTGTTTCTCTCTTTACGACTTCCAGAAACTCTACAAGTAAATTAAGACCTTCAATAGTATGAGAAACTTTAAAACTCTTACGATATGGTTTGCCTTTATCTAAAAATGCCTGAACTTGACTTTCCCCTTTTGAAACATCCAGACCTATGACTGGATTCATTTCTAATTCCTCCTCCTAAACTAGTCATTTGCCAGTATCCCTAATTCCTCCATGCAGTGTCACAGCTTCGCTTGTTATACGAGATCTAAGTCCCAACCAGCCTCAATCATGTTTCTACAAGTAGGGGGCGAACCGTTTAGCTGACGGGGTCGAAGCCCCACGGGCAGTTACGTTCTACCCTGGCTACTGATATAATAAGACCATAAAAAAATAGGTCAACCAGAAATATCTGGTGACCTTATAATACGAAAGGGCAGGATATTTGCAGAAGGAGTCTGGAATAGCGGAAAAGAAAAATATAAGAACCTTAACCGGGGAGTGTGGGCTCAGAAATGATTAAAGCTGTTATATTCGATTTAGACGGAACTTTGTTAAATAGAGATGAATCAGTAAAAATGTTTCTACAGAAGCAATACGACAGACTAAATAAATTTATGGGTCATATACCAAAAGAGGAATACGTAAGAAGGTTTATTGAATTAGATAATCGTGGATATGTTTGGAAAGATAAAGTGTATCAACAGCTAGTCAATGAATTTGAGATTACCGATATAACTTGGGAGGAATTACTTCAAGATTACATATGCCAATTTAAGCATAATTGCATCTCTTTCCCAAATCTCATTAGCATGCTAGAAGAATTGCGGACAAGCAACCTTGTTTTAGGGTTGATTACGAATGGAAAAGGGCAATTTCAGATGGATAATATAAAGGCGATGGGAATTGTAGAGTATTTTAAAGTTATTTTAGTATCTGAATGGGAAGGCATAAAAAAACCTGACCCTCAAATATTTAAGCGAGCCTTGGACCAGCTTAATGTGTCACCTAATGAAAGTATATTTGTTGGCGACCATCCAGACAATGATGTAAAAGCTGCCCGAAATGCAGGAATGAAAGGAATTTGGAAAAAGGATTTTCAATGGAACCATGTTGAAGCAGACTTCATTGTAGATGATTTGGGGGAATTGCCTTTAATCATTGAAAATTTAAGACAGTAAATTATTGAGTTTTGTTAACCTTTGGGTGCAAGTGTTAAATGAATTAATTATGTTTAACAATCGGGCCAGATTATTTGAATAAGAGAAGTAAATATTAAAAAAGCAAAGAAGCTTCTGTCATAATGGGTATGCTCATTTTACTGTTATAACCAGTTCTTGTATTTCACAATATATATCTTAGAGGAGTAGTGAGAGCTTCTTTGGTACTACCCAAAATTATCAGTTTATAGAAGAATTGCGGACAGAATAGGAACGGTTTAATGTATAGAAGAGCATTTAAAGCAGGGTGCAAGTAAAAAATTTCGCTGGGTGCTCGGAAATAGGGGATACCTGGTAACTACCCAAGCTTAAAATTAGTTGATTTTAACTGGCCACTGCTTATGGGAAGTATAAGCATAATCTCTCTTTTAAACCTTCTAAGACTTCTTCCGGCATTTCCCTGACCTTGATATCCTCACCTAGGAAAAGCAGCCAATTGGTTATTTCGGTCAATTCTTCAGGATTATTAACATTGATAAATGTCTTTAAAACAGCTGTAGTTTGGTAAGGGTTTGTATAGGAAATTGAAACTTCTAAAGGATGGTATTTTTTGTATTGGGCAATCGCCTTTGGACCAAGTTCAAGGACAAGATTGATTACTTCCTCCTGCTTTCTTATTTTTTCTAAAATATTTTTCCTGCTTACTCTATTTTTCGAAGGGTATGGTTTGACATCAGTGAGACTGTCCGCTGGAAAAATTTGTTTCCTTTCTTCCTGCAGGTCAAAGCCCTCAATCAGCCAAATGCTTTTTTCACGATAAAGGTGCAAGAGATAAATTGGATACGACCTGATTCCCTTCTCTTCTTTCATGGTAATTAATAAATAGCTATCCAAAAGCAGGGTTTGGATGAATTTTTCTAACATCGGATGAGGGAGGTCTGACAGTTCAAGCAGATCAGGATTATTGGGGTTGGTCCCTTCAAATAGCAAGATTTGATTTAAAAGAACAATGTCTTCCTGCTGGGCTTCTGAGATAAGGCCGAGTAATTTTTCTGCTAAAGACTGACGGCTCTTTAGATAGGGGAGCTGCAGATTTCTTGTAGCCATAAAGGCAATAAAAAGAGCTTTGATCTCATTATCGGTAAAGCGAACAGTGGGCAGGACAGAGTTGTTCATGACAAAATAACCCCCATCCCTTCCAACTTCAGCGACAAGCGGCATCCCCATGGCTTCAATTTCTCGAATATCTCGAATGGCTGTGGAACGAGAGATGTTAAATTCCCGCATGATTTCAGAAATTGTAAAGTGGGCGCGGTTGTTGATATACCGCATCATAACATTTATCCGTTCAACTTTTTTCATTGGGGCCTCCTAAACAGTATCAATTTTTGACATGATTTAAGGCTATTATAAACTCATCAAGTGAAAAGACAAATCATTTGATCAAATTTTAAGGCTGTTTTCGTAAAGTTTGTTGTTTTCCGGGTGGTAAACTAAGTTTAACTAACTGAGTTGATTGTAGCGGAGGGCACTTGACTCCTGCGGGAAGAGAGGGAAGTGGGAGACCCCACAGGCGAAGCCGAGGAGGCTCTCATTCCTCCCCGCGGAAAGCGAGTGCCCGCAGCGGAAATCAACGGACAAAATTTAGACAAAATTTATAAGTAAAAACAACAATCTAAGAGAAAAGAGCCAATTTTAAAGAAAAGGATGGTTTTGAATATGGCAGATTATACTCTAGAAGAAAAAGAAAGCTTTACCGTTTTAGGCATTGGGACTGAACTTAAGAGCGATTACACAGACTATGCCGGCATAAATAAGGAAAAGGCAGACTTTCGGCAGGCAGTCAAACAGGATGGAAGGCTTGACAGTTTAAAAGCCATCGCCACAAATGATTACATTTTTACCGTGAACGAAGCGGTGAACAACAAGATGATGCATTATGCTGGCGTCATGACAGAGGAGTCGCTGCCAGAAGCATCAAGAGTTATCCAATTTCCTAAAGGGGATTACCTCGTTGTTAAAGGGGGAGGCTAATTCAGCTGAAGAGCTGAGAAATATGCTGACTGGCATTGCCTTTGGTCAAGTCTTGCCAGAAGCAGAGAATTTCGCCTATGTTGGCGGGCCCAATGCAGCGGTTGAGATGGGGCAGCGAAACGGCTTAGTATTTGGTGAAATGTGGATTCCTGTTGTTAGGAAATAGGAAATAAAAGGCGGGTTGAAAATGTCCTATATTGTTGATTTCAAAAATGTGTCTACGGCTGGTTTAGAGTCTTCACCGGCAGCGGATGCCCTTGCTGGTTTGCGTGCTAATGAAGCCCGTTACTTCATGACTAAATATAAGCATGAATTTACGGTTGTACCAGCTAGCGAAAGCCAGGAGACCCTTGATTATGTGAACCGAATTTTGAAAGAAGAACGTGATATTGAATTTGCGGCCAAACCTTTAGAGACGTCGCGTTTTCAAGTCGAAAATATCAAATGGGCTTTCGTCTTTTTTGAGGATGGTCTAGAGGTCAATGTCATGTATACGGTTGATGACCCTAAGAAACGGGCCGTTGGTTTTAAGCTTTCTGAGGGGATGGAAGTACCAAAGGAGTTAGAAGGGAAATTTAAGTTTGCTAAGCGGAAATCCAAACTGGCTGGAACCATTCGGGGATCGTTTTTTGTGATTAAAGGGGAATATTAATGCAGGCTAATCCAGCCATTTTTTGTACTTGATCATTCTTTTCCTTCATTGAAATTAGTGAAAGCTATTTTCTTTATTAAGGTAAAAAATAGCTTTCACTAGCTTAAAAACCCAATGAATCCAGCCATTTTTCTTGGTAACTCTACTTTGCTAATAGGGGTTCAGGGGAGAGAAGGGAAGCGTCTTAATTAGTTTTCCAAGGGTTTTTAGCCTGCCCAGTAAATTGTTTTGGATATAGGTATTTTTGAGCAAAATTTATTTCAGCACTGCAGTCTCAACAATCCAGCTTTGTTCCATGAAAAGTTCTTTAATTCAATTAAAAGTCAAATTCAGACGTATTCGGTAAGGGTGAAGAGATTTTTAGGTTATCACTTTAAAGGGTGTAAGAGTTGAAGATCCAGTGTGGATCGGCAGCTCTTTTTTCTTGTTTCCGCTAACGGGCAAGTTTTAATGATATTTAATACCTAATATGGCGAAAATGTTTATTCCTGCTTTTCAGATGGCGGCTTTTCTATTACATCTGCTTCACCTGAAACGTCAACGTGTGCTGTTTCTTTTTTCAGCGTTTCCTTTATTTGTTTCACTTCTTCTATTTGACGTTTTGTAACTGAAACCTCATTCACTTGAACAGGGTGTTTGATTATTTCTACTTCTTCCACTTTCAAAGGAATTCGAAGCTCTTCCTCATTTCCTGCTTCTATTACCATTTCTTCACGCTTAATCGGAATCGTGAACGTTTTCTGTTCTTCCACGACTTCTTTATGAACCTTAACCTCACCTGTTTTTACTCGTTCTTTTTTTATGTCCAGCCGCTCTTCTCGCAATTGAAGTGTTTGCTCTTTTTTATCACTTATTTTTTCAGCGTGTCCTTCGAAGTTCCTTCTTGTCTTTATTGTATAACTAATGGCCCCCGCGATTGCTCCTAAAACGAATCCTGCTGCGACAGAAAAGCCTGTTGCCCAACCGGCAATGCTGCCTATTACAGCACCAATAATAATATACTTCCCCATATGACCTCCTGAAGTTATTTATTATGTATAGTGAATGGAAAGAAACACCTACTTAACTAAAAAGTTAAGTAGGTGTGGATATTTAATCCTCTTTGATAATATCTGCATTACCATGTGATTCAATATCTGCAACTTCTTTGCGAAGTACGTCGTGTACTTGTTCGGTTTCCTGAACTGAACGTTTATGAGCGGAGACTTCACCAGTGATGACCGTATGCTTTCCGACATCAATTTCTTCAGATGTAACTGGAATACTAACAGTTTCTTCCTCTGTAATTGGTTCATCTGTTGGTTCGTGATCAACGGCTCTTTGTTCAATGACGACTTGATCATGTGAAACAGGGACATTCACTGATTGTTCTTCCTCAACAATGTCTTTATGAAGTGTGACATCACCCGTCTCTACCCGATGTTTGTCGATGTCCAATTCTTCCTCGCGAAGATCCAGATGTGCCTCTTCTGCTGCAAACTCTGTATCGGCAGTGCCGTCCGTTTTACGGAATCCTTTTCGAGTTTCCATATTAGGTTTATCTTCGCCAAATAAATAATCAAAAAAGCCCATTCTGAAAACCTCCTAGGGAATGTGTTTGGATCGAACAATAGTAATGTTGCCTGATATAAGTGAAAATATGCGCTTGTAAATTTTAATGCAGCACCAGTTTTATCCCTTAGATCTGCTCGGTTTCTTCCTTTCTATCCCTGTCTTTAGCAGAACTTTCAATGGATATATTTATGGTTTAAATAAAAACTCTCTTAAACGGCAAGTCTGATGCCTTTATGAAAATTAATCAAATACCTTTATCAACTAAATGACCATGTTCTGGAGTACCATATTGTGTAATCTTAAGGTCAACCAGGAAAAACCTAGTTAACCTCTTTAATACGAAAGGGGCTGGTTAGTGGAATAAAAAAATAAATTGCTATGGGGCGTATTAGACTGTTATTGCGCAACAAACGTCTTTACAAACTTATTGTTAAGTCTATACCTATAACAACAATAAAAAATGAGGTGAATATGGTAATTATCATTTTGACTATTCAGTGTATCCTAAACATTTGAAGAAGCAGTTAAAGTGATCAATTGTTAGTGAAACTTCTATCAAAAAGCCCTGTGGTTCATTGTTTGTAAATCAGAATGAATGATGAACTATCCAATGTGATAAAAGCGCCTATGAACCCCGTAATAATGTGCTTTTTGAAGAAAAGATTTATGCTTGACAAGTGACGCTATTCTGCGTTACTATATACTAGTAATCAGTATTACTTAATACCGGTGATACAAAGTACTGAAAAATATAATGAAATACAAATGGGTGATAAATTTGGAAAACATCACAGAAATGCTCAAAGGGATACTCGAGGGTTGTGTGCTTGAGATCATCAGCCGTGGCGAAACTTACGGCTATGAAATCACACAGCAGCTGCGAGAACTTGGTTTCACTGATGTGGTTGAAGGCACAGTTTATACGATTACCATGCGGCTTGAGAAAAACAATCTGGTGGACATCGAGAAAAAGCGATCCACTGTGGGACCGCCGAGAAAATTTTACACACTCAATGCAGCAGGTCAAAAGCAACTTGAAATTTTTTGGGGAAAATGGGATTTTATCTCAAGCAAAATGAACGAACTCAAAACGAAAGAAATCAAAAGGAGAAGGTAAAATGAATTTTATTGAAAAAATTGTCGGAAGTCTGGATGACAAGCGGGAATGGAAGGCGATGGAGGCTCGTGCGAAAGCACTTCCAAGTGAGTACCATAACGCTTACAAAGCTATCCAAAAATATATGTGGACTGCTGGTGGCCTCACCGACTGGAAGGACATGAGCCGTATTTTTGGCGGCATTCTCGACCTTTTTGAGGAAGGTGCAGCGTCAGGCAAGAAAGTCACTGACCTTACGGGTGAGGACGTGGCCTCTTTCTGCGAAGAACTAGTGAAGGACGCGAAGACTTGGAAGGACAAATATCGCGAGAAGCTGAACGATACGATTGGTCGTGGCTAATGGCTGAACTTTAGTGGATTTTCGCCTAGCATCTACACAGAGCAGCCCGCAGTTATTTTTCGAGTTTGCTCCGTTCTGATCATATTCTTGTTTTTTTAGCATTTCTCTGTCCTTCTTTAACTAAACTGCTCGATTGTATAAATTAATCGAGTTGTTCAAAGCCGGTGCAGCACAGGCAGACAACTTTTGGAAAATCACTGGGACGACAGTGCGTCTTTTGCCGAACTAGCGGCAAACACCAACACCTATTGGCTAAATATTATGAAGATTCGAATTAGGGTATCATAAAGCCATTGAAAGAAGTAAATTCAATAGATCATTCTGACTGAATAGCTGGCTATAAATGAGAATTGCCATCTTCACTATTCAGTTCAATTTTAATCCGGTAGTAAGTAATACAGAATATCAGTCAGACTAGGTAGGCAGGTATAAACAATTTAGAAACACAAGACAATCGACCGGATCATGACTACGCTTTGTTTGAAGGCAAACAACCCGCTCACTTATCAGACAAAGCACCAAATTTCCGGATCTAGCAAGCGATCTTGCTGCGACTATTATAAGGAGGAAAAAGCATGAGCAATACAGCGATTTCTGTAAAATTGTTAAAAAAATCCTTTAGAGACAAGGAAGTTTTAAAGGGGGTGGATTTTGAGGTGCAGCGTGGCGAAATTTTCGCACTGCTGGGCTCAAACGGAGCAGGCAAGACCACGGTGGTCAACATCCTCTCAACGCTTATGAAGCCAGATGGCGGGGAATTAAGCATTTGCGGCTTTGACGTTCAGCGTCAACCGGAACATGTTCGCCAAAGCATCAGCCTGACAGGACAGTTTGCAGCTTTAGATGGCATGCAAACCGGGCGGGAAAACCTGATGATGATTGCCAAGTTGCGGGGAGTTTCCAATCCCGCTCAAGTCACCGACAATCTGCTTGCAAGATTCAACCTGACCGATGCGGCCAACCGCCGTGCTGACAAGTATTCTGGCGGGATGAAGCGCAGGCTTGACATCGCAATGAGCCTGATCGGAACTCCAGCAGTTATTTTTCTAGACGAACCCACCACAGGGCTTGACCCTGAAGCACGAATTGAAGTTTGGGATACCGTCAAGGAGCTTTCTGAGGGTGGCACGACCATATTGCTTACGACCCAGTACCTGGAGGAAGCCGAACAACTTGCAGACCGTATTGCCATCCTGCATGGCGGAAAAATCATCACGACCGGCACCCTTGCCGAACTCAAGGAGATGTTCCCGCCAACGAAAGTGGAATACATCGAGAAGCAGCCGACATTGGAGGAAATTTTCCTCGCGATCATCGGCAAAAAGGAGGAGAAGTAAATGAACAGTAAAACAGGGGTGTTACTAGGGCGTTTAATGCGGAATATCATGCGCAGTCCGGATACGATCATAACGGTGGCGATTACGCCGATTATGATGATGTTGCTGTTTGTCTATGTATTTGGTGGCGCTATAGAAACAGGCACGGACAATTACGTCAATTATTTATTACCGGGAATTCTGCTGATCACTATCGCATCCGGCGTTGCATATACTTCCTTGAGGCTGTTTACGGATGTAAAGAGCGGGCTGATGGCGCGTTTCATTACCATGCCCATCAAGCGCTCGTCGGTATTGTGGGCTCACGTGCTGACCTCGCTTGTTTCCAATGCGCTTACTGTCGTGGTGGTTATCCTCGTCGCGCTCTTGATGGGGTTCCGATCTAACGCTGATATCCTGGATTGGCTCGCGGTAGTTGGGATACTCGGGCTGTTTACGCTGGCGCTGACATGGCTGGCGGTCATTCCCGGATTGACAGCAGGGTCTATGGAAGGGGCGACAGCATACTCGTATCCGCTGATTTTCCTGCCGTTTATCAGTTCGGCCTTTGTCCCCACCGAAACCATGCCTAAAATTGTTCGTGCGTTCGCTGAGAACCAGCCCGTGACTTCAATCGTGAATTCGATTCGTGCCCTCTTGTATGAAGGGACTGTCGGCAATGATATCTGGACTGCGCTCGCCTGGTGTGTGGGGATCATGATCATCGCTTACTTGATCGCCAGTAAAGCATTTAAACGCCAGTTAGGGTAAGAATACCAGAGAATGTGGAAATGTTTAAGGCAGCAAGAAACGATATTTGTCTTTAATCACATCATCGACCTTCTTGAAGAAGCCGCAGCCGATGGCAAGCGCGATAAAGAATTTACCAGCAGCGACGTAGCAGCCTTGTGTGATGTTCTCTTCATTGATGCAAAATCGCAGGTTGATAAGCAGCGTCATAAACTCAACGATGCGTTTAAATATTAGAACTTTGCTGAACAGCTTAATATCTTAAAAGGAGGAGACTAAAATGAACTTTTTAGAAAAAATAACCGGCAGCGATATGACTAAAAAAATGAAAGGTTTTGAAGCGCGAGTAAAAGTCTTGCCAGCTGAATATCAAACTGCTTGGAAAGAAATTATAAGTAATCTCTGGATTCATGGAGATTTCACCGGTCGTAATCTGATGCCGATTCTTGAGAGTGCTCTTGAACTGCTTGAAGTTACCTCAGCAGACGGCCAGAGCGTCGAAGAAGTACTGGGAGATGATATCAAAGGCTTCTGCGCAGCGCTTGTTGGTGACGAAGGCGCAAAAACTTATAGAGATAAATGGCGTGACCAACTCAACAAGAACGTAGCAAGAAAATTAGGAGGACTGAAATGAGCATCAAAAAAATCATCGAAGGCAAAAAAGAATGGAGAGCCCATGTTTCGCGTGTCAAAGCACTTCCACAAGATTACCAAATTGTCTATAAAGAGATCCAAAAATATCTCTTCAAAGTCGGTCCTGTTGAGCTAAAAGAAGGTATCGGACTGCTCTCGGAAATTCTCAGCTTCTTTGAAGAAGGCGCAGCTACTGGGAAAGGTGTGCTTGAAGTCACAGGAACAGACGTTGCTGCTTTCTGCGATGAGCTGATTGAAGATTCAAAAACTTACGCTGATCTCTATCAAGAATCGGTCAATCCAAAAATCGATAAGGCGATAAAAAAATAGAAGGACGTAGTACTTGACGGCAAAATTCTATCGAACTTTTGCCTAAGTACTGCGCTATCCTCCCAAACTCGACTTGTGCTTTTGCCGGGCAGCGCGCTGAATGATATCCTCTCACCGCGTGTGGGGCGTTTGTTCGATAGATATGGACCGAAATGGCTCGTTATTCCTGGCCTCGTGATCGTTGCAGCCATGTTATGGTTCTTTACTACGCTATCCCCTGCTTCTTCAGTGCCCTTTATCGTGGCTTCGCATATCGGGCTCATGGTTGGGGTAGCTATAGTATGGATTAACGTTGTGGAGAAATTCATTTAAAAAAACGGGTGCGCTGCTTAAAGACCGGCTGTTATGACAGCCGGTCTTTAAGCAACTTAAGGCAGTATAGTTGCATATGAAAAGTGTTAAGAATTTATTTTCCTTTAATGATTCAAACTACTTTTATGTGATTTTAAGGGTTGTATGATATGTTTCTATATCATGCAACTAATCAGTTGCCTATGCTTGACAAGCAACCGCAGAGTTGCATATAATCAACATATGGATTGGGATAAAGACGCTATATTCAAAGCACTTGGCGACTCGACTCGGCGGCTTATATTAGATGAACTTTCCGAACGCAGCGAGCTGACGTTGTATGAACTTACGGCACGTCTCGTTATGAAACACAACCTTTCTATTTCGCGACAGGCAATCGCAAAACATCTTAATACATTGGAAGATGCAGGGCTCGTACTATCAAAACGAAAGGGGAAATATCGAGTACTTATGTTTAATAAAGAGCCACTTAAAAATTTGCTGAAAGGATGGGCAGATTAATTTTATAACGAATGACGAATGTAAGAGTTATTCTATTTGTAGCCAGATTGTTAGAAGAGAACCATATACCGCATATATCAAAGGAGGCCAAAACATGATGAAAATCATTATTACTAGTATATTCGTTCAAGATCAGGACAAAGCATTAGAGTTTTATACAAAAACGCTGGGCTTTGTAAAAAAGCATGATGTTCCCAGCGGAGCATATAGGTGGATAACGCTTGTTTCTCCTGATGAACAAGACGGTACCGAGCTTTTACTCGAACCTAATGAACACCCTGCTGCCAAAGAGTATCAGCAGAAGCTATTTGCTGATGGCATTCCAGTAACAATGTTTGGGGTTGCAAATATTCGCGAAGAGTACAAACGATTAGTGGAAAAAGGCGTAAAGTTTACTATGGAGCCAACAGAAATGGGCAAAGTCACAATAGCTGTCTTCGACGATACATGCGGAAACCTTATTCAGATGATAGAGCAGAAGTAACGAAATGACGAAAGAACCTAGTTTCTATGTGACACTATTGGTAAGTTTAAGACCGGTGAAGTGTTATTTCAAAAATTGAACAACTTTATGTTAACCCTGTCCTAATGTTAGGTCGGGGTTTTACATATTTAAGGTATAGATTTGTAAAATAGTTCACTTAAACGATCAGGTGCTTAAGTTCAACAAGACATATTATATAAGATCTTCAACAATCGGGCGGGTGCTTTCCCTGAATAAAGGAGGTGCGGGCCGTATATTGCAATTCCGGGATAAGAATCTCGCTCATTCTTTTTCTATACGGCCATATTCTGGATGGGCGGCGTTTTGGCATTAGGGATCCTTTCGGAAAACTCGTCAATCGTTTAACTCATCTATAAATGAATCCGTTTATAGGCACCTTTCAAGATCTTACGCAAAAATGGCACTTTAATGAGGGAACGAAAAAAGGCCCAATTTCTTAATATTAATACTAAGAAATTGGGCTTTTTAATATTGGAGATTCTTAACGTTGTAAATTCGTATTTTCCTTAAGCTGCACTAAAAGATTGGATATTTGCATATCATTTTTTGTGAGTCATTTGTCTTGTAAAATGGGGTTTTTCTTCCTCAACAATATTGGTTGTGTAAATACATTGAAAAAAATGAGACCCTGTGGTAAATTTATATAGATACACTAATACCGGATTTTTCATATATTAATCCCTATTATAATTATATATCATAAAATCCGTTGTAGTCAACCCCAATTTTTATTTTTTAAAGGAGGACTTGATATGAACATGGAAATTCGCCAGAAGCAAATACGATTGGGCAGTGAAATGGGCTGATCAGATGAACCATTTTTGTCATATGATTCGTCTTGGTATGGAGCGATAAATGGGAGGGAACGAAATGAAACCATATGTACTGGAGTTTCGGGAGATTGATAAAACGCAGCTTTTGCTTGTCGGTGGAAAAGGGTTGAATTTAGGGGAACTATCGAAGATTCATGGAATACAAGTGCCAGAAGGATTTTGTGTTACGACAGAAGCCTATCAAAAAGCCCTCGGACAAAACGAAGCCTTTCACGCATTGCTGGATCAACTGACACTGTTAAAAGTAGAGGATCGAGATCAAATTGGCGAGATCAGCAGGAAGATTCGGCAAATCATTATGGAAGCAGAGATTCCTTCCGATGTTGTGAAAGCTGCTGCTCACTATCTCTCCTGGTTTGGCGATGAACATGCTTATGCAGTGCGTTCCAGTGCAACTGCAGAAGATTTACCGCATGCCTCTTTTGCCGGTCAGCAAGACACCTATTTAAATATCATCGGAAAAGAGGCAATCTTGCAGCATATCAGAAAATGCTGGGCTTCCTTATTTACGGATCGTGCGGTAGTCTACCGAATGCACAACAGATTTGACCACAGCCAGGTTTATATATCAGTCATCGTTCAGAGAATGGTTTTCCCGCAGGCTTCAGGGATTTTATTTACCGCTGATCCGATTACTTCCAACCGAAAGCTGCTATCAATCGATGCCAGTTTTGGACTTGGAGAAGCACTGGTTTCAGGTTTGGTCTCTGCCGATTGTTATAAAGTACAGGAAGATAAAATCGTCGATAAGATGATAGCAACAAAGAAATTGGCTATCTATGGACTAAAAGAAGGCAGAACAGAGACACAGCAGATCGAGCCTGATCAGCAAAAGACTCAAACACTTACTGACCAGCAAATTTTACAGCTGGCACGCATAGGAAGACAAATCGAAGCCTATTTTGGCTGCCCGCAAGATATCGAATGGTGTTTGGCTGATGATACGTTTTATATTGTCCAGAGTCGGCCAATCACTACTTTATACCCCATCCCTGAAACGAATGATCAAGAAAATCACGTCTATGTATCTGTCGGTCATCAGCAAATGATGACTGACCCCATGAAACCATTGGGATTATCTTTTTGGCTGTTAACGACTCCTGCCCCCATGCGGAAAGCTGGTGGAAGGCTGTTTGTTGATGTAACACAAAATCTGGCTTCACCTGCCAGCAGAGAAATTTTATTAAATGGCATGGGAAAACACGATCCGCTCATAAAAGATGCATTAATGACCATAATAGAGCGAAGGGGTTTCATAAAACCATTATCAAATGATAAGAAAAAACAAAGTCCCAGTATAAGTAATAAAGGTATGTCGACAGCGGATTTTCAAGCACAAATCGAAAACAATCCGACAATTGTTTCTGATTTGATTAAGAGTACTGAAACATCGATAGAAGTGTTAAGACAAAACATCCAAATGAAATCGGGATCAGATTTGTTTGATTTTATTCTAGAAGATATCCAGCAATTAAAGAAGATTTTATTTGACCCGCAAAGTTCGGCTGTGATTATGGCTGCTATGGATGCTTCGTCATGGATCAATGAAAAAATGAACAAGTGGTTAGGTGAAAAAAACGCAGCAGATACGCTTTCTCAATCTGTACCAAACAATATTACTTCGGAGATGGGGCTGGCACTATTAGATGTCGCCGATGTGATTCGCCCTTATCCGGAAGTAATTGCTTATTTACAACATGTAAAAGATGAAAACTTTTTGGATGACCTGGTTACGTTTAATGGTGGAAGGGAAGTCAAAGACGCTATCTGTGCTTTTCTTAACAAATACGGAATGCGATGCAGCGGAGAAATTGATATTACAAAAACCCGCTGGAGCGAAAAACCAACTACACTTGTCCCCATGATTTTGGGTAACATCAAAAACTTTGAGCCTAATGCCAGCAATCGGAAATTTGAGCAAGGACGCCGTGTTGCCTTGGAAAAAGAACAAGAGTTATTAGATAGATTGAAGCGATTGCCGGATGGTGAACAAAAGGCCAAAGAGACAAAACGAATGATCGATCTAATCCGGAATTTCAGCGGGTTTAGGGAATATCCAAAATACGGCATGATTAATCGCTACTTCGTTTATAAGCAGGCTTTACTGAAAGAAGCCGAACAACTCGTACAAGCGGGCGTCATTCATGAAAAAGAAGATATATACTATCTCACCTTTGAAGAACTCCAGGAAGTCGTACGAACAAATAAACTGGATTACCAGACTATCAGCAAACGAAAAGACGAGTACAAATTATATGAAAAACTAACGCCCCCGCGTGTTATCACGTCTGATGGCGAAACACTCTCAGGTAAGTACAAACGAGAAAATCTCCCAGCCGAAGCTATTGTTGGCCTGCCTGTTTCTTCCGGAGTTATAGAGGGAAGAGCACGTGTCATCTTAAACATGAAAGATGCTGAACTGGAAGATAGAGATATATTAGTTACCTCCTTTACTGATCCCAGCTGGACACCATTGTTTGTATCCATAAAAGGGCTCGTCACCGAAGTTGGCGGACTGATGACCCATGGAGCGGTTATTGCACGTGAATATGGCTTGCCAGCAGTTGTTGGGGTGGAAAATGCTACGAAGCTTATCAAGGATGGACAAAGGATCAGAGTGAATGGAACAGAAGGGTATATAGAAATACTATAATCCTTTACATTCATATCATAAAAGAAGTGAATTCGAATTAGGAGAATCATTGACATCATGGTGCTTTGCGTTCCATGGCAAGAACCCTTTCACTAGGACATATGAGGGGGCAGCATCTGAAGATCGATATTAATATCTATTAAGTTAACCTTTAAATCGATCCTTCTGTAAAGGGCGCTATTCTTTAATTAGGATAAGCGTCCTTTTTCATTTTTATGGGCAGTTTCTCAAAGAAGAGGTTGTAATAAAATTGATAGGCCGATTTGATTGCTCGCAACCAAATCTTAATAAGAGGGGGGATGAAATAAATGTTAAGGAATTACTCTATCTCATCTCCCATTCTTGTAAGGTTGGATATGTGTTTTGAATTCACATTCTTTATATGGCATAATTTTCTAGAGAAAAAGGAGTGAGAGGATGCAAAACGTATTAATAATTGAGGATGATCCCAAAATTGCGGAGCACCTTCAATCATATATAGTGAAATATGGCTATAATGCCATCATCGTGGCAAATTTCGATGATGTTATGGATGAGTTCCATAATCAGAAACCAGACCTTGTACTATTAGATATTAATCTTCCTAGCTTTGATGGCTATTACTGGTGCAGGCAAATACGGAAGGAGTCGATCTGTCCGGTAATATTTATTTCCGCACGGGTAGGGGAGATGGATCAGGTAATGGCTCTTGAAAATGGCGGTGATGATTTTATCACAAAGCCCTTTCATCCTGAAATTGTGATGGCAAAAATACGCAGTCAGCTTCGTCGTGCCTACGGGGAATATGCATCACATGCCCAAGAACGAATTTTAGAGACAGAGGGGTTAAAGCTATTCCCGGAAAGACTGGAATTGACATTTCGTGATAAAACCGTCCCATTATCCAAAAAAGAAGCGGATATAATCGAAAGTTTACTAGAACGATACCCTCGTGTTGCCGGTCGTGAAGACTTGCTGGAAAAGCTATGGGATGAACAAACCTATGTTGATGAAAATACGTTAAATGTGAATATTGCAAGAGTAAGGAAAAAATTTGAAGCTGTTGGCCTTCCAGGATCAGTAGAAACAGTGAGGGGTGCCGGCTATCGTTTGATTGTTAATTGGTGAAGGGTTGGAGACAAATGAAATTATTCTTTAGAGAGCATGCATTGTTAATGGCTGTACAAGTCATCCAATTTTTTGTGATTCTCGCCATCTACTGGCTTGATGGCTATCGTCATCTTTTACCAGCCTTCTATGCGATCTTTCTCGGTCTTTTCTTACTCACGGGTTATCTTACTTACCACTTTTTAAGCCGCCGGAAGTTTTATATGAGGCTGACGAACGAACTTACTTCCCTGGACGATTCCTTTCAAACGACAGAAGCCACTCCAATCTCACAGGCGCTTGATCAGCTGCTGAAGGATCAGTACAAACAATATCAAACAAGAATAAAAGCGCTGGAATCCAAGCAAGAGGAGCACTTAAAGTTTATGGATCAATGGGTCCATCAGATGAAAACACCTCTTTCAGTCATTGAGCTTATCGCGCAAAACTTGGATGAACCTGACTCATCCAGTATTCGTGAAGAGACAGATCGAATGAAAACAGGCTTAAATACCATCCTCTACATGGCAAGACTTCGGACCATCGAACAGGATTTTCATATTAAGCCTGTAAATTTATCCAAAATGATTAATGAAGTAAATGGTGAAAACAAACGGTTTTATATTCGGAACAAGGTGTATCCGAATCTGCTGCAGCAAAAAAGGGATATCATCGTTGAAACGGATGAAAAATGGCTGTTCTTTATTCTTTCACAGCTGATCAATAATGCGGTCAAATATTCTAAAGGGAAAAGCAATCGGGTTGATATTTCAATCTACGAAAGGGAAGGAGAGGCTGTTCTAGAGGTAAAGGACTTTGGCGTTGGGATTCCAGAAACGGACAGGCGACGTGTTTTTGATCCCTTTTATACCGGTGAAAATGGACGGAAATTCAGAGAATCAACAGGTATGGGACTGTATTTGACGAAGGAGGCAGCCGATCACCTTGGCCATCGCCTTGAACTTGAATCCAAGGTGGGGGAAGGATCAGCCTTTCGATTGATTTTTGGAACAACGCAAAATCTTACAGCGATGTAAGGTAAGTGAAAGAAAAATCGATTTTTTGAAGATTGCACAGAAGTTATACTGATCACAAGTCAAATGAAAGGAAAGGAGAACTTGTGATGCTTAAAGTGAAACAAGTAAGCAAGATTTATGAAGGAAAGATCGCGTACCGTGCGTTAACGGACATAGATTTAACCATTGAAGCAGGTGAATTCGTCGGAATCATGGGTCCTTCAGGAAGCGGGAAAACAACGCTGCTGAACATGATTGCTACAATTGATGAACCGACAACAGGAGAAATCCTGATCAATGGAAGCAACCCACATACATTAAAAAAAGAGGCGTTAGCAAAATTCCGCCGGCGTGAATTAGGCTTTGTCTTTCAGGACTTCAATTTACTTCATACCTTAACGGTTGAAGAAAATATTGTCCTGCCGTTAACATTAGACGGGAAAAAAGTGAGGGAAATGAAGGACAAGGCATATGAAATTGCCGAAAAATTAGGGATTACAGGCATTATGAAAAAACGGACATATGAAATATCAGGAGGGCAAGCGCAAAGAGCAGCTGTTGCAAGAGCGATGATCCATAGACCTAAGCTTCTATTAGCGGATGAACCAACTGGCAACCTTGATTCCAAGTCTTCAAAGGATGTTATGGAAATGCTCGAGTCCATTAATAAAAATGAGAAGACAACCATGATGCTTGTAACACATGATGCGCAAGCAGCAAGCTATTGTAATCGTGTTATCTTTATTCGTGACGGAAAGTTCTATTCGGAGATTCACCGTGGTGATAATCGCCAGGCCTTTTTCCAAAAGATCATAGATACGCTTTCTTTGCTGGGAGGGGATGCACATGACCTTTCGACAGTTCGCGTTTAACAACGTCATACGCAATAAAAGATTATATGCAGCCTACTTTCTCAGCAGTTTATTTACGGTGATGGTCTTTTTTACCTTCTCCATTTTTGCGAATCATCCTGTATTGAGCGGCGATAATATGAACTCAAGTGTAACGAAAGGAATGAATGCTGCAGCAGGGATTATTTATGTGTTTTCATTCTTTTTTGTCTTATATTCGATGAGCTCATTTTTACAATCCAGGAAAAAAGAGTTTGGTTTATTAGTCATGCAAGGCATGTCAATGAAACAAATCCGTCTCATGGTCTTTTTGGAAAATATGCTCATTGGATTTTTAGCAACACTAGGCGGTATATTCCTTGGCGTTGTTTTTGCAAAGGCTATTTTACTATTAGCTGAAAATGTATTGATTATTGAACGTGCGCTGACTTTTTATTTTCCAGCGAAAGCAATCATAGTCACCTTTGTTTCCTTTATTATTTTATTTTTCTTTATTTCTTTATTTGTTACGTATGTTCTGCGCAGTAAAAAGCTGATTGAATTAATTAAAGGGAATAAAATGTCAAAGGGTGAGCCAAGAGCGAATCTTTTTTTAACGCTGTTAGCTGTACTTTTACTAGGGGCGGGGTATGCTGTTGCCCTACTAGTAGAAGGCATGCTGGTTGTAGCAGCAATGGTGCCTGTTATTATCGTTGTTTGTATTGGCACGTATTTGTTATTTACGCAATTAAGCGTTTTTATTATTAGAAAGTTAAAGCAGAATGAACGTGTTTTTTGGTTTAAAACCAATATGCTGCTGTTTTCGGATTTAGCCTTTCGCATGAAGGATAATGCGCGGACCTTTTTCATGGTAGCTATGGTTTCAACGGTCGCGTTTTGTGCGATCGGTTCTTTATTTGGATTTCAATCCTTCCTGACATCAAGCATAAAAAATGTGAATGCCACTACGTTTTCCTATCAGACATATGAGGAAAATGAACAACAGAATGTAGCGTTTATCAATCAAACGTTAAAGGATGAAAAGATTGAAACAGCTTCAGAGCATACAGTATTACGCTACTTTGAAATTGGCGGGGATACCATTCTGATTGCCAATCAATCCGATTTTAACCGCTTTGCCGCGCTCATTGGCGAAGATGCCATTGACTTAAAAGACGGGCAAGTAATGGTGGTGGAATTTGAAGGGACAAACTTCGGGCAAACTAAGGAACTGCTAAATGAAGCAATTACACTTACTTCTGGTGCATCCTTAAAACCAAAAGAAGTCATTCATTCAAAAGCCTTGCCTGCAACAGATTCGTATTATATTGTGTCAGATGAAGACTATAAAAAGCTTCCTGAACCAAAGGATCAGCAAAGCTATTATGCGTGGCAAGCAATAGATGGAAAAGAAGGGGTAATGGCTGCTTCTGAAAAGCTATACAAGAAACTGCCAAGATATGAAATTATGTCAGTAGACTATGAAATACACGAAATCATGAAAGGCTACGGGCCCATTTTATTTGTCGGACTATTTATCGGGATTGTCTTTTTCGTATCTGCTGGCAGTTTCCTATACTTCCGGCTTTACATGGACTTGGATGAAGATAAACAAAAATTTAAGTCGATCTCAAAAATGGGGTTAACCGATAAAGAACTGAAAAAAGTATTAAACAGACAAACCATGATTCTGTTTTTCGCGCCAATACTTGTCGCTCTCATCCACGGAGCTGTAGCGCTGACAGCGTTATCGAACCTGTTCTATTTTAATCTATTTAAGGAATCAGTTATTGTTCTGGGTGTTTTCTTAGCCATCCAGGTTGTTTACTTCTTCATTGTACGCTTTTTCTATACAAAGCAGATTAAGGCGTCGATATAAATGAATAGGAATACAAAAAGGAAGGGTCAGACAAAATCTGGCCCTTATTTTTAATGCAGCAATTGACAGGCTGGAGGATGATCGCATTCATATAAACGTCCTCTGGCTGTTCAATCGAAAAACATAATCGAACGAGCAATTGGCTCATGTGAAAGCGAAATTCCTCGATATTCCTTCATGACTTGATAAGGATATTCATCCGAAATGCTATCAGCCAGATCTGACCCGGTACACCTGGCGAAATATTTATTACACAGATCGAATTGAATCTCCAGCCTCCATATAGAGTCCCTCAGATATAGTGCCAACAGCAAACTTCGCAGCACAATACACAACAGCCATTTGTGTAGCAGTAAACCGCCAATCCTGAAATATTGCTATTTTAAGAAAACACCAGTAAAAGAATGGGTATTTGTATACTTTAAGATTCTTAATGTACTTTTCAAGATCAGCATCTAATATTAGTAATTCACTAATTGTGGTTTATTTGTTAACTTGAATGTTATGATGAGGCACTTGAAATAATTACAGAAGAACGGAATGGAAATTCATCATGTTGGAGTGAGGCTTCAAGCTCACTCCTTTTAATATTTAATTTATTCCACGATAAAATTTACAATATAGCGAAACTTGCTGAAGATGCACCTACTATTCGTTTCTTTAGAACGAACAGGAATCCAAGATATCCCATTTTGCAAACCGAAATAACTATAATAGTCAGAATTTTTTAAAAGTGATTGACAACGCTTACATAAACTAATTACAATAAAATGGCATTAGTTTATCCAATGAACAAACAAAGGAGTGGAAAATGTATGCGTTTTAGGTATTTAAAGCTGATCATTTCAATGTGTTTGTGCTTTTCCTTGGCATTCGGCGGTTTTGCTTTGAATGGTTTGTCTGCTGCAAAAAGCAAAGAAGATGTACCAGTTAGTATCGTAAATTGGGAAGAAGAACTTCAAAACGTAGATGGCTTTGGAGGAGCATTTGCTTTTCACAAAGCCGGATCGATTATGAGGCTGAAGGAACCTGTAAGAACACAAATACTTGATATGATATTTAACCAGGACAATGGCATCGGTCTAAGTATTGTGCGTACCATGGTGGGTGATGGCGGAACATGGGGAAACGCTCATTATGATGGTCCGACGGATACGATTATGCCAGCACCAGGCAAATTTGTATGGGATGATCCTGAATGGGAAACGAAAAAGGATGAATTTGACAAGTATCAGATATGGCTTATGAAGGAAGCCCAAAAACGCGGTGTAAAAACCTTCTTCAGCAGCGTTTGGAGTGCACCTGCCTGGATGAAGGAAAATAACAGTGTAATACAAACTAACAATGGTCTTCCGAATAAATTAAGGAGGGATATGTACGATGATTTTGCCAATTATTTAGCGGATTACGTACTTGGATACAAGGAACACTTTGGTATCGACATTGGCTATATTTCTCCTGCGAATGAGCCGGACCACTCCGGAGGCTATTCCAGCAGTCTTTGGACAGCTGAGGAGCTAAATATCTTTGTTCGCGACTATCTCGGACCTGTTTTTGAAGAAAGAAATGTACCAGCGAAGATTGTTTTAGGTGAAGGAATAGGCTTCAGTGAAAAGTTTGTGCTTGACGCATTAAACGATCCGAATACGGTTGATTACGTTGATGTTGTTGCGGCTCATGGATACACAGGCTTGCAAAATGGTGACACCACTCCTGACCCTGAAGAATTCCAAGTATCAAAAAGCATAGGAAAAACGATTTGGCAAACAGAATATATGAATCAAGGGAACGACAAACAGAGGTTCCAAGATAATATCATCACGGATGCAATGAAGTATGCGAACCTAATCGGGAACATGTATACCGTTACTGGTATCAGTGCTTATTTCTGGTGGTGGCCGGCTGCAAATAACGGCGCAGACGGTTCTGATCTAATCCGCCTAGTCAATGACGGTTCTAATCAAGGGGTTGCTGCTACTGAAAACGGGTTATTCAGGGTGTTTAAACGTTATTATTCCTTTGGGAACTATAGCCGATTCATCCAACCGGGTTATGTGATGATTGGAGCAGAAAAACATCCAGTCGATGATGTGATGGTGACCGCATTCAAAGACCCTGAAACAGGAAACTTCACCATTGTAGCAGTTAACAACAGCTCCGAAACTCGTAAGATTTCGTTTAAATTAAATGATTTCCCTGACGGTACAAACGCTGTCGTTCCATATCGTACGTCGGCTAGTGAAAACCTTAAAAAGCTGGATGAAATCAAAGTGGAAGACGGCGCCTTTACAATGGAATTAAGAGGATCAAGTGTTACAAGCTTCATTCCAAAAAGCTTCGAACTTCCAGCATTACCGGATATGAAGGATGTGTTTTCAACTTATTTGGCAGAGGAAAATGACGGTCAGTCACCTGGTCTTCAAGCGAGCGAAGACGCTGGAGGTAACAAGGTGCTTACCAATATTCGCAATGGTACATTTGTAAAATACTCCAATGTAAATTTTGCGGATGGTACAGCAAATGGACAGGCCCACAAACGAGGTGTGCTTAGTATGAATGCCCATGTTGCATCCATTAATGGCGGGACGATTGAAGTCAGGTTAGATAATCCACATTCAGGTAAAGTTGTAGGTGAGATGGAAATTCCAAAAGTGAATGATCCAAATCGATGGTTTAAAGTGTCAACCATGATTGATACCAATTCCATCGATGGTGCCTACGGCTTCCATGATTTATATTTAGTTTTCAAGGGTGACAACAGCAGCAATATAAAGATGTTTAATGTTGATTATTTTGAATTCAATGATGGCAATCTTGAACCACCAATCAATGTGACGGGTAATAAATAGTTAAATAAATTACTTATGACCAGTAATCTATTGAATTCAACTCAATGAAATTCCCGCATGGAGTTCTCCAATTATTTTGGAGGCTCCTCTTTTTGTTCTAATCACTTATCCCGAAATAATCTTTTCAAAAAATATTGGAAATTTATTTTTTTATCTATAAATTAATCAATGGATCCAAATACATATGACAGATTGTACTTAAACAAATAGGAGTGTTTATGTTCAAGATCAGCTGCCAAACTAGGCGCCTTTTTTGTTTAACTATAGGGCAGACTAGTTTGTCTAGTCATGAGTACAGAAATCGTAATTTGAAATTAAGAATAAATTTATCTATTATTTGCAAGAAATTTCTATATAATGGATATATGTGGGGGCACTGCAGTGTATCTGCGGTGCTCCATTTTATTAGATCAAAAAGATGGAGGGGACAAATTGAATGTCTAATGATCATGAGGTTTTATTAGATAAAGGAAAACAAAATGATTCAAAAATGAAAATAGAAAGGAAAGAAGGAGAACCGACTCCAGCGTACAAAGGGGCTTCTTGGACAGCGCTGTTAGTGGGTGTTGCTGCTTATCTCATTGGTTTGTATAACGCATCGATGCAATTGAACGAAAAAGGATATTACTTTGCTGTTTTAGTATTTGGACTTTATTCAGCAGTTTCTTTACAAAAAGCCGTAAGAGATAAAGATGAGGGAATACCAGTAACTAATATTTATTATGGTATTAGCTGGTTTGCACTTATTGTATCTATAGCACTAATGGCTATCGGATTATATAATGCAGGAAGCATTGTCTTAAGCGAAAAGGGTTTTTATGGTATGTCTTTTGTTCTTAGTTTATTTGCTGCAGTCACGGTTCAAAAGAACATTAGAGATGCACAGAGGGCAAAAGAAAGAGGGTGAGTTCTTTTCCATTAAATTAACTGGGGTGCTTAGTCAATTTTAGGAAGTATTTTTTACAACGTATTCCGTAAGCAAAAGACTGCATTCTATATCCAGTCTTCTTCAACAATAGAGCGCTTGAGACTAACAAGGGGTTGCTGAGGCAATCCTTTTTTATTATTCGACTCAATGGTGGGTTAGTACCAGAAAGAGTACTCAACAAATACACCGAATTTAGACAAAAGTATGGGATTAAATTTCTTTAGGGAGAGAAAAAAGTGGAATTAAGGAATCCAATCGCCAGTGGGAATACAGCCGACCTATATCTTTGGGATAATAAAATGGTTAAAGTGTATAAAAAATATGTACCACTGACTTTATCTTTATATGAGGCAAAGAAACAAGAATACGTATACTCATGTGGGCTACACGTCCCAAAAATATTTGAAGTAACAGAAATAAACAATAGACAGGCAATCATAATGGAATATGTAAGAGGGAAAACAATAGGTGAGCTCTTAATAAATAATGAGGAACTAGCTGAGCATTATATAACTGTTTTAGTGAAAGTACAACAAAAAATACATGCGGTGGCGGTAGATTCAGATGTACTTGAACCAATGTCAGCAAAATTGTATCGCCAAATTGAATCAGTGCATAACCTTAATAAGAAGCAAAAGGACATATTATTTAGAAAGTTAGATTCATTGATATATGAATCCAAGTTATGTCATGGAGACTTTCATCCGTTTAATCTAATTATGTGCAATGACGAAGTAAAAGTTATTGATTGGGTTGATTCTAGTTCTGGAGATATATGCGCAGACGTTTATCGAACATATCTGTTGTTTTCACAGACTTCAGTAAAATTAGCTGAAATGTATTTGTCCATATATTCTAAGAATACTGGTTTATCAAGTGTTGAAATTCTTCAATGGGCTCCTATCATTGCAGGAGCGAGATTGGCTGAAAGTATTTCATCTGAAAATAGGATGCTTTTGATGAAAATAGTTTCTCGTTATTGTGATTAGTATATATTAAATCCTAGTATAAAACGATCTATTGTTTAGAGTAAGAATTTAAGAATGTCAAATATGGTACTTAAACTATCGGGTGCAAGAGTTAAAGATCCAGTTTTCTTCTTAGACAGAATCATTATATCGAAATGAGAGATGTAAAGTGTTTAATTGTAAGGCAGAAAAAACCACTTTGAGTGGTTTTTTAATCTTGCATTGCTCCTGCCTCTCGGGAAGTCATTGCACCTTGTCCCTCGCTTACATCTTTTTGAATTTCCTGTTTTACTTTTTCTGCACTAGTTCCTGAAAAGGTTGGTTTCATAATTGAATTCAAATTCTCTTTAGCTGGTCGGTTCTGTTGCATACTAATCCTCCTCGATTTATTTTTTTAACAATCTTATTATTTGCAAAGAAACACCAGGTTTATCCCGAGGATCAAAATAAAATTGTCAAATTTGATTTCAAAGTTGAAGCGAAAAACCAGGCGACAGGATAGTAGCTCAAGCAAGAGAAGCTAAACGAAACTTTCGTACAGGATTTTATCGATTCGACGTTTACCATGAGCAAAATTTGATTGCGACCATGGAGGCAGTGTCATATCGAAAGGATCATTATTTTATTGAACTGGACTAACATTTTAAATTGACAAAAGAGGAGGGGCTGTAGTTGAGACAGCTTTTTCCTATTGTGTTAACTGATAGTTGAACAATGATAATTCTAAAAAAACTAGAATATAAGTGTAAAAAGGAAAATATATCTGCTTTGGTGGAGTTGGTTAATGAAAGGGATTCCAAGGATAAAGATAATAGCAAAATAAATACAGATGATGCTTGGAAAAGAGCCTTTTATGGGAGAACCATTGGTGGTTTTGCTGTTATAGGAATAATAATGCTTTTATTGTTTATACGTCTTTTTTAACCAGCGGGTATCAAGAGTTGTGGAACCAGTTGGCTCAGCAGCGTTTTTTCTGGTTCGGGCAGGTTATTTTAAGCAGAAGAAAAAACTTTAAAGAGAATTAGGAGGAAATGTATGGAGACGGAATTTGTCTATATATCAGCAATTGTTGTTGCCATAATGTTTGTGTCCATATCAGTCTTTCAGGTATTCCTTTCACTTGGTTATCCATTAGGTGAGTATGCAATGGGTGGTTATTATAAGGTTTTACCAAAAAAATTACGTATTATGAGTGTAATAAATGCCATTATTCTCTTATTTATGGGCTTTGTTTTTCTGCTGCATGCTGATGTCTTAAATGGTTATAATTTTTTGCCTACAAACAAACTAGTATGGTTTATTACCATATTCCTCGGCTTAAATACAATAGCAAACCTAATATCTCGAAGTAAGAAAGAAAGGTTTATTATGACACCAATATCAAGCATTGCTTTTATCTTATGTTTATTTATTACTTTATCATAAGAACATGACCTGAAACATTTGCGAATCAAAGATGTAAAATTTAGCACAACCGAAATCAGTGGTATCAGAAAAGGTGAAAAAAGATACTGTATCAATAACCTCTTCTTCTTTAGAAGATTTAAAGAAGTACTTACAAGTCAGAAAAGAAAAATATAAAGCAAGCCGTTTAAGGGAGTTTTGGCCAAAGGCAATAATTAACCAATTGAAATGCACAGAAAACAGGAATAGGACCAAGAAGGGAGATACAAGAAAATGCTGCTGAGAAAGCCCATAGATGCCTCGTCTGCCATTTTTAAATTTACGTATTACATTAATCTCCCTTCCATCAGCAATTCAGGTAACATAAAGGGTACAGAGAGTCAATATTAGAGTCTAAAATAGGCAATCTAATATTAACTGCTTGGTTTACAAAGGATTTGAATAATGCTTCCGGCACTTGCCAGCGGGTCAATATTCTTTTGAAATTCTTTAATTTTATCTTTTGAAATTTCAATTTCCTTTGGGGAATAAAGTAATTTTTCAATTAGATTATTGATTTTCTTTAAATCACTAAATTCTATAGCTAAACCTTTTTTAACTAAATAATCACAATTATTCTCTTCATGCCCGGGAATAGGCTGATAAATACAAATAGGAAGCCCTTTAGATATAGCCTCATAACAGGTGAGCCCGCCAGGCTTTGTAATAAGTATATCGGCTGATGCCATCCATTCATCTACATGTTCAACATATCCTAAAATATGAACGTTAGGATGCTGATCTATTTCATCTTTTAATAAGGACCTTCTTAGTTTTTCATTCTTCCCTGTACATATAATTACCTGAAGTTTTTCTTTCCATTTTAAAAGTTCTGAGGCAATCTGCTTAATACCGCCTAAACCCAATCCTCCTCCCATAACCATTACTGTAGGAATATTATTGAGCGCTAATTTTTTCCTGGCGTCCTCTTTATTTTTCTTAACCCAAAAATTCGAATCGATGGGCATGCCTGTTACGATCAGGCGATTATTGGGAATTCCCATTTCCATTAATTGATTAGAAACATCCTTGCAAGAAACCAAATAAAAGTCTACCTCTTTATGAACCCATGCTCCATGCACATGATAATCAGTAACTAACGTACAAAGTTCGAAGGAATGCCCCCGATTCTTAAGCCGAGATACAGAAGAACTAGTAAAGGGATGTGTACAGATGATTAGGTGTGGTTTTTCCTGTTCAATAATACATTCAATTTTGCGATGAAACAGCTGATAAATAACCAATTTTCTTAAATTGGATATGGGCATGTTTTGTTTATATTGATACATTTTTCTCCATAAAGAGGGACATAAGATCACCATTTTGAGGTATGAATTAACCAGTAGCTTAGATGTAATCGGATGAAGGGACCTTCCGACCTCTAGTATCTTTGTATGAATTGATGGATCAAGATGAGAAATTCCTTGTACTAATGCTTCTGCTGCCCTAGTGTGGCCATTACCAATAGCTTCAGACAGGATTAAGACCTTTTTACTCACTTTATCACCCTTACCAAGAATTATGTGGCATTTAATATTTTCAATATAACGAAATAAAAACGATCTCATAACGCTATACTGTTACCCAGTCAATTTCTACCCATCATTCCGGCTAAACCTAATAAAACAACCATTTTTATAAAATCGAAGGGCACCATTTTTACTCTATTTTTTCCAAATACATTCAATATAACCGATAGATTGAAATGGGAGCTTGAGGATCTTTCTTTCAAAGAATTTGGAGAAATTCTTAACATATTATTTCCGGAGAAAACTGGCTCATCCTGAAAACCAGTCCAGCAATTCTGCAGAAGGGCTCTAATACTCTTATTGCAGCCATTACACAAATCCCAATTTCTTCTCCATCGAAAACTATTACGGTGCCGCCATTCAATTGAAGATTACTTAAAACACTTGTATAGCTTAGCTAAAAGGTCAATCATCACATAAAAAATTCAATCATTAACAGGGCAGGGGAGAAGAGACGCCGCCCTTTCCGGCCACGCCTCTCACAAATATATTTATTGAATGATTATCCGTTTTTTCTCAGTTAACCCGTTCGCTTCAATCTGCAGCATAATTTCTCCAGCCGTTAAAGCTTTTAACTCCCCAGTTTCCGGATTAAAGAGGGCTGCATATTTTCCAGATGCTTCTGCCCGGTTCAGTTCTTCCTCTTTGCCGATAAAGACATTGTCGCTGCCATTCCATTTGACTGTGGCAGGATAGTGAAGCGGGAAGTTCAAATTGCCTCTTTGTTGTCCGATGGCCTGTACTTTTTCCGTTTCACCAGTTTTGATGGATTCTGATGCTTGAAGAGTGATGGATAATAATAATGGACGAACTTCTGCCTGGATCCAATCTGAACCAGAAATTTGACTCTGTGAACGTTCCGGACCTTTTGCTTGATCTGGTACTGCTGTTGGATCAACACCAAATAATGTCCATTCATAAAATCCGCCTGAATCAGCTGCTCCATAAGGTGCTTTTCCAGCTGGTCCAACGACCATATATGGTACGCCTTCTACACGTTCAACGCTTACGGTATGAGCATGACCCCCAATAAATAACGCGCCTTTGCCACCGGATGTTTGGCGGAATTCGGTTAACCATTGCTCGAGAAGTCCTGATTCTTTTCTATCGCTAAGCTGACTGTTTTTCGTCGGAAGCGGGTCCCGAGTTGGATGGTGTGCCATAACTACCACATTTTTTACATTTGGATCCTTTGCCGCTTCATTGATTGTTCTTTTCAAGTCAATCAGCTGCTGAAAGTCACTTGTGCGAAAACTGCCAGTGGATGAATCCAACAAAATAAATCTCGTACCTTTGTGGTCAAACGTATAGCGGTTATTCTCATAAACACTTAAGAAGTTATGCAAGGTGCCAGGCCCCATGATTTCATGGTTGCCAGGAATATAATAGATAGGAAGCTTATCCCCAACTTCTTCCTCTAATATTTGCTCAGCAAGTTCAAAATCTTCCCCCCATGCAGTATCAACTAAATCTCCATTAATCACTAAGAAATCAGGATTTGCGTCGACAATTTGACGCAGTGATTCTCGGGCCATTTGGACTTGAGGACTGTTAGGTGATTTTGCGGCAAACTGACTATCGGCGAGAACGGCAAATGTCCAGCGATTTTTTCCAATTTCGCCATTTTGAATAATAAGCGGGTCTGGTGCCTGTTCCTGTTCAGGAACCTCTATTGATGTTGGAACTTTAACAGTAAGGTCATCAAAAATCAATTGACCTGTGTACTGGCTGTTTTGATTCGTTTCTACTGGATAAATACGATACAGCTGAACTGGATAACGAACGCCTTCCGGTACGGTCGCTTCAACATATTTCCAGCCTGTCCAATTGACTTTGTCTGCAAGGGTTAACGTATAGTTTGTGTTGGCTGCATCCGTAATCACGGTGCGAAGCCAGGCGCCGTTTCCATCACCTTTTACCCATACCCCAATCTTTTGTACCTCACCTGGAAGCTCAAGCTTTGGTACGGCTTGTAAATATGCTGCACGAGTAGCGGTTGTCGTTGAAAAATCATAGCTTAGCTGTAAGCCTTGGCCAACTCTGCCCTCTACTTGCTTCATTGAAGCACCAACAGCACTGGGATATTTCGTATAAGACCAGCCATCCGCCTTTTCAAAATCAGACACTTTCTTTGCAGCAAGACCAATCGTAACTGGAAGATATGTTGTTTGATCTTGAACCGTAATGGTGATCAATGAGGACTCTCCATCTTTTTTAGGAACAACTGTAAAGCTTCCGTTTACATTTTCCATAATGGAAATGACGGAAGAATCAAAGTCTAATTCCACATCATGTGCTTCAATAGGAGCAAGATATCCGTTTTTGTCATACCCGACCACTGAAAAGCTTGTCTGTTGTCCAGCTTCAAGACTCAGTCTTGAGGATGATGCTTCAATACGATTCAATTCACCAAGCACAGTCAGTTCCATCGTACCTTTTGCAGACTTCACTTGAGCCTCAGCAACAGCTGACCCTGGTTTTTTCGCCAGAAAAACACCATTGTCTTCAAATGTACCTACATCTGAAGGAAGTGCCTTCCAGGTAATGTCACCAACCGAAACCGGCGAATAATTTTCATCATGTCCACGGCCGATAAATGTTCTTGTTAAACCTGGAAAAACCCGATTGCTATTTTCCGAGTTAAATACCGTTTCAACGTTAAAGCCTTTTAATTTACCGCTTCCAGCTTTTGCAAAAATACCTATCCCATTTGGCACAGCACGTTCAGACCCATCAGATGGCTGATTTATGACCTCTGCATCATCTTTGCCCGGCTTACGGGCAACCATTGTTGTTGATCCGCCGCCATCAAGATTGAGGGCATAATATGCACCATATTCCTTCATTAACTCAGCAAGTTCTTTAAACGTCATCCCACGGCTATCTGTTTGACGTCCATCAACCACAGCCAAGATCATCTTTTTTCGATCTTCCGAGAATCCGACCGCTGTTCGTGGAGCTGCCGTTGTATCATCTAAATGTTCAATCACTTGTCCATTTTCTATGAGCTTAATATTTCCGCCGACTGAAAACGCAAGCGCTCCATCATTGTCCCATTTTGGAGTATATTCTACACTTACCTCATCCCCAATGGATAAAGCTTTTAATACTTCAGCCCCTTTTTCACGTCCTACAAGAACAAATGCATTCTCGGAAATCGCACCGCTTCCTGCTTGTTCGGAAACTGCCGATACCTTTCCATTCTGAACAATAACTTCATACACAGGACTGCCGCTAGGTGATCTTTCTGCAGCTCCCCAAACAGACGTATATAAACCAATCCCATCCCTTGGTATGGCATATTGATTAAGTGCAGCAAGAGTAAATTCTCCTTTGGGAAGCGTTACCTTTCCATCCAGTAAAATCGCGGAAATGTGACCAAGTCCGTTTTCATCCACACTTGCTGTTAAGGTATGTCCACCTTGAGGTCCTTTAATAATCGATCCTTCTTTGATTGCCGTTCCAAGCGGAGCCTTCGTATTGTTAATGTCAAAAAAATCACCATTTACTCCAGCAACAGCACCTGCTTCCTTTGCCATTTCAGACAATGGCTTCGCTGAAGAGATCGAACCGGGATACAGAAGATCCGTCGAAATGTTTTCATTTTGCAACTCAATCGCCATGACCTCTCCATTCAACCATCCGCGTGCATCAAACCGTTCAAAATTTGTAAGCTCAATTCCTGGACCAATTGTAGTTGTCTTTTCGTTCGATACTAGCGTTTCACCAGCCGGACCAACGAAAATGACCGGTTCCGTTCTGTCTGAAGAGGTTGACCTGGCTTGGGCAACATCAGAAGGCTCGTTTTTCGCCTGTGCCGCTGGTGCTGAAGGAACCGTAATAAGTGAAGCGAGGAATACATTCATCCACCATTTGTACTTCATTTTTATTCTCCTTTCCTTAATCTAATGGTAAAAATCAATAGAGTAATAGATTCATCCTTTCATAAAAATGGGAATATATCTATAAAATAACTAATGGATGTTAATTTACTTTTGAAGTTTTATTAGTTTTTGTAGGTCGAAAGGATGAAATTAATTTACAAATAGTCAATTTTTTTGTTTTAAGGGGCGGAAAATAGATAGTCCTGACTTACCTTTTTTAAGCATTATGGAACATATGAACCCAACCGTTTTTCATTGAGTTTTCCATCTTCCTATGAAAAACCGGCAACATAATCTTAAAAGAAGGCTTTTATTAAAGCTAAGGGGTGTTTATTATCTGCCGAATCAGGCGGCCTATTTGTTCAACTAAAGGATGCAGGGTAGTGCAGGAAGATGTAACTTTTTTATATTTAATAGAAAAACGAAACCTATTATTTTCCAAATCGTATAAAAGGGTATAATCAAATTTTAAAATCGGAGGTATTGTCATGTATGATTATAAGTTTATTAAAGTTCAAGTCGGTGTGTTAAGTGGCAAACCGAAAGAAAATTATGAGGATATTATTAGAGTATACGCGCAAGAAGGATGGCGTTTACACACTTTTCAACCATTGCCATTCGGGGCTGGCGGGCAAGCACTGGAAATACAGCTTATCTTTGAAAAAGAACTTAAATGATAAGGAGGATCAGGTTATACCCTTTCTTATTCTAATAACAGGTGCTTAAAGTTCACAATAAAGGCTTTGCATAATCTTCCACCATCTGGCGCTGTTCTTTAAAAAGGTGTTTTTTATATTGGGCCAAAATTTTAATGTATTTAGAGAAAATAATAGTTAGCCAATAAGATATAGAGTCCCTTTATTTAATTGAAGGATAATCCATACTTTTAAAAATTATAAAATATGACTAAATAAGGGGGGCTTCAATTGGATGAAAAAAAGAAAGAAAAAATAAAAACTTGGCTGCTGATTATAATGGTGCTATCACTGGTTGGCTCCTTCGTATTATTTTTCATTGGGCATTATATGATTGGCTTTGCAGTTGGTGGGGTTTTTATGGTTGTGGCTACCTTTTTAGGTCAGTGGACTTCCCATAAAAATGCTGATTATGTACACAGGAACATATATAGTAACAAAAATAAGTGGTAATATTACGAGGGTTAAGAGGCAGAGGAATGTCCGGTTTGTAAAAGATAAAAAATTAATTAAGTATTAAATTCTAATTCAATCAACGGGCGTAATGCTGGATTAAATCCCAATTTCTCAATTATGTCACTGAGAGATCGGGATTTTTTAATACTATAATACCCTTAACGTTGTAAATCCGCGTTTTGCTAGCGGTATCCCTTTAATCTATGCTAGACTATACAAAATAACATGCACTGTAAAAGATCAAAGGAGGTAAAAATGTTTAAAAAAATATTAAAACAAATCAAGCAACTTTCCCAAGGCAGCAGCGCGAGAAGACATGGTCATTATCGCCGAGGCAGCAGTAGCAGCAACCGCCGGTATAAACGATCTCCAATGAATGGAAGTAACTACTACAAACGGAAGGGTCGGAGCAGCAGCTAATCTCCCTCTCCGCGGTTAATGTACCTTTTCTTTCTCTTTAAGTACTGCATGAAGGTCGGCTGAAATTTCACTAATACTTGAATAGGGTTCTTTAATTTGTAAAAGCCTTTTCAGCAAATAAACGGTTCCCTTTTCTAAAGAAAGTTCTTCTGTCCAAGGAAGAGCTTTTTTATTTTTGGAAGAGTACGATGTATAAAGCAAATATAAAAGTATTTCACCTAAATCATAGTAGTCCTGCTGTTTCATTTCCTGGAGGATACTTTCTTGTTTATTTTGTGAAGAACAAGAGGATGTTTGAAATGGATCAGCGGCAGCTCTCTGCTCAGACAAACCAAAATCAATCAAAAAGGGCTCGTTATTTTTTAGTATAATGTTTGGAATACGTAAATCTCGATGATAAATGTTTTTTTTATGAAGATAATCGACTAATTCGAGCAGATTATCAAGAATTAGCAGAGATTCTTTCTCGTTAAAAGTTTTCTTATCGTGAAAAATTTGGTCTTCTAAATTGTCGCCTTCAATGAAACTCATTACATAAAAAAAATATTTATTATTTGAAAAAGATTCATATATTCTTGGCATATTTTTGTGGTTCAATGTACGCAAAACAGAGATTTCACTTTCAAACAGCTCAACCTCTTTTTTGCTGCGACGTTTACTTGGACGAAGCTGTTTAACCACTCTTTTTTCATTTGACTTCAAATCATTACATAGATAAACAATACCATAGCTTCCAGACCCTATTACACTCAAAATCTCATAACGATCGTTCAAAACCGTCCCTTCTTTAATAGGTATATCTACAAAAAACTGGTAAATTTTTCGAGTTAAATGCAAAATTGAAACTTTCCTCACCTCATCTTTTAATTAGGTATTGCACATAGCTTAAGACCCCTAATGATCAAATGTTTGAGTGTCTTTAGAACTTTATGTACTAGTAGAGCTCACAAAATCAAATTTGTATTGAATAGTAAGTATAAAAAGTACTCTTCTTAGGAAGTTTACTCTATAAAAATACCTTTAAAGATCGTAGAAGCCGAAACCTTGTAACTTTTTCAATTTCCCTAACTATCATTTTCGAGAATGCATGATGATAGTCTGTCTTAATTTTAGCTGATTACCCTTAGATCTTCCAGCCATATTCGGTTCTACCAAAATAGTATGATTTACGCTGGATTTGCATTGAAATTTCTTCGATTCTTACCATTAAATCCTCTAATTTGCTTTGACCATAACAATCCTCCTAAAAATAGAAGAGTGGATGAATTTTTTAAACTTTTGGAAAAGAAAATATCTATTTATTCAAGTATTTGTATGTTATCTTTAAAAAGGTGAATTTTATCAGGAGGTTTACCTTAATGATTGAATTGACACTTTTCTTTTTATTTACTATTGGTTTTGCAAATTATTTTTTTAATAGGGTTAACAAGAGATTTTCTTCAGCTAACGAAGAGCTTGAACTGGAGCAGATTATTCCTTTTTTACAGGAAAAAGGCGGAAACCATCTGTCACACCTCATCTTGCTGCAGGATAAAGATGTGTACTGGGCGCAGGATGGAAGAGTACTAATTTCATATAAGAAAATTGGAAATAAATTGGTTGTTCTCGGTGACCCGATTGGCGAAGAACCGGCTTTTCAAGCGGCCATTAGAGAATTTAATGAATTAAGTAAAAGCAAAGGGCTTACACCTGTTTTTTATCAAATTAGCCCTCGATACATGCACTTTTACCATGACACTGGTTATCGGTTCCTCAAATTAGGGGAAGAGGCGATTGTCAACCTCGATAAATTTACCCTTGAGGGAAAACAGGGGGCAAAGCTGCGGACGAGGCTTAATAAATTCACCCGTAATGCTTACACCTTTAAAGTTATTAATCCTCCTTACTCCAATGATTTACTGTCGGAGCTTAGAGTGATTTCGGATTCATGGCTGGGGGACCAAAAGGAAAAGGGATTTTCAGTCGTTTCTTTCAGTGAGGAGTATGTTTCTTGTTTTCCAATTGCTTGTGTTTCGGACCCAGAGGGAAATATCGTAGCGTTTGCGACACTGGCGGATGATTATAAAAAGACCATGGCCATTGATTTAATGAGGAAATCTTCCGAGAGCCCGCATGGAACGATGGATGTTTTATTTATTCACATTTTTAAATGGGCAAAAGAAAGGGGCTATAAGCACTGCAGCTTAGGAATGGCGCCTCTTGCACATGTCGGGGATAGTCCATTTTCTTTTAAAAAAGAAAAGCTGGCACGATTAGCCTATCTTCACGGAAATTCATTTTATAATTTTAAAGGGCTGAAAGAATTCAAAAGTAAATTTGCCTGCACGTGGGAACCGAAGTATTTAGCATACAAAAAATCCTTCCTGCCAATTGTCGTTATTCAATTGCTATTATTAATCAACAGCCAGCCACATCCAAAGTATGTAATAGATAAGATTAAGTATTTGTTTAAAAATGCTGGATAAATAAAAGGGACACGGGGACAGGTTCAGTGTCCCAGCCTGAAAAGGCAATCATTTGAAGAAAGCTCTGTTGAGGGAAATCTCAGCAGAGCTTTTCTGATTGATAAAAATCTTTGTAATCTCGGATACAGCCCAATTCACCATACATAAAAATTAATGGAGAGGTGTGTAATATTTATGTCTTAGAACAAAAGATTAGCAACTATAATCTTATTTGACCACCTTGTTCATTGCGGTTTATTTTTACTTAAATAAAATATTATCGTTGACAATATACCTGTTGGGGTATAATATGAAACTTGTTAATGACATTTTTTTATAATGAAGGAGGTTAAAATGATATTTTAATTTTAGCTGCAATATGAATTGCATTTATTTTATATAAAAGCTATTTCCCGGATTTATGTCTACCCTTTTATTCAATACATGATTATTCATCACAAGTTATATTTAAATGAAACCTTGCTAAATATAAAAATGAATTGTTAAAGGAGGAAAAACAGTGGATTACAATGATCAAATGAAAAATAGAATAAAACGTATTGAAGGACAGTTAAGAGGAATTTTAAAAATGATGGAAGAGAATAAAGACTGCAAAGAAGTTATTACTCAATTATCTGCATCAAGAACTGCCCTTGACCGAACAATTGGATTAATTGTTAGCTCAAATTTAGTCGAGTGTGTTCGGAATGCTGATAAAAATGGTGAAAATACAGAAGAGCTGGTAAAAGAAGCTGTAAGCCTACTGGTAAAAAGTCGATGAAAAAGGGGTGATACCCTCTTTTATTTTCTTTCACATATACCCTTTGGGGTAATTGTGTTTTGGGTTAGCCGGAAAACGATGAAAAAGGGTTATTTTTTTTAATTTCAAAATACCCATACCGGTATATGTTGTAAAATCGCTTTTAGGAGGTACTAACATGACAGAAAAGAAAAAAACAACAATTGTCTTATTTAGCGGCGATTACGATAAAGCAATGGCTGCTTATATTATCGCAAATGGTGCAGCTGCTTATGACCATGAAGTAACAATTTTCCATACGTTTTGGGGATTAAATGCCTTACGTAAAGATGAAAATATTCCGGTCAAAAAAGGGTTCATGGAAAGAATGTTTGGCAAAATGATGCCAAGAGGTGCTAATAAAATGGGACTTTCAAAAATGAACTTTGCTGGATTTGGTCCCAAAATGATTAAAGATATTATAAAAAAACATAACGCTATACCTTTACCAGAATTAATTGAAATGGCCCAAGAACAAGAAGTTAAACTTGTAGCATGTACCATGACGCAGGATTTGTTAGGTCTTAAACAAGAAGAGCTATTAGATAATATTGAATATGCAGGAGTTGCTGCTTATCTAGCGGATGCTGAGGAAGGTAATATTAATCTGTTTATATAGTACGAGATAGGGGGTTCCACTGCGTAAAAATGGAGGTTATCAAATGGAATAGGTATATGATCTTGTTATTGTGCTATTTTTATTCTTTATGTTTAGGAGGTTCTTACCATCAAAATGTCTTAACCATTTTTCCACAATAGAATTTCGTATGCATGAATTAGATAAATAAAAAGAGTATATCATGGCATGTCGTTCTGGAGGAAGAACTGGTCGTGCTACGCAATTCCTTGAAAGTTATGGATTTAACGTAATCACTATGGTTGGTGGAATGCTTGCTTGGGAAGGTAGAGTTGAATAAAATTTTTTAATAAAAATAATACCCATATAGGTATAAAAATAGGAGGATTTAAGATGGAAAACTTAAAAGCTAATATGATTTTAGATGCAAAAGGATTAGCATGTCCGATGCCTATTATTAAAACAAAAAAGGCAATAAATAACCTAGAGGCAGGGCAAGTATTAGAAGTTCAAGCAACAGATATAGGGTTCAAAGCTGACTTGAAAGCATGGTCTGAAAGCACAGGACATCATTATTTGGGGACAATCGAAGAAGGCGAAGTGATGAAGCATTATATTCGCAGATTTTCTAATGATGAATCCATTGAAAAAAAGCATCCAGATGTTATCAATAATGAAGGTCTGGAGAAAAAGCTTGAAGCAAATGAGAACATAGTGGTTATCGATGTAAGAGAAAGTGCAGAATACGCTTTTAGCCATATTCCAACTGCAATCTCCCTTCCATTAGGCGAATTGGAAAACAAATTAAATGAATTAAACAAAGACGATGAATTTTACTTAGTTTGTCGAACAGGAAATCGCAGCGATCTAGCTGCACAGAAATTAACCGAAAATGGCTTTACTAACGTAATTAATGTTGTACCTGGCATGAGTCAATGGAAGGGTAAAACAACAGATATCAGCAACTGAAAAATCAGGAGGAATAAACAATGAATAAAAAAGTAGCGATTATTGAAAGTAATGGCGGATTATTTGATGCATACAAGGTATTTAATATTTAACGGCAGCAGCAGCAACCGATCAAGAAGTAGCCATTTTCTTTACATTCGAAGGTTTGAATTTAATTCATTAGGAAGCATACAAACAACTTCCAATGCCTGAAGGTAAAGAACATTTTGCAGACGGATTTGCAAAAGCAAATGTACCTTCCATTCCGGAATTGGCTGCATTGGCACAAGAAATGGGTGTTAAATTTATAGGTTGTCAAATGACAATGGATGTAATGGGATTGAAAAAAGAAGACTTTGTTAAAGGAATTGAAGTAGGTGGGGCAGTAACATTTTTAGAATTTGCAAAGGATGCAGATGTAACGTTAACTTTTTAAATCATATATATTTTTTAAACCTAAAAATACCATAGGGGGTATTATTGATGACTGTAAATGCATTGACTTCAAAAGAATTGACGAAAAAGGTTTTCAATAAAGAAGAGTTGTTTATTCTTGATGTTCGTAATGAAAGTGATTTTAATGATTGGAAGATCGAAGGAGAAAACTTTGAGTATTTAAATGTTCCTTATTTTGAATTGCTTGATGGCGTTGAAGAAATTATGGAGAATATTCCTGCTAATAAGGAAGTATTGGTTGTTTGCGCAAAGGAAGGTTCATCGATAATGGTAGCAGAAATGCTTTCTGATGCCGGATTAAACGCGTCATACCTTAAGGGTGGAATGAAGGTATGGAGTGAACATTTAGAACCGGTTAAAGTGGGCGAGATAAATGATGGTGGCGAAGTTTATCAATTCGTTCGAATCGGTAAAGGCTGTCTATCATACATGGTGCTTTCAGGTGGTGAAGCAGCAGTGATTGATGCAGCACGTATGACAGATATCTATCTTGATTTTGCCGAAAGCATGGGTGCAAAAATTACACACGTATTTGATACGCACCTTCATGCTGACCATATTTCCGGAGGACGCTCAATTGTCGCGAAAACTGGCGCAGCGTATTGGCTGCCACCAAAGGATGCAACAGAAGTTACTTTTGATTACCAACCATTAGAAGATGGTAATGATGTAACAATCGGCAACACAACCATTAATATTGCAGCATTATATTCACCAGGTCATACTATTGGTTCTACATCTTTTGTAGTTGATAAAAAGTTCTTGCTTTCAGGCGATATTTTGTTCATTGATTCAATCGGAAGACCCGACCTGGCAGGTAAGGCAGAAGATTGGGCTGGTGATTTAAGAGAAACTCTATATAAACGCTACAGAGAGTTGTCAGAAGAACTGATTGTCCTACCAGCACATTTTATGATCATAGAAGAGTTAAATGAGGATGGTAGTGTGTCAGAAAAATTAGGTACATTGTTCGCAAGAAATCACGGACTCAATATTGAAGATGAATCTGAATTTAGAAAATTAGTAACAGAAAACTTACCACCACAGCCAAACGCGTATCAAGATATTCGTGAAACGAATATGGGGAAAATCAATCCCGGCTTAGATAAACAGCGCGAGATGGAAATTGGACCAAATCGCTGTGCGGTTCGCTAAAAATAGGGGGGAATAAAATGAAAGTAACAAAAGTATTAGACGCAAAGGGGCTAGCTTGCCCAATGCCAATTGTAAAAACTAAAAAAGCAATGAATGAACTGGAAACTGGTCAAGTTTTAGAAATACATGCAACTGATAAAGGGGCCAAAAATGACCTTACTGCATGGGCGAAATCAGGTGGTCAGGAGTTAATTAAACAAGAAGTTGATGAAAATGTTTTCAAGTTTTGGATCAGAAAAGTTTAAGAAAAAGGGAACCGGATTTGGGTTCCCTTTTTTTAGGGGGAGTCAGTACAATGGATATTGGATTTATAATTACAATCTTTTTAATAGGCTTTATTGGTTCATATATATCAGGAATGTTAGGAATAGGTGGTTCCATTATTAAATATCCGATGCTTTTATATATCCCACCGCTATTCGGCTTAGCTGCTTTTAGTGCCCACGAGGTTTCAGGAATTAGCGCTGTTCAAGTATTTTTTGCAACTATTGGTGGTGTTTGGGCATACCGTAAAGGGGGCTATTTAAATAAAACGCTAATTGGATATATGGGAGCAAGTATCTTAATTGGGAGTTTTGTTGGCAGTTATGGATCAAGGTTAATGACGGAGGGCGGAATTAACCTAGTTTATGGTATTTTAGCATTAATTGCAGCTGTTATGATGTTTGTTCCGAAAAAAGGAATTGACGATATTCCTCTTAACCAAGTGAAGTTTAATAAATGGTTGGCTACATCGCTCGCACTTATTGTTGGTATTGGCTCTGGAGTCGTTGGTGCTGCTGGTGCATTCTTATTAGTGCCTATCATGCTCGTGGTGTTAAAAATTCCTACGCGAATGACTATTGCCTCATCATTAGCCATTACATTTATTTCTTCAATCGGTGCAACCGTCGGAAAGATTACAACCGGACAAGTAGAATTCCTGCCTTCATTCATTATGGTTGTTGCAAGCTTAGTCGCCTCGCCACTAGGTGCAATGGCTGGAAAGAAAATAAATACTAAGATTCTGCAAGTTGTTCTGGCATTATTAATTTTAGCAACAGCTATTAAAATTTGGATGGATATTTTATAGGTTTTATGAAGCACATACAAAGAAATACGGACTCTAAGTTTTAAATAATCTTTGAATAAGAGAGATTTGGAAATTGGAGCTAATTAGCAATGTCGAAGCGGTTGATATTGTTAAAAACCCAAGAAAATGTTCTATTAAAGATACCCTATAAAAAATATTGCTAATAAAAAAGACAGGTACACATCACACCTGTCTTTTTTATTGCAAAAATCATTATAAAAAAAACCTTAAATTGCATATGGCTCATATGATTTAAGAAGATATCGCTCTATAAATTCGGCTAATCCATCATGTTCGTGGTGTCCTGTAACAATATCAGCTGCTGCTTGAACCTTTTCGCTAGCGTTTCCCATTGCCACACCAATACCGGCATGACGAAGCATCTCTATATCATTAGGTCCGTCTCCAATAGCTGCGACTTCATTTGGACTAATTTGAAATTCGGTAAGTAAGCTTTTTATAGCAGACCATTTGGAAACATTAGGAGCAACTATCTCAAACCCGTCATTCCAATCGATTACTTCTCCTTCCTTTTTAAACAAAGCGGATAATTCAGTACTTGATGCACCTGTACGAACACTATATTTAAGAACATCTTGATAAGTTGCCTGTCTTAAATCTCCAATATACCGTGGCGGAATTTGCCCAACTTCTGTCCAATAATCAATTTCTTCATTTGTTTCCTTACAATAAAGCCCATTTGCTGTATGGATAATAACATTACAAGGACTTTCAGCGGTCAGATGGTGAAATCGTTCTTCGTTTAATCGGACGGTTGTCATTTGCATAACTCTTCCTGTCTCTGCATCGTGAATAGCGGCACCATTCAAACAGATCATCGGAGTCCGTAATCCAATTTCTTTATGGTAGGGAGCGGTTACTTCATAGTGCCGGCCAGTGGCTAGAAAAACCTTGACTCCCTGATTAATGAGCCTATTAATGGCTTCCATATTTCGGCGGGAAATGTAGTTTGAGGCTTTTAGCAGTGTACCATCCATATCAATAAATATTGCACGCACATTCATTTATACTGCCTCCTCTTTCGTTGCTAAACCAATCATATCATCTGAATATTAAAGCCCAGTAAACTCAGTGTATAGATTAAGTGAAGTTTATTGGGAAGCAGGAGACGTTTCTTCTGAAAGATAAGAATGTTATTCCATTAACGGGGGGCTTGAGTTAAATAAGTACGGGCTAGCTGCAACAGCCTTTGACCTTCAGCAATCTGGCACTTTTCCTGAAGGACAAAGGTCTCTATTTCAAGAAGTTCTTAGTGTATTTTGATCTATTCATTTAAAATGCCAAACCGTTTTTAAATATTACACAGAACGGAACAATTAAATAAAGGGGAGGACTTATTTAACCTCCCTTAAGCCTTTCCCTTCAAGAATCTCTTGAATACCTTCTTCACAAACCCCATATGAACGCCAGGAACAAGTTTCACACACAGTTTGAATATCGGAGGGGACAACATACTTTTGGATGTGCGACTCAATGTCCTCCCACTTCAGTATTTGCCCTATTTTAAGCCCTAATTTCTCTAAAATAGCGGCATCTCTTTCATAAATATTGTCGTGTTGGCAGTGGTATTCCCCTGAGTTTGGGTACTTTTCACACAACTGATCAGGTCCTTTTACAAGCTGAATCCACGTCTTGGGGTTGTTTCTCAATGTTTGATGCAAACGTGTCATATTTTCCACGTATTCTTTGGAATAGCCCATTCCCCGATACCCAAGAAGGCAAAAAAGATGATGACCTCGTAGTTTATACATAAATTTCCCCCACTTCGACAGGTTCGCTCACGTTCGAATGTTAACTAAAAAAAGAATAGGTTAACGCACTTGTTCATCATAACATATCACAATTAATCATCTGAGAAATTTTTATTTAAATAACGGCTCCGTTAATTGGAGATTTAACTGCCTTTCCAGGGGAGATTTTCTTGTTAAGCTGACATACAGGTTAGTGGATGGAGAATTTTATAAAGGGGTTTTATGAAAAGGGCAGATTCCATGGGTAAGATTAATGGTAAAATTGAGTGTGTGGAAAATTTGATAAAAAATCTAAACTAGTTGGTTACAATTAAATAGTATTAAAATTAGGGAGGAAGTGCAAAACTATGGATTTCGATACAGTTATGCAGGAGCTTGAAGCCCTCGGTAAGGAACGAACTAAAAAAATGTACATATCCAATGGTGCTCACGAGCCGCTTTTTGGCGTGGCTACAGGTGCTATGAAACCAATTGCAAAGAAAATAAAAATAAATCAGCCTTTAGCTGAAGAGCTATATGCCACAGGTAACTATGATGCAATGTATTTTGCAGGCATTATTGCAGATCCAAAAGCCATGACCGAGTCAGATTTTGACCGCTGGATGGATGGAGCGTATTTTTATATGCTGTCGGATTATGTGGTGGCAGTAACTTTATCAGAGTCAGATATTGCACAAGACGTTGCTGATAAATGGATTACAAGCGGTGAAGAGCTGAGAATGTCTGGAGGCTGGAGTTGCTACTGCTGGCTTTTAGGGAATCGCGCAGACAGTGAATTTTCCGAAAGCAAGATTTCCAATTTGCTTGATATTGTGAAAGATACGATACATCATTCACCAGAACGAACGAAATCCGCAATGAATAATTTTCTATACACCGTGGGGATTTCATTTTTGCCGCTACATGAAAAGGCAGTTGAGACCGCAAAGGAAGTCGGTACAGTAGAAGTCAAACGGGACAAGAAAAAAAGCAGTTTCCTAAACGCTTACGAAAGTATTCAAAAAGAAATTGATAGAGGGAGACTTGGTTTTAAACGTAAATATGTAAGATGTTAAAACCTTCACATCGGGGTGTTGATCCAAGAAGGATTGACGCTCTTTTTGTTAAAGCTGCTGAACTAACGCGGCAGGGCAGCTGCACAAGTTATAAATTGAATAGTTCAAAGAAAAAAGCATTTCTTCGCCTTGAGAAATGCTTTTTTCTTTGCCTAAATCCAAAGGAATATTTCCATGTCGATAAAAACATAACTATAATCAGTAATTATTTATTGTAAAACGATAAATATTATGTTAAATTCAATTTGATAATAAATTAGTGAGGTGCTTTTTATGAAAAAAGTAACAACGTTGTTTTTAAAAATAGCTGTTTTTCTTTTGGGAGTCCCCGTTCTTGCTTTGTGCATCTTTTTAGTTCCTGAGATAGGGAATATTACAGAAAAATTGCTTCCAGAGTTTGCTTTTATAAAATATCTCGTTTCCATCGTTTTTTATGCATCGGCAGTACCTTTTTATTTTGCTTTGTATCAGGCATTCAAACTTTTACGCTATATTGACAAAAATAAAGCTTTCTCCGAGCTTTCTGTAAAGGCTTTAAAGAAAATCAAATACTGTGCAATCATAATCAGTAGTCTGCATGTGCTAGTCTTGCCGCTCTTTTATCTCTTTGCAGAGAAAGACGACGCCCCAGGTGTCATCTTCATAGGATTGGTTGTTCCTTTTGCTTCAATGGTGATCGCAGTTTTTGCGGCTGTTCTCCAAAGGCTTTTACAAGAAGCAATTGATATAAAATCAGAAAATGATTTAACGGTCTGAGGTGAATAACATGGCGATTATAATCAATATTGATGTGATGCTGGCTAAAAGGAAAATGAGCGTAACAGAGCTTTCGGAGAGGGTTGGAATAACGATGGCTAACCTCTCTATATTGAAAAATGGAAAGGCAAAAGCGATTAGGCTTTCAACTTTAGAGGCAATTTGCAAAGCATTGGAATGTCAGCCCGGAGATATTTTAGAATACCGAAGTGATGATGACATCCAAAATTAATAAGGCAGGGAAATTTACGATTGAAAGGAAAATAAAGCTTTCTTTTTCCGTTATTTCATAATAGGGGAGTTACTTATGAATCTAACTATTCAAAAATGGAGGCACAAATCTTGAGAGCACTAAAACAACTCGTTCGTTTTGGCTGGGAACAGGCCCAATCCTGTTTGTTTCCTGTCGTTATTTTTGCCTCGTTGGCTATTACACAAATCTTGACACTTCCCTTCCTGCCACGTTATGACTGGCTGCTCATTATCTGTCTTCTAATGCAGTGGCAGATGGTGCGATCTGGGCTTGAAACACGGGATGAACTAAAGGTTATCACATTGTTCCACCTTATTGGGCTTGCCCTTGAACTTTTTAAGGTACATATGGGCTCATGGTCTTATCCGGAGGAAGGGTATTCCAAAATTTTTGGAGTGCCTTTGTATAGCGGGTTCATGTACGCAAGTGTAGCGAGTTATCTTTGCCAGGCGTGGAGGAGGCTTAAGGTTGATCTGGTTAAGTGGCCGCCGCTTTTGTTAGTTGTACCGCTTGCCGCTGCAATCTATTTGAATTTTTTTACCCACCACTATTGGATTGATGTTCGCTGGTGGTTATCTGGACTTGTAATGATCGTCTTTTGGCAAACATGGGTCACATACGAGGTTAATGGAACTCGTTACCGTATGCCACTCGCACTTTCTTTTGTACTCATCGGATTTTTTATATGGATAGCCGAAAATATCGCAACGTTCTTTGGAGCTTGGGAATATCCAAACCAAACCGATGCATGGAGTCTCGTTCATCTAGGAAAGGTGAGTTCATGGCTTTTATTAGTGATTGTCAGCTTTCTTATAGTCGCGACATTAAAGCAGGTCAAGGGGGAAAATTCCACTAGGATAGATGCTAATCAATCTTTATAACTAGAAAGACCCCTCTTTTAAGAAGGCTGTTCTCGCATGGTTGTTATTCCACGAATGGGCAAGCTGATCGAAGAAAAGAAGGGATAACACACAAAAATCCCCACAATTGTGGGGGTTTTTATTACCATCTATAGGCACTTTCACATGTATTAGCCTTCGGTTCATAATAACAATGTTGTTTAAATTGTCCTGCAAATGGCTGGTCGTACCATGTTGGCGGACATGGAGCATACGGATTAAAGTACCAAAGAGCATACTTCGAAGGATGTTCTCTCCAGTAGTCTAAGGTTTGTTTGGCTAATCTTTTTTCTACACTTCTTGCTCTGTTATAAAAAACATTCCCTTTCTGTACTGCTTCAAAAGAATAATTTCCTCCCTGTATTTGAAAAATCACTTGAGGTATTGTCCTTAAACCTTCAAAATCAAGACAATTAGCTTTTCGTCGATTGACAATTACATTCCCAACCATAAGCATCCCCAGTTTCCCTTCACCTTCGGCTTCTGCTCTCATCATCCTTGCCATTAAAGCTACGTCACTGTCGGTATATTGTACTCTTGGCATTTTTATCACCTCTAAAAGAATTGTATTAAGAAATCCTGTAAAAATGTTAATGGCTTCAGTTCCAGGTGAGAAAATATTATATAGCGCTGTAATTAGGGGGCAACCACATAGTGTTTAGCAGCCCGCTTTTTATTAGTGCATAAACAATGACAATGGCTTTACATCATTAAGAGCATAGAATTTTGCCGCCTCTTTTAGATGGAAGTATATAATAATGGAGAACACTATTGTCTTCTTTCATTTTATTTGCTAGAATTGTTTCATAGCTAACGATTCCGAAAATGAAGGAGGGGTTGTTATTCATTTAATGAATGAAGAAGGGGAATGGCTCCCTGAAGAAATAGATACAATTAAACGGCTGACAAAAATTCCGATTAATTCACTAAATTTAGATGCGATCGCAGTTGTCACCAATATATATCGGGCTGCACAAGGAGTAAGAAATAAAATGGAACAAGAAGTCTTAGCGGATTATGGCTTATCTTGGACAGCATTTTCCATGCTTTATGATTTGTGGATTTGGGACTCAATTGAGACAAAGAAATTAGCCGAGTCAGCTGGTGTCTCAAAAGCGACTATAAGCAATATAACTAAAACGCTTGAACGAAAGGAATTATGTGTCAGGAAAACGGATAACAGAGACCGAAGAATTACCTCCCTTTCTTTGACAGATAAGGGAAAGGCAGTAATGGAGGAACTCTATCCGCGGTTTCATAAAGGTGAATCTGAAATTGTTTCCGGTTTAACGATCAATGAACAAAAAAACATAACGAAAGTTCTAAGAAGGGTTATAAGGGAAAATAATTTCTAAAAAACACAATTTTAAAAAGAAAAAGTGATGATGGGAAACCCAGTAGTCGTTATCTCCCTGTTAACAGAGAGTCGGTGGTTGGTGCAAACCGGCACATAGATAACACGAATTACATTCCCTGAGCTTTCTTTGCTAAATAACGCAGCAAAGAACGGACGATCCGTTATTCGCAGAGTGGAAGGATTGTTATCCTTCAATTAGGGTGGTACCGCGTGCAAAACCACGTCCCTTTTTTAGGGATGTGGTTTTTATATTTTTTATAGGAGGAAACACAATGAGAAATTTACTGGCGCAATTAAATGATGAACAACGTACAGAAGTAAAGAGGCAAATGGCCATTTACAGCCAAGGGGTTCAAGAAATTATTCCAGCTGAAGAGCTTGAATATAAAATTGCCAAGTCCATATTAGAAAATAAACCACTAAAAATAAAACTAGGCTTAGATCCTTCTGCCCCAGATGTACACCTTGGACATACGGTGGTACTCAACAAAATGAGGCAATTCCAAGAGAATGGCCATCTTATTCAACTTATAATTGGCGACTTTACAGGAAAAATTGGAGATCCAACTGGAAAATCTGCAGCTAGGAAACAATTAACAGAGGAAGAAGTTAAGCATAATGCCAAAACATACTTCGAACAATTTGCAAAGGTTATTGATATGGAAAAAGTCGAGTTACATTACAACTCTAAGTGGCTGTCCAAATTAAACCTTGAAGATGTTATTCAGCTAGCAGGAAAAATAACCGTAGCAAGACTATTGGAAAGGGATGACTTTGAAGAAAGAATTGCTTTTGGCAAGCCTATTTCGCTGCATGAATTCTTTTACCCCCTAATGCAGGGATATGATTCGGTCGTTTTAGAGTGTGATATTGAGCTTGGTGGAACAGACCAGCATTTCAACATATTGATGGGAAGGCATTTTCAGGAAAAGTATGGCAAAGAAAAGCAGGTTGCCTTGCTGATGCCATTATTAGAGGGACTTGACGGTGTTGAAAAGATGTCAAAATCAAAGAAAAATTACATTGGAATTGATGAAATTCCACAAGAAATGTACGGTAAAGCAATGTCTATTCCCGATGAATTAATGAATAAATACTTTGAGTTAGTAACAGATTTTACACCAGATCAAATTCAAACCATCAAAGAGCAATTGAAAACAGGGGAACTGCACCCCAGGGACGCAAAAATGCTGCTTGCCAGGACGATAGTGAGAATGTACCACGGACAGGAAGCGGCAGAGAGGGCAGAACATCATTTTATCTCAGTCTTCCAAAATGGATCTATGCCTGATGAAATTCCTGTTATCGAGTGGGAAGGTGAAAGGGAAATTTCAATCATTGAGCTGCTAGTGGGATTGGAATTGTTAAAATCCAAAAGTGAAGCCAGAAGAATGATTGCGAATAGAGGTGTTAGAGTAGATGGAAACCAGGTAGACGATCCGCAATTGCAGCTAACCATCACTGACGGCTTAATTGTTCAGGTAGGAAAACGTAAATTTGTAAAAGTAAAATTATAAGAATAAAAGTAAAATCTGCCTAAGGACTGTTATTGAGGCATTTAACAGTCTTTAGGCAAACGTTTATATGTATGAAATGAAAGGAAGAGACAAGGCCAAGTTAGTATTAGATTTTAATTGGATTGATCTACGTCTGCAGTGAATTTTGTTTATGGCATCATAAAAATGTAGGTTATGGCATTTAATTTGTGCTGGCCCCTAGGGGCCTGCACAAATTAAAAATGGCCACTTGTCAACATTCCAAAATACACATACACTTCCTGTTGGGTACAAAACGTGCAGGAGGTATTTAAGGAGATGTTGGCAGTGGCCGAGATTAATTATATCAGACATGAGGTTAACAATAAAGACTGCGGATATTCAAGTGTAGCTAAAAGGACAGGGAGAGATCCGCGAACCATTAAGAAGTATGCAGAAATGGAGGATTTCAACCAAAAGCCAAAGAAAAGACAGAATAGGGCCGCTCCG
>NZ_JAEL01000033.1 GCF_000518885.1 Bacillus sp. J33 | reverse complement strand
GAGCCTCCTCGGCTTCGCCTGCGGGGTCTCCCACTTCCCTCACTTCCCGCAGGACATTGAATAAGCTTCCCTGACCTGGCACCGCACGAAGGAAATGCGGTAGCATTTTCAAGGATCAAGTGCCCTCCGCTACAATCAACTCGGTAGGTTAAATTAAGTTTGCAATTAAAAGCAACAAACTTTACGAAAACAGCCTAAAAAAAAGAGGAAAATGCTCTCATTGCATCTTCCTCTCAAGCTAATTAATGATATTCTTTTACCCTTTCCCCTGCCGCTGTCATCCACTCAAATTGACGGAGCTTCAGCTCAAACAGGGTAAGCGGATCGCGGTAGATTTCAGGATTCTTGCGCATCTCACTTAAGGATTCTTTGTTTACTTCTATGTCTTCAAGTGTTTCTTCAACTGTTTTGTTCAGTACATCAAATGGATTTCGGAAGAACATCTTGATATCCCTTTCCAGTGACTTCTCGAACAATTCAAATTGCTGCATAAACTTATTTGTAATCAATTCAGCGACTTCGCTGTAATCTTCATTTTCAATGTACTGCTTGTATTTATTATAAAGCATTCCTTTATTCTGCGGGATAGCCCCCAGCAGCTTTCCTGCACTTTTCAGCAGGAATTGCGATGGCGAGAATCGGTTTAGGATATTGACTTTATCAAGCTCGACGCTTCCCCTTGTCATGCGGTCCGCATCCCTGCGCCAATCATCCAGAACCCTGAAATCGCAGTCCAATGCAATTTTCTCATCATCATATAAGTCATTAAAGCTCTCGCTCATCTCATCCAAATAAGTCTGGCTTTCCTTAAATTTGCCTTCACTTTCGGCAATCCAATCCTGAATAGAGACACGGAAGTCCGGCAGCACCGATTCTTCGATATATTCATGAATTCGCTTATTCATTTCATCATTCAGCACGTCATGAATTTTCCCAAAATCGCTGTCTTCTGTCACTAACTCAGAGGTGTTGCGCAGAAGCTCCGGAATCTTTTTCTCCAATTTCTGTCTCATTTCATCTTTGATTTTGCTGTATGACTTTTTAATTATTCGGATTTTCTCTTCTTCTACATCACTCAGCTGATTGATAGCACCATTAAGCTTAGAAACCATTTCCTCGTTCCATTTAATCGTATCAATTAAGCTGTTCTCCATTTCAACGCGCTTTTCAAGCAGGAATTTAATGGACTTCTTAATATAATACAGAACTTTGGCTGTCCGCTCCTCTTCCAGGTTCCGACCATCCATCAGTGATTTGATAAAGTCTGACAGATCATTAAGCTGGCTTTCACTCTCATAATAAGTGGAGAAAGCAAACACCTTTGCATTTGGAAAATACGTATTTATGCGTGACTCGGTTTCTTCGAATAGTTCCATTGCATCCTGGCCATTGGAAACCCGATCCATTTTGCTGAGAAGGAAATGGATTGGCAGTTCAGGAGCCTGTTCCCTCATTCTGACAACCATATCAAGCTCCTTATCCGTCAGCGGAGAATCGGCATTCAGGACAAAAAGCAGGTTGTCGGCAAAATGAAGGTATTGGAACGCTCCATTTCGGAACTTGCTTTGTCCAGCCAGTCCAGGAGTGTCAACAAGCGCTAATCTATTTTTCTTTAAATAGCTGAAGGGCATTTTACAGCGGATGAGTGTTTGCTGGCTCTTTTCAGCTCTTTGCCTAAAATCTTCAAGGTCAGAAATGCTTCTGGCCTCTTCATCTGTAACAGCATGGATTTCAGTATCATCAGCATCCTTAAAAAGCACAGAAGCTGAAGTGGCATCTCCCATTAGCTCTTCACCTATGAGTGTGTTCACAAAAGATGACTTTCCATTTGAAGCTGCACCCGCAACCAGCAAATGGCTGGAGTTTAAATCCAGCAGCTCGCGGACCATCCATTCAAAGCGTTCCCCCATGAGAATGCCTTTCTCCTTCGCCCATTTCATGACCGATTCAAAAAGCTTATAGCCCTCCTCAAGGCCATCCCGATAGCGGAGCGATTTGCCCACAAGGCTTTCTGCCTCACTGACAGCAGAAGCATCAATATTGGATGGGAAAATCTCACTCCAAGCCAAGACAGCTGCTGCAGAAACCAGCGAGTGTGAAGGCGTTGCAATTTTCACCCAATTGGTTAAGTGATTTGGTATTAAATGGGATAAGTCCCTAACCAGATGCTTGCCGTTGATCAATTCAAAATAAGTATCTTTATAGAGTTCGGATAGCAGCTGCCAAGTATGGGAGCGCCCTGGCTCCATGTTCAGCAGCAAATGGTTAATTTCCTTAAGCCATGAAAAATAAAGATCATTTTGTTTATAACTGTTCCAAAATGCTGTTGACAGTCTTTCAAAGCGGGCTTGATCCACTTTATACAGCGTTGCCAATGCCTCGCTGAAATAGTTTGGATCGATCTTGGCTGTTCGTCCCTGCTCCACATAGGAATGCAGAACCGCAAACCATGACTCTGATTCGGTACGGATTGCCTCATTAACAGCAAGTTCAACTGCATTGCCCCAATCGCTGTGCTCTTCAAAGAATTCTCGCGCCAGCTCGGTTACATCTGGATAATCCGGATTTAAGCTAACCGCTTTTTTAATAGATTCAACCGCCATTTCAAGCTTGCCGCGCTGTATGTACAAGGAAAACAGCTGCAGAAGCACTTCTGTTTTTAACACATCAGAGTCCGCTTCGATAGATTTATAATAATCCTCTGCATTTGAGAGCAAATCCAATTCAAAATAGGCATCCGCAATATTTTTCTGTGCCCACGGCCCCAGTTCATTCGTAATATTTTCCCACTTGAAGATAGCCGCTTCATAGTCTTTATTAAGGAAATAAACCTCTCCCTGTGCAAAGCGGATATACGTTAAATCAGGCACTTCGTTCTGCTGCTCAGCTACGTACATCTCGCCCAAAACCCTGATTGGATGCTCACTTTCATTCGATTCCATGAAGGTCTGATAATAAGATTTATTGATTAGCTGTTTCTCTAATGTCATCTTGATCCCCCGCAGTGCTTATTTGAAATGCGTAAGCGCCTTAAGTTACCCCTGAGTCATGCAAAAGGTATTCTTCCCTTCTGAAAGGGCTTGGTTTATAACTATAAAAGACAGGCGCTCCTCCTAAAAGCTAATCCTTTTAGTCGTGCGATGCTTACGCTGTCGATATTCTCCTTGTAGAGCTGGACAATAGCCAGGCCCCAGCTAGTTCATTTTTATAAAAAAAACGCATAATACGCCAATTTTCATTCTTTGTTCTTATATTTTAACAAAAATTTTTCTGCAAAAAATTTCATTTCCCTATCATTTTTGAAACATATTTGTATTTCTGTGTAACAATCTTAATAGTTCAAAAGATATCTTCTATATAAATACCACTAAGAAAAGCGCAAGGCGCCCGCCTATAAGGATCGCAGACTAAAATCGCCACGTCCTGTGGCAACGTCTGCATAACCCGCATCCTGCGGGCCTCAAACATAAGACAAGCCGGCTGAAAGGTTGTTCTTTAACCTTTTGGGCGGATTGTCCGAAAGGTGTAGGCGACTTGCCCAGGGACGACAAGCATAAGACGAGCCCTGTAAGAAGGTGTTCTTTCCTTCTGAAAGGGATTGGCTTATGACTCGAGTCCCTAGGAGCCGGAACTAGACAGGCTTAGACCCAAGAGCCGATGGCGCCTGGAGCTAGACAGTTATCGAAGTCTAAAGTTATACATTCTTATCTTTTTAAAAAAACTGGATGACAGAAATATATATTCCTGCCAGCCAGTTTTCATTCTTATTTTAAGAAGCATGCTGTGCCCGGATAGATTCCCTCCTTCTTCCATAGAAGAAGGTAACAATCATGCCCAGGATGAGAAAACCACTTGAGATTTGAAAAAGCGCTGCCGTCTCCACAAACTGCGCCAGCACGCCAAACACAAGTCCGCTCAACCCGATTCCAAGGTCGATGGAAGAGAAGAACATGCCATTCGCAACCCCGCGCCGGTGAGGTGGTGTCATGGATAGTGTCCAGGACTGGAGTGTTGGAATCAATGAACCAAAGCCCACCCCAAACAGAATGCCGCTCAATATGATAAACAAATTAGAATGGGCGAAGGATAACACCCACATGCCAATGAAAGTCAAAAACGTACAAAGAAGCACAAGCCCTTTTGGCCCCCGCTGATCAAACCACTTGCCCGCAATTGGCCTGGACAGCGATGCCATAATGGCATTAAATAAGTAAAATAAGAAGATTTGATCTATGCCTCGCTCTTCTCCAAAAATAACGATGAAAGTAACAATCGATCCATAGCCAAATGTGACGATGATTGTAATAAAGGCCGGAAACCAGCTTGATTTTTCAATTAAGGATCCCAAGTATGAAAAACTAAGATCTTCTTTCCGTGTCTTCTGCACCGCCTCAGGTGTCTGATAATGAACGATAGACAGGAGCAAGATCGCAATGATTCCCAGAGCACTCGAAATATAGATGAGATTTGTAAAAGATGTAACCTGATACAAGAAGATTCCCAAACTCGGCGCAATAATCATCCCAATCGTTACGGACAGGCCAAAATAGCCCATTCCCTCTCCAAGACGGGAATTGGGAACCACATCTACCGCCGCTGTACCGTTAACCGTGGTCGACCAGCCCCATGCCAGCCCGTGGATAAAACGGAATAAAAGGAAAATCACAACCACACTTGAAAGAGGATATACAATGGTGATTGCCAGCAGCGCAATAGCCCCGATCAGCACCAGGGGCTTCCTTGCCTTATACTCAAGTAAAAATCCGATAAACGGGCGGCTCAAAACTGCGCCAATCGAGAACAGAGCTGTCACCAGGCCAATTTCAAGACCGGAAGCCCCAATCGACTTAATATATGGAGGCAAAGTAGGAATCAGCATCTGAAACGACATGAACACGAACAAATTCCCGACCATCAGCATAATAAAAGACTTCGTCCACAAAATCTCCTTAACCGTCTTATTCAAATAATATCCCTTCTTTCCTTTGTTCAAAAAAGAACTGACCGATTATTTCGTGTCACTAAATGCTAACACATCTGACCTGAAAAAGGAACGGGAATTTGTCACTGTCGGGCGGTTCTTTAATATCTTAACTGTTTGATAGATATATTGGCAGTTTCAATTGTTTTATAATGAATTTCGTTGATAAAATTAGGATAATCCCTATTTTTTGGCAATACAAGTGGCTGCTACGCTGGAAAAACACTGGAATTTTCCTATTCATACGAAGATTTTGGCTCAGAAAACATAAAAATTTGATCTTACTCATAAATAAAATTCATACAAAGTCCATGCCGCTCCATGAAAGACTTTCTCTCCAGCACTCTGCTTATCTGGGTCTCATTTCTATTATTTTGGTAATCTTACTTCAGTCTGCCGGCATTTATTTCACAGCAAGCTTCCTCGCAGCCGGGACTGGATGCATCTGCTATAAAAAAAGAGAAAAAGGATGAAATGAATATTGGAAAAAACGCTGTACCTTCTAATCGTTGCACCTGTGGCTATCTTTAGCATATATACTGAAGACAGTCCCTTTAAAACAGCCATTCACTTGCTTGCCCTTACCCTCGCACTCGCCGTCAAACTTATCTTTTACAAAAAGCAAAAGGGAGCTGAATAAGCTCCCTCCCCATTATCCCTGCAAACTAGTCGTTTCCAATGCCCTTTGCAAAAATTGCAATGTCCTTTCAATAATAAGCTCCTGATCGTGATCAAGCGTTGCAACATGATAGCTATTCTCCATCGTTACCAATTCTTTGGCACCTGACTTGATGCTATTATAAATATCAGAAGAATTGGATGGCGGGACTACATGATCCTCTTTTGATACAAAAATGAGTGCCGGACAAGTAATTTTCCCCAGATCTGCTTTGACCTTTTTCATCAGTTCTGTAATTTCTCCAAGTGATCTTACCGGTGTTTTTTCATAGGCCAGTTCTTTTACATCCGGATTTTTAATATCCGAACCGATTGCATCAAGGAACCTGACATCCTCCAGGTTTGCTGCTGCGGCCATATCCGGAATATCAATAGCAGCATTAATCGGGATAATCCCCTTAATTTCGGGATATTTTTCAGCCATATACAATGTCAGGGTCCCGCCCATTGATAAGCCTGTTACGAAAATCGTGCTGCAGCGCTCCTTCAGCCATTGGTATCCTTCTTCCACAGAATCAATCCAGTCCTGATAAGTGGTTGTTTCCATTTCTTCATAATGGGTGCCATGCCCTTTCAGCCTTGGCCCGCAAACCGTATATCCTTCCTTTGCATAAGCCTCTCCAAGCGGGCGCATACTCTGGGTGGAACCTGTAAATCCATGCGATACCAAAATCCCAATCTCATTTCCTTCAAAATAAAAAGGCTCGGCCCCTTCTAAAACCGGATAGTTTTCCGCCATGCTCCTTCCTCCATTCAATAGAGTTATTTCCTATTTATATAAATTCTGTTCTCAGGAGATATCCCCTTCATTTTTGAAAGAATTTAACATTTTTGTAAAAATTGCCGGCTTGCTGTCAGAAAACCTTTTTTTCCGGGACTGTCTTGTTTATAATAGAAAGAATGAATAAGGCTTTGCTCTGTTTTAACCGACAGTACAAGCTGAAATGAACTTGCTGGATAAAAGTTTAACTAACCCACAGGGGAAAACTGCTAATAAAGGAAGTTTCGCTTTATTTTCCTTCCCAATATTATTAAAATAAGGACTAACTACATATACAGAAAGGCTGATACCGGTTTGGAACAAAATTCAAATTTTATTCGAACGATTATTAAAGAGGATCTGGAGTCGGGAAAGCATAAAGAAATTATCACCCGTTTTCCGCCTGAGCCGAACGGCTACCTTCATATCGGACATGCCAAATCGATTGTCATCAACTTCGGCCTGGCAGATGATTTTAACGGCAAAACAAACCTCCGTTTTGATGACACCAATCCGTTGAAAGAAGACCAGGAATATGTTGACGCAATTAAAGAAGATGTGAAATGGCTCGGCTACGAGTGGGATGAGCTTCGCTATGCTTCCAACTACTTCAAGGAAATGTATAGCCGTGCTGTTCTTTTAATCAAAAAAGGAAAAGCCTATGTGGATGACTTGAGCCAGGAGGAAATCCGCCAATACCGCGGAACGCTTACAGAGCCTGGAAAGGAAAGCCCATACCGCAATCGTTCAGTGGAAGAGAACCTAGATTTATTTGAACGTATGCGGGGAGGCGAATTCGAAAACGGCGAGAAGGTTCTTAGAGCGAAGATTGATATGACTTCTCCAAACCTGAACATGCGCGACCCAGTAATCTACCGCGTGTCGCATGCGACACACCATAATACAGGGGATACTTGGTGCATTTATCCGATGTACGCTTTTGCCCATCCGATTGAGGATGCAATCGAAGGTGTAACCCACTCCTTATGTACAACAGAGTTTGAAGATCAGCGCCCTTTATACAACTGGGTAGTTGCTGAGTGCGAAATGGAAAGCACACCGCAGCAAATCGAGTTTGGCCGCTTAAACATTTCAAATACGGTTATGAGCAAAAGAAAGCTAAAGCAGCTTGTCGATGAGAGCTACGTTGATGGATGGGATGACCCGCGCATGCCGACCATTTCCGGCTTAAGACGAAAAGGCTACACACCTGAAGCCATCCGTGAGTTTGTAAAAGAAACAGGTGTTTCAAAAGGATCAGGCGTTGTGGATGAAGCCATGCTTGAACACTTTGTCCGCGAAGACCTGAAGCTGAAGGCGCCTCGCACAATGGGTGTGCTTCGCCCGTTAAAGGTCGTCATCACAAACTATCCTGAAGATCAGACAGAAATGCTTGATGCAGAAATCAATCCGGAAAACCCGGAAATGGGCACACGCCAAATTCCATTCTCAAGAGAGATTTATGTGGAACAGGACGACTTTATGGAAGATCCGCCGAAGAAGTACTTCCGCCTCTTCCCTGGCAACGAAGTCCGCTTAAAGCATGCTTACTTCATCAAGTGCAATGATGTGATTAAGGATGAAAACGGCAATGTAGTTGAGCTTCATTGTACGTATGATCCTGAAACAAAGAGCGGAACGGGTTTTACCGGCCGAAAAGTCAAAGGAACGCTTCACTGGGTAGATGCCAAGAGCGCCATTCCTGCTGAATTCCGATTATACGAGCCATTAATCCTTGATGAAGATGCAGATAAAAATGCTGAAGCTGATACGGATGATACAGCAGAAAATGAAGCAGAGGGAAAGACATTCCTTGATTATGTGAACCCGAACTCGCTTGAAATCGTCCAAGGCTTCATTGAGCCAAACATGAAGGACGTTAAGCCGCAGGATAAATTCCAGTTCTTCCGCCATGGCTATTTTAATGTCGATCCAAAGCACACAACACCGGAAAAGCCAGTGTTCAACCGGATTGTATCGCTGAAGAGCTCATTCAAATTGAAGTAATTAGAAAAGCTTGAGGAAACGGATCCTCAGGCTTTTTTAATTGAAAAAGGAGATTTTCCGAAACGGATACATTGATTGCAAACTGCACCTGCTATTATCTGTTCAATTACTGGATGGACAGACTCGAGTGCCTTTGTATTCCCAATCGCCTTATCCATTTCAGAAAATTCCGATCCAGGATTCTTTTAACTCCATTTTACGTGCTTCAGGATATCCATATCCTTACACCTCTCTCCTCTTCCATTTTTTATACGGTTTAAACTGCTTTTAGTTCAGACCTTTCCACCTAGCCTACCTTCACGGGTAAAAATATGGTATGGTTTAAAAGTAAGCATTTACATAAGGAGGAAATACATAATGTCAAATCAGCATGAACCAAATACATTACCGCCAAAAACATGTTCCGTTGACCGTATGGTTACGGTTAAAGAGGACGTTGAAAAAGTTCTAGCAGGAAAGAAAACAGCTACACGCCGCAACGGCAGATATGCCGATATCGGAGAAATTATGACGCTTGAAGGCCAGGATTTTGTCGTTGAAAAAGTATACTCCCAATCCCTTGGAGAGTTAACGGACGAGCATGCCCGCCAGGAAGGCTATGAAAGCTTGGAGGACTACAAGCAATCCATCCTTTCTATGCACCCAGGTATGCCTTGGCTTCCGCAAATGCGTGTATGGGTTCACGAATTCAGCCCTGCGAAGAAGTAATCTGCTGGGATGGAAATTTTGTACCGTGTGCTGCTGTACATCCATGTCAGCAGCGCTATTCTATCTGTTGGCCCGTTCTTTGTCCTGATTCCGATCGTCAATAGACTGGAATCAGCCCAGCCCGGAGTTCAGCAGGCATATATAGGCATCTTCAGGACATCCGTCCGCCTCGTCAAGCACGCAGGACACCTGCTTGTCGGCTCGGGTGTCCTTCTTATCGTGAACAGCCACTGGGCGTGGACGACATCCTGGATCGTCGCAACCCTGATGGTGATGGGAGCATCTGTCTTTTTTCTGGCACGGGCCTTTACGCCTGTTCTCAAAAAATTTGAAGAGCCCGGAGCGGACCAGCACTTCCTGGTAAAAAAACTTACCCGCTCTGTCTGGATTTATCTTTTTCTATTAATGCTCATGCTCTGGTTTATGGTGGCTAAGCCTGTGCTCTGGTAGGAGTCTTTGAAACAAGCGCAATCATTCTGCGCTTGTTTTTTATTAGTATTTAAGATGCTAGCTGGGCCGGGCGCAAATTACCTCCGCAGAAAACCAGAATTCTGCGTCCTGCGGCAAGTCCCTACCCGATTTTGCGGATATATTGAAAATTTCGCGGATAAAATGAAGTTTTTCACGGTTAAGTGTTCTTCACCGTTTTAAGCACACTAAAAATAGCATAAAGAGCTTGAATTCTCTTATTCAAGCTCTCCTCAAAAACTATTTCTTCAAAAATCTCTCCGGGAAATCCGTCATGATTACTTCAACCCCAGCTTTAGCCAGGAATTCACTGCGAGTTTCGTCATTTACAGTGTAAACCCGGAGCGGGAAACCAGCTTTCTGTGCCTCCCTGCCAAATTCTGAAAGCGCAAAAACTTCTTCACAATGAATGCTGTTCGCTCCAATTCGTTTTGCAGTCTCCAATACATCTTCAGGCATACCCGCAATCAGGTAACCAGTTTGCAAGGCAGGATGCAGCTCCCGCACTCTCCCTATGCTCTCCGCATTAAAAGAGGATAGGATGATCCTTTTCTCGAGTCCATAGTGTTCAAGCAATTCAACCACCTTTTCCTCCATACCCGGATATTCAATCAAGTCATTTTTCAACTCAACATTAATTAGCAGTTCATTACCGGCCTTGGAAGCCCATTGAAAAACTGCCTCAAGTTCCGGGATGGTTTCACCGGCGCCGGCAGCATCAAACCAGCTTCCCGCATCAAGCTTTGCCAATTCATCATAAGTCATGTCCTTTACATATCCGCTGCCATCGGTAGTCCGGTCAACAGTTTCATCATGAATAATGACCAGCTTACCGTCCTTTGCCATTTGTACATCCAGTTCAATTCCATCTGCACCCGCTTCCAATGCTGCCTGGAAAGCCGCCATTGTATTTTCAGGGTACAGCCCGCTTACACCCCGGTGCGCAAAAACCTTTGCTGCTTTTTTCAAATCAGTTCCTCCTCTTCCAGCACCAAAATCCTATTACCCATTATTATTCTATACCGTAATTGTAAATCCATTTTTTCTGATAGAGAAAGGCTCTTTTCTCATAAATTGTTGTTTTACTTATGAATACTGCCCGTTGATTTCCGCTACAGGCACTCAAACTTTCCCCGGGGAGGAATGGGAGCCTCCCCCGGCTTCGCCTGTGGGGTCTCCCCACTCCACTACCCTCTCTTCTGAGCAGGAGTCAAGTACCCTCCGCTACAAATCACCTCAGTTGGTTAAACTAAGTTAGCCACCCGAAAAACAGCCTAGAGAAAAGACCCTCAAGTTTCACTTCAGCAGCAATTGCCTTATAATGAAAACTATGAAACTTCTACCCTCTTAGGACGTATACACTATAACAATACATAGGTGCTATTGATAAAGGAGTGAAAATTTTGGGAGTTCGATTAAGCAAGGGACAAAAAGTTGATTTAACCAAAACGAACCCGGGGCTGCAGGTTGTTGTGGCAGGATTGGGCTGGGATGTCAGCCAGAATCAGTCCCATTATGACCTTGATGCATCAGCCTTTTTAACAGATGCTTCGGGGAAAGTGCAAAGTGACAGCGATTTTGTTTTCTATAACAATCCTTCAGGCGGAAATGGATCCATTCTGTACAGCAGCGATAACCGAACAGGTGCTGGAGCCGGGGATGATGAACAGATTCGGATAGAATTGAACAAAGTGCCGCAGCATATCCACCGCATTGCTTTTACCATTACCATTCATGATGCCCAAGCGAAAGGACAGAACTTCGGACAAGTTTCGAATGCTTATGTAAGGGTCTTCAATGCGATGACAAACGAAGAGCTTTTGCGTTTCGATCTTGGCCGTAATTTTACGGTTGAAACAGCCATTGTTGCTGCCGAGCTATATCGCCATAATGGGGAATGGAAGTTCAATGCCATTGCGAGCGGCTTTCAGGGCGGATTAGCGGCTCTTTGCCGCAATTTTGGCGTTTCAGTTGACGATGAGCCTGCGCCTGGCCCTCAGCACTCATTCAGCCAAAATCAGCATCAGCAGCCAAGCAGTTTTGGACAGCTGTCTCAAGGGTATGCGCCGAGCCAGCCAAGCCCTTCTTACAATCAGCCGGCACAGACAGCATTCAGCCAGCCTGCCTATAGCCAGCCATCTTACAGCCAAACAGCCTATAATAGTCCTCCCTCCCAGCCGTCATCATTCGGCAGCCAAGGCGGATATGGGCAGCCAGTACAGGCCCAAAGTTATACGGACGGAAATATTGCCTGTACCCGATGCGGTTCAACCAATATCCGCACAGGACAAAAAGGCTTTGGCCTTGGAAAAGCGGCAATCGGCGGACTTATTCTCGGTCCTGTAGGCCTTCTTGGCGGCTTTATAGGAAAAAATCAGCTTAAGCTTACCTGCAATGCCTGCGGAAACTCCTGGTCCCCAAATCAGACTGACTATGTCCAATGGGCTAATGACCAAAAGCGCCGGGCTCAGGAATTGTTCACACGCTTTAAGAGCCAGGATGTTCTGGACGCCGTAGTGGCTTCTTGCGCACTTGTCGGGATGGCCGATGGCAGGCTTGATCCGTCTGAACGCCAAAAAATGATTGAATTTGTTAACAGCAGCCAGGAATTAAAAGTATTTGATACCCAAAAAGTCATCCAGCAATTCAATATGTTTGTGCAACGTATTGAGACAGACCCGATTATCGGACGGGCAGAAGCCTTCAAGGCAGTCGGAAGGGTTCGGAACAAGCCTGAAATTGCCCGCCTTGTGGCCCGTTATTGTATCGCCATTGGCTATGCTGACGGAAACTTTGACCAAAATGAAAAACAAGCCGTTACAGAAATCTGCATGGAACTTGGCTTAAATCCGCACGAATTCCTATCTTAATTCTAAACCAGCGCTCTGCCGGATATCGGCAGAGCTTTTTTTGCAATTATTACCTCTCCCGCCTGGATATGCCGCATACAAACTTTTTATGCGGGTATACTCAAAAAGATAAGCCAGCACCTTTTGGACCCTGCTGCAAATTCAGGAAATGGAATCTATACGAAAAGCCTTTTAAAGGAGGTAATTTTCTTGAAGGAAAGTTCATCGACCGAACGCTATATGCCTATGACTTCCTCGACGAGCGGGATGATTGTGAATGAAGCTGAAGGTGTATATTGCCTGACAGTGCAGATTGTAAACCTTTGTTTTGTACGTGTTTCAGAAGAATCCGGAGATTGGGTGCTGGTTGATGCCGGCATGCCTAAGTCTGCAGACAAAATCATAGATGCTGCAGAGGAGCTCTTCGGTGAAAATGCAAAGCCGAGAGCAATTATTTTAACGCATGGCCATTTTGACCATGTCGGCGCGATCATTGACTTGGTCGAACGCTGGCAGGTTCCGGTTTATGCCCACCCGCTGGAGCTTCCATTTTTAACAGGACAGCAGGATTACCCCGAGCCGGATGCCAGCGTAGAAGGCGGATTGGTTGCCAAAATATCCCCGGCCTTCCCGCATGAAGGCATTGACCTTGGAGCCCATGTTCAATCCCTGCCAGAGGACGATAGTGTTCCGTATATGGAAGGCTGGAAATGGATTCATACCCCGGGCCATACACCCGGACATGTTTCACTGTTCAGAGAGGCCGATCGCGTGCTGATTGCAGGCGATGCTTTTGTTACTGTTAAGCAGGAATCCTTATACAGCGTATTGACACAGGAGCAGGAAATCAGCGGTCCGCCGCGCTATCTAACAACCGATTGGGAAGCAGCCCGCACCTCTGTTCAGAAGCTTGAAGCGCTGCAGCCAACTGTTGCCATTGCAGGCCATGGCGTCCCTATGGCAGCTGGTGTCCTAAGAGAAAATCTCGCCAGACTGGTTAATGAATTTGACGAAATAGCCATTCCTGATCACGGAAAATATGTCGACGGCGACCGCTAGAAGGAACAAGGTTCACTCTAAGAGTGGGCCTTGTTTTTTTCTCATGTTTAAAACCATTTGAAAAAGGAAGAGTATTAAAAAGATATTTTAATAGCTCAGGAGGTTAGCGTATGTACCTTGAAAATTTCAAAAATCAAAAGATCCAAATTAAGTTTAAAAACTTTCCAAATGACCTGGTCGGTTCCATTACAGGGATTTACCAGCCCGATGAATGGTATCTTGTAAAGCTGATCAAAACCGAAAACATGGGGATCTGGGTTGAAAATCCATGCTTTAAACGCACAAAAATCCAGGAAGAGGACGGCACAGATATCCCTGAGGAAGAGCAAAAAGAGGAAGATTGCATTACTCATTTCCTCATCCGCTGGGACTATATCAGCTCTGTTATCACTTTTCCGGATGAAAAAACGCTGGGTGTTGACAAAAAGGCTAAATTAATAGGTTTCCAGCCTTAAATGTACAAGTCTGCTAACGTAATATAAAAAAGGAAGGCTCTTTCACGCCTTCCTTTTTTTAGGATAAAATCGCCAGCAGCAGAGGGATTGTTACTATGCTCAATAGTGTAGTAACTAGTGTACTATATGATACAAGATCGGGCTCTGTATTAAACTGCAGTGAAAACATCGTAGTATTAGCGGCCGTGGGCATGGCTGCAAGTATGATTAGAATCTTGGCCAGCACCCCATCGATGGGCAGCAGCATGACCAGTCCGACAGCAATGGCAGGAGCAATTAGCATCTTCATCACAACAATACTATATAAATTGGCCCGCTTAACCTCTTTTCTCCTGATAGTTGCCAACTGCATACCAAGAACGATCATAATAGTTGGAATTGTCGCATCCGCGATCAAATTAACCGGCTGCATCAGAAAGCCTGGAACAGGAACAAATGCCAATTGAAACAGGATCCCTGCCATCGCTCCATAAATAATCGGCATCTTTGCGATGGATAAAAGGGATTCCTTGAGGTTAAATTCATCACTGCTTCCCTTGGCTGCATAATAAATTCCTACCGTATTCATTAAAAAGGATTGAATAACCATCATGATAATAGCGTAGTCAAAACCGGCAGTTCCAAATGCAAATAAGATAATTGGGGTTCCATAATTGCCGCTATTCATAAAAACGGCGGATAAAATCATGGCGGACAGTTTCTTCCTGCTGGCCTTCATTACTCTTGCTGCAGCTTTAACAACCAGTATCATTGTCAGACAGAGGAGCAAGCAAAATATTAAAATATAAAAATACTCTACTGTCAGTTGATTTTCATAAAAGGTCCGGAATGCAAGGAATGGATACATTAAATAAAGGGCCGTAGAAGAAACCGACTTCCGTTCAAATCCAATGATCTTTTGCCCGATATATCCGACCACTATGATTAAGAAAGCTGGGATGACAGCCAAAGCAAATTCCATATGGTTCACCAACATTTCATTCTTCTTTTAAAAGCAGAAAGCATTGGGCTCCCCCAATGCTCTACCATATTATACATTATTTTATAAAAATAAAGGAATCAGCAAACCGGACAGCAGCAATATTAATGCGCCTCCAAGACGGGAGGATATTTGCGCGAAAGGCATTAATTCCATTCTCTTTGATGCAGAAAGAACTGCAACATCCCCTGTTCCGCCCATATTTGCCATACAAAGGCCTGCTGTGATCGCTGCCTCAATTGGATAAAATCCTACTAATTTACCCAATAACCCGGCACCTAAAATCGCACCCAAGACCACCGCAAAAACAGTTAGGATATACTGAAGGGACAATGCCTGCAGTACTGTATTCAAGTCAGTATATGCTACTCCGATTCCGAACAGCAGAGCGAACGTCCAGTTGCTTGCCACAAATTGATACCATTGGCTGGCACCGTCTACGACACTCTTTGGAATTAGGTTAGCAATTTTTGCAGCAGCAACCAATATGATCATAATGGCATATGGATGAAGCGGAAGAAAGTCTCCAAGCAGCGTTCCAAGGGCAAAAAAGGTTAATCCTGCTAATAAGCCTGCACCCATTTTCCCAATGTTATATTTGGATTCGGTTTTCTCATATTTGAAACCTTGAATTAATTGGCCGTTCCCTGTTAGAGATGGGAACTTTTTCCCTACTCTGTCCAGAATACTGGCAAATACAATAGCGAAAACATTGCCTAGTGCAAGAGCTGGAACAAGCATGGAAATGTAGTAGCTTGGCTCATTTCCAAGAAGTTCAGAGTATATTTGGCTCATCGGTACTGCGCCTGCACCCATGCCTCCGCCCATTATTGGCATTGCAATTACCAATACAGCATCCTGAAGGGTAAATCCAACCATAAGACCGACAATTCCTGTAATCACGACTGCACCTAAGACTGCGCCTGTAATTGGGAGAAAGTAGCGAACTCCCACTTTTACAAGGATCTTGGAATTCATGCCAAGTATACTTCCTGTAATTAAAGCAGCAATATAAAAATCAAGGAATCCGCCATCCTTCATAAAAACAGTAACGGATTCTGTAATGTTTTCCGGGAGGAGTCCGCTATATACCATGTAAGCGGAACCAAAAATAGCTACAATGGCTCCCCCGCCCAAAAACGTTTTTACGATTGGCAGCCTGTCGCCAATCCAGCCAAAAGCTTCCCCCAGCACAATCATCACAAGCAAGCTTCCAATCATCCCGCCTGGGAGGCTGCCTGTATACATGCTCATTAACGTAATAGCCGCGAATACTGAAAACCATACAACCGGTATATTGAAAATTTTATAATCTGACAAAGAGTTTACTCCAGCAGCCTTTGGCTCCTTTACGGAGCTGTGGCTTCCTGCTTTCCTTACTGCCTGTTCCATCGAATCATCCTCCTTTTTTTTAAAAAGCGGCAAAGGTTCAGCTTATGAAACTGAACTTTTGCCCTTCTTTTCTTGAACTGCCACTCCTGAAACTGCTTTAGCAACTGCGTGCGGCACTCTATAATCAAGCGCGTTAGGAATTATAAAACTTGCATTCAATTCTTTTTCTGTAATCACATCAGCTATGGCATGAGCTGCTGCAACCTTCATTTCTACAGTGATATCCTTTGCTTTTGAATCCAAAGCCCCTCTGAAAATCCCAGGGAAAGCAAGCAGGTTATTAACCTGATTTGGGTAATCGGACCTTCCCGTCCCTACAACAGCTGCCCCTGCCTCCAGTGCTTCTTCTGGATAAATTTCAGGAATCGGGTTGGCCATAGCAAAAATAATCGGGTCGCGATCCATTAATTTGATATAATCTGCTTTTAATGCTCCCGGCCCCGAAACACCAATGAATACGTCAGCACCTTTGATTGCATCTTTTAAGCTCCCTTTCACCCTTTTTAAGTTGGTTACTTCTGCCATGCTCTCCTGCATGGGATTCATCCACTTCTCGCCCTTGCAGACGATTCCTTCTAAGCTTACAAGAGTAATATTTTTATAGCCTGCATGCATAAGCAGTTTGGCTATCGCTATTCCCGCTGCTCCTGCCCCATTAATAACAATATCAACGGTACGGTGCTGTTTGTTTACAACTCGAAGAGCATTAATTAGTGCGGCCAGCACAACAATGGCTGTTCCGTGCTGATCATCATGAAAAACCGGAATATCAAGTTCCTCTTTAAGGCGGCTTTCAATCTCAAAACACCTTGGTGCAGAAATATCCTCCAAATTTACACCGCCAAATGTAGGAGCCAGCGCTTTAATAATTTTGACAATTTCATCCGTATCCTTCGTATCAAGGCAAAGAGGAACGGCGTCAATATCAGCGAACTTTTTAAACAAGATGCTCTTTCCTTCCATAACAGGCATAGCCGCTTTTGGTCCGATGTCTCCCAAACCAAGAACAGCGGTGCCATCTGTAATGACTGCCACCATGTTCCCTCTGGATGTCAATGAGTCAGCCTCTTTGGGGTTATCCGCAATTGCTTTGCATACATCCGCAACACCAGGTGTATACACCAAGCTTAAGTCGGATTCATTGCTGACATCCATCCTGCTAACTACTTCAATTTTACCTCCGTGTTTGCGATGAAGATTAATTGCTTCCTGCTTAAGGTTTTTTCCGATCATCTGAATAACTCCTATCTGGTAATCGCTTTCATTCTTTGTGCCTTCATCATAAAAAAAGTGATAGCCTTTTCATATGTTTTGAAACTATACAAATCTTTTTGTAATTAAAAAAAGCGGCATCGGCCGCTTCTTTTACTTTGAAATATACGCATCAAGCAAATAACTATTTGTTTCTTTAAAAGTATATTGGGAGACAGGTCTCCCAATTCCATAGGTTAATGATTCCTCCAGGACTCCGATTTCTGTCAAGAACCTTAGATATTTACGGATTGACACACGGGATATGTCGGTATTCTCAGCCAGCTCATCGGTTGTGAATGGGGCACTTCCCCATCCCCTAATCGTACTGATGACTCCCTGCAGCGTTGTTTTAGTCAGCCCCTTAGGCAGGAGCTGCTCTGATTCCCCTGGTGTTTTCTGGTCGTTTATTATGATTTTTTTGTCCAGCTCAACCTGGTTAATACTTTGCTTTAGTTTTAAAAAATGATATTTTTCTTTATAGCTCAGCAATGCCTGCTGAAACCTTTCAAACTCGAATGGTTTTATTAAGTAATCTGAAGCCCCGAGCCGGAGAGCAGTTTGAATTTTTTCAGTATCAGAAGCAGCGGTAATTACGATAACGTCAATTTCCATTCCCTTTTCCCTCACTCTTTTAAGGAGTTCGAGTCCATTCCTTCCAGGCATATAAACATCCAGCAAAATAAGATCCACCTTTTTTTCCTCCATAAACCGCAGCCCGTCTGCTACATTATGAACCGTTCCTGCATGGACAAATCCTTCCACTTCTGACAAGTAACGCTTGTTAAATTCCGCCACCATTGGGTCATCATCAACAATCAATACCTTAATCATCATCCTTCACCTCTGCTCTATAGGGCACCGCAGCCTGAAATACCATCTGCTCTCCATTAAAACAAACCTCTATTGTGCCGCCTAGCCTTTCAATACTTTGCTTCACTAGGTACAGCCCGTAGCCACGGCCTTCCCCCTTTGTAGAAAAACCTTTTTCAAAGACTTTATCCAGAATGTCGTCCGGAATACCGGGTCCTGAATCCGTTACTTTTATAAAAAGCTGCTGATGCAGATATTTTAAATGCAAGTGAATCGTTCTATCCTCATATTCACCAAGCGCTTCTGCCGCATTATCAATCAGGTTCCCAATAATGGTAATCAGCTCATGAGTCGTCTCATCAGTATCCGGTTCAGGAATAACCGTTTCGTTAATAATATTCAACTCTACATTCTCTTCCCTGGCATAGCTTAGTTTCCCCATTAGAAAACCTGCCAATGCCGGGTCCTTTATATTGCGTGTAATGATTCCTGCTTCCTGGTTCCGATGGTCAACCAATTTGCTGATAAACCCTGCCAGTTCATCATGATAGCCCATCCTGACCATCCCCAAAATCACATGCAATTTATTCATGAATTCATGGGACTGTGCACGCAAAGATTCTGCATACGTCCGAACTCCTGTCAGCTGCTCGGCAAGCCTGTTCACTTCTGTTTTATCCCTGAAAGTGGATATGGCTCCCACTACTTGGTCATTGACCAATAAAGGCACCCGGTTAACAAGTATGGATACTCCATTAATAGTTAATTCCTCGTCAAGCTCAGCCCGGCCCGTCTTAAGAACTCTATCCAGTTTACTTGAAGGCATATAGTCATAAATTTTCATGCCCACTGGATTGTCCGGAAGATTGGCATTCTCAAAGATTCTTAAGGCAGATTTATTAACCAATGTAATTTTGGAGTCATGATCAACCGCGATAATTCCTTCATGCACGGATTGAAGCATCGTGCTTCGTTCCACCAAAATCTTTGCAATTGCTGAAGGCTCCAGCCCCAGTAAAATGCGTTTTATATATTTTGCAAGTAAAATGGCGCCTGCCACTCCTGCCAGTATGCCCATTAAGGACCCCAATAGGATATTTTCATGGCTTTTTTCCAAAGCATCCTGTACATTTTCAAGAGAAATTCCGACAGCCACGGCTCCAATTTGTTCATTTTCGTTATTATATATTGGTGTGAAAGCTCTTAGTGATTCACCAAGGGTCCCTTTGGATGTCGATATGTGCTCTCTGCCTTGAAGAACCTCCTTTTCATCGCCTCCAACAAAGCTTTCCCCTATTAAATCTGGATTTGGATGCGATTTCCGAATGCCTTTCATATCCATCACGACAATAAACATCACGTCCGTTGCTTCCTGGATCTCCATTGCATATTCCTGAATTTCATCAGCAGCTTCCTCATTTTGAAGGCCTGCTTGTACAATAGGTGATTTTGCTACAGTTCTGGAGACAATTTTAGCTTTCTCCTCCTGACTGTCCCGAATATTTTTACTGACTGAGCTGCTTATCAGTAAATCAGTCATAATGAGCGAGACAAAAACCACCAGGCATACAAAAAATATAATAATCGTACTTAATTTAAACCGTTGTCTATCCACATTTCTCACCTCTGGCGCTTAGCAGCATCTGAGTTATAATTTTTTATTTTACATGAGTTGTCCCTTAAGGAGAAAAATTTTTTAATTAAGCGAGAAATGCCCGGATTTTTGCTATGATATATTTACCGACTTTTCTAAAAATAATAACGGAGGCTTAGTCATGTCAAAAAGAACTTGCATCGTTACTCACGACCTTGAACAGTCCCAGGTCAAGAAAATAAAAGTAATCATTCCCGATTGGGAGCTGATCACCGGAAAAAATTCCGAGAAATGGCTGAATCATGTAAAAGAAGCAGAGGTAATAGCCGGCTGGAAAAAGGAACTCAAGGATTACGTCCAGGAAGGCAACACAAACCTTCGCTGGTTCCAATCCTGGAGCGCTGGAGTCGACTCCCTCCCTCTTGAAAAAATGGAGTCACAGGGAATCCAAATCACAAGCGCAAATGGAGTCCATGCCAACCCGATCTCAGAAACCATTTTTGCCCTTATGCTTGCATTAACCCGTAAAATCCATACATATATAAAAAATCAGCAATCAAAAACATGGCACCATGCTGGAATGAAGCTTGAAATTCATCATAAAACCATTGGCATTATTGGCGTTGGCGCTATTGGCAAAGAAACTGCCAAGATTGCCAAAGCTTTTGGGATGAAGGTCTTAGGTGTCCGCCACTCAGGAAAACCGGAAGAGTATGTAGATGAAATGTACACCTCCAGCCAGCTGCAGCATGTGCTCCCGCAATGTGATTATGTAGCTGTTACTTTGCCGCTTACACAAGAAACACGGAATTTATTCAGTGCTGAACACTTCTCGCTCATGAAGGATTCTGCATTTTTCATCAATATCGGACGCGGTGAGGTTGTTGTGGAAAAAGACCTGATTGCCGCACTGCAAAATGGCCAAATTGCCGGTGCCGGTTTAGATGTTTTTGAAAACGAACCTCTAGAAGAGGACAGTCCGCTATGGGACCTTGAAAACGTGATTGTCACCCCGCATACAGCAGGTTCCACAGAGCATTATAATCAGCGTGTAATTGAAGATATCTTCATTCCGAACCTGAAAAGCTATGTGAACGGAGAAACCCCTGCCATTAATCTCGTGGATTTTAAAAAAGGTTATTAACAAAAAGAGCCTTGCAAAGCTGCAAGGCCTTTATTTTGGCTCTTCTCATAAAATGTTGTTTATATTGTCCGTTGTGTTCAGAAAACAGGACACTTGCTTTCCGCAGGAAGTGATGCGAGCCTCTTCGGCTTCGCATGTGGGGTCTCCACGTTCCTCTTTTCCAGCTGGGGTCAAGACCCTCCGCTACAATCAACAGGGCGTAAAATCAACAATAAGCTTTAACACAGCCTATTTTTTATAGGTTACAATATAAAACCCTTCTTCCTCCGACCATTCGGCACAGAAAATATCATTGAAATGGCTGTAGCCTTTTTCTTTCATTGATTCCTTTAACCAATCCGAATCCTTCCCAATCAATTCAAGGCCTGACTTGACAACTTCCCCTTCATCAATAAGCAGAACAGAAGGCTGAATGTCTTTGATGTCCATTCCCATCATTTCAGGAGTAACCGGTTCATCCTTTTTGAATTTCATAACGCTCAAGCTCCCGCTTGTTTCAAGAACGGCATATTTGACATCATTCATGCTGAAGATCCCCTTTTGTCTTAATAAGGTCCGAAGCTGTTCCATTTCAAGATGGTTTTTCTGCATTTCCTTTATATTCAGCTTTCCATCCTTCACAATAATCGACTCTTCCCCTTTAAGGATTTTCCTGAAAATGTTCTTCTTTTTCGCCAGTATTTCAATAATATAAATAAGGCCAGCCCAAAGAACAGCTGAATAGGCAACATGGAGGGGAGTCACTTTATTATCATAAATAGCTTCTTCCACCAATCCTCCCAGGACCACGGCATATACAAAGTCAAATGGCGTTACCTGCGATAATTCCTTTTTCCCGAGCAGACGCGTCACTGCTAATAATGAAACTAATCCTACAGCCATTTTTAATGTAATTGATGCATACATACATGTTGTCCTCCTCTCTTCTATAGCCTCACTATTTCCCTCTTTTCTTACAGCTTAAGCACTTTTAAGTCTGCCACTTTTTTGCAAAAAAAAGCAAAGGCCCCGGGGACTTTGCTTTTACCTTACATATGATGGCTATGCCGTTTCCGCCTTTGCCTTAATACCATTTCCTCCAATGCTCCCGATCCGAATAACACACCAGCCACGATCAGGACAAGGCCAAGCAAATGGTTAGTTGTAATTATTTCTCCAAGTATCAGTGCAGAACCCGCTAAGGAGAAAAACGTGTTCAAATTCAGAAAGATGCTGGCTTCAGCAGGCCCGATTTTACTGATTGCTGTGTTATAAACCATATGCCCCACAGCGGTTGCCACTATCGCAGATGCTGCAAAAGCAGCCCATACATATACAGGTGCTTCGGAGATCCTCAACAGCCCCCCTGGTTCCATGAAGCTCCCCAGGATAAACAGGATTGCTCCCCCAAAAATCAGCATATAGCCAGTAAGAAGCCGTGGATCCAGTGTTTTCGACGCCTTGCTGATTACAATAAAGCTAAGAGCCTGTGATAGGATTGATAAAAACACATATAAATCACCTGAAGATAAGCTTGAGACTCCTTTATTGCCTGAAAGGACAATGAACGTGACACCGGCACCTCCGAGCAAGAAACCAAGCACCTGAATGCCTGTAGGCTTATTGCGCAGCAATAAAGAAGACAAAATGGCCGTCAAAAGCGGCCCAGCCCCTAATATTAGACCTCCATTTACTGCACTCGTTTCCGTTAAACCGACTGCAAGAAAGAGATGGTGGCTGACCACACTGAGAAGGCCGCCAAACATAATAAACTTGACCTCATTGAAACTTGGTTTTCTCACTTTTCCCATTACAGCCAATACTGCAAATACAGTTAAACCAGCTGCCAGTATCCGCAAGGAAGTAATCGTAACCGGAGGAAAATAACTGACAAGGATTTTAATAATGCTAACATTCAATCCCCACGTAATCATAATCAAGGTAAGAATCATATAAATCTGCAGGTTTTTCACTTCAATCCTTCTCTCTAGTTTCCCATTTAATATTATTTTCCATTTTATCACAGACTGCTTTTTCTTTGGCCTTTTAAAGCTCTATAGAGATTCGTATGCTACTTTGATTGAAAATTACCTAAAAAAGAATGATAAACCTACTTTGACAATAAAAAATCGAGTATAAAGCTTTTTTCGATTCCATACTCGATTTCTTATGCTAATTCTATTGATTCTCCACTTTATCTAAACTAATTTTAATTTTTTATTGCTATCTTCTTGATATAACCCGGCCCCATTCATTTGTTATAATTTATAACAATGATGCGGGGGTGCTGATGGTGGACACTAGAGAATTTCAGAAAAAAGCAGCAGGTGAAAAAGCAGTAGAATTTGTAAAAGACGGAATGATTATTGGATTAGGATCAGGATCCACTGTTTATTGGATGTTAAAGAAACTTGGAGAGATGGTGGCCCAAGGCTTGAATGTAAAAGGAATACCAACTTCTTTAAGAACAGAGCGCTGGGCAAAAGAATTTAATATTCCTTTAACTGATTTTTCTAAAGTTCAAAAACTGGACCTTGCGATTGATGGTGCCGATGAAGTTGACCCTGATTTTAATCTGACAAAAGGCGGAGGGGGATCCCTTCTTCGTGAAAAACTTGTAGATGCCAACTCGGAGAGTCTACTTATTATTGTTGATGAGTCTAAAATGGTTGACAAATTAGGCGACTTTCCCCTTCCTGTAGAAGTCGTTCCCTTCGGCTGGGAAGTAACAGCGAAAAGAATCTCAAATCTTGGTGCCAATCCTAAACTTAGGATAAAAGATGGTGACATATATATTTCTAACAACGGTAATTATATTTTGGATTGCAAATTTAAGAAGATCTCTAATCCTGAAAAGCTTCATAGTCAGCTCAAGCATCTACCAGGAGTCGTAGAGACAGGGTTATTTATTGGAATGACTGATTTAGTTATCGTCGGGTGCCGAGATTCAGTCAAAATACTTAAAAAAAAGCAATGAAAAAGGAGAGGACTTTCCCTCTCCTTTTTCCCTCTATTAAATCGGGAGCAAGTCTTTCCGAATCGGTGTAAAAATATCCAAAATAATACATTCCTCTATTACTTTTACCTGATGTTTTACATTGGAAGGAATATACTGTATATCACCTTTGTTTAAAATTCTTTTTTGGCCATTTACATTGAATTCTACTTTACCTTTCTCAATGTAGCTAATCTGCTCCTCTGGATGCTGGTCAATATCCCCAAGGAACCCTTGTTCTAATTCTACTTTTATAAGCATTAATGACCCATTACTGTTTAATATTTCTCTTTTCATTTTGATGCCTTCCTTTCCCTTTACAATTTCCACAAGCATCAAATGGGCTTGTTAAAATAATCCTGGATTAATCAGCTTAGGGACATAAAATGCAATATCCGGGAAAAAGGCTACAAAGAGCAGCACAGCTAACACAATTAGGATATATGGCATTACAGCCTTTAAGGATCTTTCGATGCTCAGCTCACCAATTTTAGCCGCAAGCAATAAACATAAGCCGTATGGCGGGGTAACAAGTCCAATTGCCAAAGTCATGACAACAACTAAACCTAAATGGACGGGATCCATGCCAAATTGTGTAGCAGTCGGAAGTATTACTGGAACGAACAGGATCATGGCTGGAATGGCATCCATAAATGTTCCGACAAACAGGAAGAATGCAATGATAATTAAAATGAATACCCATTTCGCCCCAACGTTATTAACAAAGAAATCCTGTGCCATTGTTGATAATTGGTAGTAGCTCATAAGCTCTCCTAGTGCACTTGCAGCAGCGAGAGCAAACAGTGACAGTGAACTTAATGCCAGAGTATCCATTAATATTTTTGGCAAATCTGATAGCTTTAAAGTCTTATAGAAAAACATACTGATTAATAGTGTATAAAGCGACGCAACAGCAGCTGCTTCTGTCGCTGTAAAAAATCCTGATATAATTCCTCCGATAATAATAATAGGAGTTATTAAGGCAGGAACGGTTTCATACACGAGCTTTAAAAACTGCTGGACAGTTGCTCTATTAGATCTTGGATATCCCTTTTTCAAAGCCATAATATAGATGAAGATCATCATGCCTAGTCCGACTAAAACACCTGGGACAATCCCGCCTAAGAATAGGGCCCCAACAGAGGCATTTGTTAAGCCTGCAAAGATAATCATCGGAATGCTTGGAGGAATAATAACACCAATAGTGGATGATGCAGCGGTAACACCTACTGCAGTTTCCGTGTCATATCCTTGCTTTTTCATATTTGGAATCAGGATTTTTCCTACTCCTGCTGTATCTGCCTGGGCAGCACCCGATACACCTGCAAAGATCATAGATACAAGAATATTGGCATGCGCGAGCCCGCCTCGGATATGTCCTACAACTGCAAGGGAAAGATCAATCAGCTTCTGGGATATTTTACCACTGTTCATTAAGTTGGCTGCAAGGATAAACAAAGGTACGGCAAGCAAAACAAATGAATCGATTCCATTTAGCATTTTCATAGGAACAGTCACTTCTGGAATATAAGGCACCGTAAATATCCCAAGAAGAGCTACAATTCCTATTACAAAGGCAATTGGAACCCCTATTAGCATTAGGATCAAGAATAATCCTACAAGTATAATGCCTATCATATGTTTGCCTCCATTCCCTTAAGTTTTTTAAAGTTATTAATAAGGTGGTTAACAGAATAGATAGCCATTGTCAGCCCCATAATCGGAATGGAAATCCAGACATAGCCCATCTTCAGAGCAGGAAGGGAAGCCCAGTTATAATTCCAAAAATTCTTTACAGCTTCAATTCCGTAATAAAAAAGAGACAGCGCAAACAACAAAACAATAAAATCAATAAAAATTAATAGAGTAGCTTTGGATTTGCCTTGGAGCTTTTGTTCTAAAAAATCAAAACTAAAATGCTCTTTCTTATTCACCATTACTGAGGCACCCATAAAGACAGACCATATAAATGAGTAATTGGCTACTTCCTCAGTCCAAATAACTGGGATTCCCAAGTGCCTTGTGGTTATTTGAATTATAATAGCAATAAAAAATATCGATAAGCTTATCACGCCAATGGTCAACTGGATCTTCTCAAGAATCTTAATCATGCTTATCGTCTTCCCTCCTATTAAGGATTAAAGGGAAGACCGCATTAACACTCTTCCCTTTAATACATTCGTTTCGGATTATTTTAGATCTTTAATTTTCTTAAGCAGTTCTTCTGCGCCTATGTCTTTTGCCGCTTTTTCTTGCAATGGCTCAGCTAGCTCAATAAATGGCGTACGATCAATTTCATTTACCAAAGCACCTTCAGCAATAGCTTTTTCTTTATACTCCTCCTCTTGAGAGTAAACTGCTTCTCTTTCCGCTTTAACAGATGCTTCTGCCGCTTCTAAAATAATGTCCTGCTGCTCTTTTGTATAAGAATCGAATTTTTTTCCGTTTACTAATAAGAATCTCGTTGTATAGTCATGCCCTGTTTCAGTAATGTACTTTCCGTTGTCTGTTTTGTGATGATTTTGCTGAACAAAATATGGATAAGAGTTTTCTGATGAATCCACAACGTTTTGCTGCAGTGCCTGATATAATTCTCCCCATGCAATAGAAGTAGGGATTGCACCTGTCTGCTTCCAATAGTCAGCAATTACACCTGAAGTTTGTGTTCTGAATGTCATCCCTTTTAAATCTTCCATTTTTTCAATAGGCTTTTTGCCATAGTAATGTCTAACACCAGCAGACCAGTAGCCAACTAATTTAAAGTCATTATTGGACTTTTCATTAACTAGCTTCGCCATTTCTTTCCCTACTTCTCCATCAACAACTGTTTCCCAATGCTCATAGCTGTCAAATAGGTATGGGAGTGCCAATAAGTCAATTTCCTTGATGCCTGTTTGGGTCATAAAACCTGGTGATACTAAAACAACATCTGCTGCACCTAATTTAAGCTTTTCTACTAGTTCTGATTCTTCTGTACCGATTGTCCCTGCATGCACTTCAACTTCGATGTCACCATTTGATTTGCTTTCTGCAACTTCTTTAAACTTTAATAAACCTGTTTGGTAAGGATTGTCTGGAGAAGTCTGATTATGTGCAGCTACAATTTTAATCTTTTTGGAACCGGCATCTCCGCCTGCTTCTTCTTTACTGCTGCAGCCAGCTAAAAGAGCTGACAAAGCTAAAAGTAAAACAAAAGAAATGGACATTAATTTTCTCATTTATATTTCCCCCTTGTTTTCATTGCATTATTTATTAATTACAGCTGTATATTCAAGCGCTTTCTTAGTGAGCATCAGGTAATCCTCATCGCTGTTTAAACTCTTAGGATTTACCAGGTTGCCTCCAATCCCTACCGCCAAAGCACCCCCCCCAATATATTCCTTTATATTGGCTGCATTAATTCCTCCTGTTACCATAAGCGGAACATGCGGGAATGGGCCATGAATATTTTTAATGTATCCCGGACCGAACGCATTAACCGGAAAAACCTTTATCATATCCGCACCATGCTCGTAAGCTGTTAAGATTTCTGTAGGTGTTAAAGCACCGGGAATGCTTGCCGTTCCGTACCGTTTAGCCATTTTAATTGTTTCAGTATTCAGTGATGGAGAAACAATAAATTGGCTGCCCGCCATAATGGCTGCTCTAGCAGTTTCAGGATCCAAAACTGTACCGGCACCGACGAGCACTTTGTCTCCCATCTCCATTCTTACTTTTTCAATCATCGCCATAACTCCGGGAGTTTCCGCGGTAATCTCAAGCACTTTTACTCCACCTTCATTAAGAGCGTTTGCTATTGGGACAATATTTTCCAATGTTGCTTCTCGAATGACAGCAACAACGACATTCTCTTTAATAAAATCTACTGCTTGCATTTGTTTCACCTTCCTTCTGCTTGTTTCATTCTAAATTGGTATGTCTTTTTGTCATTTCTTCATATACTGACTCTTGATTCTCGGCTTGCAAAGTTCCAATGATAATGGCATCAAGAACCAGGTGTACTGACTGGTCAAATTGATTGCCGAGCGGCTGAATAGTGGATGGCTCACCCTGCCTGCGGTATTTGGTTGCAGCCGGAATAACAAGAATTCCGTTACAAATTGATGCCATCTTGGAATCTCTATTCGTTGTTACCACGAATACCTTTGCACCGATTTCTTTTGACTTTGAAGCAAATTGCAGTATAGCTCCAGTTGAACCTGAGCCCGAAATAGCAACTAATAAATCATCGGCTTCAATACTCGGAGTGACCGTCTCCCCAATTACATAAACCGGAAAGCCCCCGTGCATAAGGCGCATCGCAAACGCTTTACCCATTAGTCCGGAACGTCCTTCTCCATAAACAAAAATCCGCTTTGCTTCCCTGAGATGTTTGGATAGATGAATCGCTTCTTTTTCATTAATACCTTCCAGTACAGTTGAAATTTCATTAGCTACGGTTTTTATGATAGATTTCATTGATTTATCAATCCTTTCATGGCCCTGGCAGCTTCATAGGGATTATCTGATTTCGTGATAGCGCCACCAACTATAACCGTATCAGGCCTTTTCTCTTTAACCCCTGGGAGTGTGTCTATATTGATTCCTCCTGCTACAGCTACTTCCAGCCCGGTAAGACCTTGTGTAAGAGAGAAAAGGTCAGTTCCCATTTGCCCTTCAGACTGCATATCCTTGCCAAAGTGCAAACTAACTAAATCCACTCCAAGGGCCTGCAAATCTTTAATTCGTTTTTGCTCCGTAACACCCAGCAAATCTACCATTATCCGTTTCCCATAATCCTCTGCCACTTTTAGCGTATCAATAATAGTCTTATCCGCTGAGAAGGCCATAACCGTTGTAATGTCAGCTCCAGCCTCTAATGCTTGTGCAGCTTCGTGTTTACCGGCATCGCATGTCTTCATGTCGGCAACAACTGTTTTGTGGGGATATGCCTGCTTGATCTCACGAACAATCGCCATACCATATTCCTTTATTACGCCTGTGCCAACTTCAATCCAATCAACAAATTGCTCAGTCTCTCTTAATACATCTAGGCACTCTTTCCTCGTAAGCCGGTCAAGGGCTATTTGAAGATTCATACTCTCACCCTACCTTTCTACGAATTCTCTTTCTCCCAATTGAACAAGAACATCTTCTAAATATGGAAGGCCTTCATTATCCCCTGAAACACTCACAACCATAGAACCTATGGCATTTGCAAATTTCAAAGTCTTTTCCAAGGGCCATTGGTTCAACAGCCCATAGATGAATCCAGAGTCGAACCCATCACCAGCGCCTACTGTATCTATAACCTTTTTGGCTTTAAAAGCAGGAGCTTTTATATACTCACCATCATGATAACCGACAGAGCCTTTTTCTCCTTGCTTAATGGCAATATAGCTAATGCCAAAAACTTTGGCATGCTCAACGATTTCTTTAGGGTCACTTGTCCCCAGCAATAACTCAGCTTCTTCTTCTCCCGTCAGAAAAATATCAACATACGGGAGAAATTCTCTCAAAACTGTCCGCGCTTCATCTCTGGTCCACAGTTTCAAACGAATATTCGGGTCAAACGAGACAAGAACACCATGCTTTTTAGCTAGAGAAATTGCATATTTTATGAGATCAATATTCTTTTCTTTATCAACTGCCGGAAAAACTCCAGTGATATGAAGAACCTTTGAATTTTTAATATAATCTTCACTTAGCGTTTCAATTGTTAAAGCTGTAGTCGGAGAGTTCGTTCTGTAATAAAAGGTTCTTACGCTTCCATCCCCCATAATTTCTTTGAAATTTAGAGATGTTGGATATCCATCTATAAGCTCTAATTGTGAGACATCAATTCCTTCTCCACGCACTGTGTTGAAAATATGCCTTCCAAATTCATCATTTCCCAGTCGGCTAATCCAGCCTGTTTTTAATCCTAAACGGGAGCAGCCGATTGCAACGTTCAGCTCTGCCCCTCCAACCTTTCGTTCAAAAGTTGAAACAAACCTCATTGGGCCTGTTACAGCCGGATTAAACGTAATCATTGCATCCCCGATTGTTATTACATCATTCATAGCTAAACTCCTTTTCGGTTCTTTAACACGATTCCCTAACAATAAGTTTTGGTTCAAACCGATATATCAAATTTTCTTTTGTAAGTACTCTTTTTTGTATTTTGTTTAACAGTAACTCAGCTGCTTTATTGCCTATCTCAAATGCTGGCTGTGCAACTATTGTCAATCCAGGATCGTAAAAACTGGCAAAAGATACATCATCAATTCCAATAATGGCAAGATCTGATGGAATCCTTATATTGTGTTCTTTTACATATTTAAGAATCTCTATCAAGGTAAGATCATTTCCTGCAAGAATAGCTTCCGGCGGGTTTTCAAGGGAAAGCATTTCTTTAAGCCCCTCTTTAATCTTGCTGACTTCCATGCTTTTGATATACTCTTCCTTAATTGAAATGCCATTTAATTGCAATGTTTTTTTATAGCCGTTTAGACGCTCAATCCTTGGTGTTACATTTCGGATGACATTAGTAATAATACCGATTTGCTTATAGCCTTTATCGATAAAATGCTGTACACCCAATCCAGCCGCTTTTTCATTATCGAGCATCATTGATGGAATTTTCACATCTGGCACTGTACGGTCAACAAACACTATTGGATATTTTTCCGCTAACATTGCATTATAAAGGTCTGTATTATCGCCAGTTGGCAGCAGGATAATCCCATCTACCTGTTTAGCCCGAAGCATTTCAATATACTTCTTTTCCTTTACCGGGTCATCATCAGCGTTACATACAATAGTGTGGAAATCTGATTTATGGCACATATCCTCTATCGCTCTAATAACCTGGGTAGAGAAAGAATGTAAAATATTAGCTACAATTACACCAATTGTTGTTGTTGATTTTTGCTTTAAACTTCTTGCCAATATATTTGGCCTGTATCCGAGATCCTTGATGGCTTCTTCTATTCGTTTTTTCGTGTCCTCCCCCATATAATCAAACCTTTTGTTTAAATATTGGGAGACTGTACTCTTTGATACATTAGCATGCTGAGCAACATCAGCAATCGTAACCGTTTTCATGTTTATTTCTCCGAATCCATTCAATTTACAATTTTCTAAACCGATTTACTAAACCGGTTTACTAAATCGATTTATCGTAATTATAAAAAAACTGAAAGCGCTTTACAAGACTTTTTTTTAAAATTAGCAAAAATAAAAAGAGCAGCCATCACAACTAAGGGATATCTCCTGCTCTTATCTATTTATTAACATAATTCCATCAATTGCCACAAGCGTTCCTTACAGAATTAAGCAGGGTTAAAATTCCATATATAGTATGAATGTAAAAATGTCAATTTTTTTTAAAAAATAAAAGAAGGCTATCAATCCCACACTTCATTGATAGCCTTCTTTTTCTTCAGCTCTATTCAAACTCTCTGTTTTTTGTACCGCTCTAAGCGCTTTATTATTATCTTAATTATTACATCAAATCATGATCCACGTAACGCCCACCGTTCAGTTCACTGATAACGTTAATCGCAACCTTTGCACCGTCGCCAGCCGTTATAATCGTATGGACACTCACACCGGCAATCGTTCCGGCAGCCCAGATGCCTTCCACATTCGTTTTGCCTTCAGCATCGACATCTAAAACCGTTTTAATGCGAGGCTCTGTGCCAGGCTTTGTTTTCAAACCTGCTTTTTCTGCAAGGTCTGTTGAAAGGCCGGCCGCTACAATTACATGCTTAGCTGAAAATGTATTCCCGCCTGCTGTTACAGTGAAGCCCGATCCAGCTTTTTCAATGTTTTCCACAGTCGCCTCTACGATTTCTGCTCCAAACTTGGCTGCTTGCTTTTTGCCTGTTTCTACTAATTCCGGACCTGTAATTTCCATTACGCCATAATGGTTTTCAACCCAGGCACGCTTTGTCATGCTTTTATCATTATCAATGATAACCACTTTCTTGCCCGCTTTTGCAGCAAAAAGCGCGGCACTTGCACCTGCAGGGCCAGCACCAACAACTAAGATATCATGCATTCTGATTTCCTCCTTAAAACAGTATTTAATTATATATTATCTAAGTTAATAATTACTGTAAAATAATGTGATCAGAGGAAGTCATGCCCAATATTAATCTTCGTCTTTGATATCACGATCCTCAGGCAGCTGCTCATTCAATATTTCTTCAACAAGTGCTTTATACTTCTCCACTTGTTTTAAATGGGCATTAAACTGCTCCTTATAAACTAAATACTGCTCTCCGTCATGGATGGCGCGTATCTTTCTCTGCTGTATCAGGCTCTCTATATATGCTTCGGGATAAGATAAATATTCTGCCGTTTCTTTAATGGTCAGGTACATGCTATTCATTCCTTCGGTCTATTATTTTTTATCTGGCAATTTACTGGCACTAGATGACTCTATTAAAATCATATAGAATAGAACTGGACTGTAAATATGATTTATACGCTATTAAAGCTCTTTTATTATACAGCTTTATTATGGATGAAGAAAAACTACTTATTTGACTGAATCCCTGCCTTCCTTTCAGCCAAATAGAGAAAAGGAGGAAGACAAGCTTATGGATAAAAAAAGGCTACTGGGGTTATATATTCTCATCAGCCTTATCTGGGTATTTGGAACTAACTACCTCTTAGACTTGCTTGAACCTTCTTCTCTTGCTTATTACCTCAAAAGGGCAAAAGAATTCTTGTACATTTTGGCTACAGGATGGCTGCTCTATTATTTTATGGGCAAAAGAGAAGAACTCAATGCATCCCGGGAAGATGAAAAGCGCCTTTCCACATTGATCAATTCCATGGTAGACTTCGTTAACTTCAAAGATGGCGAGGGACGCTGGATTGAATCCAATGAATTTGGCCTGAAATTATTTAATCTTGAAAATGTGGACTATAAAGGAAAAAAAGACTCGGAGCTTGCTGAATTCACCGATTTTTATGCTGATGCACTTCGGTACTGTGAGGCATCTGATGAAGAGACTTGGGAAAACGGCAAGATCACTCGCGTGGAAGAAGTGATTCCCTTGCCTGATGGAACCGAAAAGACGTTTGATACCATTAAGGTTCCCCTTTTTCATACAGATGGAAGCCGCAAAGGCCTCGTCATTATTGGACGCGATATCACGGAGAGAAAACGTGTAGAGAAACTTCTCGAAGAAAGCCAGCAGCAGTACAAATCATTGTTTGAATACAATACAGAAATCGTCTATATGACTGATCTTGACGGAACCATTACGAAGGTCAATCCTCAGTTTAAAGCTGTAACAGGCTTCAGTCCGGATGAAACAATCGGCAAAAATATCCATGATATATCGCCTGAAGGTTATAAAGAAAAAGTGAAAGAAGATTTTGCTTCTATTCTGGCAGATAAGCAGCCGAAAACATGCGAATTTGAATTCAACCACCGGAATGGCAGCAAAGTTACATTGCAATGCACTGCCTTGCCTATCATGGTTAATGGAAAAATTGCCGGAATTATTGGCTATGGCAAGGATATAACCAAGCTCCGGCAAGCCGAGGAAAGATTGCGCCGAACTGAGAAGCTCTCTGTTGTAGGAGAGCTTTCGGCAAGTGTAGCACATGAAATCAGAAATCCGCTGACTTCCTTAAAAGGCTTCGTACAGCTTATGCAGCTCGAGGATGAAAAGCATCAGTTCTACTATCAGATTATGCAGGAAGAACTGGATCGCATAAACCACATTGTCGGGGAGCTTCTACTTTTGGCTAAGCCGCAAGACATCTGTTTTACAAAAGCAGATATTCAGAAAATCCTGTTTAATGTCATATCGCTTTTAAAAACAGAGGCAAGCATGCATAACGTCCAAATAGAATTTTTATTAAAATCCGATGTATTCATGATTGAATGCGAGCCAAACCAGTTAAAACAGCTTTTCATTAATATTATAAAAAATGCCATTGAAGCTTCAAATGAAGGCGGAAAGGTTGTCATTACCCTTCAATCTGATGGCGATCAAGTAACGGTCCTAGTTAAGGACGATGGCTGCGGCATGTCGGAAGAGCGCCTAAACAGAATCGGCGAACCTTTTTACTCATCCAAGGAAAAAGGCACCGGCCTCGGTCTTACTGTAAGCTTCAAAATTGTCCAGTCCCATAACGGTTCCATCCATTTCGATAGCGAAAAAGGAAAAGGAACCGAGGCAGTCATCAAGCTGCCTGTAAAAAAACAAGCTCCCGCTGTGGGAGCTGAGTTGACGATCTAAACTAGAAAAGAGCAATTTCAATCAAACGTTTGATTGAAATTGCTCTTTTTCTTTATGGGCAAAAAGGGAACCCATTTATCAACCATTCGGATATATTAATAAATCAGCGTATCGAAACTTCCCCGCTGCAGTCAGGCACTAATCTCCCTTAATCTCCAGCAGCTTCTGCCTCAAGTCATTTTCCATATTGGCAAGATCATGCTCAGCCTGACGCCGTTTGTTCCGGCCTTCTTCCTGAATTCTTAACGTCTCTTCAAGAGTGGAAATGAGGTTCTCCTGCGTTTTCTTTAACGTTTCAATATCAACAATGCCCCGCTCATTTTCACGTGCTGTCTCAATCGTATTCATTTTCAGCATTTCGGCATTCTTCAAAAGAAGGTCATTCGTTGTTTTAGAAACCTTCTTCTGGGCTTCTACTGCATGACGCTGGCGAAGCAATGTCAACGCAATGGCCACCTGGTTCTTCCAGAGCGGGATGGCCGTCATGATGGACGACTGAATTTTTTCAACCAATGCCTGGTTCGTATTCTGGATCAGGCGGATTTGCGGAGCACTTTGGATTGTGATTTCCCGGCTCAGCTTTAAATCATACAGGCGCTTATCCAGGCGGTCCGCAAACTGAATCATGTCATTGACTTCCTGAAACTTCATCTGGTCATTTGTTTCCTCGGCCTTTTTCTTCAGCTCAGGAATAATCTTTTCATGGAGCTCTTCAAGCTTAAGCTCGCCTGCTGCAATATACACATTCAAAGCATGGAAGTATTCCTTATTGTTTTCATAAAGTTTATCCAGCATTACTATATCTGACAGCAGAAGGTTCTTGCTTCGCTCCAGCTTGACGCTGATCCGGTCAATCTGTGCCCCTGTTTTCTGGTATTTGGAGAGCACTTCCTGGACAGAACCGGACAGCTTTCCAAACACCCTGGCTAAAAAGGATGCTTTCTCCGGCTTCAGTTCATCCGGGTTTACATCATTGAATTTCTTCATCAAATCATTGATGATTTCCCCAACCTCGCCAACATCCTTTTTCCGGACATGTTCAAGCATTGTATGGGAAAAAGATAATAGCTTGGATTGTGCAGGCGTACCATATGAAATCATGGCCTGATGATTGGCCGGGTCAATCTGCTTGGCCAGCTGATAAGCCTTTTCCCGGTTTTCTTGAGGAATCACATCAATCAGCCTTGCCCGCCTTTCTTCACCGGATGGTGCAGCGGCAAGCTCCTGCTTTTCCCCAAACGGATCGGCTAGCAGGTCATCCATCAAGTTAGCATTATTTGTATTCTTTAACAGGGACGGATTTTCTTCAGTCATTTTAATCTCCTGCTTTCATCTTGAATTCTTGAATCTTTTATCTTTTCAATAGAATTCTTGGCAACATCAATTTCAACATTAAGCTGTTCAATATCTTCCGCAATAACCCGATGGAGATCTTCCTCCACGTGATGGGTTAATGCATCAAGCGTTCGCCGAGTTTCCTCCAGCGACAAATCAAGTTCACGGCTTTTTTTCGGCTGCGATGACAAAAAGACATACTTCTCAGCCAGCTCTACTGCAGAATCCAGATGTGAAAAATAAAACTGCTCTGCCTGATAAAAGCGCTTCGGCTCCTTTTTTGTCAGCCTGTATATTCTTCTCGTCACCCTCATGAATTCCATCCGCTGCTTCAGCGTTGGAAAATGGCGGATCGAAAACATTGCCTTGTGCAATCGGGTTAACTTTCTCTTTGCTTCATCAAGGTTTCTTTTTATATATTGGTATTCCCTTCTCGTCAAACCATGCTTTTTTAAAAATCGGCGCCGCTGTATCACGCCTCCAGCCCAATAAGTGAGCAGTCCTGCTGCAACACCATATATACCTGAAAGGAGAAAGGTTTGGCCAAAAGCAAAATAACTTAACAGCCAAACACTGACAGACAAAGGAATGGCCGTCAGCAAACGAAAAGCTAAAGCTACAAAAGAATTCATTTCTATCGACTCCTGACTCATAGTCCTATTTATTTATACGTTACTCGCAAACATAAAGTTTCATCCGCAGGGAAAAAACACAGCATCATTTCAACAAATATGCAACTGTCCTTAAATCTATTAAAGCACTTTTAAAAATCTTCTCAAGTATAACGATACAAAAAACCCCGTTTCCCCGCCATAGACCCCAATAGTAATCATCACTAAGACCAGGGACGTATATTTTTCTCAATATGAACAAAAGCGGAAGCGCCTTGACCCGAGGGGCTTGGTGCTGAAGCTAGATGCAGACAACTTTTAACAATGTTATTCACATGATTGGATTTTATAATTTCCCAAACAAAGAAAAAAGCATTTACGGCAATTTCCGCAAATGCTTTTATTGATTAATATATCTAATCTATTTATTTCACAGCCAAAGCACGTTTGCCCATGGCATTATATATTTTAATAAACTTCTCTTTTGGCATTTTCACATCTTTTTTAACTGCTTCACTATCATTAAAATATACATAGTCTGCATCCACACCAGTTATCACAATACAGTGTAATGGAGTCGGAGCATTGATTGTCTTGCCTGCAGGCGTCTTCCAGCTGCGCTGTTTTGGCATTTCATGACTAATCGTAAACCAGGCCAGTACAGGATTCCCTTCTGAAACATGCTTTTCAATTTCTGAAAAGTCTTTTCCGGTCAGATCTGCTCCACCCGGACGATATTGATCCAGCAATTTTTTAAGCGGTCCAGGGTTGATTGTGTGGCCATTGCCAAAAGGCGTTCCGACAAAGCCGACATCCGGATCTCCCCACGTTTTAATAGACCCATCTGCATTCCTCACTAAATTGGTAGAGTCATACGGCATCTGTTTGGCAAGCGTTGTTTTGCTGACATTTATTCCATAATATTTTAAAGCCATGGCAAGGGACGTTACTTCACATCCGCTTGGCAGCTCTGGCCGCTGAGCAATAAGCGGAACATTAAGCTTGGCCAGCTGGGGATCGCCAGCCGCTACAAACTCACCGCTCACATAGCCAGTACCTCCATTATAGGAAATTTTATACCATCCATTGCTTTCCTTATGTATAACGCTAAGAACAGTCCCGTTCTTCAAGAGGCCGATCCTGCTATAATCCAAGCCGGGGCCCTTGCGGACATTAAGTGCAGTTGCATCTACCCGATAAAGCTTTTCATCCGTTTTCACGTATTGACCGCTTACATAGCCTTTCTGGCCATTGTATGAAATTTCGTACCATCCGTTGTTCAGCCTCTGGATTGCCTGTATACTGCTTCCTTGAGGCAAACTGCCTATACGCTTATAATTTGTACCGGGTCCTGAGCGGACATTAAGGCTTGACGCATCCACTATGTAAGATGATGAAGCTGCTTCCGCCACTGTCTGGACAGAAGAAAAAGGAAAAGACGGCGAAAATACTCCTCCTATTAAAACAGCAGCTGCAGCTGTCCCCTTTAATAGAGCCCTGTTCTTATACATTCCTTTCAAATTAGCCACTCTCTCTCCTCCTGCGCATGAAAATTATATTAATTCTGTCGAATCTTGCGAACTACTATTAAAATAAAGATTATAAAACAGCCAGTCTACCTTTTTGGGACTGGAAAAATTTAATTGAAACGAATGGATTAGCTTTTTCCTGCCCTGCAGGATAATTGGCCTCCGCAAAATAGCCCCTCTTAGGTCCAGCAAAATTGAAAAGAGTTAAAGGATAGAAAATTAAAACTCAGCAATTCTTTGTTTACCACCGCCCACAATAGGGAATAACCTCTTGTACCAATTTTCATACATCATGGAGGACCATAATGAAAATGCACTATTTTTATATAATCTTTTTATTGATGGGTTCGGTTGCTGTCCCAGAGGCAGGTTATGCTTCGGCAACAACGAAACCGGATAGCAAAGTCGTTTTAATATCGTTTGATGGGATGAGAAATGACTTGGCGAAGAAGTATGTAAAAGACGGCAAACTCCCTCATCTTAAATCCCTTATGGAAAATGGAGTGACTGCCAGGGATTCCAAAACAGTTACGCCTTCACTCACAGCTCCATCCCATGCGGCCATTGCAACTGGGACGACCCCTTCCGAAACTGGAATGGTCAGCAATAAGTGGCAGGATCCCCATAAGGAGTTAGCAAACGGAGAAAGCGCCTTCCATCAGCCTCTTGATAAGAGCCCGCTTTGGGAAGAGGCAAAAAAGAGCGGCAAAAAAACCGCTACCGTCCTATTTCCAGGCTCAAACCCTGATGCCGGATCGCAGGCTGATTATGCTGTCTATTACGGTGAGACATGGGCGGAAAGTTCAATGGAAAAGCTGGATTTCAAAGAGGCTGAAAGCAGGAAATACTCAGAGAAAAGCTTTAGCCCTATAAAGGAAGCAGTACTGAAACTCCCACTAAAAAACGCTAAAAATAACAAAGTCTATATTTTGGCAATCGATACCACCAATGACGGGAAAACAAACTATGATCGATTTATTATTTCAAACAACCGGCCTTTCGTATCTGCCGGTTCTGGTGCAAAAGAAAATGAGTGGAGCTCATTTCCTGTCGAGGTGGAGGGAGAATCAGCGGGTTTTTGGTATAAAGTAAAGGCCGATCCCGCTCTTAAAAAGGCCAGCTTCTACCGGACTGCGATTACATCAGGGCTCATTAAGGGGCCAGAGGGATTCGAAAAGGAAATCGTTTCAAAATTTGGCTTCTTCCCTGTCCAGGATGACACAAAAGCATTTAAAAAAGGCTGGATTTCCAGAAACGAATATGAAGAAATCAGTTCCCGATTTGCAGGGTGGGCTACTAATGTTTCCCTTTATATAAAAGAAAGATACCAGCCCGATCTGCTGATGTTCTATACCCCGCAAATCGACCATGAATCACATTATTTTTTAATGTCAGATCCAAGACAGCCGGAATTTACAGAAGAAAACTCAAGAAAGCATATGAAATATATTGAATGGGCGTACAAGATTGCAGACAGTGTAATCGGGAAAACCTTGGACAGCCTGAACAGCAATGACCACCTTTTGGTCGTTTCCGATCATGGAATGGAACCGGTACACACCCTGCTTGCCCCAAATACATTATTAAAGAAAGAAGGCCTTCTGAAAACCGACAGCAAAGGAAACGTTGATGAAGAAAAATCAAAAGCCATTGCCGTTGCCAGCGGATCTGCAGCACAGGTTTACATGAATAAAGAGCTATCTGGAGAAGAAAGAGAGAAGGTTACCAAGCAAGTAGAAAATCTGTTTAACGAATATCATATAAAACCAGCATTTAAAAAAGAAGTACTCAAACAGTATTTAGGAGATATTGGCAACACCATCGCACAAAAGCGTTTTAGTGACTTTGACCAAAAAACAAAGCAACTTTTCAGCTATTTATTGCGTAAAAAAGAAGCCCCCTATCAAATTGCAGCTGGAAGCGAACAGGAAAAGCAGCACCCAAACCAGGGGGAAATCCTAATACTTGCAGCCAAGGGCTATATGATGGGCAGCGAACTGACCAAAGCTGAAATGCCTGCCATCGAACTCGGCAGCCATGGGGGAAACCCTAATCGAAAAGAATTAAAGGCGGTCTTTTTCGCAAAAGGACCTTCCTTTAAAAATAACGAAAAGATTGATTCTATCACTACACTAGATATTGGACCAACTGTATACGAACTATTAGGTATACCAAGCCCAGACTTCCTGGAAGGGGAAGTATTGGAGGATGCTCTTAATTAGGAAAAATGCCTTACGGGGTTGCAAAGTCTTTTATTTGGACTTTTGTAAGGATACTTTGTCCGCGGCGGATGTGTGGGGAATTTTGGGTGCTTCTTCTGCCTATTTGGGTGCGGCTTCTCTTCCTTGCGCGCGGAGACTTCTCTTTTGCGCGCGCTATCAGCCTCTTTACGAGCGAATTATCTCCTTTACGCGCGTTTCCCTTCGTGCGCGCAGGGATTGCTTCCCTTCGTGCGGACTTCTCTTTTGCTCGCTCTTTCGGCCTCTTTACGCGTTTCCTTCCTTTGAGTTCGCGCCATTTCTTTTTGTGCGCCGGCTTATCTTCTTTGCGAGCGTGAACTTCCCTTTTATGCGTCACTCCATCTCTTTACGAGCGATTTTCCTTCCTTTACGTGCTTCCCTTTCCTCTCACACTACTTGAGCGCACCTTCAAATATGTCTTTCTTCTTGTAAACCCACGAGACTTTATTTGCACCTAGCCCCCTATAAACACCGGCCTCTCACCCGAAAACAAAAACCCACCCCAAAAGAGATGAGCCTTCTTATCCTATATGCATTCCAATTCCACCAAAACAGTTGTTCCTTCCCCCACTTGGCTTTCGATCCTCATCGCCCCATTGTGTTCCTGGATGATTTTATTGCTGACAGTGAGCCCTAGCCCAATCCCTTTATCTTTAGTGGTGTAAAAAGGGGTACCTAAATAACCAAGCATCTCAGTGTCTATTCCCGGACCCTCATCTGAAAATGAGATTTTCACACGGTTATGGTCCATCTTCTCCATGCCAATATAGACATTGCCGCCATTCGGCATAGCTTCAATTGCATTTTTCAGGAAATTGACAAATACTTGCTTCAACTGATGAGGAGAACATAATAACACAATGTCGTCTTTATCATAGTCCAGCTGAATTTGGACATTGTGAAGCAAAGCCTGTGGATGAAGCACATTGATGGTACTTTCCAGGATGGGGACTAAATTCCTTTTTTCAAACTCAATCGCCTGGGGTTTGGCTAACGACATAAATTCATTGACGATCATGTCAATCCGATCGAGTTCTTCCATAATGATAGATAGATAATCATCCTGCTTTTCCTGGCTGACGCTGGACTGGAGCAGTTTTGAAAATCCTTTTAAAGATGTAAGCGGATTTCGAATTTCATGAGCAACGCCTGCAGCCAGCTGCCCAATGATAGAAAGCCGGTCAAGATTCCTTAAAGCAGCATCATTATTAATCCTATCTGTAATGTTTCTTCCCACAGCGACGAATAGCTCAATTTCTCCATTATCATTCAGAATTGGAGAAATGCTTGTTTCAACAAAGACAATATCGCCGTCGGCCGAAATCTGCTTTGTTTCTGCCAGCTGCGGCTTACCCGTTTTCAGCAGCTTTTGAAAAACCCTGTCAAAATTTTCTTTTTCCTCCGAAGGCATGAGGCTGCAGCAATTCTTCCCTACAAGCTGACTTGGCGAATAGCCAAGAACCTTTTCATGTGACGGTGATGCGTAAATCAGGATTTGGTCCTTCTTATAAACTTTAATCATATCTGTCGTATTCTTCGTAATCAAATCATATAATTCCCGGGTTTTCCTTAGCTCCCTTTCCATGAGCTTTAATTCAGTCATATCACGGAAAATAGCCAGGACAGCAATAATTTTGCCCTTTGAATTCCGGAAGGGAGAGTACGATACCGATATATCCAAAACCGAACCATTCTGGTGATAGCGCTGTGTCATGACATTGCTGTACACTTTCCCAAGTTTAACGAGTTTAATAATATTCTTTACTTCTTCCGGATGTTGAAACTCTGTAAACTTTTTTCCGATCACTTCTTTTTCGGTATAGCCAAAAATGACTGTATACATATGGTTTACTCTAATAAAGCGGTTTTCCATATCAATTATGGCAACCCCATCGGCAGTACAATTCAGAAACAAATCGATTAACTCATCAGGATTGGAATAAATCGAATCACCGTCATTCCCAAGAATCGGGAAACCATTTATCAATGAGCTCACCCCATTCAATTACCTCTTTCAACTCTATTTTACAGAATTTTTAGGTAAAAAACATAGATTTGTTAGGGATACTCAAGATTTTGACAGAAAACTTTTTTCTATAAATAGAAAAGCAACTGACCCGAAGGTTAGTTGCTTTCTATCAGCTCTATTTTCGCGACTGCCTCCACGTGCATCGTCTGCGGAAACATATCTACTGGCTGCACTTCGGCCGTCTTATAGCCTCCATCTTCCAGAATCCGCAAATCTCTTGCCAAGGTTCCCGGGTTGCAGGATACATAGACTACCTTTCTCGGCTTCATGCTAAGAATGGTTTGCAGTAAAGCCTCGTCACAGCCTTTTCGCGGCGGATCCACCACAAGCACATCTGCTGTATTGCCTTTCTTGTACCAATCCGGAATAACTTCTTCCGCTTTCCCGACAGCAAACTCGACATTGGTGATTCCGTTGATAGCAGCATTCCTCTTCGCATCCTCTATCGCTTCAGGGACAATTTCAACGCCAAAAACCTCTTTCGCTTTTTGCGCCAGAAAAAGGGAAATCGTCCCGATTCCGCAATACGCATCAATGACCTTTTCTTCTCCGCTCAAATCGGCGTATTCTAGAGCTTTTTCATATAGAACTTTGGTTTGCTCCGGGTTTACCTGATAAAAAGAACGAGCGGAAATGGCAAATTTAATATCTCCAATGTAATCATAAATGACTTCCTCGCCCCAAAGGACACGGGTTATATCTCCCATAATCACATTTGTCTTTTTTGAATTCACATTATGGACTATGGATTTAACGCCGCCAATGCCTGCGACAATCTCTTCCACAATCATCTGCTTATGAGGCAATTCGCTCGTTCTTGTAACTAGCACCACCATCACTTCGCCGGTTACAAGCCCGTAGCGCGCCATCACATGCCGAAGTTCCCCTTTATGCCTGCCCTCATCATAGGCACGGACACCATAGCGGCCGCAGATTTCCTTTACTTTTTGCACTACCTCATCATTTTTTCCCTGCTGGATTAGGCATTCTTGCATATCAATAATTTGATGAGTACGCTGCTGGTAAAACCCGCCGATCAAGCCGCCTTCCTGCTCGCCAATCGGAACTTGCGCTTTATTGCGATAGCGCCATGGGTCCTTCATGCCGAGAACCGGATGTACCTTTACACCTTCAAGCTTCCCAATCCTTGTCAGCACATCCCTGACTTGTTTTTCCTTAGCAAGCAGCTGGCCTTCATAACTTAGATGCTGAAGCTGGCATCCGCCGCACTCCTTATATATCGGGCAAGGAGCTTCAACCCGGTATGGGCTTTCTTCATAGGTTTCAATCAGGCGCCCAAATCCGTACCCCTTATTGACTTTGATTACCTTTACCTTTGCTTTCTCGCCAGGAAGCCCATTTGGCACAAACAGCGGATAGCCATCTACCTTGGCAACGCCTGCACCCTCATGGGTCAAATCTTCAAAAATAACATCTATATAATCATTTTTTTGAACCGGTAATGTTCTGCTCATTCTTTTCTTCCTTTTCAGCTTAGTTCCGTGGCCTTTTTGACTAGAGAGATTGTATCATAAAACGGCGGCAATTACGAAATTGGATATTGGGGCCTCATGCTCTAACTCGCTTGGAACAGGCAGGCCATAGGGTAAACTAAATTCAATCAAATGTTTGATTGAATTTTTAATGACATAAAAAAGTCCGCTCCCTCGAGCGGACTCTTCTTATTCATACGGACTTTCCCGGTCTATCGGACGATCTTCTTCACGGATCTGATCGATTGGCACAAAAACTTCCAAGTGCCTGTACAGATTAACAAACTCAGCTGGAAGCAGGCCGCCAAATTCACCGTCAAGATTTAGCTGCACTTTTTCCTTGGAATGCACTTTAATCCTGTTTGCCTGTGTATAAATCACATTCGGGTCCTTAATATGCTCTCCGCGGACAGCCAGAGTAGCAATCCGGATAAAATCAGCCAAATTCGTTTTCTTTAAAATCAACAGGGAAAACATTCCATCATTAATGGATGAATCGGGAGCCAGTCTTTCAAAGCCGCCTACAGAATTAGTCAGGCCAACAAGGAAAAGCATAACTTCCCCTTCAAACAGCTTTCCATCAAACTCAATGCTTACTTCAGTTGAACGGATGGAAGGAAGCATCTCAATCCCCTTTAGATAATATGCAAGCTGGCCGATCATCGTTTTAAGCTTGCTTGGAACCTCATAGGTCAGCTCTGTCAGCCTTCCGCCCCCGGCAATATTTATAAAATACTTTTCATTAATCCGCCCGATATCAACAGGGATGGTATCTCCTTTTACAATGATATCTGTGGCCGCCTCTACATCTCTTGGTATATGGAGTGCACGTGCAAAATCGTTTGTCGTTCCAGTCGGGATAATCCCAAGGCGCGGACGATATTCCTGCTCAGCCAGACCATTTACAACCTCATTGATTGTCCCGTCGCCGCCGGCTGCAATGACTAAATCATAGCGGCGCTCGACAGCTGTCCGTGCAGCTTTAATAGCGTCCCCTTCGCCAGTTGTGGCATGGCATGAGGATTCATACCCTGCCTCCTCCAGTTTTTGCAATACCTCCGCCAAATGCCTTTTAAAAATTTCGCGGCCTGAGGTCGGATTATAAATAATTCTTGCTCTTTTCATAGCCATCATCCTATTATTTAATCAACTTTGTCTTAATCCGTTTATATATTCCATCTTTTAACATCATAGCGGATAGAAATGCGCTTAGCAATTATTGCGATGCACTTCCGGTATCTATTCTATTCACTTCTGAATGTTTTCTCAAGTGGCAGATGGCACAAAAGAATTATACCCTCTTCCTTCAAAAATAACCTGATTATATTTATAAATTCTGCCGTCTGATTTCCGCTGCAGGCACTTAGAACCTGCGAAGAGAGACGAGAGCCTCCCCTGCTTCGCCTGTGGGGCCTCCCTCTCCCCTCTCTTCCCGCTAAAGTCAACTGGCCTCCGTTACAATCAGTTCAGTTGGTTAAACTTAGATAGTCACCCGAAAAGCAACAAACTTTCGAAAACAGCTTTTCCAAAAGACTAATGGGTTATGCTTTTAATTCTGCATTAAATCCTTCATAACAAGGCTTTTTATATAATGAATGACCGTTTTATATGGGTATTCTTCGTTTAGAACACTGTGCAGCATTGCCCCATCCATAATAGTCCAGAACATGCTGGCAACATGAATCGGGTCAGCATCCGGACGAAATTCCCCGGCAGCTTGCCCTTCTTCCATAATATTGGAAATTAGATCCAAAAAGAACCTCTTTCCTCTTTCATTTAAAATTCTGTTCAAATTTTCATCCCTGGAAGAGTGCAATGTAAATTCGAGATGAACAGTAATTTTATCTTTTCGTTCTTGATTGAACGGACTCATTTCTTTGTATAATTCAAAAAGATACTCAAGCTTTTCTTTCGCTGAAGATAGATTGGAGATTTCCTCCACAATCTTGGCATTCCCGGCTTTAGTCTGCTCATTCATTAGCTCCAGATAGATTTCTTCCTTGCTTTTAAAATAATTATAAATGGCACCCTTGCTAATTCCTGAATAGGCGACAATATCATCAATTGCAGCTGCCTGAAAGCCCTTCTTCGCAAAGCAGGCAAGTGCACCAGCCAGAATCTCCTTTTTCTTTTTCCGTTTATATTCCTCGGATACGATTGGCGTCAATTTGCTCCCTCCCTTATCATTATGATTGAGTTAGCCGCTCTGCTCCTTACTTTACCTGAAGTTTCTAAATTTATGGAAGAGGAATACCCATTATGTAATTTTCGTCGTATTTTCCTTATATTAAAATAGACTTGTTAGTCTTTTTTAATTCTAAAAGAATTGTCCCTATTTTTCAAATATTTATAACAAAAAAGAAAACCCTTAACATCCAGTTAAGAGTTAATCGTGCTCAAAGTTTTCTGTTTTATTATTAGACCCATCCAGCCTATTCACCAGGTTGCCTATAAGCAGCAGACAGGCAAAAGCTATTGGAAACCACCGCTCAAATCTTGTGGATGGCCGCTTTTGACCCCCTGCCTCATTTAACTCCTTGAGTTCCTCCGTATTTTCATCAGCTATTTGTGCCATGACAAGATTGATAAATTCATCTTCGCGCGGCATTGCCGGCAATCCATTTTCCACTTCTTCCATCGCTTCAAGATATACCTCCAAACATTGGTCACATGTATAGAGATGTTTTTCATAGGCTTCCCGCTCTTCTTCCCCTAGCTCATTTTCCACATACTTAAGCCATTCTTCCAAAGAATAATGATCCATGAAACTTTCATCTCCTTCCAATGTTTTTTAGCACCTATGAATACCGGCAATTTTTCACTTAGCCGGGTATACAATTAGTCAAACTCCAGGCATCTGTTATGCACTATATAAAGATTATCCTATTCATATATACGAAGACAAATCTTTCTTTTTGAGTGACGAAATAATCATAATTGAGACAACCGTTCAATTCAATACTTTTTATATCGGCTCTGTTAAATGGGGCTGTTGATTTCCGTTCCAGGCACTCTCTTTCCGCGGGGCGGGCGGTGAGCCTCCTCCCGCAGGAGTCGAGCGCCTTCCACTCTTAATCAACTTTGTCGAAAAATCAATAAGAAAACTTAACAGAGCTTTTATATAAAGAAAGGCTTTATTCTCATAAACGGTTGTTACTACTTATAAATTCTGCCCGTTGGTTAACCCCGAAAAGCAGCAGACTTTACGAAAAGTGCAAAAAAATAACCCTCATGAAAAGAGGGCTAATAAGAATCCAGAATACAAACATAGCTGGCATATGGTACAGCATGAGAGGCACTGGATCCAAATTGATTGTCCAAATCTTGTGTTAATGCTAATGATATTTCTTTTGTATTTTCTGCCGGTGCATTATAAGATGCCAAAACCTCATTTAACAACATTTCATTGCTGAAGGTTACACTATAGTCCAGCTTGTAAAAGTCCCTTAATTCGAATCCATTTTTCTTCCATTCTGCGAACCACTTAACAGGAAAACTGTTAATGAGCTGTCCGGACTTTGCCTTGGAGCCCGCTGGCCACAATGTTTTGCCATAAAAGCTCTCACATGCCTTAATTGCAGCTTCCACTGCCTCATTGCCTCTTAGAAATTCTGCATCTGAAACGATCAATTTTCCCATTGGCATTAAAATACGCTTAATCTCCTTCAATGCCAATTCCCGATTAAACCCGTGCCATGCCTTATAGACAGTTACTAAATCATAGCTGCTTGACTCCAAGCCTGTATGCTCAGCTGTTCCATTCACAAAGGGAATATGTTCAAACCTTGCCCTACTTATTTCCTTTGCTTTTTCTAGCAAATCCTCCGATGGTTCCACTCCAATTACGTCTGCCTTTCTTAGCCTTAACTTTCTTGTAAAAGTTCCTATTCCTGAACAAATATCTGCTATTTTCTTCCCATCAAAATTGATCCCTCTCAGGTTTAAACTTTCAAATAAACCCGCTGGAATCTCGTTTTGGGATCTTACCTGTCCTGCCTTTGCTACTGCCATACTCTTCACCGCCGAACATTCAAATAATTACAAATACAAACTCAAACACAACCATTATATGGTAAACTGTAGACAATGACAATGAAAGAGGGTGCTCTATAAAAATTTTTTGCGAGAGTAGGCGAAATGCAGCCTATAGTGAATATATTGTGTAAAAAGGATTGATAAGATGACGTTACTAATTTATCTGGCTGCGTACTTGATTGGATCGATCCCTACCGCTTTATTAGTAGGCAGATACGCGTTTCATATCGACATCCGGGATCACGGGAGCAATAATCCAGGAGCAACCAACACACTGCGGGTGCTTGGAAAAAAGGCGGCAATCGTGGTCTTGCTAGTCGATATCGGAAAAGGGGCATTTGCAGCCGCATTGCCACTCCTGCTGCACACGGATGCTGAGCTGCTAATGGTTGGCCTGGCTGCTGTTGTCGGGCATTGTTTTCCTATTTTTGCTGGTTTCCGGGGCGGGAAAGCTATCGCTACCACAGCAGGAGTATTGATTATCGCTAATATCTGGATGTTTTTTATAGCCTATATTTCTTTTATTGCAGTCATTTATTTTACTAAATATGTATTTTATGGTTCCTTATCAGTAGGTGTTTCTTTATTGGTTTATTCCCTTTTTACACCCGGGCGTGAACATGAACTTATCTTTTCTATTTTCCTTTTATTTCTAATTTTTCTGCACCGGTCTAACATTAAGAACTTTATTAATAAAACGGAGCCCAAAATTACCGACAAAAGTCTTAAAAACGATCGGATTCCTCCGAGAGATACTAAAAAACGTGCGTAAACAATGCCCGGATTCTGTTAATCCGGGCATTTTTACAATTTCTCACATGAAAGGAACAAATGTAGCAAATCCTTTGAATAATAATTCATTTAAAGGAGCTTCTTTATGTTGTTGATCCTAAAAATATTAAGTATATACTTAATAACTATCATGATCATGAGATTGATGGGGAAATCAACCATAATCCAAATGACCCCATATGATTTGGTTGCCATTATCATTGTTGGGACAGTCGCCTCAGAGCCTCTTATAAGTACAGAGTACCTTCCGACACTGGCAGCCTTAGCCATTCTTGTAGGACTGCATATATTATTTTCCTATCTAACGCTTAATCAAGTCGGCAACCGCTTTTTCCTTGGAGAACCTACAATGCTGATCAAAAATGGCGAGATTCTTGAGGATAATCTAGAAAAATCACATCTTTCTGTTTCACAGCTTCTCGCCATACTTAGAAGCAAAGGGTTTCCCAAAATTGCCGATGTCGATTATGCCATCCTGGAGCCAATTGGAGAAATTAGCATTATACCAAAAGCAGCGAATACCCCGGTGACTGTTGAACATTTAAATATTTCCATTCAGGATGAAGGCCTTCCGATTGCCGTTATTGTTGACGGGAAAATCCAGAAGCGAAACCTCCAATTGCTTGGACAAACAAAAGATTGGCTGCTCGAACAGCTCCGTAATAACCATATTCATAAAGATGAGATCATGTACGCCTATGTAAATGAAAAATCAAAGAAGCTATATATTAACAGACGCCGATAAAATTTTATAAAAGAGGTTTTTCTTTTTAAAAAATGGGTAAATGAAATGAGCTAGTGCGGTTTTCCAGGAGATAAGTACATTGCTTTTAAAATACACTACATATCCATATCAGGGGGTAATGGTATGACAGTAGAAGGCTTAGTGCTTCAAACTAAAATAGATGGATTTGATTATAGCTGGGACTTGGATAAAGGACTCTTCAATTTTGAAGGGGAAGAGGCCGTCCTTTTTTGGATTAAGTCAGCCATGAAAAGCTTTTTTGATACCATTGAAGAGATATCGGGAAAAGAAACTTCAAGCCTTGTCCTTGAAACCACAGGATTCAGGCAAGGAATGGCAGTAGGTGAATTTTTTAGAAAGATGGATCTTCCTGTGGAGGAAGTCGCCAATATTATTCCTCGAATTTATGCCTCAGCCGGCTGGGGAAAATTCATAATAACCGATTTGGATCCGGAAGCGAAAACTGCTAAAGTCCGTACGGTGGATAGCTGGGAATATAAGATAAATAAAGAACAAGGAAAATCTGAATCCGGAACATTCCTGCCGGGGCACTTTGCCGGCATCTTTTCCGCTGTGTTTGGTACAAGCCTTTGGTATAGAAAAGTTACAGACCAATTAGGTGAACATAATTACACTGAACTGGATTATTTCCCTTCAACAGTTACCGTGGAGGAAAACATCCATGCACTTGCCAGACGGGAGGAATCGAAAAAAATCAGTGAACTTGAAAAACTAGTGGAAGATCGGACAAGAGACTTAAAGGAACTTGTAAAAGAAATCTCTTCTCCTGTCATTCCAGTATTGGATGGAATCGTAGTTGTTCCGCTATTAGGAAGATATGATGAGTTCCGTTCAGAGGAACTAGTAGATAAAACACTGAACAGTCTGCCAAAGCACCAGGCTGACTGTCTGATCCTGGATTTGACCGGATTGAACCAAGCCATCAGCGCCTACACTGTAGAGTTTCTAAGCAAGCTCGCTGCTGCAGCCAGCCTGATAGGTACCGAAACCATCCTTGTTGGCATCTCCCCGGAACTCGGCACAAAAATTACTGAAACGAACTTCAATCTTTCCAAATTCAACTGCTTCACAAACCTGCAGCATGGCATCTATTATGCCCTTTCTAAAAAAGGCCGGAAAATATATTAATAAAAGCAAAAGGCTGACTCCATCACCAAGAAAGTCAGCTTTTTTGCTGGCCCTGATTATGAAAAAATCTGTCTGGAGATAGACATCATTCTTCTGTGCCTTAAAATTCCCCTCCACGTTTAGCAATGGATCCGTACAGTCTTACACCTTCTTCGGTGCTCCTCTATATTTTGCTTCGCGCAATTCCAGTGCATAAGCCTCAAGATTTGGCATTCCCATTTCCTTTGCAATCGCGATTTCTTTTTCAATATCATACGGGACTCGGACAATTTCGATTGAAAAAGCAGCTGGTTCCTTTGAAAGATATACTCCATGCAGAATGGCATAAGCAGCCTGGGGAATATCAAGAGAATTTCCAACACTTCCTGCATTAAAAAGCGTTTTTTGCGGATGGATAGGTTCTATCAGCGCAGCATGGATATCACCATACCCGACCACATCCGGTATCCTTCCGCCTTCGCCTGCAACAATATTTTCTGTATTCTCAAACATGGCAAGCTTTTCTTCATGAGAGTCTCGCATCGGCACCACCCGGTGATAGATGCTTTTCGCTGAAGCATGATACAGTCTTACATATTTTCCGCTCATATAAAAATCATGATGGAATGGCAGCGTGCTTAAATAGGATAATCCTTCTTTTCCCAGCTGGTTTTGATGCCACTTCCCCTCCTCGAAATCCACCGGCTTCTGGATAAAATCATCCCAGTTGCCAAGAAGGGCCACTTCACATGTTTCCTTGATCCTCTCTACAGCTTTACGGGAATTAGGGCCTTTTCCAATTAAATCACCAAGACAAAAGATCGTCTCAATTCCGCGTTCACGGATATTTTCCAAAACAGCCTCAAGTGCCGTCATATTTCCATGTATATCTGAAATCACTGCAACTTTTCCCATATTGTCTCCTCCTTACCGTACCTAACTATTTCTCCACAAATTAAATGCTTCCTCTATCATCCCTAAAAACAGCCCGAAAAATTTACAATATTTGATTTTTCTCCATACCGCCATTACATTAGATATATGGTAAAATAACAAAAGGAAAAAAACCCACAATACATATAGAAGGAGTAAGGATTATGTCAAAAGTATTTGTTTTCGGACACAAAAACCCAGACACAGACTCTATCTGTTCAGCACTTGCGTATGCAGAATTAAAGAACAAATTAGGCGTTGATGCCGAACCAATTCGCCTAGGCCAAGTAAATGAGGAAACACAATATGCTTTGAATTACTTTAAAGCGGAAGCTCCACGCCTAGTTGAGGCTGTATCAAAGGAAGCTAACGAAGTCATTCTTGTTGACCATAATGAATTCCAGCAAAGTGCTGATGATATTCGAGATGTAAAAATCCTTGAAGTGATCGACCATCACCGCATCGCAAACTTTGAAACAAGCGATCCGCTATATTACCGTGCTGAGCCTGTTGGCTGCACAGCAACGATCCTAAACAAAATGTACAAAGAAAACGGAGTCGAAATCAGCAAAGAAACAGCTGGCTTAATGCTTTCTGCCATCATTTCAGATTCCCTTTTATTCAAATCTCCTACATGCACAGACCAGGACATTGCAGCTGCACGCGAGCTAGCAGAAATCGCGGGCGTTAATGCTGAAGAGTATGGTTTGGAAATGCTGAAAGCTGGTGCAGACTTAAGCAAAAAAACAGTTGAAGAGCTAATCTCCCTTGATGCAAAAGAATTCCAGATGGGTAGCTATAAAACTGAAATCGCTCAGGTGAACGCTGTTGACCTAAATGACGTATTAAACCGCCAGGCTGAACTTGAGGCAGTGATTTCCGAGAATATCAAAAACAAAGAGCTTGATTTATTCGTCTTTGTTTTAACCGACATCCTGAATAACGATTCTGTTGCTATCGCCCTCGGCAAGGAAGCAAATGCTGTTGAGCAGGCATATAATGTAACACTTGAAGACAACAAAGCCGTTCTTAAAGGCGTTGTATCACGCAAAAAGCAAATTGTACCGCCGCTGACAAATGTTTTAGCAAGTAAATAAGATAAAAAAGCAGTGCCTCAAAATGGCACTGCTTCAGGCTGTCGACAAAGTCGACAGCCGTTTTTTATCATTATTACCCAATCAATATATGGGGTTCTATCTTAATCCACACACCTAAATATGCCGTTAAAAAAGATAAAAAGCCCCTTTTTCTTTAAATAGCTGTTTGAAAAAGGGGTTTGTCTACACTCTG
>NZ_JAEL01000032.1 GCF_000518885.1 Bacillus sp. J33 | reverse complement strand
GGTAAAAGAATATCATTAATTAGCTTGAGAGGAAGATGCAATGAGAGCATTTTCCTCTTTTTTTTAGGCTGTTTTCGTAAAGTTTGTTGCTTTTAATTGCAAACTTAATTTAACCTACCGAGTTGATTGTAGCGGAGGGCACTTGATCCTTGAAAATGCTACCGCATTTCCTTCGTGCGGTGCCAGGTCAGGGAAGCTTATTCAATGTCCTGCGGGAAGTGAGGGAAGTGGGAGACCCCGCAGGCGAAGCCGAGGAGGCTCTCATTCCTCCCCGCTGACAGCTTGAGTGCCCGTAGCGGAAATTAACGGGCAGAATTTATAAGTAAAAACAACAATTTATGAGAAAAGAGCCTTTTTTTTACAAAGGCTGTGTGATGTTAAATATCAGTAGGAGGACGCGAGATCCTTGAAAATACATTCGCATTTCCTTCGTACGGTATTAACTCGGGGAAGCTTAGTTAAGGTACTGCGGGAAAAGGAGACCCACGCTGGCGCGTAAAAGCCGAGGAGCGAGGGGGCCTCCGGAAAGCTTAGTGTCTGCAGCGGAAAAGTTTAACAGAGCCTTAGCAAAAAATATTATTAATTGAAAGCGTTTTCTTTTATTTTGTCAGAAAAGCTTTATTTGGCTATCAGAAGCGGTAAGTGGGAATAAATTTATATATTAGTATAATATTGTGTCTTTTAAAGGTGAACAAATGTCTTTTGTGGAGAGAAAACCCTCTTGATAATTTTCTGGATAGGAGTAAAATAAAGATTAAATTTTCAGAGATTAGGAGATGTCAGGATGAAAGTCGTAAAGTTTGGAGGATCCTCTTTAGCATCCGGAAAGCAAATCGAGAAGGTGTTGAACATAGTAAAGGCTGATCCAGAGCGTAAGGTGATCGTAGTATCGGCTCCAGGAAAGCGATTTTCTGAGGATCACAAGGTTACAGATCTATTAATCGCTTGTGCAGAAAAACGGCTGCAGGGGGAAGAAGCGGGAGAACTGGCCGGAAGCGTGCTGGAAAGGTACGGGCTGATTGCGGACGAATTGGGACTGGACCCTGACATTAAAGACATTATTCAAAGGGATCTTTTCGATAGGCTCGATAGTGAAAAAAGGAATCCTGATGTTTTCATGGATCTTGTGAAAGCCAGTGGCGAGGATAATAACGCGAAGCTTGTAGCGGCGTATTTTCAGCAGCAGGGAGTGGAGGCCAGATATGTGAATCCTAAGGAGGCCGGCCTGCTCGTAAGTCCGGAGCCTGGGAATGCGCAAGTGCTTCCGGAAGCATATGAAAATCTTTATAGATTAAGGGAAAAGGATGGCATTCTTATTTTTCCAGGATTCTTTGGCTACAGCCGGGATGGGGAAGTGTTTACTTTTTCAAGAAGCGGATCGGATGTGACGGGATCCATTTTGGCTGGTGCCACAAAGGCGGACCTGTACGAAAACTTTACGGATGTGGATGCGGTTTATTCCGTTAATCCATTTATTGTCGAGCATCCAAAGGAAATCAAAGAGCTGACATACCGGGAAATGCGGGAGCTTTCCTATGCCGGCTTTACAGTATTGCATGATGAAGCACTTATACCGGCGTTCCGTGCGGGCATTCCGGTGCAGATCAAAAATACAAACAATCCAGCAGCTCCAGGTACGAGAATCGTTAACGAGCGGGATAATACGAACGGACCTGTCATTGGAATTGCCAGTGATCAGGGTTTCTGCAGTATTTACGTCGAAAAATATATGATGAACCGGGAAGTTGGATTCGGGCGCAAGCTGCTGACAATCTTGGAAGAGTATGGCCTCAGCTACGAACATACACCATCTGGAATTGATGACATCTCGATTATCCTCCGGGAAAACCAATTCAAGAACGGTATGGAAGAAGAAATCCTCAGACGGATTGAAACGGAGCTGGATGCTGATGAAGTGAAGGTGCAGCATAGCCTTTCCCTTATTATGGTAGTAGGGGAAGGAATGCGACAGAACATTGGGACGATGGCCCGTGCCTCCAAAGCGCTGGCTAAAGCGAAAGTAAATATGGAAATGATAAACCAGGGATCTTCTGAAGTGAGCATGATGTTCGGAGTGAAGGCGGAGGATGAAAAAAGAGCCGTTCGGGCGCTTTATGATGAGTTTTTTGCTGCGGTGGCGCTGGCTTGAGCGTGGACTTAGCAATCTGTGTAGAAATAATTTATTTTTAATAAAAATTGCTCTGTTTGCCAGTTTTGATGGAGGCGACATATTAATATTAAGGAAAGTTTAGATTGTTTCAAAGCCGCGAATAAAATGGAAAAATTTTTAATAAAACTTTGGGAGTTGCAAATAAGCAGAGCAGTGCCTTTGCCAGATAGAGTTTTTGGCTTAATCAGCCTTCAAATAAGGCTTTTTATTCAAGAATTTAGAGCTTTCTGCAGAAAATCTGATTAAATGCAGCAAAATTTTATTTAAAAGGCAAAATCCGCTCATTTTGGAAAAGTCACCCAGTATGCCGATGGTATAAGTTCATGCGCTGAAAAAATAGATTTTAATCAAACGTTTGATTGAAAAGAAAAGCTTGAGTAGATTTTATGCCACATTAAAGAATGAAAAGTTCCGCGATATCCACAATAGGAAGGAAACTTTCTTATTATGGAGGAGTAAAGTGATGAAGAAATTGATGTTAATAGGGTTATTGCTGCTGCTGCCGCCAAACATGCTGGCATCACCAATCAGTGCTGCTCAAAAGCCTTGCATTAGCCAATCAGAAGTAAAATTTGAGAATGAGTTCCGGAGACTGTGGATTGATCATGTTTTATGGACAAGCAATTATATTACCAGTGCAACAACAGCGGGGGCTGAGGATCAGAAACAGGTGCTTGCACGGCTGCTGAAGAACCAAGAGGATATCGGGAACTCCATAAAGCCTTATTATGGAGAAGCTGCAGGGAATAGGCTGACAGAGCTGCTCAAGGAGCATATCACTATTGCCGGTGATATGGTAGAAGCTGCAAAAAGCGGGAAAGGAGCGAAGGTGAATCAGCTGAACAAGGATTGGCATCGAAATGCGGATGATATCGTGGCGTTTCTCAGCAGTGCCAATCCTCATTTGAAAAATAATGATCTGAAAAAACTGTTTTATATGCATCTGGAATTGGTAACAGACGATTTATCAGCGAGTTTGGTAAAGGATTGGGATGCAAGAATTGTTTCGATTGATGAAGGATTGACTCATATCATCATCATGGCGGATGCCATTTCAGAAGCGATTGTAAAGCAGTTTCCAAATCAATTTAAAAGCTGATTAAATAGGAGCTCCAGCACTATGCTTGGGCTTCTCTAATTTTTCCTTTGACAAAGCGGGCTGTCCCATTATAAGCTTATGAGCGTGCCAAAAAACAAAATGTAAATTTTTCACATATAGAAGGAGGGGTATCCGCTATGTCAGGAGAACAGAAAAAAAGATGATCATCTTAATGATCAATATGTTTATTGCCATCGGAAGCTTTGGGATCATTATTCCGATTTTGCCTGCTTATTTGGAATCCATTAATCAGGGGGGAACGGCAGCTGGCCTGATGATTGCCATTTTTGCGGGTGCCCAGCTGATATTTTCTCCAATTGCGGGAAAATGGGCTGATCAGTACGGCCGCAGAAAGATGATTATATACGGATTAGCTGGATTAACATTATCCATGCTGGTCTTTTATGCAGTAGATTCGATTTGGCTGCTTTATTTTTCGCGCGTAATCGGAGGAATTGGAGCAGCACTGCTGATTCCGGCTATTTTTGCATATATCGCTGATATTACAACCATGGAACAGCGTGCAAAAGGAAATGGCCTTGTCTCGGCTGCGATGTCACTCGGAATTGTAGTTGGGCCAGGAATTGGCGGATTTTTGGCAGACTTCGGCCTGAAAATGCCATTTCTGATTTCGGCGCTGGTTTCCCTCGTTGCTGTTATTTTTTCAGTTGCGCTGCTCGAGGAAAGCAGTACATTGCAGCAGGCTTCCGCAGAAGAAATGCCTGAAGACGACCCAATGGTCAAAAAGCTGGCAATGTCCGTTAAGAAGCCTTATTTTATACCGCTCGTTATTACTTTGGTAATGAGCTTCGGACTGATGGCGTATGAATCGGTTCTTGGGCTTTATCTTGATAACCAGTTCGGCGCCACACCGCAGGCAATCGCCATTATGGTAACGTCAACTGGTATCATAAGTGTTATTGTCCAGCTATTTGTCGTGGATCGGGTTGTCAGGAAATTTGGAGAAGGAAAGGTACTGAATATCTTTTTGGCAGTCGCTGCTACAGGCTTCCTTGTTTCCTTGTTTGCAGGAAGCTATGCCCTTTTCTTCGTCATTTCACTGATCATATTCCTGGCAACATCCATCCTGCGTCCAGTCTTAACGACGCTCATTTCAAAAATGGCCGGCAATGAACAGGGCTTTGCAATGGGGATGAACAATGCATATATGAGCATCGGAAACGTGCTTGGCCCTACGATTGCAGGCGTACTTTATGATGTGCAGATTACGTATCCGTTTGTTTTAGGTTTAGCTTTATTGTTAGTTACATTATTTATTACGGTTGCCTGGCAGAAGCGTTCGCCTAAAACCAAAGCGGCTGTATAGAGTTATAAAAGCTTGTAGACTTTTTGTCTTCAAGCTTTTTGTGTATCAATAGCCTGCTGTTTCTGAAGAATTTTCTAATATATATTAATCTGTAAATGGAAATCCCTGTAATCGTCCAGTTTAGAAGTTTCGTGATAAGAAGTCCTTTATCAAATTCTTCCGCACTGTATTCTTATATCTGCCAAAATATAGGGGGCAAAGGTAATGAGGTTGAGGGCATTATACAGGCTCTGAGGTTGTTTTGAATATGGCTGTACTGCTGTTTTTGAGCGTAAAGGCAAAGGCTATTGCAGGTGAGTATTTTCAAGTCGCTACAATAAATCCTCCAGCAGATAAGGAGGAAACGGAAAGAAAACAGATTAGTTTAATTTGTGGCAATTTTGTGAAATAAATTCCGTTTGGTTGACACTTTTCAAATGACGTAGTATTCTGAAAATAACAAAAATATTGAGCGAATGACGGCTGCGGGAGAGAGCATCGATGAAGCCACCGAAGGAGCAAGCTTTAAAAAGACCCTTGAAGCAAATCTCTCAGGTAGAAGAACCGCAGCAGGACGCATCTCTGGAGAGCGCGCATGTATATTGCGACACCAAAGGGGTTAAACTCTCAGGTAAAAGGACAGAGAAGGGGTGGGAAGATGCTGCCCTTTTCTGTCCTTTTTAAATGGATGGCAGCTTCCAGAAATGCGGATGGAGGAACTCAATATGAATACAAATATCAATGCAAATCGGGCGACATTACTGATATCCTGTCCGGAAAGGCCGGGCATCATTTCGACGGTATCCAATTTCTTGTTGGAGCATAAAGCAAATATTGTCCATTTTGACCAGCATACAACCGATCCGCTCGCAGGCATTTTTTTCATGCGGATTGAGTTTGATATGAATGATTTTGATGAATCATTCCTGAAGCTGAAAAAGGACTTGCCAGAGATGGCAAAGGAATACTCAATGGAGTGGAAGCTGAGCGGCAAAGGCGAGCGCAAGCGGATGGCCATCTTTGTTTCGAAAATGGATCATTGCCTGCTCGAGCTGCTTTGGCGCTGGAAGTCGAAGGAGCTTGATGTGGACATTCCTTTGGTGATCAGCAATCACCCTGATTTGAAGGAAGCGGTAGAGGGATTCGGAATTCCTTATTATCATATTCCGATTACGCCTGATACAAAATCCGAAGCCGAGCAAAAGGCACAAGAGCTGCTGGATGGGAAAGTGGATTTTATTGTACTGGCGAGATATATGCAAATCCTTTCGCCAAGCTTTATTACCAAATATCAAAATAGGATTATCAATATCCATCATAGCTTCCTGCCTGCCTTCGTGGGAGCCAATCCATATGCAAGGGCGTTTAACCGCGGAGTTAAGCTGATTGGGGCAACAGCCCATTATGTCACGAATGATCTGGACGAAGGTCCGATCATTGAGCAGGATGTATTGCGCGTCAACCATCGCCATACGGCACAGGACTTAAAAATTGCCGGCCGCCACGTTGAAAGGCGAGTTCTGGCTCAAGCGGTTGCCTGGCATGTGGAAGACCGGGTCATCGTGCATGGGAATAAGACGATAGTATTTTAATTTATTGGCACCACCCGGCTATTGTCGAAAAATATTAGATTAAGCATCCAGAGTTTTAGAAACATCTTGAGAGAAGGTGAGCAAATATGAAAAAGAAAAAGCTATCATTAGTTGAGATGATTAAAGAAAATAAAGAAGAGCTTTTGAAAGATCGCCGTCAGCTTGAGAAGATTGAAAAAAAGATTGACGATAAATATGCAAAAGCACAGTAAGGAGAGCACCCGGCCTGGGACTGGAACAGGCTGGGTGCTTTTTTATTGGAGAACGTTATTTGTGCGGGAAATGAACAGCTGGGGTTCGTAAATAGTGCCTGCAGGGAGAGGAAAGAGGAGCTGAAGGGAACGAATAGAAGGCCCAATAGCGCCAGCGGGAAGAAGGGGCAGAAAAATGAAACAAAAGGGCACCGAACATGCCCGTAAAATGGAAAAAGAAGAGCAGGGAATCGAAAGAGTATCTAAAGTGCCCGAAAAGGAGCTAAAAATGGCTCTTTTTTAAAAAAATCTGCCCATTTTAAGTGTTTTTTACTCAAATACATAGTTTAGGATGTTGTTTTGTATAGGGAAAGGACTCATTTTCCATGCATATCGTCAACTTGGGCCATTTTATCATCAACTTCGTAAATATATCGTCAAGCTGGCCATTTTATCATCAACTTTTCCGATATATCGTCAACTCTCCTCACTAACTTGTTTATGGAGCATTTAAAAAGCGCCCAGAGGGTTTCCTGGGCGCCTGTAAAAGTTATTTTTGTTTAAAGTATTCCACGAAGGCGTGGTAAATTTCCGTGCCCTGATAGAAAAACAGGCTGGAAGCTGTTAATGAAAACAGGCCGATCATTAAGAAACGCATCCACATCATTTGCTTTTCCTCCTTTAATTGTTGTTATTGGACAATTAAGGAGTATGGATCACGTAGTTCGCCTCGTAGAAGATCGGGGTGAAGAAGATCTTTTTTCTGCGGGCGATGATATGAAGGGCGCTGTATAGAAGCAGGATTATCGCCAGACTGACGAAAGTAAGGGAATTTGGACCCTGAGTGAAAACATATTTTTTAGGATCATCTTTTAAAAGAAAGCTCTCCGCCAGGTCAGATACTGTTATGGCTTTGCTTTCGTCCATAGGGATTCCATTAACATGGACCCCGGGGTATTGTGTGATGAGGAAGGATAAAAATACAGATAGCAGCAATAACGGCATGAATCTTGATTTCATACTCCTCATCCTTTCTTTAAAGATTGTATTTATCATAACCACTATTTTAAGATTAGTAAACTAAAAGATTATGACAATATTCGTTAATATTCTATGAATTTTTTGTAAAAAAAAGCGGGGCAAATGGCCCAAATAAATACAGGTATTTTGGAAGGCAAATAAAAGGAACCGTAAAGTTCAAAAACCAGTTTCTTACAAAAGACCTATTAACTTAGCAGAGGTACAGCTGACTTCCTTTACATATCTTCATATTGTATTAAAAAAACCCTCTTATAATCCAACATGAATTCAGAATGATTAATAGAGGTGAAGGAAATGAGAAATGAGAGGTCAATTGATGAGTTAATCAGGAAATTCAATGAGGAAAGTTTGAAAAAGGACATTGATCGCCGAAGCTTTCTTTCAGGGGCAAGTAAAATTGCCGGGTTTTCGCTTGCGCTTGCTGTAGCACAGTCGCTCGGAGTAGGGAATCTGAAGGTTGATGCGGCCCCTAAGTTCGAGAAATATCCGTTCACACTTGGTGTTGCATCAGGAGATCCTCTTTCTGACAGTGTGGTTTTATGGACAAGGCTTGCGCCAGAACCGCTTAATGGCGGAGGAATGCCAGACCATGCCGTTCCTGTCAACTGGGAGCTTGCTGAAGATGCGCATTTCCGTAAAATCGTGAAGCGCGGAACAGAGATTGCCGTACCTGATTTGGCCCATTCCGTACATGTTGAAGCAGATGGATTAAAGCCAAACACTATCTATTATTATCGTTTTAAAACTGGCAATGAGGTTAGCCCAATCGGCAAAACGAAAACATTGCCGGCCGCTGGGACGGATGTTGCAAGCCTGTCATTTGCATTTGCTTCCTGTCAGCAATATGAGCACGGCTACTTTACTGCCTATCAGCATATGGCGAAGGAAAATCTGGATTTAGTTTTCCACCTGGGCGATTACATATATGAATATGGGCCAAATGAATACATTTCTCCGACTGGAAATGTGCGCGACCATAGCGGCCCTGAAATTATCACATTGGAGGATTATCGGAATCGGTATGGGCAGTACAAATCTGATATTCATCTGAAAGAAGCACATGCGGCATTCCCATGGATTGTTACATGGGATGACCATGAGGTTGAAAATAACTATGCATCTGAAATCCCGGAAAAAGGGCAATCTGTTGAAGAGTTTATCAAGCGCCGTGCAGCGGCTTATCAAGCCTATTATGAACATATGCCGCTCCGTCTATCATCCATGCCGCACGGAGAAGGAATGCAGCTATACAGGGAATTCAGCTATGGCAAGCTTGCGTCTTTCCTTGTACTGGATTCCCGCCAGTATCGCGATGACCAGGCAAATGGGGATGGCAGCAAACCACATACACCTGAGTCACTCGATCCGAACCGTACCCTTCTTGGTAAAGAGCAAGAGCAATGGGTTGAACAGAACCTTGCCAGCTCCAATTCGCATTGGAACGTCCTGGCTCAGCAGGTCTTTTTTTCAGAGAGGAATTTTGGGACAAGCACTAACCCTAGATTCAGCATGGATGCCTGGGATGGCTACCCGGCTGCCCGCCAGCGCCTAACCGATTTTGCAGCGGAAAATGGCATGGACAATCTGATTGTGCTGACAGGGGATGTTCATGCGAGCTGGGCTTCAAATATTCTTACCGATTACAAAGATCAGCAATCAAAACTGATTGGCGCAGAGTTTGTTGGCACTTCAATTACTTCGGGCGGAAATGGTTCGGATGTCAGAGCGGATACAGAGAAGACACTTGCTGAGAATCCGCATATTAAATTTTTCAATAACTATAGGGGTTATGTCCGCTGCCAGGTAACACCAGACCAGTGGCGTGCAGATTTCCGGGTGCTTCCTTTTGTAACAGAGCATGGAGCAGATATATCAACAAGAGCATCCTTTGTTTTTGAAAAAGACCAGCAGGGCTTAAAGCAAATATCTACTTCAGCTGTACCTCAGGGTGTCCAAATGTCTGCTGAGGTGGAAGAAGACCGCCACCGCGCCCATGCCCGTGCACACGAGAAGCAGCTTGAGAAAAAGCGCAAAAAGGTTTTAAATTAAGGCGGTGAGTAGATGATATCCAATATTGGCATTCCGGGTTTAATTCTGGTTCTAGTTATCGCATTAATAATATTTGGGCCATCAAAGCTCCCTGAAATCGGCCGTGCATTTGGGCGGACGTTAACAGAATTTAAGAGTGCAGCAAAGGATCTAGTGGGAGAAGAAGAAAAAAGCGACGAGAAAAAGCCGGTTTTAGCAGCTGTGAAAAAAGAGAAATAGAGAAGAGTATGAGCAGGCGAAGAGTATTCGCCTGCTATTTGTTTATCCTAAGAACGGATAAATAAGGTGCTATGCAATCATTGTGAATTATTTCACATAATGTTCATCTTTAGATACTCCCCAGCATCGAAAAGTATTATATATTAATACTGTACTTATATTGTTTATGCTAATTTCAAATGCCAAAAAGGAGGCAATGACATCATGAGAAAACTATTCCAGCTTCTTTTAATCATCGGACTTATAATGACGCCTTTTTTTACAAGTGCTCATGTGAAATGGTTCACAAGCGTAGTTCCTCAAAAGGAAACGATTGAAAATATATTATCGCCATTATTTATGGTGCTGGCTTTTACCGCTGCAATGGTGTTGGCGCTGCTGACATTAGTGATTCCGAAAACAGCTGAATTGGCGAAGATCAAGAGGCTTGATGAGTGGCTTTCTCGGTTCCGTAAATATAGCAGATACATTCTGAAGTACGGGACAGCTGCAGCTTTAATATTACAGGTGGCAAATGGAGCACTGTTTGCGCCAGAATTCCACCTAAGCAGCACATTGGCCATGATTCTAACCTGGGCTGCTATTGGATTCCTGGTAATCCCTCATCACATCTCTACAAAGATTGCGGCAGTCATATTATTGGGGTTATTTGGTTATGTAACTCTTCATAATGGCATATTCCATATGCTTGACTATGGCTATTATGTAGCGATTATTGGGGTATTGCTGATCGGCGGCACGAAGCTTGAAAAAGTTGGTTTTCCGTTTCTCTATTTAGGTACGGGTTTATCCCTATGCTGGGTAGCTGTTGAAAAATGGGTATATCCAAGTATGTCTCTCGATATCGTAGCCAATCATGGAGTTCCGACATTTGGGTTTGCGCCGGCTGCGTTTGTGGTGATGGCTGCATTCATTGAGTTTGTTGTCGGCTATTTGCTTGTAGTTGGGATTCTGAATCGTGTTGTTGGTTTTGCAGTGACAGTCATTTTTATTACAACAACGATGCTGTTTGGGATGACTGAAGTAATTGGCCATTTTATGATTCATGTGGTGCTGATCATTTTCATTATTGAAGGGGTATCATTCTACAATCCGCCGATTAAGCTGCATAAAACAAAGACAGATCAATTTATATTTGTATTCCTTAACTTTATCTTTGTGCTTGGAGCGTTCATTTTAATTTATTATCGATTTGCATAACGATTGACAGATTTGACTAAGTATAATAAGATTAAATTAATAGTTGAATAGTTTCTCCTAAAGGGGAGTAGCTTTTACAGCAGAGTCGTCATTTCGGAGTTAAGAGCTCCCGGCTTTGTTGGCAACCTTACCGTTGTTAGCAAGACCTTTGCCTGTTTCGGGTAAAGGTCTTTTTGTTTTATTAAAACCTTTACCGCTTGCTGGTAGAGGTTTTTTTATTGCCTCTGAATAAACATAACCGCAAGGAAACAGTGCGAAGCTATCCATACTTAAAGATTAAAGGAAAGGAGACGTGAGAATGAAAAGGCAGAAGCTGTCGTTTACAGAGCTTGTTAAAAAGAACAAAGAAGAGCTCCTTAGAGACCGGGATGAGCTTAGGAAGATTGAAAAACGCCTGGATGAAAAACACGTAAAAGCTAATTAAGGGAGGGTAATTAGATGGAATTATCACTTTTGCTTGAGTACGGATGGGTATTATTGCTGCTGATCGCATTGGAAGGGCTGCTGGCAGCTGACAATGCGCTTGTTTTAGCAATTATGGTGAAGCATCTTCCGGAAAAGCAGAGGAAGAAGGCTTTGTTTTATGGTTTGGCTGGAGCGTTTATTTTCCGCTTTGGATCCTTGTTTGCAATCTCGTTTTTAGTAGACGTTTGGCAGGTGCAGGCAATTGGAGCGCTCTACCTTCTTTTCATCGCAGCTAATCATATTTTGAGAAAAGTAATTGTAAAAAAAGGTGAGGAAGAAGCAAAAATTACGAAAGAAAAGAAAAAATCAGGCTTTTGGATGACCGTTTTAAAAGTCGAGCTTGCTGATATTGCGTTTGCCGTTGATTCGATCCTGGCGGCCGTAGCACTGGCTGTGGCGCTTCCGGATTCAGGGCTCGGGCATATAGGCGGACTTGATGGCGGAAAGTTCCTGGTGATTTTTGCAGGCGGAATGATCGGATTAATCATCATGCGCTTTGCGGCTAACTTCTTCGTGGATCTGCTGCATAAAAGACCAGGGCTTGAGATTGCGGCTTTCGGGATTGTCGGCTGGGTTGGCGTTAAATTGGCAGTCTATACAATGTCCCATCCGGCATTGGCTATTCTGCCTGAAGGATTTGCCAAGTCGCCTGAATGGAAAATCACCTTCTATGCGGTCTTAATTCTGATTGCGCTGGCTGGATGGTTTCTCTCCAAAGAAAAGCAGGATGTTCCGGCTGAGGAGAAAGCTAGCTAGTATAAAAGCAAGGCGGAAGATTCTCTGCCTTGCTTTTGATATTTTGGGTGTTGATGAATCTTTCGGTAAGGGGCTGCTATTGATAATGGGACGTTTTTTCCATCTGGATAGGGTAAAGAGGAATTCATATGATGGACAATAATATGCCGAATAAAAGCTCTGCCATTAAGCCGGCAGAGCTTCTTTTTTCAATCAAACGTTTGATTGATTAGTGCCAATACCAGTCTGGTCAAGCCATTCAGAACGAAGAATTCCCATTTCGATCAAGTTCCAATATTCCCCTGCTACTTTATTCGTTTGCCTAAGCAGCCCTTCTTTTTGGAAACCTGCTTTTTCGTAGATTCTGAATGCTCCCCTATTAAAATCAAACACTCCAAGACTCACTCTATTTAACTTTAGATCTTTGAAGGCCAGGAAGAGTATTTGCTGAATCATTTGGGAGGCATAGCCTTTTCCGCGTGCAGCAGGGCTGACAAACACCTTTCCTACTCGTGCAGTTTCGTTCACGCGGTCAATTCTGCCAAGGGAAATGTGTCCGATCACATCGCCAGTTTCAGCTTCGATTACTTTAAAAATGTATTCAGAGCTGTTTTCTTGATTGGCCGAGCTGATATATGTTTCCAGCTGGCTGTGATCAAGCGGATATTTGAAATGGGCACCGCTCCATTGAACCAATAGTTCTGGCGTGGTTATCCAGCTAATGAGGAGCTTAAAATCTTCTTTTGTAAAGGGTTCTAATTTAATCATCAGTTTTCCTTTCATTTTCCAAATGTGGATATTAATCCTTGATATTATAAATATATATTAAATTAAATAAGTTTTACATAAGGAATAAAAAATCACAGATTCCCATTCAGTCAAACGTTTGATTGAATGAGTAAGGCCGTTGGCGGACAAGGGGTAATGGAAATGTGAAAAGGAGAGTCATGAATGAAAAAGAGAATCATTTGGATAGCCGGCAGTGTGATTATTTTATTATCGGCAGCATTGCTGGGTGCAGGGAATTATTTTTATAATGTGGCAATAAACCGAAGCCATGAACCGGTTGAGTTATACAGCGGGGAAGCACATACTGCCAGCGCTGCATTTGAGGAGGAGCAGCAGGCGAAGCTGGAGGACGTCCTGAAGTGGACGGAGGAGCAGACCTTTGAACAGCTTGAGATTACCTCTGCAGATGGCCTTAAGCTTAAGGCGCTCTTTTTGAAAAATCCGGATTCCGATGGAAAAGCAGTGATTCTGGCTCATGGCTATAAGGGGAATAGCAGGCAGATGCCCGGTATTACTAAGTTTTATTATGAACTGGGATATGATGTACTGAAACCTGATGCCAGAGGGCACGGGGAAAGCGATGGCGATTATATCGGATATGGCTGGCATGAGCGGAAAGATTACCTCCAATGGATTGATTTATTGAAGAAGGAAAAAGGGGGAACCAGCATTTTCCTTCATGGATTTTCAATGGGGGCGGCAACTGTATTGATGGCTAGTGGTGAAGACCTTCCAAGTGAAGTGAAGGGGATTATTGCGGACAGCGGCTATACAACAGTTTATGAAGAGCTGGCCCATCAGCTGAAGCATATGTACCATTTGCCATCTTTCCCTTTGATGCAGATCACAAGCGTGTTTACAAAAATCAGAGCGGGATACTCGTTTAGAGAAGCATCGGCCATTGAGCAGGTGAGGAAAAATAAGCTTCCGCTGTTCATCATCCATGGGGATCGTGACGATCTGGTGCCGACGGATATGGCGTATGAGATTTACGGGAAAGCCGGCGGGAAGAAAGAGCTGTGGATCGTGCCGGGAGCAGGGCATACAGATGGGTATACGGTGGCAGAGCAGGAATACCAGGAGAAGCTGAAAGAATTTCTGGAAGCTGCTCTTGCCCAATAGAAAAAATGGCAGTGGAGGCACTGCATTTTATTATTGCTTTTTCTTTTTCCACGGCCTTAAAACAGAGATTGCAAAGATAAACAGGGTAACGGCTATTTGAAAATAGACAGCGTACTGGCGATTAGTATGATTATCAATAAAAACAGGATTCGTTAACGCCTTGCTGCCTTCTGCCTCAAGCAAAGCCATATTTTCCATCATCAATTCATCGACGATATTAATGCCAACGACAGTTTGGATTATAAAAAGAATCCATTTGACAGTAACCCATCTGTGCTTGAAAAATCCCCAATTGGTAAAGAATCCATAGATGATGCCAACTAATAAAGTACCTACAGCGCCAGTTCGTACAATGTAGTCGCTGATGGTTACCACATTTTTATATAGCTCCAGGGTTTGGCCATAAGCGGCCATTTCCATGGTGAAATGTAAGACAAGTGAACTCATGATGCCGCCGAAAAATAATGAAACGAGGACAATATGAAGAATTTTTAGCCATCTAGTGGCTTTTGTGCCTAGTTTTTTCAACCGTTTCCCTCCTTTTTAAACACTTTATTAGTGTAGCAGGGAGAAAAGATTGTCCATATCAGCCTCCGCCGTAATTTAGGATAGGGCGCGAGTCTTATTTTTAGCTAAAGGGACATGAAATTTTCAGAATTCTTCAGTTCCCAATTTAATACAATGTGCTAGTATTAGTGGCGGAATTTAGTTGAGAATGATGGGGGCGAAAATATGCTAATGAACATAGGCGTACCAGGCTTGATTCTAATTGTGATTTTGGTGCTTATTGGCGGCGGAGTGTTTTTATTGAATAGGCTTTTTAAAAAGTAAGCATTAAAAAAAGCTCGCCGATAATCAGCGAGCTTTATTGCCCCTTATGCACTACGTTGCAGGCACTGAGCAGGTTGCCGTCAGGATCTTTAAAGCCAAATCCGCCAAGGCCATGCTCCTGATTAATGTTGAGCGGCCCAACTTCAACGTTTTTTTTCTGAAGCCATTCGTGAAATTCTTTTAAAGATGGTGTGTAAAAGTCAATAACGCTGTGCTCCACGCCATCATTGGAATTAACGAAGGAAAGAGATTTCTGTTCGTCTGTTTCAACAAGGAAGATCGTTGGAACACCCTTCGCTTGAAAACTGAGCATTGCATTCTTCTCTCCTTTAAATTCCGCCTTCACTCCAAGAACATCTGCATAAAATGCAACTGATCGATTCAAATCGGTTACCGGAATCTCGACTGTGGCAATATGAAAAATAAATGTGGACATGCTAGACCTCCTTTGTAATCAGCTTTCCTTAATGAATTGGCGGAAAAGGCTAAAATCCCTCCATTTTTCATGAAAATAGACGATTTTACACTATATTGCAGAGACAATCCTGACGATACTGGCATAAAATATATCATTAAATTGAGGTATCGGTTAGGAGGTGTAAGAATGGACGAAAATCGGCTTTTTTTTGCCAGGCTAAAAGGTTCTGAAGAAGTGCCGCCAGTCCGTACAGATGCTTTTGGGATGGCAAAATTTAAAGTGAGCCAGGATGAAAAGAAAATGGGCTACCGGCTTGAAGTCAATAATCTTAAAAACTTTACACAAGCCCATATTCATTTAGGAAGAAGGGGTATGAACGGCCCGGTAGTTGCTTTTCTCTTTGGCTTAATTGATCCTGACATAAGTGTTAAAAAGGGAGTAGTTGAAGGAGTTATTACAGCTAAAGATCTTGTAGGCCCATTAGAAGGAAAACCTCTATCTGTTCTGATTGACCTAATGAGGGATGGAAAGACCTATGTTAACGCCCATACAGCCCAATTTCCAGACGGGGAAATCCGGGGGCAAATCGAGCCTTATTGGGACTAATATAGGTTAAACAGGTTGGTTGATTCCCTTAAAAGTGAGCATATTAATGTTAAGAACACTTGAAAGGGGAAATTATATTGAAAAAACAAAATCAGCATAATGAAAAGCCTAAAAATACTCTAACTGAAGAGCAGCAGCTCATCAATGAGTTTGCTAAGCATGAGAGCGGCCAGCCGATTCCTCAGCCAAAGGACTATGATGAGATCGAGTATTAGGAGGTTTTAAAGCAGGGGAGATCAGCCTCTGCTTTTGTTTTTCTAAGCCGCAGGTCTTAGTGAAATTTAATGCTGAAGCATCTTAAGGTTTCCTTGGGCTTTATCTAAACTGAAGTTAAGAAAAGTGTATATGGGGAAATTGTATGAATATAAAAATAGAAGCGGGCTTGCATGTGCTATTGGTTCTAATAGCAGCTTATATCTTGTATTATTGTATGCCGACCATGCTTCCGGTTTATAAAGGTATTTTTATTTATGGCATGGCTGGTGTTTTGCTGATGGACCTCTACTTAATTTCTGCCGGCAAGTTGTCACTGATGAAATTCTGCAGGACAGCACTAATGTATTTACTCGCCTTGCTGCTGATTGTTTTTATAACTTTCTATTTAACTAAGGTGCTTGTTCTGACGGATGCATATGGCCTTGAAAGTGTGCTGCGCGAATATAACAGTGCAGGGAAAATCCTCTTTTTTACCATTTGCTTTCTTCAGCCGATTTTGCTTCCTCTTCCTGAAGCGATTACCATTCCTGCCGGAAGTGCGGTTTTTGGGCCAGCCTCTGCTGCTTTAATTGGATTTGCAGGAACTATTTCAGGAATTACAGCCATGTTTTGGTTTGCGAGAATCAGCGGAATAAAGGTTATATCCAGGTTTATTAAAGAACATCATCTCGAAACATATCAGAAATATGTGGGAAAAAATGAAACCCTGCTCCTGCTGATGCTGTTCGTTATCCCGGTACTTCCAGATGAAATTATTTGTGTCGGAGCTGGAATTGGGGGAGTATCTTTTAGAAAGTTCCTAAGTATTGCAGCGATTTCAAAATTGGCCACTTCTTTGCTTCTAGCCTATTCTGTCTACCTGGCAAAGCTGCTTTCGCTATCTGGTTCACAGGTTATTCTTGTATGCTCTCTGCTGATCGGAGCAGGGCTCTTTATTTCTTTTATCATAAAAAGAAGGGGGAATAAATCAGCGGAAATGTAAAAAGGAGGCCATTTTGGCTTCCTTAGCCGCTTATTCATTGTCATGAAAAATACGTTTATCCAGGTACCCATGGTAGAACCATTCCTGTAACGATGATTAGGGCAGAAACCAATGGCTGCCGATGCAAGTCCGTCTTGTCAGGCAACGATCATCTCCTCTAAAAGCCAGATGGCAAAAAAGGCAAAGCCAATATCGGAAAATGTGGCAAGAGCATTTCTTTTTTCCATGTTCGGTTTTGCCGCCAGCCATTCGGAAGATCATTATGTCACCGAGAACATAGGCTGCAAGCGTCAGAATAAAGCTAATGATCAGTGTTTCGGTAAATCCAATATCAAAAAATCCGGTTAAGACAATTCCCAAAACCGCTGTGATCATTACAAATTTAATGACAATTGCTTTTACATGTTCCATGTTGAAATCCCTCCCCATCGTTGTCTATGAAACTCTGCCCTGAAATCGATAGAATAATCGGGGGTTTTCAGATAATTGGTTATAATTTGCTAGATGGAAGCAAAAATACCAGATGCTTTGGCAACCAGCTGATTCTGGTCATTGTAAATCAGGCAATCCGTATGGTTCAGGGTACGGCCTCTTTTCACCAGGTGGGCATCTGCCATCAGGCATTTGCCGGCTGCTCCCTTTAAAAAGCTGACTTTTAAATCAGCGGTGACAACTGTCTGTATTTGGTTTTCATCGGGCTTAAAAATATTCCCCATAGCCACATCCGCCAGTGTGGAAATAATCCCGCCATGGACAAGGCCAGCGCTGTTGATGAACAGCGGCTGGATGGGTAAAGTAACTTTCAAATTAGTTTCACTGACTCTATCATATTCAAATTTTAAAAATTCATCGAAGGGCTGTTTAATTAGCATTATGGACACTCCAATTCGGTTAAGATATGATGTTTTATTCACGATTTTTTCGTGAAATCCCTGCTTTTTGATGGAAGTTCTGGTTGATCTGGATCCCGGGGGAACTATATATCAGCGAAAATTCTGATATAACCGCAAATTTTTAATTTTATCCGCTAAAAATTGAATATAACCGCGAATTCTTAAATTTATCCGCGAAACGCCAGCCGGTTTCCTTAAATCAAAAAAAGTGATATTATTTTCAATAAATTCTAAATATTATTAGAGAGGCAGGCTGGAAAGATGGCAAAGGTAGAGAATATAAGCTTTGCAGAGAATTTCCCAATTTCTTTTGCAGGGCTGGAGAAAGAAGCAGAGAAGGTAATGGGGGCTGGAGGATTTGGATATGTCCAATCAGGTGCAGGCGGGGAAGAAACGCTGAGAAAAAATACAGAATCCTTCGCAAAGTATTCGATTGTACCCAGAATGCTGAGGGACGTTTCTGTTCCTGATACGAGTGTAACTCTTTTCGGAAAGACATATCCTTATCCGGTTTTTTTGGCGCCAATCGGAATGCAGCGCCTTGAACATAAGGAGGGAGAAATTGCTTCTGCCAGAGCGGCGGCTACTTATGGAATTCCTTTTATCCAAAGTACAGTATCCAGCTATTCTATAGAAGAAGTCGCTGCAGCGACCGGCAACAGCTCAAAGTGGTTCCAGCTTTATTGGTCCAATCATGAAGAGGCTGCTTTCAATATGGTGAGCCGTGCGGAGGAAGCAGGATATGAAGCGATCGTTTTAACGGTTGATACAGTCATGATGGGGTGGAGGGAAGCGGATCTCAGGAATAATTTTTCCCCTTTAAAGCTCGGCTATGGAAAAGCAAACTATGAATCTGACCCGGTATTCATGAGCTCTCTAAAAGATGGGGACGTGGTTCAAGGGATTCTTGATAATATTCACCACCCGACATTAAGCTGGGAGCATGTTGCGAGATTAAAAGAAAGAACGAATTTGCCGATTCTATTAAAAGGCATCCTCCATCCGGAGGATGCAAAGCTTGCTGTTGAAAAGGGGATAGATGGCATCATTGTTTCCAATCATGGCGGCAGGCAGCTGGATGGCGTGACGGCGGCGATTGATGCCCTTGGACCAATTTCAAAAGAAGTCAATGGACGGATACCCGTGTTATTTGACAGTGGGATTCGCCGAGGCTCTGATGTGGTTAAGGCGCTGGCTCTGGGAGCGGATGCCATTTGCCTGGGAAGGCCATATGTGTATGGCTTGGCCATTGGGGGGCAGGCTGGCGTGGAAAAAGTACTTGCCAATTTTATAGAAGAAACAAAAGTCTCCCTTTCCTTGGCTGGGGTTTGCAGCTTGAAGTATATAGACGGTTTGCAGCTATTGAGATAGTGTAAGAGAAGAAGCTCCCAAGGGTATTTTGCAGACAGAAGAATCCATCTTTAATAATAGTCTATAAAGGTACGGCCAAAGCGAAAATGGCAGACTTAAGCCGAAAAGCATGGCTGAACTTATCAAAGGCGAATCCGTTCAAAGTATTGTCAGAAATTAAAGGGCCTCACATCGGCTGCATTGATAAAAGCATCTAAGCAAAAAGAATGATGACAGTGCCAGGATAATTTGATAAGCTTGAAATAGCTTATCAAATTGAATATCTATGAACTACTAGGGGTGCCCCGAATGTGCGGGCTGAGAGGAGAGCGCGGTAAAGCTTTCCGACTCTTATGGACCTGATCTGGTTAGTGCCAGCGGAGGGAAGTAGGCTTTGGCGGTATGTCGAATCATTAATACTTGAAACCAAGCCAGGTCCTTTCGCGGATCTGGCTTTTTTGATACATACTTTTCTCCATGATAAGCAATCAGGCTGCCCTTTAGGAAGGAGGCTAATATGAACAAAACCCGTTTATTGACCACCATGGCTTTATTTGTAGCGATTGGAACGCTTGGCTCTCATTTACTTTGGTTTCCTGCAGGTATCGCAAAAGCATATCCAGTCCAGCATGCGGTAAATGTTTTGGCTGCAGTTACGCTTGGACCGCTGCCAGCCGTGGGAGTGGCATTTATGATCGGCCTTCTGAGGAATCTGCTTGGATTTGGTACGCTGCTTGCGTTTCCAGGCGGAATGATTGGTGCGTTTTTGGCAGGCGTGCTTTATTTAAAATTTGGCCGGAAAATCTGGGCTGCAGTTGGTGAAGTGGTGGGAACAGGCATAATTGGAGCGCTGTTTGCAGTCCCGTATGCAAAGATTTTGATGGGAAGCGCAGCTGGTGCGTTTTTCTTTGTTCCGCCCTTTCTTGTCAGCAGTTTTACCGGTGCGGCTATTGGGTGGATCATTCTCGCCAAAGTGAAGGAGAGGAATTTGGTGCAGAATATGTGAGCTTCTGATAGTGTGGCCGCTGTTGTTCCAGAAAAAGTGGATCTGGAATGAAGCAGCTGCTCCGGGTCTAGTGAGAAAAAGCGGCATCAAAGGAAGCAGCATTTTTGGCCAGATCTAAAAAAGGCAGTGCAAAAGCGGGCGAATACCCCCGCAGCAAGCGAAAGAATCAGTATCAAAGTGTTATAAACGACAGGAAAACTGCTAGGGGCGCTACGGCTGAGATAAGGATTTTTCCTTTGTCCCTTGGAACCTGATCTGGGTAATGCCAGCGCAGGGAAGCGGTGAGGACTTCTATTTTATCCTCATGCTTTTCCCCGGCAGCTTCTGAATTATAAGGAGGCTATTTTTTATGACTTTTACAGAAATTCTTCGCAAGGAAAATGATGATTTATTCCAGTTGATTTTTCAGCATCCATTTGTACAGGGCATTGGGAGAGGGGATGTGCCGAAAGAGGCGCTTGCCCATTATATTAAAGCGGATTACGAGTACCTGAATGCGTTCATGCACATTTATGGTATTGCAATCTCGAAGTCGACCGAGCGGAAAGATATTGCTTATTTTAACCAGCAAATTGAATTTGTGCTGAATTCTGAAATTCACCCTCACCATAATTTTTGCCAGCAGATTGGCGTGGATTATGAAGTATTGCAGGGCTACCCGCTTCCTCCAACAGCTGATCATTATGTGAAGCATATGATGTATCATGCCCATACTGGCGGGATGGGTGAAATCCTTTCTGCGCTATTGCCATGTCCTTGGACTTATTGGGAAATTGGGCTGGAGCTGATGAAGCAATACGAGCCTGATGAGGACCATCCGTTTTATCCATGGATTTCTTTCTATGCAAATTTAAGGGTAGAGGCCGTTACGATGAATATGAGAAACCGGTTGGATGAGCTTGCGCAAAAGGCTTCTCCTGAAGAAAGGCAGCGAATGAAGGACGCTTTCCGCAAAAGCTGCCAGCTGGAACTTGGATTCTGGGAGATGGCGTATACTTGTGAGGAATGGCCAGCAGGGAACGCAATTGTCACCCCATAATACATGGAAAACGCCTGTTTCTGCTTTACGGCAGGGCAGGCGTTTTTTTCAAAAATCCCATCTATAGTGTGCGGTAATGGGTGTTTTAAAGGAAGACAATTTCACTTCGGCAGCAAAAGGTGCAGAGTTGTGGATAACGTATGGAATGCCATCTTTTGTCCGTTTGTCCGATATAATCGCCACATGGTCAAATTTAGGTGAAAGGAAAATAACGATATCTCCTGGCTGCCATTCCTGGAGGTTTTCGATCTCTCCTGGAATAAGCTCAGTTGTTAAAGATTTAGCGTAACGGCTGAAATATACATCTTGATTAGGGACACGCCTGAAATCGATGTTTGGATCAGGGTTTCCCTGTACTCGGGGGTATAGATCTGTATTCTCTGCGATATCCTTGTCTATCAGATCCTTGATAGTGACTCCTGCCCCCTTGAATCCCCGCCAAATCAAATCTGTACATACGCCTTCACCATTAGGAGGATATCCCCCGGCGTAATAGGTGCTTTTATAAGGCGTTCGCTGTTCTACTTCTTTTCTCGCTGCCTGAACTACATCAATAGGATCTGAAATCCCGTTTTGATTGCGGTCAGCCTGTGAAAAATCTGCAGGAACTTCAACTTTTTTTCCAAAGGGTTTTTCGATATGCAGGCCGAGTGAATCCAGTATGATTCCATTTCGAAATAAAAATAAGAATAACAGCAGGACTCCCAGTATGGCAGCGAAAAGTCTTTTTAGCATGATGTTTCTCCTTTTGCGTTTTAAGGATTAGACGCTCTCTTTTCCAAAAAGTTACATGTTCTATGTTATGATAAAGCCAAAGAACCCATTAGAGAGGCGATATCATGGCACACCGATTAGGAATATCCGGAAGCGTTATTTTGTCTGACAGCGAAAAGTTTTCACAGCTGTTTAAAGACAACCTGCAGCATATTGAGATTGGTGAATTTGCTGATAAGGACTCATTTCGTTCCTTTTTTAATTCGCTGCAGAAAACAGGTATGAGCTTTGGGCTGCATTCGCCGCTTTTGCGGGGGCACAGCAAATATGACCTTATCGAAAAAGTGAATATTGATCCGAAAGAGGCATGGAGCCAATTTGAATCTGAAGTTGCGGAAATGTCCCGGCATGGCGCTGAGTACATCTTGGTACACTTTCCTTATTTTAAAAAAGAGACAACAGAAGATCCGGCAGAGATGATTGAAGCGGGGCTTCAAAAGCTGAGTGCCCTTCAGAAAAAATACGGAATTCAGATTGTGTGCGAACCGAAGTTGGGGCTTCAGCGTTCTCCCGCGGGGATTAACTACCTGGACCATTTTTCCCTGGAGACCTGGACGAAGTATGGCCTCAAAATATGTATTGATATCGGTGATTATATGATGGCTGCAGGGGATAAGGCCCTTTCATATATTAGAAAATGGGCGGAATTTGTTCGTGTGGTCCACCTGCATAATGTTGAATACCATGGTGAAAAGTACATTTGGGTGCCCGTTCATCCTTCTCATGAACATGATGGCCAGCATTTTAAAATAAAGGAAATACTGCAATTTTTAACGAAGGAGTGCCAGGATGTAATTTTCGTACTGGAGCATACTCCGCATACAAATCCTGAAGTGAAAGTGGTGGATGAAGGGATTGAATGGGTGAGAAAGATCATTGGAAAAGGGCCTGTCCGTTAAGGAAGCAGGCCTTTCTTTATAAAGGATATTCTTTGCTCTTATAACAGATGGCGGAATGGGAAGTTGAGCATAAATCTGAAAAGTTGCGCATAAATGGGAGAGATTGAGACATAAATTGAAAAAGTCAGGCGCAAATCATTGAAAGTGGGGCATAAATTTTGAAATGGGACAGACATCGCCGTCGTTAAAAGGAATTTGAAACAGACGAGTAGAGATAGATATGTTTGGAAAATGCCAGAACCTGCAAGCACTCGGATAAATTTCTATGGTGTATATAGGAATAACCTCCTTTTCATGTTATATTATATGTGAAGTTATTCACAAACAATATAAAAGGGGGAGTGATTAACTAATGCTGGCATCAAAATTGAAAACGGCTTTGCATACATCCGTTATTTTCACTTTTGGATTTTGGCTGCTTTTACTTTTTACAGAAGGGGAAATGTTTTCTTTCGTACTGGTCATCATTTTCCTCTATTGTCTGTTTGGGAATCTGATTTATGGGATCCCGGTTTCGCTGCTGTCCGAGTATCTCACAAAGAGGATGGTCAAATGGCGGTTTGCCGCGGCAGCTTTTATACATACAATTTTAGGGGCTTTGAGCTATTTTGCAGTAAAAGATTTTGTTTTTTTTGTTCTTCTGTCGGCAGTGCTTTTCTTTTTGGTGGATGAATGGCGGAAATGGGATCGGGAAATGCCAGCTGGTAAAATAGCTGCATGGAATGCCGCGGGGTTTTTATTGGCTGTTCTGCTGCCAATAGGTCTTGTTTGGATGCTTCAAAAAGCCGAATTAGAACCAAGGACGAATGATCTTTACTTAATTCCTAAAGGATATGTTGGCCAGGTGACAATTCTGCATGAGTACGAGAATGCGCCTGAGCCGGAGACAGAGGGAAAGTATGATGTTATTCGGGTGAATGACAGAGGGTATGCCGTTACCGCTTTGCCGCAAAGTGAAGGCTATATAGAAAACCTATACTATCATGTTGATGAAAATGGAGATCACGAAGAAATTCCTGAAGGCTGTATTTCCCTTGGAGGGGCTGGTGCAGTTCAAGCTGAAGGAAACGAATATTCTTATACTCATTTCTCGGTTGCCTGCAATGAACATGGTGATATGATTGAGCTTGGAGACAGGCCATTTATAGAGGATATCCTTTATGAAGAAGGTGTGTTTGATATGGAGGAGAATAAGTAGTTCCGAAAATCAATCAAACGTTTGACTGAACAAAAAAAGCTGGATATTCCAGCTTTTTTTGTTATTTTACAGTTAATTGGCTAAGCTGATGCTCATGAATCTGATCTTTGGTTACGTGGACTTTAATATTGTAAGAACCTGATTTCGAAAAGGATTTGCTTGCTTGATATTCACCTGAGCTGCTTTCTGAAGCATCTATATACTCGGACTCCTCCTGGTCATCCTGCCAAATTTCAAAACTGACATTTGCCTCGGTTAAAGGCTGGCCTTCCTGCAGGATTGTAGCGGTCAATTCAGCTTCTTCATTCTCTTTGAGGACTCCGCCTGTTTCCAGATTTATTGAAACATGGCTATGTGGATGTTCTTCTTCCTGAAAGACAGCTGTATTTTCAGGTGTACCGGCAATGACTTGCTTTGTCGGCATCTGGTGCATATTTCTTGCAGTTACGTGAGCTACTACAAAGTATTGTCCATCTTCAGAAAAGCTCTTTTTGGCGGAATAGATGCCATCGCCCTGATGTTCAGCACTTAGCATCTCCCGGTCATTTTGCCCGGATTGCCATACTTCAAAAACAACATCATTTGCATCGGTTACTTTTTCGTCCCCCTGTGTGACAAGTGCCTTCAGGTTTACTTCCTCATGCGAATGGATCGTTTCAGGCGTCTGAATCGTAACCTCCAGCGGAAGTTTGTTTTCGTTCTTCCCGCTTTCTTTTTCCATGGAACAGGCAGCGAGAAGGAGAATACTAAATAATATAACGGTATACTTTTTCATCTTTACTCCTCTTTCTATGCATTTTCCTTATAAAGTATGGACAATGGAGGCTGTTTTTATAACTAAATGTATTATGGTGCCCAGAGCTGAAAAAAATATGCAAAAAAACAGCCTGGAAATTCCAGGCTGTTAAATTTAATTTCTTTCCGGTTGCTTTCCTGCATTAAAGCACCCTATGATAAAATATCCTGATTAATTTAACATGGATCCAACATGTTTTGTTGGATACTATTCATCCATAGGCAATGTGTTATGAAGATTTGGGGGTGCAGGCTTTAGCATTGGTTTGCCGCCTTCCGGTTTAGGATTGCTTACATATTTATATTCTCCCTGGCCATCGAGGGCAGGGCCTTGTGCCCATCTGCCTGTGCTGCTTTCTTCACCTGCTGATAGGTTGTAGAGTGTGTAAGAGATATCTGTGCGTTCTTTTTCACGAGGGAATGTGCTAGGTACGAGCAGGCCTTCCTTTTCCTCCAGCTCGGCAATAGCTGCAGCCCATTGGTTTTGATGGTAAGCGTCACGTGCGATCAGAACCGAAAGCAGATCCTTGACACCTTTATCATCTGTCATTTCATACAGCCTTGATGCCTGAAGCCGGCCTTGTGACTCTGCATTCAGGTTCGAACGGAAATCAGCCAGCAAGTTTCCGCTTGCAGTAATATAGGTTCCCATCCAAGGGTTGCCTGCACTATCTGCCGGACGTGCACCCAATCCGGAGACAATGGCATGCTGAGGGTTCATTCCTCCCATAATGGCTCCAACGACTGGATCCTTTGCTGCTTCTTCCTGCTGGTTTACAGGGGCATCGTCGAGCAGCCTGGCAACCATTGTTGCCAGCATTTCCACATGCCCAATTTCCTCAGTTCCAATATCCAATAGAAGATCACGATACTTTTCATTTCCCCGAGCTGCCCATCCCTGGAACATGTACTGCATCGCAACAGTCATTTCACCATATTGGCCGCCAATCAATTCCTGCAGCTTCTTGGCAAATACGGGATCCGGGCGTTCGGGCTTAGCTTCAAATTGCAGTTCTTTTACATGAAAAAACATCCTGGTTCCTCCTATTCTCTTTGACTGTTAAACCTACACTGTATCTATTGCCCTGAAAGTATAGGAAGAAACCTGAAATCTATAAATTAGTATATTAATATTTTGTTTCAAAAAGAAAATGACGTGCGAGATTCACACGTCATCATATAGAAGATTTTATTTTTTCAACAGCAAATAGATAAAATAAGGGGCCCCAATCAGTGCGACCATGATGCCTGCAGGGAGGCCGTCAGGGTCGACAAGGTTGCGGCCGACCGTGTCGGCAAATAGCAAGAGCCAGCCGCCAATAAGAATGGCGATTGGAATAAACAGCTGATTTCGCGGCCCGACAAGCGCTTTGGCCATATGTGGCGCGATCAGGCCAATAAAAGCAATACCGCCAGTTACCGATACGGCTGACGCTGCCAGTGCAACAGCCGTAAGCAGAAGGATAATCCGTTCCTTTTCAATCGATACGCCAATTCCGATGGCGACAGGTTCACTTAGACTTAAGAGATTCAACCGGTTTGCTTTATATAAAGTAAATGGAATAAGGAGGAGAAGCCATGGAAGAATCGCCCAAATGAATGGCCAATCCGTCCCCCAGACATTCCCTGAAAGCCATTTTGCAATGAAATCAACCTTTTCTCTTTCAGCGGAAGAGATCAGGACAATCATGGCACCGGATAGAGCCATGGAAAACCCAACCCCGACAAGGACCATTTTTACAGGCTGAAGCCCTTCGCGTTTGCTGTAGGAAAAAGCATAAATTAAGATGGCTGTAAGTAAAGCACCGAAAAACGCACATAGCGGCAGCATATAGATGAAAGAGCCTGCTTCAATAGGGAAGAACAGAAAGAAAACAGCGATAGCAACCCCAGCTCCAGAGTTGATGCCTATGATTCCCGGATCTGCCAGGTCATTCCGGGTAATCCCCTGTAAAATGGCACCGGACAATGCAAGTGCCATGCCGGCTAATACCGTGATAAACACACGCGGCAGCCGAATGGAGAATAAGACGAATTCTTCTTTAAAAGTCCCCTGTCCCATAAGGGTCGGAATCAGGCGATCATATGAAAGGGAGGCATAGCCTAACCCCATTCCAATAATAATTGTAATCATAATAAGTGCCAGTAAAATTCCTAATAACATTCTTTGTTTTTTGATTAGCTCTGGCTGGATCATGAGAACGCCTTACCTCCTTTATGTACGATAAATAGGAAGAAGGGCAGCCCCATTATCGCAATGATAGCCGCTACAGGAGTCTCATATGGAGCATTGATTGTTCTGCCCAGTGTATCGGCCAGGAGCATGAAAGAAGCACCTGTTAGGGCTGACATAGGAAGAATAAAGCGATAATCAGTTCCGACAATAGCCCGCACAATATGAGGCACCATCAGCCCGATAAATGCCATATTGCCGACCAGTGCAACCGATGCACCTGCCAGAAGGGTAACGAGAATGAATAGAATGGTTTTAATTTGAGTTGTATTTTGGCCTAAGCCTACAGCTACCTCCTCATTTAAACTTAGGATAGTGAGCTGTTTTGACAGAAAGAGAGAAACAAGGATTCCGATTGAGATAACCGGTACAATCACTTGAAGCTGGCTCCAGGACGTGCCAACGATGCCTCCGGCTGTCCACATGCTGATGTCTTTTGAGATCTTAAAGTAAATGCCGATTCCTTCGGCAATGGCATAAAGGAAGGCGGAAACAGCCGCACCGGCCAATACAATCCGTATAGGGGAAAAGCCGCCTTTTTTCATAGCACCAATGCCGAAAACCATTAAGGCTCCGACGGAAGCACCGATAAAACAGGCAAATAATATCCCTAAATAATTTGCTGAAGGAATAAGAACGAGAGTTAAGGCAAGGGCAGCATTTGCCCCAGCCGTTAACCCAAGCAGGCCCGGATCAGCAAGTGGATTTCTCGTCATTCCCTGCATAATGGCCCCGGAAATACTAAGAGCTGCTCCAACGAAAATGGCTGCAATTTCCCGGGGCAGGCGTATTTCACGAATAATAGAAATTTTTTCTCCAGAGGCATTTGAACTAATCGCCAGCCAAACATCTCTGACAGTCACATCTGCGGCTCCAAAAACACAAGCAGCCACAAACATGCCGGCAAAAATAATGAATCCTGCAGCCAGTTTATATATAAATGGGGTGAAGCGCTGAGTATCTTTTGTCATTGTACTCTCATCTTTCTTCATAGAATAGGAAAGAGGAATTCCTAATTATAAGAATCCCTCCCTCAGTATTAGTTTCCTAAAAATGATTCCTTAAAAAATTCCAGCTGTGCATCAAGTGTGATTGGGTCACTGAAGGATGCACCATTGCCTTCCATTTCAAAGACGCGATTATTTTTTACGGCAGGGATATTTTTGTACGTTTCGGTTTCCTGGAACGAATGATCAGCATCAGAGTATTTGCTGAGGACAATATAATCTCCTGCATACTCTGGAAGCACTTCAGTCGAAATGGCATAATAGCCATCTTTCAACGCCATTTCCTTTACTTTTTCCGGCATCTTTAAATCCATTGCCTGGTACAGGATTTCAGTTCCGCGTGCCCAGTTATCGCCAAATACATAAAGCTGTTTATCAAAGATTTCGAATACAGATACGGTTGCATCTTCGCCTATTTTGGCACGGATTTCTTCACCTGCTGCTTGAGCTCGCTGTTCGAAGTCTTCCACCCATTTTTTTGCTTCCTCTTCTTTATTCAGAAGCTTGCCGATTTCCACATGCTGTGACAGATAATCTAATTTTCCCCATGTATAAGTTACAGTAGGGGCAATTTCCTTAAGCTTATCGTAATTTTTAACAGTAGATAAAGCAATGATTAAGTCTGGCTCCAATTCAATGATCTTTTCCAGGTTGTCTTCGGATACTTCTTCAGCATCTTTCAGCTCTTCTTCAAAACGAGGGTTATTTTTTGACCATGTATCCACTCCGACAATATTTACGCCTAACTGCATAACATTTCCTGTAAAGCCGGAAAGGAGGACAACTCGCTTAGGATCAGAAGGGACTTCAACCGGTCCGTTTTCAGATTCATAAGTAAAGGTGCCTGATTTTTTGTCTTCTTTTGGTTCTGCATCACTGGATTCTTTCTGCTCTGTATTGCCGCAGGCACTAATAAGCAGAAGCAGCAAGATCATAAACGGGATCAGTAGTTTCTTCATGTTGATTTTCTCCTTTTAGTAGATTATAAGTAATGCACAATGGCTTGTTCGTACGCGGGTCGCGTCCAATGACAGCATCAATATTGAACACTTTTCTCAGGACGTCATGTGTGATGACTTCTTCATAGCTTCCTGATTTGATAATTTCACCGTCTTTTAATGCAACAATATGGTCTGCGAAACGGGCTGCCTGATTTAAATCATGAAGGACCATCACAATGGTTCGTTCTTGTTCCTGGTTCAGTTTTTGAAGAAGTTCGAGAACCTCAAGCTGGTGTGCCATATCCAAATAGGTGGTTGGCTCATCAAGGAAAATAATATCAGTTTCCTGTGCCAGGGCCATTGCAATCCACACTCTTTGGCGCTGTCCGCCGGAGAGCGCATCCACTGGCCTGTACTTGAAATCGGCGGTGCCAGTTACTTCAAGCGCCCAGTCAATAACTTCATAGTCTTTTTTAGTTAGTCTTCCAAAGCCTTTTTGATAGGGAAAGCGGCCGTAAGAGACCAGTTCGCCAACCGTTAAACCGCTTGCACTTTCGGGTGTTTGCGGGAGAATCGCCATTTTCTTGGCAAGGACCTTCGTATTTTCCTTTGAGATGTTCTCGCCATCCAAAATCACAGTGCCCGATTGGTGAGCGATGATACGGGTAATGGCTTTTAAAAGGGTCGATTTTCCGCAGCCATTCGGACCGATAATGGTAGTGATCTTCTTATCAGGGATCTGGACACTAAGGTCTTTTACAATCAACCGTTCACTATACCCAATGTTCAAGCCATCTGTATAAAGACGGACCATTATGTAACCTCCGTTTTTTTAGAATTATATTTTCAATGATAATGATTATCAATGTCGGTTCCTTTCTACTATAAGTCTATCTGTTTTTTCTGTCAACATAATTTTATTAGGGAAAAGTTTTCAAATAAATTTTCATTGTAAAAGGAGAAGAAAGGTCGTATAGTTGAAGTGAGAATGATAATCAATAGTAATTGATTATAGGAGTGAACGGGAATGAAGCAGATGGATATCTATGATGTAACCGTAATTGGAGGAGGGCCTGCAGGGCTTTACAGCACTTTTTACAGCGGGTTAAGGGAAATGAAAACGAAATTGATCGAATTTCAGCCGCAGCTGGGCGGAAAGATACATGTGTATCCTGAGAAAATGATTTGGGATGTCGGCGGCCTGACGCCAACTCCAGGTGCAAAGCTGATCGAACAGCTGGTGGAGCAGGGGCTAACCTTTAATCCTGCGGTTATCCTTAATGAGAAAGTGGAATCCATCAGCAAGACGGAAGATGGAATATTTGTTTTAAAAGGGTCTTCTGGAGAGGAGCATTTTTCAAAAACGGTCATTGTCGCGGTTGGAAGCGGAATTTTAAAGCCGCAAAAGCTGCAGATCGAAGGAGCAGAACGATTTGAGGTTTCCAATCTGAATTATACGGTGAAGTCACTGGCACATTTCAAGGATAAAACGGTCATCGTTTCAGGTGGAGGCAATTCGGCAGTAGACTGGGCGAATGAATTGGAGCCGGTTGCGAAGCAGGTATATATCACTTGCAGGAGAGACGCTTTGACTGGCCATGAATCACAGGTTTCGCAGCTGATGAATAGCTCTGTCATTTGCATTTCCAATACGTCAATTACAAAATTGATTGCCGGTGCGAATCAGGAAGAAATTGATCAAGTGGAGCTTACTAATCACCAAACGGGCGAGATTTCTTATTTGCCGATTGATGAAGTGGTCATTAATCATGGATATGAACAGGATACCGAACTTTTAAAAAATAGCGATTTGAACATTGAAATGCTGGAAGATTTCTATATTGCCGGGAATGCAAACAGCGAGACTTCTGTTGAAGGGCTATATGCTGCCGGAGATATTCTAAAGCATGACGGCAAGCTTCATTTAATTGCCGGGGCATTTCAGGATGCGGCCAATGCTGTGAACAAAGCGAAGCAGTATATTGAGCCGGAAGCTGCCGGAGCAGCGATGGTTTCATCCCATAACGATGTCTTTAAAAAGCGGAATCGGGAGCTGGTCAAGCAGCTGGTGCGTTAAGGTGAAAATGGTAATATGCAAGTAACTATCCACATATAACATAGTTTTTCAGATTGAATCTCAGAAGATTAGCAGAAAAAGGGGCGCGGGGTTCCCGGAACATACCCTTGCTGTGAGTATAGGGCTCCGTATGTTTTTTAATAATTGATTATAGGAAATGACGTGTGAATTAGCACACGTCATTTTCTTTGTTTATCATGCTTTTTATATGCCAGGCAGCTATATCAAAACGGCTATCACTAAGTTTAAGAATTCCATAAAAGCACTTCAAAACAGAACCCTTTACATTAAGTGCAGCCGGTTTTTTACATGCTTGGCTTTTCATTAACCTGTATTTCTGTCCGAAGCTGGCGAGACTTTACAAAGAACACTGCTGTCATGACCAGGGACAGTATTCCAAAAATAACAACCATCAGCTGCAGTCCGACTGCATCCAATAGGAATCCTGTCAGCAGGAGCACAGCCTGGAAAGTGACACGGTCTAGCATGTTTCGGAAGGAGAAGAATCTCCCGTGAAACTCTTTAGGCACTCTTGTTTGAAAAATGGTGGCTGCGGTCGGGAAGAAACAGCCGACGGCAAATCCGAAAATAAAGAAGGCCGCAATGGACAGAACAGGTACATCAGCGAAATAAAGGAGAAGCTGGGAAACACCTATGACAAATGAAAAGAAAAATAGAATTGCATAAGGCGACCGTTTTTGGCTGATTTGTTTGACGATAAAAGCGCCAAGCATAAAGCCGATTCCCTCTGCCGTATAGATTATTCCTTTAATGGATGAGCTGTCCTGAATTTCGCTGATGTTGATGACCATCAAATTGAAGCCGCCAAGGAACAGCAAGGGGACCAGGGTTAGAATCAATGTCATAAACACGATTGGAAGGTTTTTAATAATCGGGAAAACTTCTTTAAAGCCTCCACTGCTTTTTCCTGTGCCTTTGGCTGTGCTTTGTTCCTTGTTTGATTCTTCAAAGTCCATAAACCACGTAAGAATGAAAAGAAGGAAGTAGGCGACCAGCGATCCGATGTAAAGCATGGATAATGGCAGGATTACCAATAGAACACCTGCTAAGGCTGTACCCAATATCCGTGAAAGGGTGGAAACATTCATATGAACTCCATTCAGCTGCAGCAAATCTTTTTCAGCCACCACAAGGGGGATTGCTGCCTGCAGTGCCGGAAAATAAAAGGCGGCAGATAATTGAATGACCACCAAAAACAAGACCATCCACCAGACTGATCCGGTCTGTATAGCGATGAGCATGAATATAACACTAATGGACCTGACAAAGCCGGCCCCGAGCATAACCGTCTTTTTGTTCAGCTGGTCAGTAATTCTCCCGGCAAGAGGGCCAACTGCTATTCCAGCCAGCAGTCCGGATGCAAGAATAATCGATTTCAAAAAGTCGGAAGGAACTTTCTCCTGCATAAATTCCAAGTTTCCAATGATGCCTAGCCACAGGCCTAATCCGGCTACAAATTCACCAATCAATAAAATCCAAACATTTTTATTCTTCCACATATTTGTGCCTCTCGTTCTTATTAATTCGATAATCTAAAGATACTATAAACTTACAAAATATTGAATCTAATTTTTAAAATAGTTGAAAATGAAAATCGTTATCAATTATAATAACAGAAAAGAAGCAGAGGAGGAAATAGGAATGTTTATTCAATTAAAGACAATTACAGTCAAAGAGGGCCATGCGGAAAAAATGGTGGAGCGTTTTGCAGGAGAAGGGATGATCGAAGAACAGCCGGGATTCCTTGATCTGAATGTATTAAAGAAAAAGCAGCGCAGCGGTGATGAAGAAGTGATTATTATGATTCGCTGGGAATCAGAAGAAGCCTGGAAGGCATGGGAAACAAGCGATGTACATATTGCAGGCCACCGTGCGAACCGCGGCAAGCCAAAGCCTGAATTTATTATTGAAAGCCGCCAGGATGTATATCATGTTGTGGGCCGAAAGCAATACCGGGAGCTTGCAGAAATCAAATAAGCTGAAATGCCCATTCATAAAGGGATTTTTGAATGGGCATTTTTTTGCTTTCAATGGTTCTTTGTGATTTTCCTGTACCTATCAAACTTTCATTCCGGCCCCTTTTCGGGTGAGGAGCATGAAAATTAGGTAGGGAGCGCCGATGACCGAGATGACAATTCCGACCGGGATATCGGCAGGGGCCAGGAGGTTTTTCCCGATCATGTCTGCGATGAGCAGGAGTGCTGCCCCGATTAGCGCTGACAATGGCAGGCTGCTGAAATAATTGGGACCGCACAGACGCCGTGCCAGATGGGGAGCAAGCAGGCCAATAAAAGCAATTCCGCCTCCTACAGCAACACAGGCCCCAGCGAGTGCTGCGGAAAGACAAAGGAGCAAGCGGCGTTCGGACTCAACCTTTAAGCCAAGTGCCACTGGGACTTCCTGTTTGAATTGCAGAAGATTCATTGTTCTGGCTTTAAAAAAGGCAGCCGGGATAAGAACTATAATCCATGGCAGCAATGCCCATACATATGGCCATTGAGTTCCCCAGATGCTTCCTGTCAGCCAAATGGCCGCCTGCTGAAAGTCTTTTGGATCCATCTTAAGCTGCAGGATCATCAGCAAAGCACCGCATAATGCATTAAATCCAAGGCCGACGAGCAGAAGCCGTTCCGGATCGATTCCTTCCTTCCATGAAAATCGGTAGATCAGCGCCGCGATGGCAAGAGCACCAATAAAAGCAAAGACAGGAAGGAAAAAAGGTTTTGAGAGCAGGCTTCCGCTGGATTGTCCAAAAAGGTAGATGGAAAAGACAACTGCCAATCCAGCACCAGCGTTAATACCAAGAATGCCTGGGTCAGCAAGGGAATTTCTTGATAGCCCCTGAAGAATGCTGCCGGAGAGAGCGAGTCCACCACCGATTAGCATGGCAATGACCATTCTGGGCAGTCTTAGCTGAAAAAGAACAAGCTCTTGCTTTGGGGTGCCGCTGCCTGAAAGAGTATGTATTAATTCCGTGAATCCGATTGGCATCACGCCCGTTGACAGGCTTAATATAAAAGTTGCCATGATGAGAAGCGTAAAGGCTGCAAGCCAGGGTTTGGAACGGAGCAACGCTTGTTTCCAATCCATTACAAATACCCCCTTTTTCTTCGGGACAGATATAAGAAAAAGGGAACACCGATTAGGGCTGTTACGGCACTGACCGGAGTTTCAAATGGCGGATTAATCATTCGTGCCCCGATATCCGCGATAACCAGGAGGAGGGCACCCGCAATGGCGCTTAACGGAATAAGCCGGCGGTAGTCCGATCCGATTAGAAGCCTGACCATATGAGGAACGACGAGGCCAACAAATCCGATAGCACCGGCAATGGAGACGGCTGCCCCGGATAATAGAACAACCGCGATGAGCCCGATCCAGCGGACTTTTTGCTGAGATTGCCCCAGTCCTGCAGCCACTTCCTCACCCAAAGCCAGTATGGTCAGGGAGCGGCTGATCCAAAGGGACAGCATCAGGCCAGCTATAACAGCAGGAAGCAGTATAAAGACATGCCGCCACTTTGTCCCTGATAATCCGCCTGCAAACCAGAAGCTTAAATCCTGGGCCACCTGGAAATAAAGGGCAATGCCAGTTGAAAGCGCACTGAACAGGGTGCTTAATGCTGCACCTGCCAGTGTTAAAGTTACAGGTGAAATCCGCTCTTTAGAAAGCATTGAAAAAGAGAGTACGAGGATTGCGCCAACAGCAGAACCTGCAAATGACCAAGCAAGAAGAACCCAGTAGGATCCGCTTGAAATAAAGGCAAGCGCAATAGCGATGGCAAGCCCGGCCCCATGTGTTATTCCGATGATGGAGGGATCGGCAAGCGGGTTGCGTGTGATTCCCTGCATTATGGTGCCTGCTACTGCGAGGGCGGCACCAATAAGCGCCCCTGTCAATGCACGCGGGAGCCGGACTTCCCTGATGAGCTGATGTTCAATTTGCCCTTCCTGAAAGGAGACAAAAGACTCCAGGACAACGGAGGGGGAAATCCATATTGCCCCAAGCCCAATAGATACGAGCAATCCGAAAAGTACCATCACTATGCCGGCCAGTCCCCATTTGATTGATTTTTGGCGGACGGGAGGCAATGGTTCGGTTATGTCAGCAGCAGTTTTAGCCATGATAATCATTCCTTTTCTATGTTTTTAAATGAAAATGAGAATCGTTATCGTTATAAATAATCGATATTAATCTACTATCCTTTCACAGCTTTTGTCAATTCATATTTAGGAAAAAGAAGGGAGTACCTACCCGTATATGTTGAGAGATCATCCTATTGAATCCTATAAAATTGCCATATCAAACCTGCGAAAAGGCTTATCCATAGCTATCAATGAAGAGTGCAGCTGTTTTTATTTGCTTTATATTTCATCCGGGAGAGGCACGCTTATTACCCAGGGCAGACAGCTCAAGGCAAAAGGGGGAAAAAGCTATTTTCTCCCGGGTGCCGGCTTGCTCACCTCGGCCTCTTCAGACCTTTTATCTGTGCATATACTTTCATGGCCAAAGGAGAATGATGTACTGTCCAGGTTCCTTTCCGGCGAGCTTGCTGACCAAGCGCCGGCAAAAATGGTGCCCTTGTGGGAGGAATTGAGGAAATGGAATAAAGAAAAATCCATATCAGCAAAGTGCCGATTCCAGGCTCATCTCTGGAATATGCTGTCTTACCTGACAGATGAGGGAGAAGTAGACAGAATTGAAGAAGCGGTGGAGCTGATCCGGAACAGTCTATCCCGTCCTCTCACTGTGGCAGAGTTAGCTTCAAAAGCAAACATGAGCCCGGCTGCGTTTTCAAGAGCTTTTCGAAAAAGAACCGGAATGACTCCGAAAGAATTTCTGAATAAAGAACGGATGAAGGCCGCTAAAAAGCTGATGCTTCAAAAAAAGGGAATCACCACAAAGGATGTAGCAATGCAGGTAGGATTGCAGGATGAGTTTTATTTCAGCCGACTTTTTAAAAGCAAAGAAGGCTTGCCGCCATCTGTTTTTATGCAAAGGGCCAAGGAGCGAATTGCTGTTGTCAGCCAGCTGTTTTTACAGGACCATCTCCTCTCGATGGGAATCCAGCCGGTTGCAGCGCCATCCTATCCAACCGTCTATCCTGCAAGCGGCGGTGTGCCGAGCTACCTTCAAAAAGAACTGGAAGGCACCATGCTGCTAAATGCTGAAAAGCCTTTTCAGCCGGAGGATATTTTAATGACCCAGCCGGATCGCATCATCAAAACTCCTTTACATAACCACCGGCTCCAAAACGTGCTGCTCTCACAGCAGGGGAACGTTCATCATATGCCCTTGAAACTGAACTGGCGCCATTATCTGTACGAAATAGCGTCGATGTTAGGCTGTGAGAGCCGGGCCGAATGCATAGATAAAGATATTCACTGCTTGGAATGCAAAGTGCGTGATGAGCTGTGTCCATTTACGAAAAAAGGAAGATGGGCAGTTATTTGGATCCGCCAGGGAGAAATCCGCCTTTATGGACAGGGGGGACACGCCTTACTTGATCTGCTTTTTCAAAGTCTCGGATTCCAGCCACATCCTGATCTGCATGCTGAGGGCTATCGGAGTGTGAGCCTGAAAGAAGTAGCTGAGTTGAATCCTGACAAGCTTCTCATTTTATGGAGCCATGAAAGGGATGTGTGGAGGGCTGCCCATACTCCTGAATGGAATAGGATTCGGGCTGTCCAAACGGGAGAAGTCTATTATCCTGAAAGCCATGAGTGGGATCCGTGGGGGCCTATTGGGAGGAAGAAATTGCTTGAGGAGTTTAAGGGAAATCTGCTTGATGCGAAACTAAAAGCTTAATAGATAGCGGAAATTAGATAGTAAAATATGAATGTATGTTACTAGATAGTGGAATTATTCATGATAGGAGCCCATTTTGAGGAAATAACAGAAGAAAGAACGAAGTGGAAGATTAGCAGAGAAAGCCAGCTGTATAGTATGCAGCTGGCTTCTTTTATCTATTAGCACTATGTCATTGTCAAAAAGCTGGTGCAATGCGGAGTGACCGATATATTAAAGAATTGACCGATATCTTAGAGAAAGTGACCGATAAAATTTAATTCTTACCGATTATATCGGAAAAATTGACCGATATCCCGAATAAACCTAAAAAATGTAAAAGGAAAAATTAAACTACTGGCAGCTCATGACAGATATAGTAGCTTTTTTAACTTGCTGAATTTCCAAAAAGTTTCTAAAGATGTTAAATAATAGTTGTTTTTGTCCATGGAAGAAGTTAAAAAAGTCCATGTTCAATTATCGTGATAACGATTATCATTGAGAATGAATATCATTATTGTTTAGGAGGAACAATCCATGAAGAATATCTTTGCTCCTTTGAGCATTGTTTTCATGTTATTTTTACTTATTTTAACAGGCTGCGGAAAAGGGGAAGAAGCCTCTACAGAAGCAGCTGAAAAGGAGGAGAAGGGGGTATCGGAGGAAACAAGGACTGTTGAGCATCTGTACGGGAAAGCAGAAGTGCCTGCAGAACCGAAGAAAGTTGTTTTGCTGTCCCATGTTTCCTGGGAAGGCTCACTTGTATCTGTCGGGGTAAAGCCTTACGCGGTGATGGCGTATGACAACGAGTTTCCACCGCACTTAACGAAAGAGCTGGAAGGTGTGAAGGCGCTGCCTTATGCCGATGAAATCAATTCAGAAGAAATTGTGAAGCTGGATCCCGATTTGCTTATCATCAGTGATCGTTATAAGCCTCTTTATGAACAGCTGTCCGAAACGATTCCAACTGTTGTTGTAGAAGTGGGCGGAGATTGGAAGGAAGACCATCTGAAAGTAGCGGAAGCTGTAGGTAAGCTTGAAGAAGGAAAGAAAGTCATTGAAGACCTTGAGAAGGAAGCTGAAGATATAGGAAACCGCGTCCGTGAAAAAATGGGTGATGAAACATTCATGGCAGTAGCGATTAATAAAAAAGATATTCGCGTTTACGGACGTACAAACCATGCAACTAATTCTTTATTATTTGATGATTTGAAGCTAACCCCGGCAGAGAATCTGCCTGAGGATTTTGGCGAAAACATATCAATTGAAGGATTAGCGAAGTATAATCCCGACCATATCCTTGATGTATCTTATTTTAACAGTGGAGAGTTCTATGATTCTGTTACACAGGGTGAGGTTTGGAAAAGCCTGAAAGCTGTTCAGAATGACAACGTACATACGCTTACTACCACTTGGGGATACTGGGATCCAATTGAGCGCCAAAAAGGATTGAAGGAGATTGAGTCCTTGCTATTAAGCGAATAAATTTCTTGAGGAGAGACTGGGATCTGCATGCAGCCCTGTCTCTTCTATTAAAACTGGTTCCTTTCCTGGAAAGGAATCAAATCTTTTAACTATCATTGAGAATGGTTATCAATTACTAGGTCTAAAGACTCGGTGAAAGGATGGAATTATGCATCATTCAGCCAAACAAATTGCAGAAAATGCAACGTTTCAAGCTTTTATAAATAGTTACTTAAGAGAAGTTGACTGCGGACATTGGATGGATAAGGAGGAATGGATTCGAGAGCAGCAGCCGTCAATGCCTCTTTCCGGCGAGTCAGTTGTGGAGGTTGAACTTCCAGGGCAGTCCGTTAAGTTTGCTGTTGAAGTGACTTACCGATCACAAACTGGCAGGCATGTGATCGGCAGCGCCCTTAAATATTGTTCTAAAAGGCGGGAATGGATTCTTCAGGACAGGCTGCCGATGATGATTTCGCTGATCCAAGAGCTGCACCTAATGGCCAAATCAAATGGGTGCCATGAGCTTGCATCCCATTTTGATGAGCTGGTTCTTAGGCTGATTGAAAGCTATCAGACAATGGCGTCGTATATTGAAGAAAGAATGGATGATAAAGACAGCCTATATTCCGAAGAAAGTACTTTCATTGAAGCAGAACAATCGCTTTTGTTTGGCCACTGGCTCCATCCTACACCGAAAAGCAGGCAAGGGATGGCAGGCTGGCAGCATCCAAACTTTGCACCTGAGTTGAAGGGACGCTTTCAGCTTCACTATTTCCAAATTAACCGGGAGCTGCTGAGAGAAGAATCAAATAACCAGAAAAGTGCCAGCGAAATTATTTTCCATTCATTAAAGAAGTCGCTGCCTCAGCTTACTGTCCCGCAAAAAGACTGTCTCATTCCAATGCACCCTCTTCAGGCTCAATGGCTGCTCCAGCAGGATCATGTCAGAGAGGCAATAGAAAAGAACCTAATAAAGGACCTTGGACCAATAGGAGCTTCCTATGCAGCAACCTCTTCAATCAGGACCGTATATAATCCGGAAGAAGAATGGATGTACAAATTTTCCGTTCCGGTGAAAATCACGAATTCGTTAAGAACGAATCGGTTCCATGAACTGAAGGCAGGTTCAGCTATGGCGAAATTAATGGAAAAACTCCGCTTTACAGAAAAATATCCGGCATTCCGGATGATTGATGATCCCGCCTATATAACAGCTGAATTTCCCGGACAGAAAGAATCGGGATTCGAAGTCATTATTCGAACTAATCCATTTCCGGGAGGAGAGGATAAAGGGATTAGCTCCATCGCTGCATTGGTGCAGGATCCTCTGCCGGGAGAACGCTCAAGGCTGCAGCGGACTATTGAAAGACTGGCATTATCGGAGCGGCGGGAAACCCAGGATGTATGCCTGGATTGGTTCCAAAAGTATTGGAAATGTTCGATTGAGCCTCTTATCCGTTTATATGATGAACATGGACTTGCGCTTGAGGCCCATCAGCAAAATAGCGTTCTGGATCTTTCATCCGGATATCCGGAAGCATATTATTATCGCGATAATCAAGGATATTATCTATCAAATTTTCATAGAGAGGCTTTATGCGAACTGCTGCCGTCTCTGGAAGGGTGCCCGGAGTTATTTTATGAGGATGCCCTTATTCAGGAACGGTTTACGTATTATCTGTTTATGAATCAGCTCTTTTCGGTGATTTGCAGGTTGGGGCAGGATGGTCTTATCAGTGAAGACTGTTTGATGGAATGGTGCTGGGCCCAGCTTTGCCAGCTTGAAAGGGAGCTGTCCGGACAGGGGAAAGCATTTATCCGCCATATCCTCCAATCAGAGAAATTGGCCTATAAAGCGAACCTGTTAACCCGTTTTCATGATGTTGATGAGCTGATGGCGAAGAATGAACAAGCGGTTTATACCTATATCCCAAATCCTTTTGCCAATGTGATGAAGGAGGAGAACTATGCAGAAGCTGCATCCGCTGTCGTCTAAGAAAGTTGAAAGAAGAGTGATCAGACAGCTAATGGAAGCCGTTCTTTTTGAAGGGTTGATGGATTATGAAAAAACGGCTGCCCGGCCAGATGATCCGTTATTAAACTTTACTATTTTCGGATACCATCGGACTTACTGCTGTGAGGGAAGAATAGCTGCGTTTGACCGTGTGCGCTTAAAAGAAGGAAGCATACGCTCAGTGCACCACGATGGCTTGTGGGCAGAAACCAATATCAAGGAATTGGCGGAAGACCTTGCTCCTGACCCGGAGAAAAGAAGCTTGCTTATTCGCGAGCTTGAGCAAACCATTCAGCTGAGTGAATGGAATGAAACTCATCTCATGCCGTCCCTTTCCAGGAGAACATTCAGCTATGAGGAACTGGAGTCTGAAGTTTGGGAAGGGCATCCTTACCATCCATCCTTTAAGGCAAGGACTGGATTTACGCTTGGAGACCATGCTGCATTTGGCCCAGAGGCAAGGCAGTCTTTTACACTGCAATGGGCGGCTGTTAGACGGGAGCTTAGCCAAATCGCACTCCTGGAGGATGAGAAAAGTTTCTGGGAGAGGGAGATTGGGCCTTCTATGCTTGGGAAGCTGCTGGCTGAGCTGCATGAAAGCGGCAAAACCTTTGAAGAATACACCCTTCTGCCGATCCATCCCTGGCAGGTGCAAAATGCAAAAGCTGAGCTGGACAAAGGAGATATTGTTCTTTTGAAAAACAGCGGGGATTCTTATCGGGCAACCCAGTCGGTCCGAACACTTTGGAACGTGACAAATCCTGAAAAGGCTCATTTAAAACTATCAATGAATATGGTGAATACCTCATCGCTAAGAACTTTGGATACACATGCCATTTGTGCTGCACCGCATATCTCCAAATGGATTTCGGATACGGTAAAGGGAGACCCGTTTTTAAAGGAGGAAGCCTCTTTGATTGTTCTGAAGGAATACGCAGGAATTGCCTATCAGCCTCAAGAGGAGGAAACCCGCTGCAAGCTTGGAGCTAATTGGAGAGAAAGTATCCGGCTGTATATGGAAGATGGAGAGGAAGCTGTACCTTTTACTGCCCTGCCTTTAATGGAGCGGGATGGTTCACCGTTTATAGATGATTGGCTGAAGCGCTATGGTACTGAAAACTGGCTGAAAAGGCTAATAGAGGTTAGTGTGGTGCCGGTCTGGCATTTGCTTGCAGCCCATGGCATTGCAGTGGAGGCGCATGCACAGAATATGATTCTTCTCCATAAAAATGGCTGGCCTACCCGTGTGGCTCTTAGAGATTTTCATGACAGTATGGAATATCATTATGACTTTTTGGCAGATCCCAGCCAGGTTCCTGATTTTGCAAGTATTCATGAGCAGTTTAAAAAGGGCAGGAATGACCAGTATTATTGGATGTCTTCCATTGAAGCGCTTAGAGAGCTTGTGATGGATACCTTATTTGTTTTTCACTTATCTGAACTGTCTTTCGTACTCGAAGAGCAGTATGGCTACAGCGAGAGGAAGTTTTGGGCGCTTACAGGTGAAGAAATAGCTGATCACTTAAGCTGCTATCCGGAACTGATATTCCGAAATTATCTGCTTCAGCCTGCAGCACCTATGATCTATGCCGAGTCGCTCGTAAAAAGGAAAATCAGAAAAGAAGAGCCTGGCGGGTTTCGCCATCTTGTCACAAATTCTTTAGCTAATGACCAAAAGGAGAATTGAGATGTTTTTTGTAAATGATCAGTACTACACACTGGATGATCTTGAAAGACAGTACACTGAATTTGAAAATATTCCAAATTTAAAAGATTGCCGGAATAGGAGATTGGCCGTTTGCATGCCGGATGTATTTCAATGGCTGGCACTATGTTTGTTTGTGCGTAGAAAAGGGGGATCTATCGTTCCAATCCATCCTTCTGTACCAAAAGAAGGGGCAATCCGGATGGCTAATACGGCTGGAAGCCATGTATTGCTCTACGGGAATATCGACTCGCCGATCCATCTTTCAGAGCAAACAAATGCACAGGAGGGTGTACTCGTGCAAATGAGTTCAGGCACGACCGGAGAACCTAAATGTATTGAACGTTCCTGGGATTCAATCGAGCTTGAGCTTGAAAGCTATGTTTCTGTCTTGCCGGTGGATCATCATACTGCCTCAGTCGTTGCCTGTCCGGTTACCCACTCCTATGGCCTGATTTGCGGGGTGTTTGCATGCTTAAGGCGTGGAGCAGAACCGGTTATTCTGACGAACATGAACCCTAAATACGTGCTGAAAAAACTGAAAGAGCGCCCCAAACATATTCTCTACGGAGCTCCTGCCCTTTTACATACCCTAACGCGCCTAATCCGTGATGACCAGCGGCTTGACGCTGTGATGACATCAGGTACGCTCATGCCTTCTGGCTGGCTGGAATCATTAAAGAAGGTTTCAAACCGCGTGCTTCAGCAATATGGCTGTTCTGAAGCAGGATGTGTGGCCATTCACCCGGATGTGAGCGACGCACGTGAAATGGGCTATCCGCTTCCACACGTAAAAATTGAGGCTGGAAGTAAACAGCAGCCCCGTGAAATCATCATTCGCGCTTCCGAGAAAACGATAAACACAAAGGACCTTGGATATTTAGAAGACGGTGTCCTGTCATTTCTGGCAAGAATGGATGACACCATTAATGTTGCGGGTTTGAACGTGTATCCGCAAGAGGTGGAAGACGTCCTGATGGGAGAACCAAGAATAATAGAGGCGGCTGTCTATAAAAAGGTTCATCCGCTTTCAGGGGAAAGGGTATGTGCACAGTACGTCTGTTCCGAACCTATTGAAGAGCAGGAACTGAGGGAATGGTGCGGGGATTATCTCGCTCCATATCAAGTACCAATGGAATTTATGCAGGTGGAAGAAATCGAAAAGCTGCCGAACGGCAAGATCAGCCGAAAAAGGCTGGGAGAAGGAGCGCTGGCATGACAAGACAAGAAATCTTACAGATCATCTACGATATTCTGCAGCATCAATTAGAGCTGCCTTCGATGGCGGCTTTTCATGAAGATGCAAGATTAAATGAAGATTTATATATGGATTCCATCATGATCCTGCAGCTGATCCTTCACCTGGAAGTGGATCTTGGCTTCGATATTCCGGATGAAATGCTTGTGCCAAAGGATTTCCGGACGGTAGGAAGTTTGGCAGATTTTCTGGAACGCCAGCAGAAGCCAGCTGTAACGGAGGGATTCCATGATTAAAGTTCATTGCTTTGTAAGCTGTGTGTGCGAGGCAGTAAAAAAATCAGATAATGCCGATCACAGACCTTATTATTTTGGTGTATGGGATGCCGATTTCGATGTGCTGGAGAATGGGGTTTTGACCTATCACTCCAAGCGGATCGACCACGATTTTTTTCATAAATGGTATGAAATGCTTTATGGCATCAAGCTTCATAAATGGTATGACGAAAAGCAAAGCAAGCAGGAAAACATGAAAAAAATGCTGAGATTGCTGGAAAGCAAGAAGCCCCATCAATATGTAATGGTCATGCTGGACTTATCAAAGCTTCCTGAGCGGGAGAATAAATTTCATCAAACCCCATTTCCGCATTATGTCATGCTGGAAATGACGGAGAATGAAGGGGAATGGTTTATGTATGACCCGGACTTTCGCTGGGAAGGGGTACTTCCAAAAGAGCGTATACTGGCTGCCATTGAGGATCCCTCTGCAGAAGGAGGCTATTTCTTTGATGCATCGACTATCATTCCGCCATCTGCAGAAACAGTTGAAGCCTATTTTAACACATGCATCAAGCTTGATTGCAACCCAATGACAGATGCTGTTAAAAAGATTATCAATCTCCATACTTCCGGAGAAGAGAAGTATCCATTGTCAGGGCTGACACGGGCTTTGAGAGAGCTTCCAGTTCTCGCCATCCGGAAATATGCATATGAACATGCTTTTGCTTTTTTCTGGGAGGCGCTTGGATATGATGAGGATGGGTTTGAAGCCTGGTGTGATGATATCGAGCGGCTTGTGAAAGGCTATACGGCAATCCAATACCGGGCCATGAAGCTTGCCATGACTGGAAACATGCATTTAAAGGAAGAAATCGCTGCAAAACTGGAAGAACAGAATATCCTTGAGTTTAAAATCAAGCGGGGACTGCAGAAAAGCTTTGAGGCTTGGTCCAAACTGCAGCAATCCCAAAACATAAAGGAGGCAATTCTATGAAGCTATCTCTCTGTACGATCTCATTCCGGCATCATCTGCAGTCAATTGACCAAATCGCCCACTTTGCACAAACACACGGGTTCCAGGGGATTGAACTATGGGGAGTTCATGCGAAAAATCTTGCCGAAGACATCCATTATGGCAGTGAATGGCTGAGTTCATACAATTTGGAAACGAGCATGCTGAGCGACTATTTGCCGTTGGATGCGCCTATCCCTGTTTTAATGACAGAGATGCAAAGATTATGTGCTCTGGCACATCGCTGGGGAACGAAGAAAATCAGAACTTTTGCCGGGAGCAAAGGAAGTGCGGACATCAGCAGATTAGAGAGAATTGAGCTTGTCTCCCGTATGAAGATGCTCTGCAAAATAGCAGAAGCGGAGGGGCAAACGCTGCTTGTGGAGACGCACCCGAATACATTAACAGACAACCCGTCTTCCACTCTTCAGCTTCTTGAAGAAACGGATCACCCAGCACTCCGTGTCAATTTTGATGTCCTTCATATATGGGAATCAGGAGTGGATCCCATTTATGCGCTAAAACAGCTGCGGCCATATGTTTCGCATTTTCATTTTAAAAATATTGAATCACGCTCCCAGCTTGGAGTGTTTGCCCCTAATAATGTGTATGCAGCAGCTGGAAGCCGGGAAGGGATGATTTCACTGTTCGAAGGCGCGGTGGACTACCGGACGTTTTTGAGGGAATCTGCCGATATGATCGAGATGGAGGCTTCACTGGAGTGGTTTGGGCCAAACGTGAAAGACATTCTGGCAAAGGACAGCAGGGAAATCAAGAAAGTGCTTCAGCTTGAAAAAGCTGTACAGTAGAATGTAATAAAAGAAACAGTTAATCAAACGTTTGATTGAAAAAGAATTGGCCAGCTTTGGTTAGATATTTCAGGTACAGTAAAGGATAATAAAGGCTGACTCAAAAGGTCGTTGAATGAAGGCTCTTTTGAGTCAGATTTTATTTGCTGGATATATTTTCATAATTCTAGGGTTTTTACCAAAATAAAAGATATTTTTTCTTTATTCCTTAACTGCTTCTACTTCGTTTTGTTTAAGTTCATCCCACTTTTTCAATTGTGGGCAACACAAATAAGACTTCGATTATAAATATACTTTCTAAAGTGATATTTTTTCAGTTTCGTAAATTCTCTTTTCTTTGACAATGGGATTACAAATCATTTTCTAGTGAAAAGGCAATTATCTTTGGAGCATGTTGGGGAACCTTCTGTGAAAAGTATCCAGTTATTAATAATTCTAACATCGCCCTCTTTTGTGAAGACATGAAATCATCACCAATTAATTGCTTAATTTTCTCCAGCCGATGGTACAAGGTTTGGCGAACAATAAATAATGCTTGAGCAGTTTCTTTTTTATTTCCTTGATAAGTAAAATAAGCTGCAAGTGTTTCCATTAATTTAGACTCATGCTTTTGATCATGCTGTATAAGCGGAGACAAATATTCGTTCATCCATTCTCTCAATTCCCCTTGTTTAATTATAGAAGCAAGAATTTTCTCTTTGTGTAAATCCGTGTAAAAAACAGGACTTGCTACATTCAAGTATTGCGTAATTTCATATGCTTTTTTTAATGTAGAGATAGAATGAGGAAGTTGTGAAGATTCTTTATAAAAGCTGCCAAAAAGTATATTAGTTGCTTCGGTTTGGTGATTGTTAATTAATGAAGTAATTCGTGTTTTAAAGCTGTCCATCTGGTGTTTTTGGTCAAAAAAGAAAATGAAATAACAAGACATTTTTTCAATGTAGGTGAACAATACACTTATTGAAAACTTCCAGGCTTCTTTTTTAATTGCTGATAGGACGGTGAGTTGATTATGACCCTCGATAAGCGATGGAACTCCCGGTAAATAGGCATAGTCAGGAATCCATTCATATAATGTTTGCTTATTTTCCATCTCTAGTAAAGTGTGGTTCCAAAGTTTATCAAACAGAACCTTTAGTTGCTGTTTCAAATCAGGAAAGTGAAGAATTTCATATACTTCTCTTGTTAGATCGATAAAGCGAACTTGGCTTTCAAAAATAATGATAGGAAAATGAAAACGATGTGCTAGTTCTACCATTTCTGCAGGTACCTCTCGTAAATATGTATGTAATTCAATACATAATGCTGCAGCATTTTGCTCAATTAATTGCGAAAGCATGTGAACCCCTTTTTCAGGGCAATCCGCCCATGCTATACCAGTTGTTAAAATAAGCTCTCCGCCATTAATGAGCTCTCCAACCTCTGTAACCTCCATAATATGTGCCCACTTTATTTTTCGATCAATACTATTTAGACCAGTTATAATTTTTGCTCCTTGAAACTTTGACCGATTAAGAAGTTCGCGTAATGTCACACTATCTTTAAACGGCATGTTGATCCCTCCTAGACATTATGTCCAATTGAATCGATGAAAAATTCATAGCATGTCTAATGAAATAATAGCGGTTTTATTATACTATATATTTAAAATATTCTGTAATTATTGTACCGTATACATGGGGAAGGAGGACATAATTGATAAATTCTTATATACATAACCTTATAAATCTAACAACTTTATATTTCTCTCCCGTGTAGATTGTGCAGACCAACATTTAAATTAGGAAGCATCTATTCAATCTTCTATTTTAAGAATTAAACTTTTTATGGTTTTAAATAGCACATGCTATTCATAAAACAGCTGATAGCAAAAAGAAGGGGGAACTACATTGAAATCGAAAATACAAAACACTGATGCTCGCTATAAAATTGCAAATAAAGAAGCACTCATTGGTGTTGGGTTAGTTTTGATTAATTTTATTTGGTGGTACGGATTTGCGTACGGTATGGGTTCTAATCCAGTTGAGCAGTACGGATATGTTTTTGGATTACCAGCTTGGTTTTTTTATAGCTGTGTTGTAGGGTTGTTTCTAATGATTGTATTAGTTGTTGCAGCTGTAAAGCTATTGTTTAAGGAAGTCCCTTTTGAGGACGAAGCAGAAGGGGGACAGTCTGAATGAGCTGGGAAGTCATTATTCCCCTTTGTATCTTTCTGATTATCATTTTCTTTATTGGATTTTGGGCGAGTAAAAAAATTCAGTCATCTAACTCTTTTTTACAGGAATATTTTTTAGGCGGACGTGAATTAGGCGGGTTCATATTAGCGATGACGATGATTGCTACATATGGCAGTGCAAGCAGTTTTATCGGCGGTCCAGGTGTTGCCTACACAAAGGGGTTAGGCTGGGTTTTGCTTGCAATGGCTCAAGTAGCAACAGGTTATTTTGTTTTAATGGTACTAGGAAAGAAGTTTGCGATTATGGCGAGGAAATATCAAGCGATTACTTTGATTGATTTCTTAAAATCTCGCTATAACAGCAAATGGGTTGTCTTATTTTCAGCCTTTAGTATTATTATTTTTTTATTTTCGGCAATGGCTGCGCAATGGGTTGGCGGTGCACGGCTTATTGAATCCTTAACAGGGTTAAACTATACGACCGCTCTTGTCATTTTTGCCGTATCTGTATTAATCTATGTTGTTATCGGCGGGTTTCGTGCTGTAGCGTTAACGGATGCTGTTCAAGGAGTTGTGATGTTTTTCGGAACGCTCATTTTATTAATTGCGACCATTATTGCCGGCGGTGGAGTTGGGAATATAATTACAGATTTAGCGAAGGAAAACCCAAATTTGATTACCCCTTATGGAGAAGATGGGGGATTAACGCCATTATATGTATCCTCTTTTTGGATTTTAGTTGGTGTCGGGGTTGTTGCTTTACCGCAAGTAACGGTCCGCGCAATGGCTTATAAAAACTCAAAGGCGATGCATCGTGCGATTATTATTGGAACAGTTGTAGTCGGCTTCATCATGCTGGGAATGCATTTAATTGGAGTATTTGCACGGCCGATTATTCCTGGTATTGAAGTTGGGGATAAAGTTATGCCAATGATTGCGATGGAGGTGCTCCCGGCTTGGGCAGCTGGAATTGTTCTTGCTGCACCAATGGCAGCTATTATGTCAACTGTTGATTCCCTCTTATTACTTGTAAGTTCTGCAGTCGTAAAGGATGTATACTTAAACTATATGAAACCGGATGCATCAGAACAGCGGGTAAAGTCGATGAGCTTTTCAGTCACAACGATACTCGGAATTCTTGTTTTCCTAATGGCGTTAAGCCCTCCTGATTTATTAATTTGGTTAAATTTATTCTCCTTTGGAGGTCTTGAAGCAGCCTTCATTTGGCCTGTTATTATGGGACTTTATTGGGAAAAAGGGAATAAGCATGGTGCTTTATCCTCGATGGTTATCGGTGTTATTTCCTTTATTTTGTTCCACACATTCAAACCGGATGCATTTGGAATGCATACGGTCGTCTTGCCAATTGTCCTATCCTTTATCACCTATATTGGGGTTAGCTCCCTCACAAATAAAAGCGTTATGGGTCAATTAAATTCTAATCTTTCCGAGCAAACAAAAAGAATATGACGTCATTATGAAAATAGACTTTTTTCAACTTGCCCGTTGATTTCCGTTCAAAAAGTTCGCCTTTTACCGGGGGGAGATGGGAGTCCCCTCGGCCTAGTGCGCCTGTGGGATCTCCTTTTGACCCGTTTTTCCCAGAGAAGTCTCACGTCTTCCGCTTCAATCAAATAGTGGAAAACCAACAGTATAGCTACAAGGATAACTTGTAGCTTAGTACTTTCTATTCCAATTCGAAGGGAGAATGATTATATGAGTCGTGTTATTTCTATTAAAGAACGAAAAGCCCGTGATAGAGAAGCCGTCATTTCATTAACTCAACAATTAGTTCGAATTCCAAGTGTGTATCGTCCTGGTGAAAAAGGTGGTAACGAAGAAAAAGTAGCACTTTTTGTAGCTGATTATTTAAAAAAGCTTGGAATTGAGGTTCATGTGGAAGAAGTAGAGCCTGGCAGACCAAATGTAATCGGGATTATCGATTCAGGTAAGCAGGGAAAAACTCTCTTGTTTGAAGGACATACAGATGTTGTAACAGAAGGGGATCGAAGTGCATGGAAATACGATCCCTTCGATGCGGAGATTGTAAATGGAAGAATGTATGGAAGAGGGACAAATGATACGAAGGGAAATTTATCCTGTATGATTACGGCTGTCCACTCCTTGTTACAAGATAAGGAGGATTTTTCCGGGAAAATTATCCTGTGCATTCCGTGTGACGAAGAAGGAATGATGATTGGTATTAAGCACTTTATTCAAAGAGGCTGGGCAGATGGGGTGGATGGAGCAATCATTTGTGAGCCAGAGGAAAATCAAGTTTGCATTACGCAGAAAGGGGCAATGAGGGTTGTCATTCATGTGCATGGGAAAATGGCACATGGGGCGATCCCATTAAGTGGAATAAACCCAAATACTAGAATGGCTAAATTAATTTGTGAGCTTGAACGCCTAGAAGCTCGTGAAAAGGAGCGCCTTGGCAATCACCCAATGTTAGGGTGGCCAAGTATTACACCGACCATCATAAAATCACCTGTCCACGGTGATGCACAAATAAATGTAGTTCCAGACCAATGTATGACAACATTGGATATTCGAACCGTTCCAGGTCAGGATCATCAGCAGTTACGGGAAGAAATTCAAGAAATCTTTAATCGGCTGGAAAAAGAGGATCCTTTTTTTAAAGCAGATTTTGAAGTGATTAAAGATAGGCCTTGGACATTAACAGATAAAGAAAACCCATTAGTGCAATCTGTTGCAAAAGCTGTCAAGGACGTATTAGGAAAAGAGCCTATCTATAACGGTGTTCCAGGTGCAACTGATGGAACGTTTCTCCATCTAGCGGGGATACCAATTGTTACGATTGGAGCTGGGGATCGGGAAATACCGCACCATATTAATGAATATGTCGATGTAGAAGAGCTCGCAGAAACGACAGAAATTTATCGGACAGCAGCCTTGAACTTTTTAAGAGATGAGTAATGAAAGAGTTTAAGATTGCTGTTTTACCAGGAGACGAAATGGGACCTGAGGTGATGAATGTAGCGTTGAAGTTGCTGCAGTACTGAAATAGTATGGTGAAACGTTTTCTTTTCAAGCTTTCCGCGGAACTCCGAATTTTATTTGAAACAGGTGAAGATGATGCCTGATAAAAAAGATTAAATGGAGCTGATGTTTGTGCAAACGACCGAACAAACAAAAGAACTGCAAAAAAAAGATGAAAAGTATATTTGGCATGCGATGAGGGGATCTGCCCCAAGCTCCTCGAATTTAGTTATAAAAAAAGCTCAAGGTGCCTGGTTAACAGATATTGATGGAAATCGATATTTAGACGGTATGTCCGGCCTCTGGTGTGTAAATGTTGGGTACGGCCGGACAGAGCTTGCGGAAGCAGCATTTGAACAACTAAAAGAGATGCCGTATTATCCTTTAACACAAAGTCATATTTCGGCAATAAAATTAGCGGAAAAATTAAATGAATGGCTTGGTGATGATTACGTCATTTTCTTCTCTAACAGCGGGTCGGAAGCGAATGAAACGGCGTTTAAAATTGCCCGTCAATATCACCAGCAAACTGGGAGTCACGGACGCTATAAATTTATTTCCCGTTATCGAGCTTATCACGGCAATTCAATGGGAGCTCTTGCGGCAACTGGTCAAGCTGAACGAAAATATAAATATGAACCATTAGGCCAAGGATTTATTCATGTTGCACCACCTGATATTTATCGAAATCCCAATGATATTCATACACTCGAAAGCGCTCTAGAGATTGACCGTGTTATGACATGGGAGCTTAGTGAAACCATTGCCGGTGTGATTATGGAGCCGATTATTACAGGAGGAGGATGTTTAATACCTCCAGATGGATATATGAAAAAAGTGAAAGAGATTTGTGAAAAGCATGGTGCGTTACTTATTTGTGATGAAGTGATATGCGGATTCGGCAGGACTGGAAAGCCGTTCGGATTTATGAATTATGGCGTGAAACCCGACATTATTACAATGGCGAAAGGGATTACAAGCGCATATCTCCCACTATCAGCAACAGCCGTTAAAAGAGAGATTTTTGAGGCGTACTCAGGAAACGATGCGTATAATCGTTTCCGCCATGTAAATACGTTCGGAGGAAATCCTGCAGCTTGTGCTCTTGCCTTGAAGAATTTAGAAATTATAGAAAACGACAACTTAATTGAACGCTCAAAACAATTGGGAGAAAGACTTTTACGTGAACTTGAAGATGTAAAAGAGCACCCAAATGTTGGTGATGTTCGCGGGAAAGGTTTACTAATAGGTATCGAGCTGGTTGAAGATAAGGAAACGAAAGAACCAGCAGCAATTGAAAAGGTGAACAAAGTAATTAATGCTTGTAAAGAAAAAGGACTCATTATTGGAAAAAACGGTGATACCGTTGCAGGATTTACTAATGTATTACAGCTTGCACCTCCATTAAGCATTACAGAGAGTGACTTTTCTTTCATTGTCAGCACTATTAAGGAAAGCTTGGTTAGCATTTAAACTTAATTTCCTAAAACGGCAGAGCTTTGTTCATAGGGCGGCAAAACAAGAGGGCTTTAGGAATATTAATCTAGTTAGAGTAAAACGGATAAGGGATGGTTTCACTGTTCGAAGCGAGGTGGACTACCGGATGTTTTGAGGGAATCTGCCGATATGATCGAGATGGAGGCTTCACTGGTGTTGTTTGGTCCAAACGTGAAAGACATTCTGGCAAAAGACAGCAGGGAAATCAAGAAAGTGCTTCAGGTTGAAAAAGCTGTACAGTAGTTTTTAATAAGAGAAACATTTAATCAAACGTTTGATTAAATGAGTATGGACGCAGTTATGCTGCGTCTTTTTGTACAGGGATAAAAGATGAAGAAATTAAGGGGAAAAAGTGAGGTCAATGATTTCTAATTGCTTCCTCAATCGCAGCTGCAGCTGAATCAATAGTAGAATAGGTTTCAGTCATTAAAGTTTCTTTATAAGTAATCTCAAATAAGCGAGACTCTTTCATATAACAGACAGACAAAATTTGTGTCTGGTTTTTAGAAAACGTTTGGGTTATTTCGCTGTCGCAATAATACTTTAACGTTTCAAGCATGTTTTTTGTATGGTCTATTGGCATCGTTCGCAGCTCCCTTCTTTGGGTGGGCATAACCAATGAAAAATCTTAATACCATTATAAGGATTTCAGCAGTTCTTTTATATGGATAATTTGTCATATTTTATCACAAGATTTCGATTTAGATAGATGGATGGCGGGCGGTTTATCTTTATATCATGTATTATAGGCCGTCACAATAAGGATGTGTTAGTCTGCCCGGAAACCGCAAAAATTGGCGAATGAAATGCTGATCTATAAATGTCAGAAAGCGAAATATAATAATATCGTAGAATTTTAAGAGAAAGGCTCTTTTCTCATAAATTGTTGTCTTACTTATAAATTCTGCCCGTTGATTTCCGCTACGGGCACTCAAGCTGTCAGCGGGGAGGAATGAGAGCCTCCTCGGCTTCGCCTGCGGGGTCTCCCACTTCCCTCACTTCCCGCAGGACATTGAATAAGCTTCCCTG
>NZ_JAEL01000031.1 GCF_000518885.1 Bacillus sp. J33 | reverse complement strand
GGCAACGTTTGGGCTGTTCCTTGCCAATCATCTCAAGATCAAAGCCTTGTTCAATAAAGATTTGCGATGGTGTTTTCCCATTTTTGTACTCCGTCACTGCTTTTATCTTAAATTCCGAACTATAGGAGATTGACCTTTCAGAAGTCCTCAACACATTAGGATTCTTTTCAAGCTCTTTCATTTGGAAATCATTATAAATATTCTTACTCATGATAAATCCTCCGTCCCTATTCATTAAATCTATTGAAACACAAAAAACCCCGGATAGGGGCACTTTTTTATCAGTGTCCGCTATCCGGGGTATAGTTCAAAAAAGGAGACCTTTCTTTCATTTAATACTGGCCATATCCGCCTTCGCTTATTCCGAGGCGCCTTTCAATCCGCTCAAGTCTTCGATTGAGCCGATCTACCTGGCGGTCAAGCCGCTCCACCTGACGCTCTAGGCGTTCGAGTCGCCTATCAGTGCTCCCTCCACTCGGATATCCAGGATAACCTGGCGAAAAACCGGGAAGAGGGATATATATATGCCTTGCTGGCGGGGATACATAGTGAACATCTCCTCTTTCGCATTCATTCGAAAGTATGATATTAGTCTATGTAAACCGGGCGGCTGTGACATGGACAGAAGCCCATTAATTAGAATTTGAATGGAGGTCAACCATGAGAATTGATAAAATGCTGGCCAATTTGGGCTACGGCAGCCGTAAAGATGTTAAGAAGCTATTAAAGGATGGGGCCGTAACCATTAATGATGAAAAAGTGAAAGATCCAAAGCATCAAGTAAATCCTGAAGCGGATGTTGTCATTATCAATGGTGAAAGAGTGGAGTATAAGGAATTCATTTATTTAATGATGAACAAACCGCCTGGTGTGATTTCGGCAACTGAAGATTCCCAGTTTGAAACGGTTGTGGACCTGCTCGAAATGGAGGATCTTGTTTTTTCCCCGTTTCCTGTTGGGCGTCTGGATAAGGATACCGAAGGACTTCTGCTGCTTACAAATGACGGCCAGCTGGCCCACCGGCTGCTTTCTCCTAAGAAGCATGTTCCTAAAACCTATTTTGCTGTCATTGACAGCGAGGTAACGGATGACGATATTGCTGCTTTTAAAAAAGGAGTCATATTGGATGACGGCTATGAAACGAAACCGGGAGACCTTAAAATAGTAAAGTCAGGCATCACCTCCGATATTGAATTAACCATTACAGAAGGAAAATTCCATCAGGTGAAAAGAATGTTTGAGGCAGTCGGAAAGAGAGTCATTTACTTAAAGAGGCTTTCAATGGGCCCGCTCGAGCTTGATGAAACCTTGGAACTTGGAGAGTACCGGGAATTGACAGAAGAAGTGGAAATGCTGATGAATTATGAGGTGAAGTAAAGACAAAAAAATCGCCCTAAAAGGGGCGATTTTTTTCAATCTATTATGTTAGTTATACTTTGTGCTAAGAAGACATCTTTACTTTCTTTTGTGTAATGGTCCATTTGCCTCGGCTTGGGCTTTTAACCAAATCATTATAGGCCAGGACATTCAAATCTCGTTGTATGGTGCGAGGAGTAATACCAAATTCCTCTACAAGCTCCTGAGTTGTTACAGTTCCGCGCTTACTGATAAACATGTAGACGGATTTTACACGGTTTAACATCCGGTTAGTTGAAGGTTTCAAAAAACCACTCCCTATCCTTTTTTCAAACCCCATGGCAAATTCCCTGCAACCGACAGCTACATTGAAGGGATATCCCCCTCAAAAGTATGTAGTTTTCTTTTCCCCAGACAACTCCTTTGTATTCTGGTTATTTTTAGTCTAGATGTCATACCTCTGACTATATTGTAACGCTATTATCTGATAATTTCTACTTTAAGGGTACAAATTTACAAAATTTTTATAATGCACCCACATTTATAGTCTGTACATCCCCCTCCTTTTTAATGTATGTTCATTTTCCCTAAATCCTAATTGTTAAACATCATAGGGAAAGGGCTTATTACTATACCTTATGGTATAGGGGGCTTGTAATATGTACTGAAGATTCAAAAACATTGAGAAATTTTTCTATATCCTAAAAATTTATTTTTTGATTATAATCAATGGGTGAATTAAAAGGACTAGGAAAGGAAGAGAGCATCATGGAGTGGCATTCCCTGAGGGATCGGCTGGTACATCCGAAAGAGAATATTTATTTTGCCTTTGTCGTTTTATTTAGTATTTTATCTTATATTTTTCTCGCATTCTCAATCGTTGGGATTATCATTATTATTGCAGTCATAGCTGTTTCTGTCCTGCTCCATGGAATCATGATGGGCGGCATTAGAAGGAATGGAGTAAGAATCAGTGAAAAGCAGTTTCCAGAAATATATGAAAAAGCAGTGTTAACCGCAAAGGAAATGGGGCTTGCAAAACTGCCTGATATTTATGTGATAGAGTCGCAAGGTATTTTAAATGCCTTTGCAGCCAGGTTTTTTAGAAAAAATATGGTTGTATTATATTCCGGCATTTTTGAATTGGTTGAGAAAGGGTCAGAAAAGGAAGTACTGTTCGTCCTTGCCCATGAATTTGCTCATTTAAAAAGAAAACACGTTCTCATAAGCATTCTCCTTCTCCCTGCCATGTGGGTTCCCTTTCTTGGAAATGCTTATTTAAGAGCTTGCGAATATACTTGTGATCGCTATGCAGCTTTTTATATACAATCACTCGAATCATCAAGAGATGCATTAACCATGCTTGCAATTGGAAAAGATCTTTATCATGAGGTCGACAAACAGGCATATATGGAGCAGATTCGAACAGAGACTGGCTTCTTTGTGTGGCTAAATGAAAAATTATCAACCCACCCGCATCTCCCAAAAAGAATTTATGCATTATCCAAGTTTTTTGCCGAGGATGCGACACCTGACATAGAAGAGCCTAAGGGTAAAGTCTGGCTGGGGGTTGCTGGTTCGATTCTTTCGTTAACTATTCTCGCTTCGGGAATATGGATTGGTTTTAAATCAATGGAAAAGCTGGATTTATGGACTGAATTTGTTATGGGAATTGAAGGTGCTACACCTTTGATGAATGCAGCAAGTGAAAATGATACGGACATGATTCATTCTTTGCTTGCAGAGGGTGCTGATATTGAGGAAACAGATGCAGAGGGCTCCACTGCCCTTCATTGGGCTGTTTATAATGGCCACTTGGAGAGTGCTTCTTTGCTTCTTAAAAATGGTGCCAGCCCCAACACGCTGGATAGCTATGATTCGTCTCCTTTAATGAGTGCTGTATTTAATGAAGACGTTGAAATGGCTAAGCTTCTCCTTGAGTTCGGTGCGGATCCGGGTCTGAAAGATTCAGAGGGCTACACAGCCTATGATTACGCGAAAGACTTTGATAATAAAGAATTGCTGGAATTGCTTCAGCAATGATAACACTGCTCCTTGCTGGGGCAGTTTTTTTGTGCATGCATTCAAAATTTTTCAGGATTGTTAAAGCGATTTTTGAACACTGTCTTGATTGGAGAGACCATGAAGGGGTGTTTACTCGCTCAAAGTCCTGCAGAAGGTCAAGAGAGACCCCAATGGCGTAATAGGCCAGGGAGCGCTGGAAGCCTGCGGAAAGAGAGTGCGTGCAGCAGGAATTAAAACAGGAGACAATATTTTAAAAGAATATCAAAAAAAAGTAAACCTTTTCCAATCTTACCCGTAAGTATAGTCAGGAGGAGGGTATTATGAACTTATTAAATGTAGATATTATCTCTGCAGGCTATGAAAATGAGATCCCGATTATACATAATATTCATTTCGAAATAAAGAAAGGCGAATTAATTGGCCTTATTGGGCCAAATGGTGCCGGAAAAAGCACGACCATTAAAACGATTCTGGGGCTGCTGGAGCATAAGAAGGGATTAGTAGATTTTCAGGAAGGGGTTAAATATTCTTATATTCCTGAACGCCCTGTTTTTTACGAAGAACTTACACTATGGGAGCATATGGATTTTATGGCTGCTGTAGAAGGAATTCCGGATCATGAATACAAGGATAGGGCAGATGAACTTTTAAATCAGTATAAGCTGTCTGAACATGCCCATAAGTTTCCTGGTTCTTATTCGAAAGGAATGCAGCAAAAGGCCATGCTGATTCTTGCCATGATTGCCAGCCCTGATATTTATATTATTGATGAACCGTTTATTGGCCTTGATCCGAATGCTATGAAACTGTTTCTTGAATCTATTGAAAAAGAGAGGCAAAGAGGCGCAGGAGTTCTTATGTCCACACATGTTCTGGATACCGCAGAGAAGGTTTGCAGCCGATTTTTAATTGTGCATGAAGGCGTGCTGAAAGCCTCAGGCACATTGGATGAGATAAGGGGACAATGCGGCCTTCCGGCAGGCACACTCTACGATTGCTTCCATCATATTGCTGAGGAAACAGTCAATGAAGAGTAGAGATCTATTTATTCGAAGGCTAATCAGGAGCTGGAAGTATCAATATGGCGTCCTTCGGTCTATAGCGGATTGGACGATTATCGTGTATCTCATTGTTCCGGGAGCGGCTATTTTTACAATGGTCTACCGTTCCTGGTGGATTGAAACACCAGAATGGGCTGGAAGCCTGCCTATGTTTTTGCTTTTCTTTTTGCTATATATTTTTTCATGGCTGGGAAATATCCGGCCATTTGTACAGGAAGCTGATAAAGTGTTTCTTGTTAAGAATAGAAATCTCTATTTGGGAATGAGAAGATGGGGATTTGCCTATTCATTTCTTTTTCAGGCAGCGGGGACTGCAGGAATGATTGTTCTTCTTCTTCCCTTTTTAAGGAATAGTTATTTTTTGGATGAGAGGCAAATTATTGCTCTGCTGATTTTTTTCATTATATTGAAGTGGACGATTATGTCAGTTTCCTATCATTTAAAAAGGATCGAAGGAAAACTTAAAAAATATATTATAAGGTTTTTGGTGTTTGTCTTATTTAGCTGGTTCTCCCAGCTCGTTTATTCCCTTTGGGACCTTGGAGCCGATTTAGCGGTTTACATGACAGCAGCAGTACTCCTTGCTGGCACTATTATGCGAGTATTCCGGCTATTAAATAGGGTCTCAGCTATAGATTATGAAATAATACAGGAACAGGAGGAAAAAACAAAGTATATTAAATGGATTTTTATGATGGCGCCTGAAATGGAAAAGCCTGCTTTTTCCATGCGGACAAAACCTCTTCTATTCCGGAAATCAAAACGGATTTTTAGAAATAGGACACCCGTTACCGGGCTTGCTGAATTATTTCTAAAGATCTTTATCCGCAATCCATCGTATATTGTCAGCTATTTTCAAATCATATCCATAAGCGCTGCAGGCATCATTGTGATTCCGCCATTATGGATAAAAGGAATTGTGCTGTGTATATTTCTGTTTTTAACCTATTCATGGCTGTCCATTACTTGGGATAAGGCTATCATGTCACATCCGCTTGCCAAAAGGTATAGTGAAATGGATTTCTATTTTACAGCAAGGAAAAGGACTGTGTTGGCGCTCTTCTCTTTTGCTATTATCATTTTAGGACTGTTTTTGGCATGCTGGCTGATCTTTCTGCCCCAATTTGGAGTCCTTGTGGAATAGGGGATTCATAATTGGAGGATACTGCAGCTATAATTCTTTATTTAGCATTAACGGGCAGTTAGACCTCCACTTCAAGGCTTTCGAGGGAATCATAAAGGATTAGGAGGGGGATCAAACTGCCCGTAAAAGCCCAATTACCAGAAATCAGACTAATACGCCACGTCCTCCCATAAGCTAACGCTTTCGGTCAATACGATGTATGGATTTGCCGCAGCTTTCCTTGTCCTGCGGCAGCGTCTGAGTGATCCGCATCATACGGGCCCTAACCATCGGTGGGGAATGAAAGCCCCCCACTGATGGAAGCACTTTATAATGTTATTGTTGCAGAAGGAGGGATGAACCATTTTATTTAGGAGATTTCTTAAGAAGCTATACACGCTTAATAACTTGCTGATTTTTATTTCAAGCGGATTTTTGATCCTGTTTAGTACCATTCTTATGACTCTTATAGAACCTGGGACCTTTACGAATTACTTTGATTCTTTTTGGTGGGTTATGACGACAGTAACCACTGTCGGGTATGGCGATTTTTATCCTGTCTCAGTTGCCGGAAGAGTTTATGCTGTATTTTTGTACTTGATCGGAATTGGCCTGATCGGAATTGTAATTGGAAAATTAGTAGAAGGCTTTGCTCAATTCCGTATTAAGCAGGAGGAGGGGAAAATGAGTTATAATGGGAAAAATCATATTGTAGTTGCAGGCTGGTCTAAAAAAGCGGAGCATGCTTTGGAAGAAATCAGGCTGGCTGATCCTGGAAAAGAGATTGTGCTCATTGCCATGCTGGACAAAACGCCGGTCAAACATGATAATGTCCATTTTGTCCATGGAGATGCAGCTGATGAGGCAGTACTTGAAATGGCCAATATTAAAGAAGCTAAAAGTGTTATCATATTTGCTGATGACTCGATTGAAGATAACCAGCTGACAGATGGGAAATCTTTATTAATTGCTACTGGTATTGAGCGTCTTGCAGGCGATCTTCACATCACAGTTGAATTAAAGGTTGAAAAACATATGGATCTGTTTAAGCATGTTTCGGTTGATGAATTTATCATTTCTGATGAAATGATCTCGAGAATGGCTGCACAGGCAGTCCTTTCCAATGGAGCGACTACGATCTATTCACAGCTGATGAGCCGTGAAGTGGGGGAGGATTTATATCAGATTCCTGCATCAGCGAAGTGGGTAACCTACCGGGATGCTTTTCATCAATTGCTTGAGCAGGGGGCAACCTTAATCAGCTCGGGCCAGGATATGAATATTAACCGCCGGCTGGATGAGAAAATACCACAAGGAGCCATTTTATATATTATTTGTGATCATGATACATATTCAAAATTGGCAGCAGATCAATAATAAGGAGGAAATTTGATGAACGTGCTGGATTGGAAAAAAGAAGTTGATCAAAGAAAAGATACTTTAATTCAAGATACACAAAAACTTCTGAGAATTAAAAGTATCCTGGATGAAGAAAACGCCGCAGAGGAGGCACCGCTGGGAGAGGGTGTCAAAGAGGCTCTGGATTTTATGCTGGATTTAGGCGAAAAGGATGGCTTCACAGCGAAAAATGTTGGAAATCTGGCAGGACATCTTGAATTTGGTGAAGGCGAAGAGATTGTGGGAGTACTTTGCCATGTTGATGTTGTTCCTGAAGGAGACGGATGGACAAGCGATCCATTTGATGCAGAAATTCGCGATGGCAAGATTTTTGCCAGAGGGGCAATAGACGATAAGGGCCCAACGATGGCCGCTTATTATGCCATGAAAATCGTAAAGGAAATGGAGCTGCCTTTAAGCAAACGTGTCCGTATGATAATTGGGACAGACGAGGAAAGTGACTGGCGCTGTGTGGAACATTACTTTAAACATGAAGAAATGCCGTCAATGGGATTTGCTCCAGATGCTGATTTCCCAATCATATACGCGGAAAAGGGAATCTCTGATTTCGATCTCGTCCAGACTGGAACCTGCAAAGAAACAGAAAAAGAGGTATTGGCTGAAGTAATCTCATTTCAGTCTGGCAGAAGGTATAACATGGTTCCGGATTTTGCAAGAGCAAGCCTTGTTGTTCATTTTGAGCAGACTGAAGTAGTTCAAAGGTATATTGATTTTCTCAAAAAGACGGAGCTGGAAGGAAAGTATTACATTGATAATGGAGAATTGATCCTCGAGCTTAAGGGAGTGTCCGCACATGGCATGGAACCTGATAATGGGAAAAATGCCGGCATTCTAATGGCATCATTTCTTGCCTCCCTTCAGATAGATAATCAGGCATGCCAATACTTTGAGTTTGTAACCCGCTACCTTTGTGATGATTCCAGAGGAAGGAAGCTGGGGATCGCATATGCGGATGAAATTACGGGCGATTTAACCGTCAATGTCGGCAAACTGTCATATACAAAGGAAAATGGAGGCCGTCTCTGCTTTAATGTGCGTTATCCTGTTACAACTGATATGGAAGAAACAAAGGTCAAGCTGCAATCCTTAATTGACAAAGAGCATTTCAGACTGGAAAACTTTACTGATTCGAAGCCTCATCATGTAGAAGAGGATGATTTCCTGATTCAAACATTGAAAAAAGTATATGAACAGCAGACAGGAGAAAAGGCAGAGCTGTTATCCATCGGGGGAGGCACCTATGCGCGCTCGTTGAAGTCTGGAGTTGCTTTTGGCCCGCTATTTCCAGGGCGGGAAGACATTGCCCATCAAAAAGATGAATATATGATTATCGAAGACCTGTTAAAAGCAACAGCAATTTATGCGCAGGCTATATATGAGCTTGCGAAATAGACTTAAAACCTGATATGATGGCGGAAAGATTTGAGATAAAAAGCAAATAGCTTATTTAAAGAAACCAGATACGGGGAGTGGCAGTGAGTATGGAATATGTCATTTTGAATGGGGAATTTATTAATCGTTCCGAAGCAAAGGTCGATATTGAAGACCGGGGCTATCAATTTGGGGATGGCGTCTATGAAGTGATCCGCGTATACAATGGCAAAATGTTCACCGCTGAAGAGCATCTTGAGCGGCTTCTGGAAAGCGGAAAGAAAATAGAGCTGAACATATCCTATTCCGTTGAAGAGCTAAAGCAGCTGCTTAAAGAGATGATTGTGAAAAATAAACTGGAACTGGGTATTGTTTATATGCAATTTACAAGAGGCGCTTCGCCGAGAAATCATGCTTATCCTGGTGCAGATGTGCTTCCTGCATTCACAGCCTATACACGTGAAACTTCAAGGCCTGTTGAAAGCATGAAAAATGGTGTTAAAGCACTTTTAGTTGAAGATGTGCGCTGGCTCCGCTGTGATATAAAAAGCCTTAATCTGTTAGGCAACATCATGGCTAAGCAAAAAGCGGCACAGTCTGGCTGCTATGAAGCTATTCAGCATCGCGGTGACACGGTAACAGAAGGAAGCTCCTCAAATATTGCTATTGTAAAGGACGGCAAGGTTTACACACATCCAGCAACAAACTTGATTCTTAACGGTATAACCCGCCGCAAAATCAATGAAATATGCCATACAAATGGAATTGCGCTTCAAGAAACAGCTTTTACACTGGAAGACTTAAAACTGGCAGATGAAGTATTCATGTCCAGCACGTCTGTTGAAATTACACCTATCATTGAGATCGAAGGGAAGCCTGTTGGCAGCGGAAGTCCAGGACCAGTCACAAAGGCTTTGCAAGATCTTTTTGAGAAAGAAATTGAAGAGCAGTGCGGAAGTCTGACGGTTAAATTAAGATAACATAGCAATAGCCACACTGAAAACCCCGGGGCAGCTCCCGGGGTTTTCAAGTCTGTTTATTCAAATTGGAAAAGGTCGCTGGATAGATATCTCTCTCCTGTATCGCAGACGATAAATACGACAACATCTTCCGGCTTTAGCCTTTTTGCTGACTGGATGGCAGCAAAGCAGGCTGCTCCTGACGATGGCCCGACAAGAATGCCTTCCTCCCTTGCCATTCGGCGCGTTGTCTCATATGCCTCTTCATCTTTAATTTGATGAATTTCATCGTAAACATCCGTATTTAATATTTCCGGAATAAACCCGGGGCTTGTGCCGACAAGTTTATGCTTTCCGGGCTGTCCGCCAGATAATACAGGTGAGCCCTTTGGCTCCACAACATGAACTTCCAGACCGGGATAATGCTCTTTTAGAACTTCGCCAGTCCCTGTTATGGTCCCGCCTGTTCCTGCGGTAGCAACAAATGCGGAAAGATTTTTTCCAAGTTGTTTCATGCCGTCGATGATTTCCAGAGCGGTCGAATGCCTATGCGCATCCGGATTTGCACTGTTTTCAAATTGCATCGGCACAAAGCTGTTTGGTATTTCTTCAGCCAGTTCATTTGCTTTCTTTATGGAACCCGGCATTTTGTCATCCCCAGGCGTCAGGACGACTTCTGCACCATAAGCTTTTAAAAGATTAATGCGCTCAGCTGTCATCGTATCCGGCATAACAAGAATTGCTTTATAGCCGCGGGCTGCAGCATTCATCGCAAGGCCAATGCCTGTGTTTCCGCTTGTCGGTTCGATAATGGTTGAGCCTGGTTTTAATTTGCCAGCTTTCTCTGCTTCAACAATCATGTTAAAGGCAGCACGGTCTTTTACACTTCTGCTGGGATTATAAAATTCAAGCTTTGCGTAAATGCTTGCACCATTTTCAGGAGCAAGCCTATTCAATTTTACAAGCGGGGTATCGCCTATTAAATCTGCAAGGTTATTGACTATTTTCATCTGTCTCTCCCTTTCAATAAAGGTGATGCTTTTATTTTGTGTGGCTCCGTTTAATTCCATCCATTAATAGGAAATCTATAATTATGTTTTATCCTATTCATCATACCTAAAACAGACTATTCCAATCAAATCAAAGGGTTTTAGGTTTATAAAAATATGGCTCTGTTAAATTTGTCTGTTGATTTCAGCACGAGGCACTCAAGCGTTCAGCGGGCGGTCCGACGCTCCTCGGTGCATTCGCAACTGCGGGGTCTCCCGCTGACACGCTTCTCCCGCAGGACATTGAATAAGCTTCCTCGAATGAACACCGCGTCGTAAGAAAATACGATAGCATTTTCGCGGGATTAGCACCTTCCGCTCCAATCAACAATAAGCTTTAACACAGCCAAAAATATACGAGAGTTGGATGGCAGTTATAAAGTATCTGCCAATTTTAAGTGATGTTTGATAAAATAGGAAAAAATATGGAGGTAGAGTCAAGTGGGAAATCATGATAATGCGCATTTTTTCTTTGCGGTAAAATTGCCTTCCGAGACAAAGAAACAACTCAATGAATATTGTAAAGAGCTGAAAGAAAAATTGCCCTTTAGCCGCTGGGTTCATCATGAGGATTATCATATTACATTAGCATTTCTTGGATCAGCGCCTGAGCACAAGCTTAATACAGCAGGAAAGTTAGTGGCCGATTCACTCGAAGGCACTAAGGCATTCCCGCTATTCATCAATCGCTTAGGCATTTTTGGAAAAGAAAGTTCACCAAGAATTTTTTGGTGCGACACTGAGTGTGAGGAAAGGCTCCATGTTGTAAGGGATAAGGTTTTTTCCGCATGCCAGGATGCGGGGTTTGAATTAGAGACAAGGCCTTTTAAGCCCCATATCACATTGGCAAGAAAATGGGTGGGTACGGAGGCATTTCAAAAAAGCTCAATTGATCAATATAATCCTTTTAAGGAAAAGGCACTTGAATTTGACGCTGCAGAGGTGGTCCTTTACCGTACACACTTAGACAAAACACCAAAATACGAAAGTATTGCCATCTTTCCGCTTTTGGCCGAATAAAATGATATACATACCTTATAAAAAATTTTTGCTGTTAAGCTCATCATCGATTTAGCGGTGCTGAGAGCAGAAGGTGGAAAAAATCTTGAAGGCATTTGCACTTCCTTCGTGCGGTGTTTTGTTCGGGGATGCTTTCAAAGTCCTGCGGGTAAAATCTGCTTATGGGAAACCTTAAAAGCAAAATAGTACGAAAAGCTGCGGCCTTAGCGGAAGCTTAAGTTCTGCAGCGGAAAACAACATCCCCTAGATTAAAAAAGCAATTTATATATATAGAAGTTTTTTACGAAAGCAGGGCTAGGAGAAATGGGACAGTTAATTAAATTGCAGGACTATGTTTCACGGTATGAACAGGATATTTTTGTTTATCCTTCCAGGTTTGTCAGGCTGAAGAAGCAACAATGGGAAAAGTGGCATAAGGCATGGGAATCAAATGAATTATACAGATTTGACCCGGAGCCCCAGCTTTCAAACATCAGCAGTGGCTGGCCTGATGAAGAGAAGGAACCTTTTATGGGTAAGTTAAAGAGTCTATTAAAGCGCGGAAAAAAGGAAGAAGAAGACTATAGTGCTGAAGAATATAGCAAAGAAGAAAAAATAGAAGATGAATTTGCATTTGAAGCTTCCTTTACGGCGCATCTAGATACGCTTGAGAATTTAAAACATCATTTTCTCGATCAGCTTTACCGTTTTCAAATGAAATGGGCTACATCCACTTTAACAGAAAAATCATTTCCTGATAAGCGATACTATTATGATGAAAAGCTAAAATACTTCCTGCAAAGATTTCCGGATACGTATCTTACCATGTACAATCCTGTCTTTTTGCTGAAACAGGCACCTGTTGAAACAGAATCCATCTTAATAAGTCCGACAGATACCTGGTGCATCAGCTTTTTGGAGGAGGAGGATTTGGCAGTATTTGCAGGGTCAAAGGATCGATTCTGGACTAAAAAGGGATCAGCGGGGGAAAAAAAATTTCTTAATCCTTTGCTCGCGTTAAACAGGACAGAAAAAATTGTCGGCAAAATATTTGAGCTCCATGATATTGATTTGCCGATTCATAAGGCCGTCCTGTGCCGAAACGGTTATATTGATTATCCGACGGCCCCTTTTGACGTTCAGCTTATAGAAAAGCGAGGTTATGAGAAATGGTTTCAAACAATGAGAAACCAGCGTTTTCCTCTCAAGCATGTCCAGCTTAAGGGAGCCCAGGCCTTGCTTCAATATTGCCAGACTACATCCATAAAAAGGCTGGAATGGGAGAATCCAAATGAGTAAATATACAGCAGCTGCTGCTGAGGAATGCTTAATATGAAACCCGCCATTTTTATCATTAATCCGCAGGCCAAAAACGGTTATTGCCAAAAAGTCTGGCTGAAAATTCAACAGGTGCTAAAGCAGGAAAACATTACTTATTCTGCCAGCTTTACAGAATATCGCGGACATGCAAAGGAACTGGCCAGATCTTATGCTGAAAAAGCCGGAGGAAAGAGATTGGATCTTATTGCGGTTGGCGGGGACGGAACTCTTCATGAAGTTGTAAATGGTGCTGCCATGTACCTAAATGTGAATGTTGGATTCATCCCTGGAGGATCAGGAAATGACTTTTCGCGCGGGTTTGGCCTTCCTAAAGATCCAGAAGCTGCATTAAATGCGATTATAACGGGAATCCAGCCGGTCAGAGCGGATATGGGTTTGATTAGGCACACAGGAGAAAAAGAAACATATTTTATTAATAATATGGGTGCTGGCTTCGATGCCCAAATTGCAAAAAAAGTTAACAGTTCAAAAGTAAAAGGGCATTTAAATCGATTATCACTGGGCAAATTCGTTTATGTCCTTTTCCTGATAAGAGAACTGTTTACTTATAAGTGCTCGAAACTTGAAGTCGAGATTGATGGAAAAAAGCACTTCTTTGATTCTGCGTGGTTTATAACCGTATCCAATCAGCCTTTTTATGGAGGCGGAATGAAAATCTCCCCTAATGCCAATCCTTTTGACGGTATTCTAAATCTTACGGTTGTCCACAATATATCAAGGGTAAAGCTTTTGTTTGTTTTTTCTTCAGTATTTAATGGGAAGCATATCGTTCTTAAAGAGGTTGCAGTTTTTCAGGGGAAAGAGATCAGCATTCGGTCCTCGCAGCCTATCCCAGCCCATGCGGATGGGGAATTCTTGGGATTTACTCCGATGACAGTATCTGTATGCAGGAATGCCCTTCCTGTTCTTTTGAAGAAGAAGCGGAAGTAAAGGAGATGAGCTCGAAATGATATCGATTGAACGAAATTATTATGCATATTTAGATGAAATGCACATCATTACGATCTTACTTCCTTTCCAATATCATCAGGGACGTTCATCAAGGTTTTTCCTGCTGGCAGGTACAGAAGAAATTCCAATGGACATACTGAATAGCTTGCCTATTGAGGATTCCATAAAATATACATGCCGGATAGACCGGGAGCTGTCAATAGGGGAACAGTACTGGATAGTGGATGAATATGGCGGGAAAACGGATCTGCAAATGGGGGCCGTTATTCGAACGGAGCAATTTGATAAGAAATTTTTCTATGAAGGTCCACTTGGTTTTTCTTATACGGAAGAAAAGTCGATTTTCAGGCTCTGGGCACCTACTGCAACAAAAGTGAAGCTTAAGCTTAAAGCAAATCGAAATGATGAAGCTCAAACTGTCGAGATGGCCAGAGGGGAAAAAGGAGTTTGGAGCTGTGAAGTTATTGGCAATCTTGATCGTTATTTATATTCCTTCCTTGTCTGTGTAAATCTTGAATGGAGAGAAGCGGTTGATCCTTATGCGGTTTCTGTTGCGGTTAATGGCGAATACGGGGCAATAGTCGATTTGGAAAAAACGAAAATGGTGAAGCCTGAACTCCCGGCGCTTATCCAGCCAACAGATGCAATCATTTATGAAACACACATACGGGACTTTACGATCCATCCTGACAGCGGAGCTGTCAGGAAAGGCATGTACCTTGGAGCTGGAGAGGCAGGCACCAAGGGGGGAGACGGGGAGCCGACCTGCCTTTCCTATGTAAAGCAGCTCGGAATTACCCATATTGAATTTCTGCCCATCCACGACTTTGAAGGAGTAGATGAAAGAGGTCCCAAAACGGATTATAACTGGGGCTATAACCCTTTGCATTTTAATGCACCCGAAGGAAGCTATTCAACAGATCCCGGCGATCCTTATTCGAGAATACGGGAGTTAAAAGCAATGGTTAACTCTATTCATTCCGAGGGGCTAAGGGTAATTATGGACGTGGTTTATAATCATGTCTATATCCGGGAGGAATCTTCCTTTGAAAAAATTGTCCCCGGCTATTTTTTTCGCCACAACGAATTTGGACTGCCTTCCAATGGCACTGGAGTAGGAAATGATTTTGCCTCAGAACGGCTTATGGCCAGGAAGTTTATTGTTGATTCTGTGGAGTTTTGGATGAAGGAATATCAGGTTGATGGATTCAGGTTCGATTTAATGGGTATACTCGATATTGAAACCATGAACAGGATTAGGGAAACCGCAGATTCGATTGATCCCGCTGCCGTTATTATTGGTGAAGGCTGGGAATTGAATACGCCCATTCCGGATGACCAAAAAGCAAACATACGCAATCAGGATAAGCTTCCTGGAATTGGCCAATTTAATGACTGGTTTCGGGATTCCATAAAAGGCAGCACCTTTAATTTGTATGATAAAGGATACGCATTAGGAAATGAACATTACTATGAAGCCGCAAAGCATGTATTGGCAGGCAGCATCGGCCTCGAAAAAAAAGAAAAGGGAATTTTCAATTCTCCTTCACAATCCGTAAATTATGTGGAATCGCATGACAATCATACTCTTTGGGATAAAATCCTTGTATGCACTGAAGGGTTGGAAGAAAACATTCAGCAAAGAAAACACCGCCTGGCAACAGTCATTGTCCTTCTTTCTCAGGGAATACCATTTCTGCACAGCGGCCAGGAATTTTTTAGGACGAAAGAGGGAAATGGAAACAGTTACCGTGCCCCGGATTCCATTAATAAGCTGGACTGGAAGAGAAAGAGCCGTTACTCGGATAATGTTGAATATATTAAAGGGATCATTGAGATTAGAAAAAATATTCCGCTCTTCAGGCTTTCCAGTGCAGATTTAATCCGGAAATCCATGCGCTTTATGGACGTAAGCGCCCCTTTGATTGGTTTTGTTTTAATCAGCTTCGATGAAAATGCCGATTGGAAAAGGGCTGCAGTATTGCTTAATCCTTCTGTGGCAGAAAGGGTAATTTCTCTGCCGGATGGTGAGTGGGAAATTCTAGCGGATGCTGAAAGTGCCGGGCTAATGCCAAAGGGGAGAGCTGCCGGGAAGTTTACTTTAAGTCCAATAAGTTCTTATGTATTGATTTCCAGGAAGGAGGTTTAGGGTTTTTCCTCCTTTCTGTTACTGGAATATAGAGGCTGGGGAAGTTTTTTCTCCATTTTTTCACGGATATTCCGGAAACCTAAATAGATGCACTTGACGAAAAAAGCCAGTAAGAATAAAATTTATAAAGATGGCTATTGTGAGGAACTTGCATCAATAGCTCTTTTTTTATTTTACGATATCAACAATTTATGCCTATTAAGAGGCAGTCTCATATAAAATGTATTTCGCCTGTTTACCCTGTGTGGTATAGGTGCTTAATTTGCTTTACCGGATTAACAGGCTTTTTATGTGCTTATGAATGATTTTGAATATAACCCATAATGCATACGAGTTTTTTGCTTATTCGGTATAGATAGCTTTTCTGCAGATCGGCTTTGCAGAATAGTTTGATTGCCAAAATCAGGGCTTATGTTTTTCAACTATAGCTGTTTGACAAAATGGCTTACTAATTGCAGGTGAACAACTTTGGAACATTTATTTGGACATGACTGGGAGATTATTCCCGCCGGAGGTGCGACGGGGGAAGCCTTTTATGCCCAGCATGAAGAGCAAAGGCTATTTTTAAAAAGGAATTCCTCGCCATTTCTGGCTGTTCTGTCTGCTGAAGGGATTGTCCCGAAGCTTGTATGGACGAAAAGGATGGAGAATGGGGATGTTATTACTGCGCAGCAATGGCTAAATGGGAGAGAGCTTAAAGCTTCCGACATGAATCAGGAAAGAGTTGCTAAGCTGCTGAAAAAAATTCATTCTTCTAAACCTTTACTGGGGATGCTGACCAGGCTTGGAAAATCACCGCTGCAGCCGGAAACATTATTGCATATGATCGAGGAAGAATTGGATTCCGATTTAAAGCAGCAGAGGGCGGTTATTCAGTCGATTGAATTCCTTAAGAATGAGGTCGCCAATATACAATGTCAGGATAAAACGGTTTGCCATTGCGATGTAAATCATAACAACTGGCTGCTTTCGGAAAACAACCAGCTGTACCTGATTGACTGGGATGGTGCTATGATAGCGGATCCAGCCATAGATTTAGGGATGCTGTTATATTGGTATATCCCTCAAGAAGAGTGGTCTAATTGGGTAAAGCGTTATGGCATCGAATTGACGGATGACTTGATGCTCCGCATGAAATGGTACGTCATCGCCCAAACACTTACGTCCATTCAGTGGCATAAAAATAAATTCAGGTACCAGGAAATGGATAAGTGGATATCCTATTTGGATGAGCTCCTTTAAACTCAGGAAAGCTGATCGATCTCATGAACCCATTGAGATAATTCATTCTGATGTGATTCTATGTGATTATCCAATTGGGAAGAATTTATGCCATGCTGGCTGTATTCATAAATTTCTTCTAATACTGTTTTGACATTTTGATTAATATTTCCATTTACCATTAAAGATTTAACAAGCCGTTCCAATTGTTCACATTCTGAAACAGAGCCACAGCAATCTGTCTGATGATTGCTTAATATATCTTTTAATAAATTTAATTGGTCCTGCTGTCCAAGCGGCATTGAAAACACCCTTTCTTCCTGAATCTGAAGATACAAAACAAAAGGAATTCACATCTAGGTTGTGGATTCCTTTTTCTATTTATTCATGGGGCATAGTGGCATTTATTTGTTTAGCCTATAAATGGGTAAACTAAGCCAAAGAAAAATAAAGTTGCATCACTGCAATTTGCATGATATTGTTTGAACGATATTAATTTTTGGGAGTGTCAATATGCGACAGCGAAATAAACCATGGGCTAAGGATAAATTAGCCGAATACCCTCAATATGTAATTTCTGAACCTGAAAAATATAAAGGAAAGTGGAATGAAGCATTCGATCAGAACCAGCCGCTTCATATCGAGATTGGAACAGGAAAAGGCCGTTTTATCACAGGCATGGCAAAAGCGAATCCAGACACCAACTATATAGGTATTGAACTTGCTGATAGTGTCATTGTTACTGCATTGGACCGTATCATTGAAGAAGAACTTCCTAATGTAAAGCTTCTGAATGTGAATGCAAATGACCTTCGGAATTACTTTGAAAAAGGCGAAGTTGACCGTGTTTACCTCAACTTCTCAGATCCGTGGCCGAAAAAGCGCCATGCCAAGCGCAGGCTGACATATAGAACCTTCCTGGAAATATATGAAGATATCCTGGTGGATAAAGGAGAAATTCATTTTAAAACAGATAATCAAGGTCTATTTGAGTCTTCTCTGAAGAGTTTCTCAGAATATGGGATGCTGCTTACCTATGTAAGCCTTGATCTTCACAACAGTGACTTTGAAGGAAACATCATGACGGAGTATGAAGAGAAGTTTTCAGCAAAAGGAAGCCGCATCTACCGGTGCGAAGTTCAGTATCGATAAATTGAAGTCTATCCATATGGGTAGGCTTTTTTTTGCATAATAATTTAAATATTTCTAAAAGTAAGCGCTTAAATGTTACTATAAAATTAAATCGAGAATTGGAGGAGAGAATGATGGAAACATTGAAACTGCAAAACATAAAGCTTTCCTGGCTTCGCGGCGGAGTTACATATCTTGATGGAGGTGCTATGTTTGGGGTTGTGCCCAAGCCTTTATGGTCAGGAAAATATCCATGCAATGAAAAAAATCAAATTGAATTAAGAACTGACCCGATTCTCATTCAGGCTGATGGGAAAAATATATTGGTGGAATCAGGGCTGGGGAATGGAAAATTAAATGAAAAACAGAGGCGCAATTTTGGGGCTCTTGAAGAGTCTCTTGTTGAGCAGGACTTGGCAGAGCATGGCCTGACTCCGGAGGATATCGATTACATTTTAATGACACATCTTCACTTTGATCATGCTTGCGGACTGACAAAACCAGCAGAGGAAGGGTTTGCTTCTGTATTTCCAAATGCCAAAATTATCGCTTCAGCTGTGGAATGGGAAGAAATGAGAAATCCAAACATCCGCTCGAGGAATACATACTGGAAAGAAAACTGGGAGGCTATTCAGAATCAAGTAGAAGTGTTTGATGGAGAGTGGACTCTTGGCCCTATTAAAATGGTGCATACCGGAGGCCATAGCGATGGGCATTCCATTATTGTAATTGAAGATGGCGGCGAAACGATTGTCCATATGGCTGATATCATGCCAACCCATGCCCACCAAAATGTATTATGGGTTTTGGCTTACGATGATTATCCGATGGATTCCATCAGCGCCAAACAAAAATGGATGGAATATGGATTAAAAAACAATGCCTGGTTTACCTTTTATCATGATGCATTTTACCGGGCTGTCAAATGGGATGGAACAGGGAAAAGCTTAATAGATAAATTGGAAAGAGGCCGCAATTAAAAAATCCCCATTTGGGGATTTTTTAATGAAGAGGAAAAATGTCCAATATCGTTCCAGTCGCAGCATCAGCAATAAATTCATATTGCTCTGCCTGTTCGCCTGAAAACCTCGAAATGCCGCCTTTATAAACCTGATATTTCAAATGCCCTTTTTCATAAGGCTCTGCTTTCATTTGAATCCATGAACCACTGATGGGCCCTTCCTGTTTGAATGCTTCCTTTGCGTTTGCCAAAGCTTTTTCAGGAGAAACAGATGTCTTTTCCGATAACAGTTCCCTTGCGGCATAGCCGCTGGCTAAACCAACCGCAACCCCTAAAATAAATGATTTCCAGTTCATAATTGCACCTCCAAGGCGGATGATCAAATGTGGATTGTCATGTTTTATTAAATTCGAAGGCTATTTTCGTAAAATTTGCTGCTTTTTGGGCGACTAACTAAGGTTAACCAACTTAGTTGATTGCAGCGGAGGGATTTGACTCCTGCTCAGAAGAGAGGGAAATGGGAGACCCCACAGGCGAAGCCGAGGAGGCTCTCAACCCTCCCCGCGGAAAGCAAGTGCCCGCAGGAAATCAACGGGCTGAATTTATAAGTAAAACAACAATTTATGAGAAAAGAGCCAATTCGAATAAGTGCTTCCAAACTCTATCTTACCAAAAAAAGGCTGATACTAAAATAAATAACATGTTGCCTTTGAAAACTTATGGTTTATATATGCAGATAAATTTAGACTGTCGAAGTTTACCTTCTGAAATGGTGGAAAGACGTATGAAAGTTCTGTAAAATGAAATTATACATATCTTCACAGCCAATCTTGGCAAGTGTTAAAGGAGCAGATAAATGAACGAAAAAACACTAAAGCTTTTTAAAACATTAACTGAATTGCCTGGAGCACCCGGAAATGAACATTTAGTGAGAAAATTCATGCGCGAGCAAATCAGCCAGTATACGGATGAAATCGTACAGGACAAGCTTGGCGGCATCTTTGGCGTAAAAAGAGGCGATGAAAATGGACCGACTGTTATGGTGGCAGGTCATATGGATGAAGTCGGATTCATGGTTACTTCCATAACGGATAATGGAATGATCCGTTTTCAGACACTCGGCGGCTGGTGGAGCCAGGTTTTGCTTGCGCAAAGAGTCCAGGTCATTACCGATAATGGCCCTGTTACAGGTGTAATTGGCTCCATCCCTCCTCACCTTTTGGATGAAGCAAAGCGCAGCAAGCCGATGGAAATTAAGAATATGCTGATTGATATCGGAGCTGATGACCGGGAGGATGCGAAGAAAATCGGCATCAAGCCTGGGCAGCAAATTCTTCCGATTTGTCCATTTACCCCAATGGCGAATGATAAGAAAATATTGGCTAAGGCTTGGGATAACCGCTATGGCTGCGGATTGGCTGTCGAACTTCTGGAGGAAGTTCAAGCTGAAACTTTGCCGAATGTCCTATACTCCGGAGCAACTGTTCAGGAAGAAGTAGGCTTAAGGGGTGCTCAGACAGCAGCGAATATGATTAACCCTGATATTTTCTTTGCTTTGGATGCGAGTCCAGCTAATGACATGACTGGGGACAAAAATGAATTCGGCCATTTAGGAAAGGGAGCCCTTCTTCGTATCCTGGATCGTTCAATGGTAACACACCGCGGAATGAGGGAGTTTATACTGGATACGGCAGAAACGCATAACATTCCATATCAATATTTCGTATCTCAAGGAGGAACAGATGCTGGTAAAGTTCATATTTCCAATGAAGGGGTTCCCAGTGCGGTAATTGGAATCTGTTCACGTTATATCCACACACATGCTTCGATTGTCCATATTGATGACTATGCAGCAGCAAAAGAGCTTCTTGTAAAGCTTGTTAAATCCTGTGATCGTTCCACTGTAGATACGATTCGCCAAAACTGTTAACGTTTATTTGGAGACAGCCATGCTGTCTCTTTTTCCAATGATTAAAACAAATTTGAAGTTTGGGAACTGTCTAGCTCACGCAACGGCAGCTTTTGGGAGATCGCGGCGTTTTTAGCTGCTTTCCATGGTCTAGGCGCCTTGCGTTATTCGGAAAGGAGCAGCTTATGAAAATCATCATTGGTTCAAAAAATCCTGCTAAAATAATGGCGGTGCAAACGGCTTTTAGCGGCTATGAAGCAGAAATTATTTCTAAGGATGTGCAATCAGGTGTAAGCACCCAGCCTTTCTCTGATGAAGAAACGATTACAGGAGCAATCAACAGAGCTTTCGGGGCTCTTGAAACAGCTGGAGGGCAAATTGGCATTGGACTGGAAGGCGGAGTGCAGGAAACAGAATACGGTTTATTCCTATGCAACTGGGGTGCTCTTGCAGAGGAGGGAAAACCTCCTATTATCGGCGGTGGGGCACGGATCCCGCTTCCTGAAGAGGTATCGGCAAGGCTTCTTGCTGGTGAAGAGCTTGGGCCGGTTATGGATGATTATGCTGAAAAGGCGAATGTCCGCAAAAATGAAGGAGCAGTCGGGATTTTTACGAATGGGAGAGTAAATCGTGCAGACATGTTCTCCCATGTGATGCAGCTCCTGATTGGACAATATGAGTATAGAAAAAGGGGCTAGCCACTCGGCTGCCCCTTTTTCTTATTCAGTTTCAAAAATATAGGATAGTACTTTCAATGCCTGATTGACTGTTTCAACTGTAACATTTGCCTTGCTTGAAAGTTCTTTTAATGGGTGATGCAGCTCCTTTGGACGGATAAGGATCAGCGGCTTGCCAAGGGTAATTGCTGCACTTGCATCCATAGCGGTATTCCATTGCTTATATTTTTCTCCGAATAAAGCGATCACAAGGTCTGACTTCTGCATGAGGAGCTGCGTTCTTAAATTATTGATGCTGGATGCAGCTTCGTCCCGCAGGATAGCGTCAGGCTGTTTTCCGAGGATTTCCTCTCCAATCATATCAGAGCGGTCATGGTTCTCCATTGGCCCGGAAAAATGAACAGGCAGCTGCAGTGATTTTGCTTTCTCTTTTAATTCATCGCGCCAATTAGAGTGAATTTCACCCGCTAAATAGACGGTAATTTCCATTCTTTTTCCTCCTTTATGCATGATTCTTATATTTTAACATTTCTTCTAAGAAGTTACGCATTGAAAAGGCTCTCATTTCCAGGATGAAGGGTTGTCAGACTATTAAGAAGAAATGTATGATAGAAAAGGATGATAGATTTCCTGGCAAGGGGGACTTTAGTATGAAAATGAAAATTGCCGCAGCCTTGCTCTTAATCATTTCGGTTATTCTGCTCAGTGCCTGTTCAGCATCATTAGAAGAAGAGCAAGATGCCGCAAAGGATGCTGCAGAGGAAGCATTCAGCCAAACACCTGAAAAGACCAATCATAAGAGTGACAATATAGAATATTATTTGCCTTTCGGAGTAGAGGTTAAAGAGGAAAGCCCTAATAATATCATTTTAAAAAATGGCTCAAAGACGTATATTCTTTTTTACAATCCGCATGAAGGGCCTGACAGTGAGGTTGTCTACGATGCAACAGTCAATCAGAAAAAAGAATATGATGTTAATGAGACCTATACCAAAGATGGCTATAGGGGCTTCTTATTAATTAACAGTGGAAAAAAAGACGAAAATGAATTGATTGTCGGCATTGGCGGCGTAAAAATATCCACACAATCCAAAACCAAACATTTATCATCTGACGCCGCAACGATGATGGAAATCATCAATTCCGTAAAGGTGAAGAACTAAGCGAAGGGCATGGCCCTTCGTTTTTTTTATGAGTATTAGAGTAGTTTTAAATGCAACCTTAGTTTAACTAACTGAGTTGATTGTAGCGGAGGGGTACTTGACTCCTCGAAAATGCATTCGCATTTTCTTACGACGAGGTGTTTATTCAAGGATGCTTTTCCAATGTCCTGCGGGAAGTGAGGGAAGTGGGAGACTCTGCAGGCGAAGCCGGGGAGGCACTCATTCCTCCCGCGGGTTCGCTGAGTGCCCCTTGCTGAAATAAACGGGCAGAATTATAAGTAAAAACAACAATTTATGATAAAACAGATAAAGTATCATAGAATAGGCTCTTGAATAGAACAATAAAAATACGAAAAAATTGTGTATAACAAGTGTCTTGACATGTGTTATCTTTATAGTTGTAAAACGTGTACATAGGGGGATAATGATGAGAGCCTTTCTGGACAGAAAAGGGGTTTCCCTTTCAGCCAAAATATATTTTATTGATGCCTTAAGCAGTATGGCGCTGGGACTTTTTGCTTCCTTGATCATTGGATTGATTATTAAAACAATCGGAGATCAATTTGGATCAGAGTATGTGAGCGAGATGGGCGTTTTGGCTATGGGGCTTATGGGCCCTGCGATTGGTGTCGCTGTCGCATATGGATTGAACGCGCCGCCGCTTGTTGTATTTTCGGCGATAGCAAGCGGGGCAGCAGGGGCCGCACTAGGCGGGCCAGCTGGAAGTTTTGTGGCCGCGGTTATATCAACGGAAATTGGAAAGCTTGTCAGCAAAGAAACAAAAGTGGACATTATTGTTACACCGCTGGTTACAATTGCTGTCGGGTATGCTGTAGCAACATTAATTGGCCCTGGAATTGATTATGGAATGAAAAGCTTCGGCAGCCTGATTATGTGGGGCACTGAACAAAGGCCTATTATTATGGGGGTTATCGTTGCTGTTTTGATGGGCCTGGCGCTGACAGCTCCAATATCCTCAGCTGCTATCGCACTAATGCTGGACCTTCATGGCCTTGCTGCAGGTGCTGCAACAGTCGGATGTGCGGCACAAATGATGGGCTTTGCAGTCAGCAGCTTCAGGGAAAACAAAATTGGCGGATTTATTGCTCTAGGAATTGGAACTTCCATGCTGCAGGTAGCGAATATCATCAGAAATCCGCGGATTCTTATTCCTCCTACCATAGCAGGAGCAATCCTGGCACCAATTGGAACGACAATTTGGATTCTGGAGAATAATGCTGCCGGAGCAGGGATGGGCACAAGCGGACTTGTGGGCCAAATTATGACTTTTACAACCATGGGGTTTGGTTCAGACATTTGGATGAAAGTGATCGTATTGCATATTATTGGACCAGCTCTTATCAGCTTGGTAATATCTGAATATATGAGGAAAAAAGGCTGGATCCAATACGGTGACATGAAAATCAACACAGGGGGAGAAAAGAAATGAAAAAATTAGAATCAATGGAGCAATTTAATGAGCTCCGCAGCCATGGAAAGCATATTTTTATGTTTTCAGCAGATTGGTGTCCTGATTGCAGAGTGATTGATCCAATCATGCCAGAAATTGAAGATAAATATAGCAGCTATAATTTTATTTATGCAGACCGCGATCAATTCATTGATCTCTGCATCGAGCTTAATGTATTCGGCATCCCAAGCTTTATTGGCTACAAGGATGGCCAGGAGCTTGGGCGCTTTGTCAGCAAAGACCGCAAAACACAGGAAGAAATTGAGAATTTCATTGAAACACTTGAAAAATAAGGCTGCTTATATTTTTGAAATCGTACCATTGATTTAGCGCCGATTCCCTCGGGGTGTCGGGGGTGACCAAGGCGCTTCTGGTTTTCTGCCCTCCTGCATCTCTTTTGAGAAGGAGGGTTTTTTAGTGTAAAATGTTAATCGGAATCAATCCCCATAAGGAGGGGCTTATTTATGAAAATGGACAGCAGGAAAATGAAGAATGAATTGGAAAAGCGGCTAGCAAAGGAAAATCGCACTTTCTCTTTTAACAGGGAAAAGGACCAGCTACGCATTGAAAATAAAGAGACTGGCAAAGGGATTACCATCTCTCTTCCAGGAATTATTGTCAAATGGCAGGAACAAAAAGAAAAGGCGATTGATGAGGTCGTTTATTATGTGGAGGAAGGATTGGAAGCGATGGCGGAAGATGCTCACTTGTCTGGGCATGAAAAAAACATCTTCCCAGTAATCCGTTCAACCTCATTCCCAAGTGAATCACAGGAGGGTGTTCCATTTTTAACAGATGACCATACTGCTGAAACACGAATCTATTATGCCCTTGACCTGGGCAAAACCTATCGCCTTATTGACATACAGCTTATGGAAAAAGAGGGATGGGTTCCGGAGAGGATTAAAGAAACGGCATTATTTAATGTCCGTTCCCTGCCAACAGATATGAAGGCAGATACTGTTGCAGGGAATACCTTTTATTTTCTTAATAAGAATGATGGATATGATGCCAGCCGAATCCTGAATGAATCTTTCATTAAAGAAATGGAGCTAAAAGTGGAAGGATCTATGGCAGTGGCTGTTCCCCATCAGGATGTCCTAATCATAGCAGACATTAAAAATGAAACCGGCTATGACGTCCTGGCCCAAATGACCATGAGCTTCTTCGCGAGCGGCCGTGTCCCAATCACATCATTATCGTTTTTATACGAAGACGGAGAGTTTGAACCAATCTTTATTTTGGGCAAAAATAAGAAGAAGTAGCAGCTAGAGGATCACATCACTGTGGTCCTTTTGTATTTTCTAAAGTGCATGGTTCCATCATTTAAGCCATAGGAAGCATTCCTCCCCCTGGGAAAGCTTTTAGTGCCAGTAGCGGAAATCAACGGGCAAAATTCATAAGCAAACCAACAATCTATTAGAAAAAATCCTTTAGATATAAACGAAAAAAAGCATAATATCAGCGATTCGCCATTATGGACCCTGGGCAATAAGTCTGACAGTAATCTCTATGAACCTTTCATCAGTTACCTGAGTCGAAAGTATGCCTTAAACCTTAAGATTGTTTGTAAATTTACCCATTCTGTCTTTAAATGGACTCATCTCTGGCTTTTATTATTCAAAAACCATGAATACCTGATAAAATAAGAAAGATAGACTAATTAAGTTTAAAATAGAAAGAGTTGATATAAATGAGTTGGATCAAAAAGCTGTTCCACATGTTCAGAAATGATGAAGATGAATATGAATATGAAAATTTAGAAGAGTATACTGAAGAGCGAGAATATGAGAATATACAGCCACAGTCCAAGAACACGAAGGAAAGCTCAAGGGATGTTGATGCTAAAGTGCTTTATCAGTATCCGAAAGGGCAGTTCCGTTTTCCGGTAATTCCCGATCATGAAGGCGAACAGGAGAGTAAAAGACCTCGTCCTCGCCCTCGTCCTGCTGAAAAGCGGGATCAGCAGGCAAGAAAGCCTGAAAAGAGGCAGCCCCGAACGGCAGAAAGAGAGAGGCAGAGAAAGCCCGCAGCCCCAGCTCCAGCTCCGGCCAAAAAAGAAGATCGAGTATTGACGAGGAATGAAAGAGAAGCCGCCAATAAGAAGAGGCCATTCCAGCCAACAGAAATACCGTCGCCTATTTACGGATTTGAGAGACCAAGGCCAGGTTCCTCAAAGAACAAGTCAGATAATGAGGCATCCGAAAATAAACCTAAAGAACTTACATATGATGAGGTGATGCGCAAAATTCAGCAGATGCCTTCACAAAGGCCAAAAACAGTAGAAAATATTGAGAGAAAAGCAGCACAGGAAGACACAATTTCAGATAAATTAGAGGCGTTCCACGCTCAGGCAGCAGCTTTGGAAACGGTAGAGTCTGAAACTAAAAAGTATACAATTGGTGGAGCATCTGACTTAATGTTTGAAGTGCCTGAAGAGGACAGCGAATCGAATCAGCATTCTGAGTTTAATAAATCTAATGAGGCAGATGAACGGGAAGACCAAGACGAGCAAGTAAACGATGAAATGGAAAACTTGAAAATAGCTCCTGAAAACAAAAAAGCTGCTAACATAAGTGATTTACTGGAATATGCACTTAAAGAAGAAGCTTCTATTGTCCAGGAGAGCAAGAAAGAAATTACCGAAGAGGTTTCCAAGCCAGCAGCAGAAAAACATAATGAACCTTTAGTGCCAGAAAATGAAGTGAATGCTCCTGAAGCTGATGTGCACTTAGAGCAAGATAATACCGATATACCAGACCAAAGTTTTGAAAATGAAGTTCAGTCCAGATCTGCTGAGAGCGGAAATGATCAAGAGTCCAATAGTTTTATAGCTGAACCTCCACAGGAAGCAGGACATCCGGAAAAAGAATCAGAACAAGAAGCTATTGAACACACTCCCGAACTAGAAGAAATGATTCCCAACCTGGAAACCAGTGAAGGATTGCACCAGGAATCTGACACGAGCGAAGAATTACCGGATAATCCAGAGTTGGAAAGCAGAGCAGTCCAGGAGCATGAACTTTCTAAAGAGCAGACAGTTTCTGAAAACATCCTGGAAGAGCAGCCGGATCCTCAAGTAAATGAAGGGGCTAAGCATAAGCAGCTAGAAGGCACTAAACGTACAGCAGATCCGATGTTCCAAGCAAGTCCGGCATCAAGCGAGCATAGTGTAGATAATGCAAATACAGATAAGCCAGTGGCACATACTGAAACTGAAGAACTTTCCTATGCGGAGCAGAAACAGGAAATAGTTGAATCTGAGATAGAAGATTCGTCCGCAGAAGCACAGCCGGCAGATAAAGAGCAGCCAGAGAAGAAGTCTTCAAGCAGGGGCCATATTCCGTTCAATGTTATCATGCTAAACAATGACAGAAAAAAACTAAACCAGCAAAAGAAGGTGGAAAAGCCAGCGGAATCACAAATCAGGCCTGGGGAAGAACATCAAAAAAAAAGTAGTATTGCCAGATTTCCGGTAGAAAATATGCAGCAATCCGCTGCAGCTGTCGAAAAAGCCGGGGACTGCAAGGATGTTTATACTGAAACATCGAGCCAAGCTGATAGCCCGGTTCAGCAGGTCGCTGTACAAAATCAGCAATCACCAGGAACAGAGTCTGCTAGAGATGAGCAGCCAGCAAACAATCATGAAGAAGAACATGAAATCTCATATTACGAATTTCCATCTCAAACACTGCTGATACCGCCCGTTATCAAGGAAGAGACTACCGATTGGCTATATGAGCAGGAACAAATGCTGAATTCCACATTGAAAAATTTTAATGTCAGGGCTAGGGTTGTCAATGTGACACAAGGGCCTTCTGTTACAAGATTTGAGGTGCAGCCGGAACCAGGTGTAAAGGTAAATAAGATTACGAATCTCTCAGATGACATTAAACTTAGCCTTGCTGCAAGGGATATTCGGATTGAGGCGCCAATTCCAGGCAAGCATACAATTGGGATTGAGGTTCCAAACCAGAGCAGCAAGCCAGTTTTTATCAGTGAAATCATTAATACACCGGAATTTCAAAATAGTGAATCGCCTCTGACAGCTATACTGGGGCTTGATATCTCAGGCAAGCCGATTGTCACTGACTTAAGAAAAATGCCTCATGGATTGATTGCAGGAGCAACAGGATCTGGAAAAAGCGTCTGCATTAATACAGTACTTGTCAGCCTGCTGTACAAGGCAAACCCTGATGAACTGAAATTGCTTCTGATTGATCCAAAGATGGTCGAACTTGCGCCATATAACAGGATTCCCCATCTTGTCAGCCCGGTTATTACAGATGTAAAAGCGGCTACAGCTGCCCTGAAATGGGCTGTTGAAGAGATGGAGCGCAGATATGAGTTATTCGCCCATGCAGGAGTAAGAGATATAAACCGTTTTAATGAACTGGCAGAGGAGCATAAGCGCTACTCGGAAAAACTGCCATTCATGGTTATCGTGATCGATGAGCTTGCAGACCTAATGATGATGTCTCCAGCAGACGTAGAGGAAGCGATTTGCCGAATAGCCCAGAAAGCCCGGGCATGCGGAATCCACCTTATCATCGCAACCCAGCGTCCATCCGTAGATGTTATTACTGGGTTAATAAAAGCAAATGTTCCAACGAGAATTGCGTTCTCCGTATCGTCCCAGATTGATTCCAGAACGATTATCGATATAAGCGGGGCGGAAAAGCTTCTGGGCCGCGGTGATATGCTGTTTCTTGAAAATGGATCTTCCAAGCCAGTAAGGATTCAGGGGACATTTGTTTCAGATAAAGAAATAGATGATGTGGTTGCGCATGTACGGAGGGAACGTGATCCGGACTATTTATTTGAGCAGGAAGAGCTATTAAAGAAGGCTCAAATAGTTGAAGAAGAGGATGAACTATTTTTTGAAGCATGCGAGTACGTGGTAGATCAGGGAGCGGCGTCCACTTCCAGCCTGCAGAGGCGATTTAAAATAGGGTATAACAGGGCAGCCCGATTGATTGATATGATGGAGCAGCAGGGCTTTATTTCTGAAAATAGAGGCAGCAAGCCGAGGGATGTTCTCATTACCGAAGCTGACCTCGAATCCATACAAGACACTAGTACAATAAATTAATACATGGTATTCTTTACTTGCATGTATTAAATAATAAATATAACAACTTTGATAAAATAAGAAAGCCTTTCTGAAGCTGGGCCAGCTGACAGCTTTAGAAGCCTGCTCCTTTGAATCGCCAGGCCGGCAGGCGCTCTTGCTTTCTTGATGTTTGTGAGGAGCTTTAGGATGAAGGAAATTGAAATGAAGGTAAATGGGGAAATAAAACGTCTGACAAACCAGACATTTAAATTTGATGAACGTGTAAGAGATGGATGGTTTTCAGCAGTTTATTTTCTCAAGACCAGGGAAATAGTTAAAAAATATCATGAGGATAAAATAGTTACGATGCAGTTCTTCCAGAAAAACCATGCAGTTTTGTGCGGAACTGATGAAGTCATTGCCCTTCTTAAAACATTTGCAGATCGTCCCGATGATCTGGAAATTTATTCACTAAAGGATGGCGATAAAATTTCTCCGTTTGAAACGGTCCTGACAATAACAGGAAGATATCAGGATTTCGGTTATTTGGAAGGCATCATTGATGGAATTCTGGCCAGAAGAACTTCCGTTGCGACGAATGTATATAATGTGGTGAAAGCTGCAGGTGCTTCAGGGGTTCAAAAACAGGTCATTTTCATGGGAGACCGTGATGATCATTTTATTACCCAGGCTGGAGACGGATATGCCGCATTTATTGGCGGTGCGACTGCCCAGGCTACACATGCAATGAACGAGTGGTGGGGAAAGAAAGGAATGGGGACTATGCCCCATGCATTGATTCAAATGTTTGAGGGTGACATCGTAGCTGCCACAAAGGCTTATCAGGAAACTTTTCCTGAAGATGAACTGGTTGCATTGGTTGATTATAATAACGACGCAATCACAGATTCATTGAAAGTAGCAAGAGCTTTTGGAGAAGACCTTAAAGGTGTGCGTGTAGATACCTCAAGAACAATGATTGACCAATATTTCTTAAGGAATCAGCATCTGCTTGGAACCTTTGATCCTCGGGGAGTGAATGCCGAGCTTATATTTGCCTTAAGAAAAGCATTGGATGATGAAGGATTTGGACATGTAAAAATTGTGGTTAGCGGAGGTTTTACAGAATCCCGTATTCGTGAATTTGAAGAACGGGGCGTTCCAGTAGATACCTATGGAGTCGGAAGCAGTCTGCTAAAAATCACGACTGGATTTACAGGTGATAATGTCATGATTGATGGAAAGCATGCTGCAAAGGCTGGCCGCCGATACCGGCCAAACCCTCGCCTTGAAAAAGTTGAATAAATGATAAATATCTTCAAAACAAAGTAAGGAGCATCCAATATGGATATGGACGGCTCAATTTTGGATCTTAATTCTTTTCGAGAGGCCAAGCAGCTGCAGGGAGAGAAAAATGCTGCTCAATTATATGATCTGGCCATGGATTATACTGAACGGACTGCAAACATCAGAGAAAAAGTCCGGGCAAAGCATTTATTCCGAAAAACGCTCGGCCTTTCTCCTGAAACACCTTTTTCGGTACTGCAATCCGAAGTATTTCAAAATTGGCTGCTGTTTGATTATAAAACGGTACAGGGTTCAACCATGTTCAGCCTTTTTTTGAAAAACAATTCCCGGAAGCTTTCAGAGCCCGATTTAATCCAAGGGGCTCTCTTTTTAACATCTGCAGTTGAGCCTGTCAGGGTTATAAATCACAGTCATAAAGTGATTACTGCTTCAGGGGCAGAAGATGGACGCCAGTTCCAGATGAGGCATATAAAAGGGGACTTTCCTGAAATGCCGGCTGGCAAATGGTTTCTCATTAGAAAAATCCCAATTCAAATTTATGATTTCCCAATAGGGCCGATCTTGCCTGTTAAGGATAATAAGCTGGTAGAGATAATGCTGGAAGCCTATTTGGAGGCAAAGAGCAAGTTCCCTGAGCTAACTTGGAGGTCCTTTTTGAAATCAAATGTTTTATCTTTTTTATCCCGCATTAACGGGCAGTAAGACCCCCACTTCAAGATTTTGAGGGGGACAATATAGGATATGTGGGGTGGCCAGCTGCCTGTAAAAGCCCGATTGACCAAAAAGCGGAAGCGCCTTGACCAAGGGCTTATGACTCGAGCTCCTAGGTGCTGTAGCTAGACAGGTTCAACTAACAATTATTGGGGGATGGAAAAAGCCCCCAATGATTGAAGTTTCACTTTATTTTGGGAATAAATAGCTGGCAATACGTTACATAGTTTTTATATTTAAATAATGTTATAATGATGCAATACATTAAAGTGTGTGTTTCAATAAAAAGGACAACTGTTACATACTTTTTTGAACATCTTATTTACACAGTCAGTTAAGCATGTCCCATAAGGGATGTGCGCAAATCTAGATATATGTCATATACTGTTTTACAGATATACGATGGTTGGAGGTTCTTTATATGACTATTTACCATTTCGTAGGTATTAAGGGGTCTGGAATGAGTGCATTGGCGCAAGTTCTGCATGATATGAATTATCAAGTTCAGGGCTCCGATTTCGAAAAACATTTTTTTACTCAGGTAGCCCTTGAAAAATCAGGAATAAAGATCCTTCCCTTTCAAAAAGAAAATATACAGCCCGGCATGACGGTAATCGCCGGGAATGCATACCCGGACACGCATGAAGAGATTGAGGAAGCAATGAAGCTTGGCTTGCCTGTTGTTCGTTACCACCGTTTTTTAGGTGACTTTATGAAGAAATTCACGAGCATTGCGGTTACAGGTGCACATGGAAAAACGTCCACAACAGGATTGCTTGCTCATGTGATGAGGGGGGCAAAGCCTACTTCATTCCTTATTGGAGATGGAACCGGCAAAGGGGACGAAGAAGCGGAATATTTTGTATTTGAAGCCTGTGAGTACAGAAGGCATTTCCTTTCTTATTTCCCTGATTATGCAATTATGACAAATATTGATTTTGACCACCCTGATTACTTTGCCAATATTGACGATGTTTTCTCTGCATTTCAGGAGATGGCATGGCAGGTGAACAAGGGGATTTTTGCATGCGGTGATGATGAGCAGCTGCAAAAAATTCAGGCTAAAGTGCCCGTAGTATTTTATGGCTTTGGCGAGGACAATGACTTCCAGGCGCGTAATGTGGTTAAAACAACTGAAGGGACAACATTCGATGTGTTCGTGCGAAATACCTTCTATGAAACGTTTTCCATTGCAGCATATGGTGACCATAATGTGTTAAACTCCCTTGCTGTCATTGCACTTTGCCATTACGAGGAAATTGATGCAAAGATTGTTCAGAAGCAGCTGCTCTCTTTTGAAGGAGTTAAAAGAAGGTTTTCCGAAAAGAAAATAGAATCACAAATTATTATTGATGATTATGCCCACCATCCGACAGAAATAAAAGCTACTGTTGAGGCTGCAAGGCAAAAATATCCGGAAAAGGAAGTTGTGGCAGTATTCCAGCCTCATACCTTTACCAGAACCCAGGCGTTTCTTGATGACTTTGCAGCAAGTTTGAATTTGGCAGACAAAGTCTATCTATGCGAAATCTTTGGCTCAGCCCGTGAGAACCATGGAAAGCTCACGATTGAAGATTTAAAAGCGAAAATTCCGGATGCTGAGATTTTGAACGAAGAAGAAACGGCTGTTCTAAAAAATCATACAGATAGCGTTATTATGTTTATGGGAGCAGGAGATATTCAAAAGTTCCAGCAGGCATATGAAAATCAGCTATAAAAGAAGGATGCGCCTTTAATGGCTGCATCCTTTTTTAAAAGATTGGCTGTGTTAAAGCTTATTGTTGATTTTAGCACCCTGTTGATTGGAGCGGAAGGTACTAATCCCGCGAAAATGCTAACGCATTTTCTTACGACGCGGTGTTCATTCGAGGAAGCCTATTCAATGTCCTGCGGGAGAAGCGTGTCAGCAGGAGACCCCGCAGTTGCGAATACACCGAGGAGCGTCGGACCGCCCGCTAACGCTTGAGTGCCTCGTGCTGAAATCAACAGGCAAATTTAACAGAGCCAAAAGATAATAAAGTATAACTTTGAACTTCGATAACTTCTAGCTCCAGCGCCTACCCCCTCGAGGCCACAAGCTTGTCTAGTTTCGGCTCCTAGGGACTCGGGGCATAAGTCGTCCCTGGGCAGTCGCCTGCCGCCCAGAAAGGCAAAGAACGCCTTTCCGAGAGGCTCGTCTTGAGGCCCGCAGGATGGGGGTCATGCAGACGTTGCCACAGGACGTGGCGTTTTTAGTCTGCGTTCCTTCGTGGGCAAGGCTCTTGCGCTTTTCTTATTTTAAATTCTCCGGGTTAAGCGCTTCCAGCTCAGGAATCACAAAACGTCCGTCTTTACGGATTAATACATCATCAAAATAAATTTCACCGCCGCCGTAGTCAGGGCGCTGAATGTTTACCATATCCCAGTGAATATTGGATTTGTTGCCATTGTAGGCTTCGTCATAGCACTGGCCAGGCGTGAAATGGAAGCTGCCGTCAATTTTTTCATCAAACAGAATATCCTGCATTGGATGATGGATATACGGATTGACCCCTATGGCAAATTCACCGATATAACGTGCACCTTCATCGGTATCAAAGATTTTATTGATTCGTTCGCTGTCATTGGCGTCAGCTTCAATAATTTGCCCGTCTTTGAATGTCAGCTTTACATTTTCAAAGGTAAATCCATGGTATGGGGATGGAGTGTTATAAGTAATGACCCCATTAACTGAATCTCTTACTGGAGCCGTATACACCTCTCCGTCAGGAATATTCATCTGGCCAGAACACTTGATTGCCGGAATGTCTTTAATAGAGAAAGACAGATCTGTGCCAGGGCCAGTGATTCTGACTTTATCCGTTTTATTCATCAATTCCACAAGATTATCCATTGCTTTGTCCATTTTACCGTAATCCAAATTACATACATCAAAATAGAAGTCTTCGAATGCTTCTGTGCTCATTTTAGCTAATTGGGCCATTGAAGAATTAGGATAGCGCAGCACAACCCATTTCGTCTTCGGTACACGAATTTCCCGATGAACTTTTTTACCGATTGTTGAGCCATGAATTTTCATTTTATCGTCAGGTACATCTGCGTGTTCATTAATGTTATCCCCTGAGCGCAGTCCTATGTATGCATCCATCTTTGCCATCACGTTGGCTTCAAACTCGGCCATCATATTAAATTGTTCTTCCTGTGCTCCCATTAACAGAGAGCGGTCTACCTGGTGGTCTTTTAATAATACAAAAGGATAGCCGCCAGCCTCATATGCTTCCTTAACAAGGGCAGTTACCAATTCTCTTTGAAGCCCAAAATTTTCAATAAGGACTTTCTCGCCTTTTTGCAGACGAATGGAATAATTGATCAGGTTTTTTGCCAGTTTTTCAATACGAGGATCTTTCATCTCTTCATCCCTCCAACACTTTTATATTCCGACAAATATTATTGTAACCGAAATTAAAGATTTTGTTGATTTATTTCCAACTGTGCTAAGATTTACTTTGTGAAGGGAAGGCAGAATTTATCCCGCATTAACGGCAGCAAGACCTCCCCTTCAAGAACTCGAAAGTCAAGAGCGAATTCCAAATGGAGGATGGAAAAAGATCCCTGCTGATGGAAGTTTCACTTTATTGAAGGAATTTGGGCAGTGAAAATGGAATCTATTTAATGTACGCCTGGTTTAGAGGCAGTGCATCTGGGTAATAAGGGAGTATACAGAAAACCGGAGGTGTATGAATTGGAAATTATTTTATATTTAAGTGTAGCGGTAATTGCTATTGCATTCCTTGTTTTAGTCATTTATCTGGCTAAAACGTTAAAATCCCTGCAGGGAACATTGGATAATGTATCACACACATTAGCAGGCCTTGAAAAGCAATTGGATGGTGTGACAAAGGAAACGACGGTCCTGCTGCATAAAACAAATACGCTGGCAACTGACATTCAGCAAAAGTCTGAAAACCTGAACAGTGTTGTAAACGCGGTGAAAGAAGTTGGGGATTCTGTCCGCAAATTTAACGGATCTATTCAGAAAATCACATCTTCTGTAAACACACAGCTTGAACAAAATAAAGATAAAATTTCACAGGTGGTACAGTGGAGCAATGTTCTTCTCGAAATTAAAGATAAGTGGAGAATGAGAAAAGAAGCCCCTTATCAGTACAATGTCGATGAGAAAAAAATGCTTCCGCCCGAACGCCAAAGAGAAAGAGCAAGACACTAGAATTGGAGGAGGAATAAGGAGTATGAATAACCAGGAGCGTAACCAATTTGATGTAAATCAGTCAAAGTCAGAGGAAAATATCAATGCGAAGGATTTTATGATCGGGGCTTTAATAGGCGGTATGGTTGGCGCTGCAACAGCCCTATTCCTGGCGCCTAAATCGGGGAAAGAGCTTCAGAGCGATTTAAATGAAAAAGCAGCACTATTAAAAGAAAAATCAGGCCAATTCCGTGAAACAGCTATGACAAAAGGAAGTGAACTGGCAAGCGCTGCAAAGGAAAAAACAAATGCTTTGACTCAAACCGTTTCAAAGCAATCCAACGAATTAGTCAACAAAGTAAAAAGCATGAAAGAAGTGCAAAATGCGAATGGACAAGCTGCAAGTGGTGTTATGGAAGATGCTGGATCAGCCTCGGAATCCATCAATGACGAATCATTTCAGACCGCAGGCAATGCCCCGGTAAATGATGCGGAAATACAAATGAAGCTTGAAGAAACGAAAAAAGCTTTTGACGAAACAGAGCAAAAATATAATTAATATTATTTGTTTTGAAAACGGTGAAGTGATACTATTGCTTCACCGTCACTTATTTTTAGGGAGGTAAGAAGATGAAAAAGTTTGAGAGCAATGAAGCATTCGATCAAGCTGTAAAAACAGGAGAGCAGCTGCTGCTTTTAAAACACAGTTCAACATGCCCTGTCAGCGGAGCAGCTTATGAAGAATTTGAACGCTTTGTAAATGAGCATAAAACATTAGATGCTTATTATTTGGTTGTTCAGGAGGACCGCCCTCTATCTAATCATATTGCTGAGACTTTCCATATTAAACATGAATCCCCCCAAGCCATTTTGTTTAAAAATGGAGATGTAGCATGGCATGCGTCCCATTGGAAAATTACATATGACTCCTTGGAGAAAGCTTTAGAGAATAATAAATAAACATCCGGAATCCGGATGTTTATTTACTTTTAAATGTGTGAATCCACATTTAAGCTCTTTTTATTTATTGCAGGCCAAACTATTTTCAGTTCGTCTCCGGGTTCTATCGTTTCATGAAAAGCTGATTTTTCCCCGTTTTTTAATAGCACGAACTTACCGGTTGTGTCTTTAGGCATATCTATTTCCACGCAGCCAAATAAGTCCTGAAATATGAAAGGGCCTAATGTTTTGCGGACGACATTCAGAATATCTCCATCATGAATTCGATCGTTCTCAGCCATGGCTTTTCCTTCTCTTTGAAACTCGGTAACGTTTCTGCTCATTTCTATCTTTTTCCCATTGAAAAAAACAGGGATACTTTCGGCTAGCATAATTTGTTTTAATTCTGCAATTTCTTTAACAGTCGGTACTTTCCTCCTTTCAATTATAAGGATGTCTCCGTGTTCTATTATACTGTAAGGGTTTATTTCTATGCCGTTTCTAAGAACCTTCCCTGAAATACGCGGGAGAAAGGTCTCTTTTCCGTTCATATTTATTCGAAAAGGCTTTAGCTCATTTAGCAGATCATTTAAACCCAAAGCTTGAAGGACTTCTTCCACTGTTTCAGGAATATGGCATTCAATTTTATCGCGATCATTTAGCAATTGGTCAGCTGCTGCAGACCTTTCATTACATAGGATTTCAGCTTTGATTGTATACTCTTGGCTATTAATGGTAACGGATTTGGCAGGGATGTCATCAATTAAATCCCCAATCTTTACTACTGCTTGCTGCCCATCCCTGCCTTTCTCAACTGTTATGAGATCTCCTGATGAAATTTCATCATCCAATGCACTTGTAGTGCCATTTCGCAGAATCTTTGGAGCTTCCCCGTGACTTCCAGGAATAGTTATGTTTTGTCCATTCATATTGACAATCATGGCAAGACCAGGTTTTCCATATAGATTTTTTATTTTGATGCCTGAAGCGAGAAGGCAATCACCTACAGTCAGCTTTTTTGCTTCAAAAAGACGGACAGGCTGTTCATTTACATAGACAGTACAATATTGTACAGGCGATTTCTGGGCTGCAATGGCAATGCCTATTGGTGTAACCAATTCCGGTCCCTTATCAATCATGTCTGAAACTGTCAGGCCACTTATGGCATCAATCCCCCGGATAGCAACCCTGTTCACTGGCAGGTCAAGCTTCCTGGCTATTCTTGCAGGCAGCTCTGGGGTTAGGCTTCCTCCGCCTACAAGCATAACGGCTTTAGGAGAGGTGTTATTCAGGTTTAAAATTTCATGGCAAATGGCATCTGCCAGCCGGTCTAGTGCAGGTGAAATCTGTGCTATTAATTCTTCTTTCCTTATCTCAGTTTCAAATCCGAGAATATCTGTTACTTTAATGCTATTATTGATTTGAAGATCTCTTTTAGCCTTCTCGGCTAAAGGAAAATCCAAAAGCAGCTGGTCGCTGATTGCCTCAGTTATTTCATCGCCGGCAATAGGCACCATGCCATATGCAATTACTGTGCCCATGTCTGTGACAGCAATATCAGATGTGCCGGCTCCAATATCAACAAGAGCGACGTTCAATCGCCTCATGGATGGCGGGATGAGCACATTAATTGCTGCGATAGGCTCAAGGGTTAATGCCTCCATTTCCAGTCCTGCTCTTTGGAGTGCAGCAATGAGTGATTCAACCACAACCTTTGGCAAAAAAGTGGCAATAATTTCAACGGAAGCTTCATCACCCTGCTGGTCAATCAAATTTCCGATCTCTTCTCCATCCAGGCGATAATAAAGAACAGAATAGCCTACACAATAATAATAATGGCTTTTTTCAAACTCGTGATTGCCGGCAGCCATTGCCTGGGCCTGTTGAACAGCGCTTAATTCAAGATGCAGAATATCTTGTTTTTGCATCATTGGCTTTCCAAAAATATTTATGGAAGCTTGTGCCCTTTCTGTTCTTAGCGCTCTCCCTGCAGCAGCTACACATACTTTTTTTAAAGGCCCATGCTTTGTTTCAAGCTCTGCTTTGATTTCAGATATAATCCTTGAAACAGCCACAACATCATGAATTTGGCCATCAAGCATTGCCCGTTCAGTATGCTCCTTTACGACAATATCTTTAGCGTGATACTGGCCCTCGTGTTCTTCGAGAATTATGCCAACCACAGAACGCGTACCGATATCCAGTGCAAAAAGCTTTTTTTGTTCGTACAAAGCGATACACCTTCTTTATTTTTTGTCATAAAATAGCTTAATAACGCTTTATTACTTAAAAGCGTTTAATTAATAAAGAAATTTTTCGTGACATGTCTGAATAATTCATATATAATAACTCTAATTATAAAAAATGTATCACATATCAAGATGCCGTAAAAGAGAAAGAATGGAAATGTTTCACTTGACGAATGATAAATTATATTCGCTCAATAGATGTTTCTTATAAAAATTGCGGCTCAAATTCAGAATTGAAAGGAAGGGACAGGAAATGAGCAATAAAGAGCTAGATCAACTGCGCAATCGGGTAGATGAGCTGAACCTCCAGCTATTATCCTTGATTAATGAAAGAGCAGAACTTGTTCAAGAAATCGGAAGAGTGAAGGAAACACAAGGGGTTTATCGTTATGATCCTGTCCGCGAACGCAAAATGCTGGACTTGATTAAAGAACATAATGACGGTCCTTTTGAAAACTCAACGATTGAGCATATGTTCAAGGAGATTTTCAAAGCAGGCCTTGAGCTGCAAAAAGATGACCATAGAAAAGCGCTTCTTGTTTCCAGAAAGAAGAAGCCTGAGAATACAATTGTTGACCTAAAAGGGGAAAAAGTGGGAGACGGCAATCCGCATCTTGTATTTGGCCCTTGTGCGGTTGAATCATATGAACAGGTTGCAACAGTGGCTGAGGCTGTAAAAGCAAAAGGCCTTAAGCTTCTTAGAGGCGGGGCTTATAAGCCTAGGACATCTCCATATGATTTTCAGGGGCTGGGCCTTGAGGGGCTGAAAATATTAAAAAAAGTGGCAGACGAATACGATTTGGCGGTTATTTCTGAAATAGTAAGCCCAAATGATATTGAAACGGCTGTAGATTATATTGATGTGATTCAAATTGGCGCAAGGAATATGCAAAACTTCGAACTTTTGAAAGCAGCAGGCGCGGTAAATAAACCAGTTCTTTTAAAACGCGGCATTGCAGCAACAATTGAAGAATTCATCAACGCAGCTGAGTACATTATGTCCCAAGGCAATGGACAAATCATTCTATGTGAGCGGGGAATCCGCACATACGAGCGTGCAACAAGAAATACTTTAGATATTTCTGCAGTGCCAATCCTGAAACAGGAAACGCATTTGCCTGTACTCGTTGATGTTACCCATTCAACTGGACGCAGAGATTTGCTGCTTCCTGCGGCTAAAGCTGCATTGGCTATCGGAGCAGATGGTGTAATGGCGGAAGTGCATCCGGATCCGGCTGTTGCCCTGTCTGATTCAGCCCAGCAAATGGATTTGAATCAGTTTGATCAGTTTATGTCTGAGCTTCAATCTTCAACTCTGCTAAGAGTTTAATCTTAAATTATTTTGCCTTCTGTCAACAGCAGAAGGCTTTTTTCTTTGTTTATTTCTTTGTATTAGGCTCTTTTATCATACATTGTTATTCTTTCCCCTTGGCACGGGGCATTCAAGCTTTCCGCGGGAGAAATGAGAGTCTCCTCGGCTTCGCCTGTGTGGTCTCCATTTCCCTCTCTTCAGAGCAGACTTTGGAAGAGCTCTTTGAATAAACACCTCGTCGTAAGAAAAGGCGTATTCATTTTTGAGGAGTTAATTGCTTTCCGCTGCAAACAACTCAGTTGGTTAACCTTAGCTAGTCCTGAAAAGCAATAAATTTTACGAAAACAGCGATGCATGGGATGGGGCGAGCCCCTGATAATGGAGCCGAATTTCCTTTGCAGGGCATCTATTTAAGGATGCTTATTCAAAATGAACCCGGAAGAAGACTTCTGAATTGCCTGAAAAATCAAGTGGCTGTTGAGGAAATCACCAGGAAAATGTAAGAATGCATTATGTATAATTACAAATTGAAGCTTTTTTTCAAAAAAACAAGCCTTGACATTGCGGCAATTCCTGGACTGTCGTATGATTAAATACATAATTGAACATGTGTATCCAATCACAAAATAGGATAAAAAATGAGTAGGTTATGTAGTGTTGCTGTAAAATAGAAAGTAATAGAAGTGACCGCTATATAAAGAAGGAGTGACTTTGTAGTGAACGTAACAATATACGATGTGGCAAGAGAAGCAAATGTTTCAATGGCAACGGTTTCTCGTGTCGTGAATGGAAATCCGAATGTAAAGCCTGCAACAAGAAAGAAAGTCATGGAGGTAATTGATCGGCTGGGATACCGTCCGAACGCTGTAGCGCGCGGACTGGCAAGTAAAAAGACAACCACAGTCGGCGTGATTATTCCTGATATTTCAAGCACATTTTTTGCTGAACTGGCAAGAGGTATTGAGGATATTGCAACGATGTATAAATACAATATCATTTTGAGCAACTCTGACCAAAATATAGAAAAAGAGCTGCACTTGCTCAATACGATGCTTGGAAAACAGGTGGATGGGATTGTATTTATGGGCGGCAATATTACGTCAGAGCATGTTGAAGAATTTGAAAAATCACCGGTCCCAATCGTTTTGGCAGGCTCTATTGAAGAGTCAGGAAAAATCCCATCGGTCAATATTGATTATGAACAAGCAGCATTTGATGTGACCAAGTCATTTATAGAGAAAGGCCACAAAGAAGTTGCACTTGTTGTAGGGCCTCTCCGCGAGCCAATCAATAAAGAAAAGAAACTGGCTGGCTATAAGCGTGCATTGGAAGAAGCTGAAGTTTCTTATCGCGAGGAACTGGTTGTTGAAGGAGATTATACCTACGATTCAGGAATTGAGGCTTTTGAAAAGCTATTAGAAGCGAACCCGCGCCCAACAGCCATTTTTGCAGGATCAGATGAAATGGCGCTAGGGATTGTTCACGGAGCAGAAGACAAAGGCTTTAAAATTCCGGAAGACTTTGAAGTAATCAGCTCCGACAATACTCGCCTCGCATTAATGGTACGTCCTCAGCTGACTTCTGTTGTGCAGCCATTATACGACATTGGCGCTGTTGCCATGCGATTGCTTACAAAATTTATGAATAAGGAGTCTGTGGAAGAACAAATTGTGGTACTCCCGCACCGGATTGAAGAACGTGACTCAACAAAATAATAAAACTGCCGATAAATAAGGTAGAAAAGAGAAACGCCTTGCTATTTTAGTTGGAGGCGTTTCTTTCTGCCATTTAAAATTGCTGCCGGCAATCTGCCTGGCCATATAAAATAAGACCAGGTAAATGCAATGGATCAGGGAGAGAGAAAATGAGGAAGTTTGATATTTTAACACCGGTGGGGCTGCTGGTTGGACTGGGAATGCTGATTTTTGGAATTATGTCGAATGGTGGAACGAACGGATTCTTTTCATTTATCGATTTATCCTCCATGCTGATTGTGCTTGGCGGGCTTTTAGCAGGACTGCTTGTAAGTTTTCCATTGAAAGATATTAAGCATATGTCCACTGTCGTTAAACAAGTTTTTTCCAATAAAGAACAAAGCATAGGGAAGGTAATCGGGATATTTGTAAAGCTTTCTGATCGGGCCCGGAGGGAAGGGCTTTTATCACTTGAAGCTGAAGTCGAAAAAGTGGACGATGCTTTTATTCGAAAAGGCATTTATCTTGCTGTGGATGGGATTGAGGCAGATGTCATTACAGGTATTATGAATGCTGAAATTACAGCAATGGAAGAACGGCACCGAAAGGGCAGAAGCATCCTCGAAAAAGCAGGAGAGTATGCTCCTGCTTGGGGGATGATCGGAACGTTAATTGGCCTAGTCCTAATGCTGAAAAATCTTAATGATCCTGCTTCTTTGGGCCCCAATATGGCTATTGCACTTCTAACCACATTATATGGTTCACTGCTGGCCAATTTGGTTTTTCTGCCAATGGCAGCCAAATTGGCTTTAAAGACAGATAAAGAAGTATTTCTAAAGCAGATTATCATCGAAGGGGTAATCGGAGTCCAATCTGGACAGAATCCTAAAATCCTTGAAGAAAAGCTTAGTGCATTCCTTTCCTACGAAGAAAGGAGAGAGATGGAAGAAATCATTACTGCAGGGGAGGCACTGGATTATGAAGCTTAGGCGAAGATCTTCTGAGCCTGCTAAGGGTGCCCCCAGGTGGATGGTTACATTTTCGGATCTTGTAACGCTAATATTGGTATTCTTCATATTGCTATTTTCTATGTCACAGATTGACATGATTAAATTTAAAGCCATGTCCGAATCATTCCGGGATAGGCAGCTGCTTGATTTTTATCCTGCGATTATTCCCAATGAATATCCAGCAGACATGGAAGAAAATACTGGAGAGGGCAAAGAGCAAGGAGACTCCCTTGATCAGCTGTTAATGGAAATTCAGGCATTTTTAGATCAGAACGGTCTTGAAGATGTGATAGCTGCTAACAGGACAGAGCGGGGTGTGGTTCTCGTTTTGCAAGAACAGGTGTTGTTCGAATCTGGAGAAGCCAGCCTGATCGAAGGCTCCTTTCCATTTTTGGATAAAGTGGGAACTGTTTTGTCCAGCATGCCTAATCTGGTCAAGGTGGAAGGCCATACAGATAACCGCCCGATTAAAACTTATAGATACCCGTCCAATTGGGAGCTGTCTGCTGCCAGGGCCAGCACTGTGATCAGATACTTAACAGAAAACCATAACCTTGAAAGCCGCAGATTTATTGCCGTAGGCTATGGAGAAACAAGGCCCGCAGTCCCCAACTCTGGGCCGGAAAATTGGGAGAAAAATCGCCGCGTCGAAATTATTATCTCTGACCCGAAATATGATGAGAACAGTTTAATAAATAATTAGTACGTGAGCCTGACTCAAAAGGTTCTTGAATGATCCTCTTTTGAGTCAGTTTTTTATTGGCCATGCCTTTCTTTATTTGCTGAAAAAGGAAGGAATTTGGGGGTACTAATTAGAGTTTGGCCGATGCGGCAGGCAAAACTAGAAAAAGGCTGGACATCCGGGCTAAGTGCGAGCCGTTGTCAGCCTTTTCATTTTACTTAGACTCCGTCATTTTCCTATTTCGGATCGGGTAAAGGACTTTGTCCACTGTTTGGGCATTTTTTTCAGTTATTTCATTTTTTCGGGGAATCGGCGGGTATAGATCCTCCGGGTCATCCCATTCTAGGGGAAGAGGCACAGGGGCGTGCTTCTTCCAAGTGTTTATCCATTCCAAAGGAAGATTCCCATAAGAATTTGAGTTTTCAGTCATCTCCAGCCAAATCATAGCCCATGCACGTGGGACGACACGCCAAATATCATAGCCTCCTCCTCCAACGGCAATCCATTTTCCATCGCAGTATTCATGAGCAATTTCATGTGCAAGTTTAGGAATCTCCCTGTAAATCTTCATGGTTGATGATAAATGTGTCAGCGGATCGAGATAATGAGAATCAGCACCATTTTGTGTGAGGATTACATCTGGCTTAAAGAACTCGGCAACCTCCCGAAGAGCTGTCCGGTAGGCATGGAGCCACGAGTCATCTTCGGTAAAAGCATCTACTGGGATATTGAATGAGAAACCATATCCCTTTCCCTGTCCACGTTCGTTTACATTGCCTGTACCTGGGAATAAATATCGCCCGGTTTCATGGATGGATAATGTGCAAACATCCGGGTCATCATAAAACGACCATTGGACACCGTCTCCATGGTGGGCATCTGTATCCACATAAAGCACCCTTGCATGATATTTCTCCTGAATATATTTAATGGCAACAGAACTATCGTTATAGATGCAAAATCCTGATGCTTTTCCCCGGAAACCATGGTGCAGCCCTCCGCCTAGATGAAGGGCATGCTTTGCTTGGCCGCTCATGACAGCATCAACGGCAGAAAGAGTCCCGCCTACCAGAAGGGAGCTTGCTTCATGCATATTTGGAAAAATGGGTGTGTCTTCCGTTCCAAGCCCATAATTTTCTCCGACATCTTCAGGAAGCTGGCCGTGACCGGCAAGTTTCACAGCATTAACATAATTCGGATCATGAATTAAATAAAGCTCTTCTTCCGAAGCAGAACGAGGCGGAATGATTTGTTGATCCTTAATGGCATTCATTTTTTTTAGCAAATCAAGTGTCAGCTTGAGCCTTAACTGGTTAAAAGGATGATTTTTGCTGAATTTGTAGTTCAGCAGCTCTTCCGAATAAACAAAAACAGAATCATGTGTCATAGAGAAATCCCCGGCAGATTGGGCCAAAGCACTTCATGGCCCGCATTTTTCAAATCTTCAATAACAAGGGTTGGATTCATGGTTTGCACTCTCAGCACAAGTATTTTAAATTTCTCATCCTTTTTATCCGGATAAACAAGGACACTTTGAATATTTGCTTTCCTTTTGCAAATGACTTCAGCAATTTCGAAAAGCATGCCAGCCTTATTAGGTACTTTCACTTCTATCTGGGACCCAGGCTGATGTGCACCTGTCAATTGAACCAGGGTATGGAGAAGGTCGGTTTCTGTTACTATTCCGACAAGCTTATTATCTTTTAATATTGGAAGGCATCCGATGCGCTGTTCATAAAAGATAGCGGCAATCTCTTCTGCGAAGTCAAGAGGATGCCCTGTAATGATTTCTGTCTTCATAATCGTTTCCAATGGTTTCTGAAGATCTTCCTTAAATAATTCTGTATGAAAAATAGAAGGGGTAGCATCCCGGATATCCCTATCAGTAACGAGACCCACTAGCTTGTTCTCAAAATCGGTTATGGGCAAATGGCGCACTTTCTTTAAATTCATTAATTTAATGGCGTCTGCTATACTGTCGTCCTTTGTCAGGGTTGTAACATCCGTTTTCATAATTTCTTCAACAATCACTTCTTATTCCTCCCTTATAGACCATATGGAGTTTTCACGCTCGGCTTTAATGAAATTTAAACCGCAGCGGGAATAAAGCGTATTTTTAAAATTGAAGCAAATTTTAAAATTTATTGAGCTCTGTTAAACTTGTATGTTGATTTCTTCCAGACGTTTGCTTTAGGTAGGCGGTCCGAACCTCCCCGGCGTCTGTATCTGTGAGTCCCGCTCCTGTCAATATAGAGGTAAATCAGCATATTGGCCTTTATCAATACATAAAACGGTTCATAAAACGCAGTCGATCGAATTGCTGGACTGATTCCTGGCCTACTCTTTTACCGATTCTTGCCATCAGGCAATTAGCGGGATGGGAGCTGATTTCCGGATCATCTGTTGCATACCATTCCAGGCCGCCTGCATTCATCATCTTTTCCATGATTTTTCGATATTCCCATACATTTAATCCAGTGCCCTTTAGATCCCAATGCCAATAATATTCTGTTGTAATGATGATGTAATCTTCCATTGCATCATCCATCATGGAAACTTTTAATAGATTTTTTCCAGTCCCCGATCCGCGGAATGCAGGTATGACTTCGATAGCACCTAATTCTATTAAATTGTCCATTTTCCCCTCGGACCACCGTTCAAGAGGATCTGGATACAGATAAGTTACATAGCCGACAATGGTATGCCTGTCTCGGGCAATTATAATTCTTCCCTCAGGCAATCCAGCAATTTCAACAAGTGCTTTATGCTGCTGTTCCGGAGGCCTGAAAGCTACCAGATCTTTATGAAATTCGTAATCAGCGAGCTTTTCAGGTGAGATTGGCCCTTCGATAATTAAATTTCCATTGGCTGTTTTTAACTCTTTTGCATTGTACGTTTTTTTATGTTCCATTACTTCACCGCCTAAAGACATGATCACTGTAACTTCTATTATACATAAAAACTATTAAATTAAAGCGCTTTCAAATAAATTTCAGGCCAATTTGAAAAAACTTTGTGACAATTCATGTAATAATGCATAAGAATTATTTTTCAACTGCAATATTTTAAAAATTGAGAAAAAATAATATTTATACTATAATAATATCAAATCACGAAAAAGGGGGATATTACTATATGAAAGTGGAAGCGCTACCAGTTACTCAGGGGGAGTTTAATTTAAAAAGCTATGAAGAGCTATATGAAAATTTCAACTGGGCGGACGCCGAAAAAGAGTTTTCCTGGAAAGAGACAGGCCGTATGAATATGGCCTATGAGGCCATTGACCGCCATGCTGAATCCTTCAGAAAGAATAAGGTTGCCCTATACTATCGTGATGGGCAAAGAAACGAGAAATATACGTTTAAAGAAATGAAAGAGCTTTCCAATAAGGCGGGAAATGCCTTAAAAGCTTACGGCGATGTAGAAAAAGGAGACAGGGTATTTATCTTCATGCCTCGTTCCCCTGAACTTTATTTCGCTGTTTTGGGTGCCATTAAACTAGGAGCGATTGTTGGACCGCTGTTTGAAGCTTTCATGGAAGGAGCTGTCCGTGACAGGCTTGAGGATAGTGAAGCAAAAGTTCTGATTACCACTCCTGAACTTTTAGAGCGCGTTCCGGTTGATCAGCTGCCTGCTCTTAAGCATGTTTTCCTTGTAGGCGATAATATAGAGGAAACAGGCCCTTATGTTGATTTTAATAAACGAATGGCTGAATCAAGCAGAAAACTTTCAATTGAATGGGTTGAAGGAACGGATGGATTAATTTTGCATTATACATCAGGTTCCACTGGCAAGCCAAAAGGTGTGCTGCATGTACATAATGCGATGATCCAGCACTATCAGACTGCCAAATGGGTATTGGATCTCAAAGAGGAAGATGTGTACTGGTGCACTGCTGACCCTGGATGGGTTACTGGTACTTCATATGGAATCTTCGGTCCGTGGCTTACTGGAACTTCCAACCTGATTGTAGGGGGAAGATTCAATCCTGAGACTTGGTACAAGATGATTGAGGAGTATGGGGTTACTGTTTGGTACAGTGCTCCTACAGCTTTCCGTATGCTGATGGGTGCAGGCGATGAAGTTGTTAAGAAATTTGATTTAAGCAGTCTGCGCCACATTTTAAGTGTAGGGGAGCCATTAAACCCTGAAGTTGTCAGATGGGGCATGAAGGTGTTCAATTTGCGCATCCATGATACATGGTGGATGACAGAAACAGGTGCACAGCTTATCTGTAACTATCCTTGCATGGAAATTAAGCCTGGTTCCATGGGCAAGCCAATTCCTGGTGTTAAAGCAGCAATTGTCGATGACCAGGGCAATGAGCTGCCTCCAAACCGCATGGGCAACCTTGCCATTAAAAAAGGCTGGCCTTCCATGATGCATACAATCTGGAATAACCAGCAAAAATATGAATCTTACTTCATGCCAGGTGACTGGTATGTATCTGGAGATTCAGCTTATATGGACGAAGATGGTTACTTCTGGTTCCAGGGGCGTGTAGATGACGTCATAATGACATCTGGAGAACGTGTTGGGCCATTTGAAGTAGAAAGCAAGCTGATCGAACATCCGGCTGTTGCGGAAGCCGGAGTTATAGGCAAACCGGATCCTGTCCGCGGCGAAATTATAAAAGCATTTGTTGCATTAAGAGATGGCCATGAGCCTTCTGAAGAATTAGTGGAAGATATCCGCCAATTTGTAAAGAAAGGCCTTGCCGCACATGCTGCACCGCGTGAAATTGAATTCCGTGACAAGCTTCCGAAAACTCGAAGCGGTAAAATCATGCGCCGCGTGCTTAAAGCCTGGGAACTTGACCTTCCAACAGGCGATCTGTCTACAATGGAAGATTAATAGAAATAGAAGGAGAACCGCTTATCATACAGCGGTTCTCTTTTTATGATTTCATTTCATCAGAAGAGAACTTGGCTAATTGTGAACTTAGCGAATAAAAAGAGAAAATTGGCGAACAAATCCTAAACTTAGCAAACAAACTATAAAAACTAGCGATCAAATCCTAAATTTAGCGAACAACCAATAAAATCTAGCGAATAAATCCTAAATTTAGCAACAACTATAAAATTTATAACTAGCTGATATATAGAGCGGCACGCCAAAATTACTTGAATAAAAAAAGCTGAATTCCTAGCCCCAATTGCGGTTTTGGAATTCAGCTTTTCCTTTATTATGGCTGATTATTAGTTAGTACTGCCTTCTCCTTCTCCTTCCCCATCACCAGGTTCTTCCGGCTTTTCAGGGTCCGGTTTATTCTCTGCTGGGGGATCGGCAGGTTTTTCTTCTTTAGGCTTTTCTTCTTTAGGTTTTTCTTCCTTTGGCTTTTCCTCTTTAGGCTTCTCTTCTTTAGGTTTCTCTGCCTCAGGCTTTTTGCCGATTTCCACCACGTTGGAAGGAGAAGACTCCTTCCCAGCGATATCAACAGCTGTCACATGTATAGAACCGTTGCCGGCATTGAAGCTGAGAGAGGAGCCAGCTTTTATGGCAGCAACTTTTTTGCCGCCACTATAAACCCGGTAGCCAATGACATCCTTTTCTGGATGTGCACCCCATGTAATTGTATCGCCTGAAGCCTTGATGTTCAGTGCGGCAGGGGCCTTGCCGTTATCCTGGAGCTTATTGCCGGCAGTCAAAATATTCCTCCAGCGCTCTTTATTAGGAATCAGGTCACTAGGATTTGCGTTAATGCCAAATAATTTTTCGATATATTCCGGATTCAGTACTAATCCGGGTTCTGTAAATTCTTCTGGAGTTGAGTCTAGAGCCATATATTTTTTATCGCCAATTCTTACAAGTTTTCCATTGCCTAGGCTATCGTCCACTTTTGTTGGAACAAACTTTGCATTAAATAGGTCTGTTTCAACGAGTCCAGCTTTTGAGCATGCCTCTGATGGAAGCAGGCCAGAAATGGCACAGAAGGAACGTCTTACGATTCCGCCAGGCATTTTAAAGCTTTCGCTTGGATCAACAAGTTCAGGAGCTACATCATATGCAGCATTCATCAGGTCTGCCCATAAATAATTATTCCGCAAGCTGTAGCTTAATGGACCAGGAGCTTTTAATGATTTAGGAGTATCATAACCAGTCCAGATGCCGAAAGTGACATTCGGATTGGTTGCAACGAACCAGGCATCGTGGAAATCTACGCCTGTTCCTGTTTTTCCTGCCCAGTCTGAACCGAACTTCAGCCTGCTTTTTATGGAAGTGGCTGTTCCGCTGTTAATTACGTCCCTCATCATATCTATGGTTAGGTAAGCAGTCTGAGGGCTGAATACATCAACAGGCTTAGCTTCATGCTGATAAATCACATTGCCGTTTTTGTCAGTGATTTTTTCAATCATATATGCATCGACAAATTTTCCTCCATTGGCAAATGTGCTGAAGGCATTCGTATTTTCTTCTACGGTTACTCCATATTCCAATGAGCCGATTGCTGTAGCCAGGTTTGTATAATCCGGTCCAATTAAGGAGGTGAATCCCATCTTTTCCAGGTAAGTTGCCGGTCTTTGTCCGACAATATCCTTATAAAGCTTAACAGCCGGTACATTGTAGGAATATTTTAAAGCTTCCCTTGCTGAAACCAGTCCGCTATAAGTGTTGGTATAGTTTTTAGGCCAAGGCCGGTTTAAACCTGGAGCAAGGTATAACGGCACATCCGGTAAGATTGTTCCAGGTGCAGCCTTGCCAAGTTCCATCGCAGGAGCATAAACTAGAATCGGCTTCATGGTTGAACCATTTTGCCTTATTGAGTTTGTGGCATGGTTAAGCTGCTCGCGTTTATGGTCACGCCCGCCGACAAAGCTGATAATTTTACCGGTTTTATTTTCAATTAAAATGGCTCCCACTTCTACTGGCTCCATTATTTGCTTATTTTCGCCAGTTTCAGGATCCTTAACTGTCTCCGGTTTGTCAGGCCCGTAATAAGGGTAGTTATCTTTAACTTGCTGCATTTTATCATAAATGTCTTTGTTGATCGTGGTATGGATTTGGTATCCATTCTGACGGATTGTCCGGTCTGCCAGAGTTTTATATTCCTCGCGCAGTTCATCATCTTCTTTTAAGTCTTGTTCTTCATATCCATCGTTTTTAGCTAGAATCTTGGTCATGATGTTTACTGCGCGTTCCTCAATTTCAAACGTTAAGTATGGATATTTTTCTAACGGGCTTTCAGAAGGTGTTGTAAAATCCTTTGTCAGATCGTATGCTAATGCTTCCTCGTATTGCTTTTGGTCAATCTTTCCGTCATCATACATTCTTTTAAGAACCGTTTTCATTCTTGAAAATCCCGGTTCCAAATTTTCCTTAACGGTACCTTCCCTTGTAAAAGGGGTATATCCGAAAGGGCTCTGGGGAAGTCCCGCTATGAAAGCAGCCTGCGGCAGGGTTAATTCTTTTGCACTTACCCCAAAAATGCCATTGGCAGCTGCTTCAACACCGGCGATATTTCGGCCGGAAGCATTTCTTCCAAAGGTTGAAACATTTAAATAGGCTTCTAGAATTTCTTTTTTATCAAAGAATTTTTCAAGACGCAATGCCAGGAGAATTTCCTTTGCTTTTCGCTCAAATGAAACTTCATTTGTTAAGATTTGGTTCTTAATCAACTGCTGTGTCAGTGTACTTCCGCCGGATTGAACGGATGAATTAGTTACTTCCTGGAACAGGGCACGCATAATGGCCTTTGGCACCACACCATCATGTTCGTAGAAGTATTCATCTTCCGTAGCCACAACTGCGTTAATTAAGTGTTCAGAAACATCCTCAAGCTTAACTTCCTCACGTTCAAGATCGGTTCTAAGCTTCCCTAAATACACATCATTGGCAAAATATATTTCCGATGTTTCTTCATAGTCGTAAATATCTTTCTTCATGCTTGCATAGGAACGGATCGGCTCATCCTTTACAAGTGAGGCAAAGTAGCCTGCTCCCAAGCCGCCAGCAAAAGCTCCGCCAATTACTGCCAAGATGATAAACAGCAGGGTTAGATTCCAGACGACCTGGTAGGTAATGCTCGCCCCTTTTGCTGCTTTTTTATTGCCGAAAAGGCCCGAAGTTTGCCTCAATTTATCAATAAATAATTGAAACTTTTCTTTCATCGTATCAATCCCCCTAAAATCAAATCTATTATAGCATAAAGTGAAACTTCCAACAGCGTGTTTTCCGCTGTTGGTTAGCTGAACCAATCGGGCTTTTACGGGCAGTTAGTTCGGAAAAACTGTACCTGGTACAACTTCTAAAGTTCTTTCTCCGAAGTTACTGCCCGTTAACCTGCGATAAAGTGAAACTTCCAACAGCGTGTTTTCCGCTGTTGGTTAGCTGAACCAATCGGGCTTTTACGGACAGTTAGTTCGGAAAAAACTATTCCTGGTAAAACTGTCAAAGGCCTTTTCCGAAGTTACTGCCCGTTAATCGCGATATTGCGACATATTAAATGACAGGGTTCGCCATTTATCTTAAATATCCTTTTTTTGAACAGACATTTGACATTGTGCTAATTTTTATGATAAAAATGTTTTATCTTAGTCATAAACGCAAGAAACATGAAATCTGACTCAAAAATAATATAGGCATTGACGGGAACCCAGTAATGCTTCTATCCCTGTTTCAGAAAGCCGGCGGACGCTGCGAGCCGGTACAAATAGAAGGATGAATTACCTCCCTGAGCTTTCATTGTCAACCTGCAGGAGCAGTTATAGCAGTGAACGGATATTCCGTTATCTTTAAAGAGTGGAGGGCATTTGTCCTCAATTTGGGTGGTACCGCGCAATATAATCATGCGTCCCTGCATATATGCAGGGGCGTTTTTTGTATGCTGGAACCGTACCCATTTATGCCTTGAGAAAATTGTGACTTCATTTAGGAGGAATTATCGATGAATTTATTGGAAGAATTGCAATGGAGAGGGATCGTCTACCAGCAGACAGATGAAGAAGGGATCGAGAATACTCTTGAAAAAGAGAAAATTTCTTTGTACTGCGGTGTAGATCCGACTGCGGACAGTATGCATATCGGGCATCTGCTGCCATTTTTAACATTAAGGCGCTTTCAAAAGGAAGGCCACCGTCCAATTGTACTTGTTGGCGGAGCTACTGGTCTTATTGGAGACCCAAGCGGCAAAAGCGAAGAGCGCAAGCTGCAGACACTAGAGGCTGTTCAGCATAATGTGGACTGCATTCAGAACCAGCTTAAAAGAATCTTTGATTTTGATAGTGAAAATGGAGCCATCATGGTCAATAACTATGATTGGGCAGGTTCTATGGACATCGTAACCTTCCTCCGTGATTACGGAAAGCATGTGGGAGTCAATTACATGCTTGCGAAAGATACGATTTCTTCCAGATTGGAAACCGGTATATCCTTTACTGAATTCACTTACACCATTTTACAGGCAATGGATTTCCTTCATTTATACGAGAACCATAACTGCAAGATGCAAATTGGCGGCAGCGACCAGTGGGGCAATATTACAACGGGCCTTGAGCTGATTCGAAAAATGGCGCCGGAAGGTTCTAAAGCATACGGCCTGACAATTCCGCTTGTTACGAAAGCAGATGGAACTAAATTTGGCAAAACGGAAAGCGGAGCCATTTGGCTGGACCCTGAAAAAACGTCTCCATATGAGTTCTACCAATTCTGGATCAATACAGCTGATGCTGATGTGATCAAATACTTGAAATATTTTACATTCCTTTCCCGTGAAGAGATTGAAGATCTAGAAAAAGCTGTTCAGGAAGAACCGCACCTTCGAAAAGCCCAGAAAGCACTTGCTGAAGAAATGACACGCTTGATACATGGCGATGAGGCTTTAGAGCAAGCTATTAAAATTACGGCTGCGCTATTCAGCGGAGATATAAAAAATCTTTCTGCTTCAGAGATTCAGCAAGGCTTTAAGGATGTTCCTTCTTATGAGCATTCAGAGGGCGGCGAAATCGGTATTGTCGAACTGCTGGTTGCTGCCAAAATTTCACCATCAAAACGCCAGGCCCGTGAAGATGTTACGAACGGCGCCGTTTCTGTAAATGGAGAGCGTGTAACGGAACTTGACTATACTCTTTCTGAAAAAGATAAGATTGAGGGTCAATTTACGGTCATTCGCCGCGGAAAAAAGAAATATTTCTTAATTAAGTATTAATATAAAGCCCTCCGGTTAAAGGAGGGCTTTTGTGCTTATTCGCAGCTTTGCAGGGAATAATCCGGTTTCTGAACCCGCTTGATTAATGACGAAAAAATGCCCCGCAGATCAAAAAGGTAGTTAACCCGGCTGATTAACGACGAAAAAATGCCCCGTAGATCAAAAAGGTAGTTAACCCGGCTGATTAACGACGAAAAAATGTCCTGGAGATCAAAAAGGTAGTTAACCCGGCTGATTAACGACGAAAAAATGTCCTGGAGATCAAAAAGGTAGTTAACCCGGCTGATTAACGATGAAAAAATGTCCCGGAGATCAAAAATGGCAGTTATTCCGCGGATACCGATAATGTTTCCAACAATATAAAAGTCCGCTTAGGAATCCTATTCTGAAATTCAACATTTGAAAATCAGCTTCATCGATTCCCTTAACAAAACAAAAAAACTGCCGATGTATCGGCAGTTTTCAA
>NZ_JAEL01000030.1 GCF_000518885.1 Bacillus sp. J33 | reverse complement strand
TTCATCTATTTTAGATGACCGATTCCTTGTATTCTTCGGCATATAACCCTGTAGATATTTATCAACTGTCCTCCGATCCACACCCATATTCCGGGCCAATTTACTCTTATTGATTTTCATCTTTAAACTCTCCATTAATATTTTAAATTTAGGTAAGTCTGCTAAACTCTTAATTTCAATATCTGTATTAACATTGATTTGAATATGCATAATATTCTTTCACCTCAAAAATATTATGCATTAACTCATCAAAGCTGTACATCGTTAAACGATCATTTCTGTACATCCTTAAGTTAGCATTTATAGGGAGAAAGCATAAAAGAAATGGCTGACTCCATGTATATCAGTGAGGTCACCATCAACCAATATATTAAAACAGCCATCAAGAAACTGGGCGCTCAAAACCGGACTCAGGCCATTGCGGAGCTGTTTCGGAGGGGAATGATTTCTTAATAATAAGGCCGCTCTTTTTTAGGAAGGAGCGGCCTTTTTGTAATGATTCATTTCGCTGAAAGATGTGCTTAGATTCTTTAAAGTATATAATCTCCCGGTAACCATAAACAAGCTATTATAGTTCCGTTCTGTAAATTCATCAATAATCCTCAACCCTTTCAGGAATCGATCAACTAAATAATGCGTGTACTTCGGGTCCCATACAAAACGATTAATTCTTTTAAGCTCATCTGCCAGTATATGAAACTTAAAATCCTCGGCAATCAGTTTAATTTGATTCAATTTATCCCTATCCATATAGAAGATATTGTTATCGAGGTTTTTATTGATAAATGAAATAAAATCTTTTATATTCTCAGCCAGCAAAATCGCTTTTTGCATTTCAGCATTCATTTCCAAATCCCCCCCAAACATTCATTTATATGAAAAATGTATGTATTAAAAGGATGATTTAACACCGAGAAGGTCAGTCTCCTGTGATTTTTCCCCTTATTTCTTATCGAAAGGCTCTGTTAAATTTGAATGTTGATTTCCGGCTGCAGGCACTACAGCTTTTCCGCGGTCTCCCTTTGAGGAGGGACTTCCCCATATCGGAAAGTCTTCTCCAATTGATAATATTCTTAACGTTAATAATACCCCTTCTTCTCAGCAACCTGTCTCTCTTCGCGATTAAGCTTCACAAACAGCTATTTTCCAATTCAATTTTGGTACAAAAAACATAAAAAAGGTGACTGTCTTATTAGTAATATCGCATTAGCCCAGACGGGAGATGCACTATAACTCCCAGTATTGAAAACGGTCGAATAATACACATATCTTTGTACAAAATACTTATGTTCAAAAGGAGGTGTTTACGTGCCTAATCAAAATGATAATAAGTTCAAAAAAATTCAGTCTGAAAGTCAAAAGCAAGGAAAATCACAAGAAGAGTATGCTGCGGAACTTGAAATGAACAAAATGAAGAGTCAAAAAAGAAAGTAACCGCACAAATAATGATCCAGGGCAGGAGCTAGATTCCTGCCTTTAATTTCTAACATCAATATCTATAATCCAGCAATTAATCAAAAATGATTATTTGAGTAATCACCTCTACCCTTAGCCAACTTCATCACACAATGGTTTAGCTTCCAATACATTCAAACCTTTTATCTATACACAATAGAGCGGAATCGCTCCAATATATCTTCGATCTTTTTTTAATCACTAAATAAATGCTCCCTACCCAAAGGGAATTATTTTGAAATTGAAATTATTAACTATCACTACACCTTACACCAGCCATATAATATACTTAGACAAACACACATCTAGCCTCATGGACATAATGTAAATAAAAATGCAGGAGGTTTTGATGGTGGAACAGGAAAAAGAACTAAGTCCTAGTATGCAAAAAGCATCATCAAGATTGAATTGGCACTTTTATGAAGTGATTGGTATATTATTAGTCACTGGGTCCTTAGCACTTTTAATATTTTCTCCCAATTCACTCTCAGGCTTGTTTGATACAATGATAAATGAAGTAAAACCAATAGTTGTTGATATCTTTTTAACAAGTGAAGTCGGCATCGCCATAATTGTTAGTGTTATCGTCGGAAGGATCTTGGAACGGCTTGGATTTACCGACGGCTTAATTAGAATTTTTGTACCTGTTATGAAATGGTTCAAGATTAATCCATCTGTTATCATCCCAAGCGTATATAACATTCTCGGGGACATAAATGCTGCCGGGAGAATTGCTGGTCCAATTCTAGTTAATGCGAAAGCAAGCAAGAGCGAGCAAAAAATTGCAGTTGCTACAATGATTCAATCACCACAATCCTTTGCAACCTTTGTATTGGGTTTGATTGCACTATCCGCTTTTGGAATCAACGCTTTCCCAATAGTATTAATATCTATTTTTCTCCCAATCGTTCTTGTGCCTTTTCTATTAAGCAAAACCATTTATCGGGATACTAATAGAGTTGAATTGAAGGACTTGCCCCGTTTCACACCTAATACAAAATTTTTGCAGACTTTATTTTCTTCTGCCAAGGAGGGTACGGAACTTTTATTTTTGATCATTATTCCTGCAGTGGCTGCAGTTTTCTTCTTTATCGGTGCATTAAAGTTCTTTGGGCTTTGGGGCTTAATTGAATCTGGATTAGCTTCCGTTTTAATTCTTTTTAGTATTGAACCGGGAACAGGAATTGTCTCGATACTAGCTGCACCTACTCTGGCAGTTGCACAGCTTGCCGAATTGGGAAGCACAATTGACCCGCATTTAATAGTCGGTTCATTTATATTAGCTAACTCCGGTCTTCCACTATCTGTAATATTTGGTCAGGTACCAGTTACTTGGGCTGATACAACTGATTTAAATGAAAAAGAAGTAATTTGGGCTGCAATTATAGGAATGATTATTCGTATCTTTACTGCATGTCTCTTGGGTTACTTCTTAACTCCTCTTTTGGTGTGATAGATTATGAAATATATAGTTAAAGGAAAAAAGTTAGTAACTGTAAGCAAACTGGGAACAATTGAAAATGGTGCAATGGCAATTGAAAATGGGAAAATCATTAATATTAGTTCTTGGCAGGAGTTAAAGGAACAGTACACCTACGATTTTCCAATTTTTGATTATTCAAGTTATGTTATTACCCCATCCTTAGTGGATTGCCATACACATTTATTAGAATTTGCTCCTACATCACTATATCCTGTTTCCCCCAATACTCATTTTATAGCTGCAAAGGCAATCCTATTTAAAGCTTTGTCATCTGGGATAACAGCACTCGGTGAACAAAATTTGCGGACATCCCCAATGTGATTTTTCCATTGAGGAATATCGAAACACAATCAAAAATTTCCCTATGGATATCTCATTTGCAGCAACTAGCATATCAATAGGATTTGAAAACCTAGCGCATTTCACTTCAATTACTAAATCACAAGCTTTAAATAAGCAAGACCTAATCAATCCTTTAATCATTAAAAAACTTGCAGAAAAAAGTGATTATCCTGGAGAAAATATTTTCATTAATGCTACACCAGCAAATTTTACAGAAAAGCAGGTTCCTAGAGCTGGAGAATTAATATATACAAAAGACGAATTAGAGAAAATTGCAGAAACCTACCACAATCTTGGAAAAAAAATTGGAGCCCATGTTGCTGGTGAACCTGGCATTGAACTGGCGCTTAATGCTGGAATAGACGTATTACATCATGCACATGGAATTACAAAAAAACAGATAGAAAAAGCAGCGAATCAGGAAGTCCACGTCGTTGCAACTCCAATGGGAGGCACTCACCTTTTGCCCAATTTTCCTGAGGAAATACTGAAACTAGTTCAGCATAATATTCCTGTCTCCATATCAACAGATGCTTACCTCCCCCCTCACCCGGAGGCCACTTGGCTTCCATTTAAAGATCATACTTTAAAAGGGCCTGATTCGTTAATGGCAATTGCCCGTCCAAGTATGAAATTATTACAGCAAAATGGATATGAAGAAAATGAAATACTAGCACTTTTAACTGCAAATCCGGCTAGTTTATTAGGAAGAGAAAATCATTTTGGGAAATTGGAATTAGGATATGACGCTAATTTCCTAGTAGCAGAAGGAATTCCTGGATTGGATATTACTAGGCTAGAGAGCGTTAAAAAGGTTTATTTTCGGGGGAAAGAAGTAATTAATCGGATGTACTCCTAAAATTACTTGTTCCATTAAAAAACAGGTCAGCTGATTTTTCGGCTCACCTGTTTTCAGTTTCCTGTGATATAAGCGGATAAATGAGATTAAGAGTTCCATATCTCAACAAAGATAAAAAAACCGCCTGGAATCTCTCCAAGCGGCTTACACCATTCCTAATCCAGCAATCCTTCCTTTTCTAAATACTCCCTTGCTGTTTCTTCGGGACTTGCGCCCTCAACATTCACTTTGTAATTCATTTCGCGCATTTCATCATCGCTGATTTTTGCATCAAGCTTATTTAGGGCTTTCACCAGTTCCGGATGTTTTTTAGCTGTTTCTTCTCTTAACAAGGGTGCACCTTGATATGGAGGAAACAGATTTTTGTCATCCTCCAACACTGTGAGGTTATACCTGGCAATTTCACTATCCGTAGAGTACGCATCCACCAGATTGATTTCGCCTTTTTCGATTGCACCATACCGGAGCTTGGGCTCCATTGTTAAAACCGTAGGAAAATCAAGGCCATAAAGCTTTTGGATCCCTCTGTATCCGTCTTCCCGGTCGGAAAATTCGAGGGTAAAGCCTGCTTTCATATTTTGCTCAACGGCTTTTAGATCTGAAATGCTTTGAAGCCCATACTCACTTGCCAGTTGATCAGGAATTGCCAAAGCATACGTATTGTTATAAGCCATTGGCTGCAGCAGCTCCATGCCAAACTGTTCCTTCATCCCTGTTCGTGCCTGCTCATAAACCTCTCCACGGTCCGTACTCACTGCCGTTTCTTTTAAAAATTCTGCTATGGCTGTACCGGTAAATTCAGGGTAAATATCGATGCTTCCTGACTTTAGAGCATTAAAAACAAATGAAGTCTTCCCTAGGCCCGGCTGTAACTCAACATTTAGATCTGTCTCATTTTCAATGAGCAGTTTATACATATTAATAAGGATTTCTGGTTCCGATCCAAGTTTTGCTCCTATGACGATATCCTCTTTAGATTCATTTGCCATTAATGGTATAGCCATCACCAGCATCATTGCAGCGATGAAGACACCTAAGGCAGTGAGTGACTTTTTAAAGGACATATGCTCAAAACGGCGAAGCAGCATATCAAAAAGAATGGCCAATAACGCGGCAGGAATGGCTCCAAGTATGATTAAGGCTGTATTGTTCCGGTCGATCCCAAGGAGGATAAGCTCCCCTAAACCGCCTGCCCCAATTAGGGCTGCGAGGGTAGCTGTCCCCACAATCAATACCATGGCCGTTCGGATCCCTGCCATAATGATTGGCATGGCCAAAGGGAGTTCCACTTTCATAAGCCGCTTTCGCCTGTTCATTCCCATCGCTCTTGCCGCCTCGATGATCGAAGCATCTACCTCCTTTATGCCCGTGTAAGTATTTCTCAATATAGGCAGAAGTGCATAGACAACTAATGCAATAATGGCCGGCACTTTGCCTATTCCAAATAAGGGAATCAAAAGACCCAGCAAAGCTAAAGAAGGTATGGTCTGCAATACGGCTGTAACCCCGATGATGCCTTCTGCGATTTTTTCTTTTTTTGTCAGGTAGATCCCAAGCGGTATAGCAATCAGCACCGCAAAGAATAAAGCGATGGTTGAAATCTGGATATGCTCAGCGAGTACACTTAAAAGCTGGGTTTTCCTGTCATTAAAAACAGAATGAAAGGTGTTCATTTACTTCACCTCTTTCTGCAAATTGCCTGCGAGCCGGCGAATGATGGCCTGTCTGTTGACCATTCCAATAATTTGTCCATCCTCTTCAACTGCAAGCTTATCAAATTGTGACAGTAAGCTAAGCGTCTCATCTAAGGAAGCTGAGGCAGAAATTATTTGCTCTGCATCTTCCCCTTGTGAAATTGGCAACAGTAAATTATGTAATGTGAATCCTTCACCTATTTGTCTATGCCCTTCCCCTACAAATTCCCGGACGAATTCGTTTTTTGGGTTAAACAGGAGTTCATTTGGCGAGCCAATTTGTACGATTTCTCCATCCTTCATAACGCAAATTCGGTCCCCCAGCTTTAAAGCTTCCTTCATATCATGCGTGACAAAGACAATTGTTTTCTTGATTTTTTGCTGAAGATCTATAAGGTCATCCTGCAGCTTTTCTTTGCTCAAAGGATCCAGTGCACTAAATGGCTCGTCCATTAAAATGATTGGCGGATTGGCTGCCAGTGCCCGTGTTACGCCAACCCTCTGCTGCTGTCCTCCAGAGAGTTCATGCGGCTTGCGGTTTCGATAAATTTCCGGTTCCAGCCCTACCATTTCCAATAACTCATCGATCCGTTTCTGAATTTTATCCTGCTCCCATTTTTTCAGTTCCGGAACAATCGCAATATTTTCAGCAATTGTCATATGCGGAAACAGGGCAATCTGCTGCAGGACATAGCCAATATCCCAGCGTAATTCATGAATATCATAATCGCTAATCCTCTTGCCATTGATCGAGATCGTTCCATCTGACAGAGGAATCAGTCTATTAATCATTTTTAGCACAGTAGTTTTTCCAGACCCGCTTGGTCCGATAATAACAAAAAACTCCCCTTCCTCTATATGTAAATTGATCGAATCAACAGCATAAATCCCATCAGGATACTGTTTTGACACATTGGCAAACTGAATCATTGCTCCACCCCTCTATAATAATCACTTCTAGTTCATTCCCTAAAAGCTTTTCTGAAAAAACATGTCCCTTTGATACTATTTTTTACTGTAAAACGTGTAACTATCATACAAAGAGATAGGTTGTTTTTCCACTAATTAAGGCTGACCAATATGCTTTTTGTATCTTTTATAAAGGCTCTTTTCTAAAAAAATTGTTGTTTTTTAATAGGTCCGGTGAATAAATAGCTGTTGATAAATAAGGTTTGTTGATTGGAGCGTAAGGTGCGAGACTCCTGCGGGAGGAGTGGGACAGGTGAGACCACACAGGTGCTGCGCGCCGAGGAGGCTCACCGTCCGCCCCGCGGAAAGGGAGCATCCGGAGCGGAAATCAGCCTTCCTCACTACATGTTAAAGAGCAGCATAGTTTGCGAAAACAGCATTATAAATAGCTTCCATGAAAAAAGACAGTCTCTTTCATGTAGAGACTGCCTTTAAATACATCATTTTTAGGTCAGAGACCCATTTAAATTTTTAAAAAGCCCAGGGAAGTCTTTTAAAATCGTTTCACGAATATCACCTATGGCAAGCCGATGAACAGGATAGGCTTTAATTTTTTGAAGGGTAGAATTTGCATTGCCTTTAAAGATCTTAATCGACTTCTCAACCATTTTTTCCTGCTGAAATAAATGGTTATTCTTTTTGGCAAAAATCTTGTTTTCTGTTTGCTCATAAATAATGTAATAGTCTTCAATGATTTCACCACGGAACATTTCCATTGTTTCAACTACTTCATATACTTTCATCCAGATCAATCTCCTTTATTAAAATGACCCAAACTCAGAGTGAAGAAAGCAAGTAACTTTATTCCCCTTGGCAAAATCAGCAGCACAAGCTATTTATTTTGGATACTATGATTTATTTATATTGAACATGCCTTTATCGAAAAAAATCCGCCTATCGGCTTAATATAGGACTTTTTATCCGGGCAGCTCCTGTTTCCTGGGCAGCCTTAACAACGGCATCTCTTACCGCAGGGACCACCCTGCTGTCCAATGGACCTGGGATGACGTAATCCGGGGACAGGTCGGTACTGTCAATGAGAGAGGCAATGGCTTCAACAGCTGCCATCTTCATTTCTTCATTAATTTCTGTCGCCCTGACATCCAAAGCACCTCGGAAAATTCCAGGGAATGCCAGTACATTATTCACCTGGTTTGGCATATCAGAACGGCCTGTTCCAACAACTTTGGCGCCTGCCGCTTTTGCTTCCTCCGGCATAATCTCCGGTACCGGATTGGCCATGGCAAAGATGATCGAATCCCGATTCATCGCTTGGACCATTTCCTTCGATAATGCTCCTGCAGAGGAAACCCCAATAAATACATCTGCACCTGCAATGACCTCTCCAAGAGGCCCTTGCCGCTTTAATTGATTTGTAATTTTGGCTACGGACTCTTTGACTGGATTCATTCTTTCCTGCCGGCCTTCGTAAATCGCTCCCTTTGTATCACACATGATGATATCCTTAACGCCCATATTCAATAATAGTTTTATAATCGCAATTCCAGCTGCACCCGCTCCATTTACCACTACTTTGATTTCAGTGATTTTTTTATTTACCAGCTTTAACGCGTTTATTAACCCAGCAGCCGTCACTATGGCAGTTCCGTGCTGATCATCATGAAAAACAGGGATATTTATCTCTTCCTTTAATCGTTCCTCAATGTAAAAGCAATTGGGTGCTGCAATATCTTCTAAGTTAATGCCTCCAAATGAGGGCTGCAGCAGTTTAACCGTTTTAATAATTTCATCCGGGTCCTTCGTATCAAGGCAAATAGGAACCGCATCTATGCCTGCGAAAGCTTTAAATAGGGCCGCCTTCCCTTCCATGACAGGCATGGAGGCTTCCGGGCCAATATCCCCCAGACCCAGGACGGAAGTGCCGTCAGAGACAACCGCAATTAAATTGCCTTTTATCGTATAATCATAGACCTTTTCCGGCTTTTCATGAATATGCCGGCAAGGCTCTGCTACACCAGGGGAATAAGCTAAGCTTAAATCTTTCATGCTGTTCAGCGGCATTTTCACATCGACTGATAACTTTCCTTTATATTTCTCATGAAGCAATAACGACTCTTTTTGCAAATTCATCTTAACCATCTCCCCTTTTCGAATTGAATTTTTAAAATTTTCAGTATTGTTTTGTTGTAGATTATTATATAATGAGAGTTATCCATAAATGAAATACATATAATCTATAACCATTATTCCTTTTGGCTATAAACAATTTTTAAGGGGGATTGAATCAAGTTGGACATTCGTCATTTAGAGTATTTTGCTGAAGTGGCCCAGCACTTAAGTTTTACAAAAGCATCGCAAACCCTGCATGTTACGCAGCCTTCCATCAGCAAAGCTATTAAAAATCTTGAAGGCGAACTGGGAGTACCTCTATTTTACCGTTCCTCAAAACAGCTGGAATTAACGGATGCAGGAAAAGCGGTATTAATCAACGCCAAAAAAGTATTAGAAGCATTTAAGAATTTGACAGGGGAATTAACGGATATTATGGAGTTAAAAAGCGGAGAGATCAGGATTGGGATACCGCCGATAGTGGGGGCTGCTTTTTTTTCAAAGCTTATCAGCCAGTATAAAGAGAAATATCCGCTTGTAAAGATTACGTTAACAGAAGTAGGCACGAAAAAAATAAAGAAAGGTGTTGAAGACGGATCATTAGATATTGGCTTAATTTGCACTGTGCCGGCTCAAGGGGCCAGCTTTGAAATCATCAATGTATTAAAGGATCCTTTATTGCTTATAATCCACCGTGAACATCCGCTGGCCTCACAAAAAGAAGTTCACTTTTCGCATTTAGCGAACGAGCCTTTTATTCTATATCGGAAAGACTTTACTCTCTATGACCTTATTATTGAGGAATGCTCTAAAAATGGTTTTCAGCCTAACATCGTTTGCGAAAGCTCCCAAAAGGATTTCCTGCTGGGAATGGTTGAAGGAAAGCTAGGAGTCGCATTATTGCCCAGCAAAATATGCAGAAATATTAATAACGAAGCATTAAAGGTTCTGCCTATCACTGAATCTGAGGTGAATTTGGAGCTCGGGATGATTTGGAAGAAGGATAAGTATTTGTCTTTTGCAGTTAGGGAGTTTATTTCGGTAGCAGAGGAGTATTTGGGTGATGCACGTATGTAGTTTGAACGAATAAAAAAAGCTGGCCAAATACCAGCTTTTAATTCATTTACTAACCTATATTTATAATAGGATTACTGTGCCTTTATAGGCACAACTTTACCATCCTCAATGGCTCCCAAAATTAATTCACCATCGAAACCGCCGCTCTCATCAATCGTCTCGATGTTATATACCCTCTTGTCTTCTGGTACGTTATCCAAACCGTCCTGCATATGAGACATGATTTTCTCAGGATCATCCACTGAACCTGCAGCTTTCATTGCTTCAACAAACGCATAAGTGGCAAAATAGTTCAACCCAGCTTCGGAGCCAGGGTCTTCATTATATTTCTCATTATAGTTCTTCACAAACTCCGGAATTGCGGGTCTATCCGAATTAACTAATGGCATTACCCCTATTGCGCCGTTCAGGACATCGTATGTGCCTGTCACTTTCTTCATCTCATCAAACTTCGCCTGGTCCATGACAATGAAACCGCCCTTGAAACCCAGCTCTCTTGCCTGTTTAGCTACTTTTGCGGTTGGTTCGGAAGGTCCGCCAATGAATAAAACATCAGGTTTTTCTTTTAGCGCATTTGTGATTATTGTGAAGAAATCCGTTTCTTTTGAAAAATCTATCGAAGAATTGTAGACCACTTTACCGCCTTGTTTCTCCCAAAATGGTTTTAGTTCTTCAGTCCAGTCTTTTCCGTATTGTGTTGCAGTTGGAAGAAAGGCAATCTTTTTTCCGAATTTTTCCATAGAATATTTCGTGAAAGGTTCAATATAACCATCATAGCGAGGCGGGATTCGGACTGTTAGTTTATTTCCAGTTTCCGTGATCTGCGGTTCACTGGAATAAGCGCCAATAATGAAATTGTCCTGCTGGTTAAATACTTGTAGAGCAGCAATCCCCCCGCTATGGGGTGTGAAAATTATTGGAGTCTTATTTTCCTGCATCAGCCTCTTTGCATTGGCGCCAGCTTCGTTTGGTAAATATTTATCATCTAATGATACAATATTGATTTTATACTTCTTTCCATTAATTTGAAATCCGCCGGTATTGTTTATTTCTTCGGCTGCCATTTTTACTCCATTAAGAGTTCGCTCACCATAAAAAGCTGCTGGGCCGCTTAAGGGGCCAGTATATCCTATATTAACTGTTTCCTGATCGCCTGAACCAGCGTTTCCTTGCCCCCCTTCTTCTGTTGTCTGCTGAGAGGAACTGCAGGCAGAAAGGATTACGATTAAGGCAAATATCACACTTATAAAGAACCATTTTTTTTTCATATTCAACGTTTCCCCCTTAATTTTAATTATTTTCGAATATTCCGACTTTTTTTATAGCATATCTATCACCACCTCTTAACCACCTTTGGGTTACGCACCAATATAGGCTTTTCTTACTTCATCATTTGACAATAACTCTTTCGAAGTGCCTTCAAGGACGACTGAACCGTTTTCAAACACATAACCTTTATCTGCGATTTTCAAAGCAGCATTTGCATTTTGCTCTGCCAGGAGAATGGTAGTACCCTCTCGGTTAATTTTCTGAATTACTTCAAACATTTGTTCAACAATCAATGGAGCAAGCCCAATAGATGGTTCATCCAGCAGCATCAGCTTTGGCTTTGCCATCAGTGCCCTTCCAATTGCCAGCATTTGCTGCTGTCCGCCGCTTAAAGAGCCTGCCATGTCATCCTGCTTTTCTCTTAATATTGGAAATAACTCAAACACATACTCCATCGAATCTTTAATCTTTTTCCTGTGACTCCTTTGAACAAATGCACCCATTTTTAAGTTTTCGAATACAGTCATCATAGGAAATAGCTTTCTTCCCTCGGGACATTGGACAATTCCTGATTGGACTCTTCTTTCCGGAGAACTTTTGGATATAGAGTCTCCTTCGAAAAGAATACTGCCTGAAGAAGCTTTGTTAAGGCCGCTGATTGTTCTGAACGTCGTACTTTTCCCAGCCCCGTTTGCGCCTAGCATGACCACGATCTGTCCATCTGAAACAGTAATGTTCACATTCTGGACTGCCGTGAAGCTGCCATATTTTACTGAAACATCTATTAGTTCAAGCACTTGCGCTCCCTCCCAGGTATGCCTTTATGACTGTAGGATTATTCCTTATTTCCTCAGGAGTTCCCTCCGCAATCTTTTCACCATAGTTTAAAACCGTGATTTTATCCGCCAGTTTCATGATCATCTGCATTTTGTGCTCAATAAGACAAACAGTTATGCTGTTTTGGACCATTTTTCCCATCAATTCCGCCAACCCTTCGGTTTCTTCCGGGTTTACACCAGCTGCAGGCTCATCAAGAAATACAATTTCAGGATCTGTTGCCAGTGCAAGTGCAAACGCAGTGCGCTTTTTCTCCTCCTGTGTCAAACTGCCAACAAGCTTATCTGCCACTTTTTTCAATCCAGTAAATTCGATCACTTCGAACGCTTTCTCACGGCATTGGTCTTCTTCGCGCTTCAGCCTTCGAGTCCTGAAAATCGCATCGAACAAATTTGATTTCGTCCTTAGCCGGTGTCCGACAATTACATTATCAAGAACAGTTGATTGTTCAAATAGATTGGTAGTCTGAAAGGTTCTGGCAATGCCCAATTCAGCGATTTTATTAGAAGGCAGCGCAGTAATATCCTGCCCTTTGAAAAACACTTTTCCTGAACTTGGAGAATGAAAGCCGCTCATTAAATTAAAAAAGGTAGATTTACCAGCACCATTGGGTCCGATGATCGCATTAATCTTTCCTTTTTCAATTGAAAAATCAACATGATTGACAGCTGTCAAGCCTCCAAATCTCTTTGTTAATTTTATTGTTTCCAGGAACATCCTTACCCCTCCTTTACTTGATTTTCAGATGCTATTTCACTCCTGGCAAAGCGGTCTTCCTTCTTGGTATCCTTAAGGGCAAGCTGTTTCGTTTTTTCTGACCGCTTATGTTTCCAGCTCGTAATGGCTCCAACGATTCCCCGTGGATAAAAAATGACGAGCAGGGTAAGAACCGGGCCAAAAATCAGCATTCTGTAATCCTGCAAAAATTGCAGCTGCTGCGAAACCCATACCACTAAAACAGTTCCGACTATCGGTCCTGAAAGTGTTCCAATCCCGCCAATCAGCAAATATGTCAGCAAGTCAAAAGTAATAACAATATGGCCAATATCAGGGCCAATAAAGCGGATGAAAGATGCATAAAGAGCACCTGATAACCCTGCAAAAAAAGTTGAAATCACAAAGGCAGCAAGTTTATTTTTCATCGTCGAGATTCCAATGGTCCTGGCAAGCTCTTCACTATTTCGTATTGCTATATACGTTCTTCCGGTCAGAGAATGGATGATCCGGTACATAACCAGTACGGCCAAAAGCAAAATAGATAAGACCAGGTAATATTGCGACAGGGGCGTCTGAAATGAAAGAGGCCCGATGTTTCCTGGTGCAGGTATCCCAATCAGTCCCCGGACCCCTTCGGTTAAACTGTCCCATTTATCAATCACCAAATAAATGATATAGCCGACACACAAGGTATAAATGGCAAAAAAATGTTCCTTGGTCCTTAACGCAATAAGGCCAACCAAAAATCCTATAACACTAGTAATCACAAGTGCCAGTATAAAGGCTGCCCAAAAGTTCAGGTGCGCTTTAACAGTCAGCAGACCGAGCGAATATGCACCAATCGCGAAAAAGCCTGCATGCGCCAATGATAGATAACCCGTATAGCCAGCCAATAAATTTAATCCATACACACCAATCATCCAGATAAATGAAAGCGTCATTACATGAATCAGGTATTCATTTTGAATGAGCAGAGGAAAGGCAATAGCAAGTAACATTAGTGCCAAAATGATATATTGCCGTTTTAATATTTTCATCATCAATGTCCCCCCTTTGCAAAAAGGCCTGTAGGCTTAATTGATAGGATAATGACCAGGAGGATGAATGCTATGATATCTTTGTAATCATTGGAAATATAGGTTGCCCCGAGGCTTTCGCTAAATCCCAAAATATACCCTCCTACAATCGCTCCGGGTATGCTTCCCATTCCGCCAAGAATAATGATGACGAAAGCTTTCAGAATGACCAGCTGGCCCATTCCTGGAAAGACTAGATTTATTGGTGCGGCCAGAGAGCTTGCGATGGCAGCCAGTCCCCCTGAGATCAGGAACGTAAGGATGGCCACACGGCTCGTATTAATTCCAACCAGATTAGCTCCATCCCGATCCTGGGACATCGCAATGATGGTTGCTCCGGTAAAGGTTTTTTTCAGGAACAAATAAAGAAGAAGCATGACAACAATAGCTGAGATAATAATTAAAAGCCTTTGCATTGTAAATGTCAGCCCGAAAAACTGGACGACCTGACCGTATGGAGATGGCATCGTGTGATAATCAGCCCCCCAGACATATTGTGCTAAAGCTTCCAAAAATAGCAGTATCCCTATGGCAGCAATTTTGTCATGAATTGGCGGAGCATTTCTTAACGGATGAAAAACGAGCCTTTCCATGAGCACACCGATTAGACCAACTAGCACAACAGATACAAGGATGGCCAGCCAATAATGAAGGCCGTAATTCACCATCATCGTCAAAGTAATATAGCCCCCCATCATATACAAAGCGCCATGGGCAAAGTTTGGAATATGAAGGATGCCATATACTAGTGTCAGCCCTAAGGCAACAAGCGAGTAAACACTTCCGATTGTAAGCCCATTGAACAGCTGCTGAATCAAAATCTCCATCATTCTCCTCCTTTATCGTTTAATAGATTTACTTCACCTGCTTTTTCCCATTCTTCTACCTGTAATTTCCGCCATAGAATCCTAATCATCCAGCCTCCTTTTATGTAAACGCTGTCAATTATGAGTACTTAAACTGAGATAATCCGTTTTTTTCCTTTCAGCATTGGGATCACTGTGAATACACTTTCCTGAGAAACGAACTCTATTTCCCTTTCAAATCCACTTCTCAAAAGCATTTGACCAACACGGGAAGCTTTTAACAGATCAGCACCAATACGTTCGTTTGATTGATAAAACCTACAGGCAGCTAGAGCAGAGTCCGTTAAATCGATTTCCCCATGATATTGTTTCAAAAGGGAGTTAATGAAACAGCCAGCCCCAAAGAAGTCTTCCAAATTAAATTCATTCGATGAGCCCGAGCAAACCAAGATGATTGTTCCTTCCTTGTATTCTTTTAAAATATGATTTACAACAGCCCTGGAATTAAGCAGAGATGCAGCATAGACACTGCTCGCTTCGGAGGAATTCTTGAGGGCTACTGTACCGTTTGTTGTCGATAGAATGATTGTTTTTCCTACGATCTTTTCTTTTAATGCAAAAGGATTTGGGGAAAGGAAGCCATCAATTGTTTTCCCTTGGTATTCGCCAACCAGAACAAAACTTCCCTCTTCCATCCCCTTGGCTTCTTCCTTTGCAGCAGTTCTATCCAGAACCGGGATGACCTCTTTCGCACCGAATTCTAGAGCAGTGACAATAGTTGAGGTTGCCAGCAAAACATCAAAGACAACGGCAATTTTATTGTCGCTCATTTTTTCCCTGTCGATGTCTTCCTTCTTTAACAGGAGGTGAATCTTAATCATTATTCAGCACCCCAATCCGTTTTTTATTTCTTTTCAGCAGTATAAAGCGAATATTGAATCAGGCTGCGAACAAAATGATCAAGGCTTGAAAACCGTTCATCCTTTGTCTGTCCCTTTTTCCATCTGTAATATATTTGCTGGCAAATGACTGCAAGCTTAAAATAAGCAAACGTTAGATAAAAATTCATATTTGTCAAATCTCTGCCGCTTTTTTGGGCATAGCTCTCCATAAACTCTTCTCTGGTCATGAATCCAGAAGTGGCTGTAATTGGAGGCCTTCCCATGCCCTTTTTCAAAAGCTCTGAATCATCAGGCTCAATCCAATAGCTCATCGCTACTCCCAAATCGGCAAGCGGATCCCCTACGGTAGTCATTTCCCAGTCAAACAGTCCTACCATTTGCTTTAAATGCTTATCAAACATTGAATTATTTAACTTGTAATCATAATGAATTATAGCTGGTTCTTCTGATTCAGCGACATGGGTGATCATCCATCTCTTCAGTTTCTCCACACCCTCAATGTCGTCCGTTTCAGCCTTTTCATACCGCTGAATCCAGCCACTGACCTGCCTTTTCATGAACCCTTCCGGCCTGGTTATCTCTGTTAACCCTGTTTTTGTGTAGTCGATACTATGAAGAGCCACGAGATGATCGACCATCGTTTCTGATAAGTTTCTGCAGATTTCTTTTGTCGGGACAACCCCTTCAGGGAAATCGGTATCTAAAACGATTCCTTTTTTTCTTTCCATTATAAAAAATGGGGTCCCCATTACACTTTTATCTGCAAATAAAAAAGGCTTAGGAGCTGCCTGGAAATGCGGGCTGATTTCTTCAAGTATCCGGTATTCTCTTCCCATGTCATGAGCTCTAGGGGCAACCGGGCCTAAAGGCGGACGTCTTAAAACCGCTTCCCAATTACCTATTTTCAGCAAATAGGTTAAATTTGACTTTCCAAAACTAAATTGTTCAACAGTTAGTGGTTCTTCAGGAAGGTTGGGTAAATGCTCTCTCATAAATGTCTCAATTGCTGCAGCATCCAATTCTTCCCCTTTTCTGATAGGAATCGTATCAGAAGCCATGAAGCCCAGCCTCCTTTTTCATAATATTTTTTATGGCCATCCTGCAAAGGGGAGACCTGCTGTTTTAGCGTGTATATCTACCCATTTGTAATTATTCTCGCTCAATAATGGTTGCAATTCCCTGTCCGCCGCCGATACAAGCAGTAATTAATGCATATCTCCCGCCTCTTCTTTCGAGCTCATACACTGCTTTTGTGATCAGAATGGCTCCTGTTGCTCCTAATGGATGCCCGTGAGCGATGGCACCGCCATTTACATTTACTTTTTCCAAATTCATGTTAAGTTCACGGTTACAGGCAATAACCTGAGCAGCAAATGCCTCATTAATTTCAATGAGATCGATGTCATCAAGTGTAAGCCCTGATTTCTCAAGTACTTTTTTCACTGCTGGGACTGGACCAATTCCCATAATGTTCGGATCAACCCCGGCCAGAGCTTGCTCTCTTATAACAGCCAAAGGCTTTACGCCTAGTTCAGCCGCTTTCTCCCTTGATGTGACCACAAGCACAGAAGCAGCATCATTCAAGCCCGAACTGCTGCCTGCGGTTACGGTACCATCCTGTAAAAATGCCGGCTGCAGCCTGGATAAAGCTTCAAGAGTTGTTTGCGGCCGAGGATGTTCATCTTTTTTAAATATGAGTGCTTCCCCTTTTTTAGCCGGAATGGTGATCGGGACAATTTGTTCATCAAAACGCCCGGCTTCCATGGCAGAAGCCATTTTTCTCTGGCTTAAAAGAGAGAATTCATCCTGCTCCTCCCGACTGATTGAATATTTTTCAGCGAGATTTTCCGCAGTGATTCCCATTGGAGGATCCCCTATTTCTTTCGGGGAAAGCTGTGATTTCCTGAACCTTGGCGGGACAGGACTATAAGGCTTTTCGGGGCGATCCAGCAAATATGGCGCTCTGCTCATACTTTCTATGCCTCCCGCAATGTAGATATCTCCTTCGCCAGCGCGAATTGCCTGTGCTGCCAGGTTCACTGCATTGATTCCGGAACCGCACTGACGATCGATTGTCATCCCCGGCAATTCAATGGAAAGGCCAGCTTGCAAGGCTGTCAGCCTAGCGATATTCCCGCCTCCGCTAATGACATTTCCCATGATGACATCATCAATTGCTTCAGGCGCGATATTTGCCCGTCTTACAGCTTCTTTCAGCACTTCGGCTCCAAAAACATGAGCTGGAACAGAAGCGAGCGCTCCCCCCTGTTTCCCAATTGCCGTCCTGACTGCCGACAAAATGACTGCGTCTCTGTTCATATCAATTGGCCCCCTCTTTCCGGTTTGCTTTATAGCACATGTGTTCCGCCATCCACGACGATAACGTCACCTGTAATATAATCTGATGCAGGAGCAGCCAAAAATACAGCTACACCTTTAAGATCAGTATCCGATCCAAATTTCCTTAATGGAGTACCTTCCAGGATTCCATTACCCCCTTGCTCCAGCAATACTTTTGACATTTTTGTCGGGAAAAAACCCGGCGCAATCGCGTTCACATAAATGCCGCGAGGCCCCCACTTTGCTGCCAGGTCCTTTGTAAATGTGATGACTGCGCCTTTACTGGAGTTGTATCCAATTGCATTCATATATTTTGGATTAGACCCTTTTAATCCGGCTACCGAGGCAATGTTGATAATTTTCCCAGATCCTTGCTCCAGCATCACCTTGCCTGCGGTCTGTGACATTAAAAAGGTTCCAGTTACATTCACATTAATGACCTTTTGCCAGGCTTCTAGCGGCATCTCTTCTGCTGGCGCCCCCCATGAGGCCCCACTGTTGTTGACAAGAATATCGATGCTTCCGAATTTTTCCTTAGTCTGATTGACTACGTTCTTCACATCTTGAGGATTCGTGATATCACATTTTAAAGCCATTGAATTTACGCCATGCTCCTTCAGCTTTTGGCTTACCTCTTCACATGCCGCAAGCTTTCTGGAACAAACGACGACATTCGCTCCTGCTTCAGCAAAGCCTATTGCGATTTGTTCACCTAGACCCCTGCCTCCTCCAGTTACAATAGCCGTCTTTCCTGCCAAGGAAAATAAGTCTTTAACATGCATGGATCAGGCCCTCCTACATATATTTTTTCAATTCATATCTTGCAATCGCCCGCTTGTGAACCTCATCCGGCCCATCTGCCAATCTCAATGTCCTGATATTTGCCCAGGCGGCCGCTAAAGTATAATCTTCACTAACCCCTGCTGCCCCAAATGCCTGGATAGCCCGGTCAATGATTTTTAACGCCATATTTGGTGCAACCACTTTTATCATTGCTATTTCAGCTTTTGCCTCTTTATTGCCGACTGTATCCATCATGAAAGCCGCCTTGAGTGTTAGCAGCCTGGCCTGTTCAATGTCAATTCTCGCTTCAGCAATCCATTCCTGGATTACGCCCTGTTCAGCAAGCTTTTTTCCAAAGGCACTTCTTTCCTGAACACGCTTACATAATTCTTCTAAAGCTCTTTCTGCAGCTCCGATCGTTCTCATGCAATGATGGATCCTCCCTGGTCCTAAACGCCCCTGGGCAATTGCAAATCCCTTGCCTTCTCCCAAAAGCATGTTTTCTGCAGGCACACGCACATTCTTATATTCAATCTCTGCATGGCCATGGGGTGCGTGGTCATACCCGAACACTGGCAAGATCCTTTTAATCGTCACTCCCGGGGTATTCAGCGGCACCAATATCATGGATTGCTGTTCATGCTTCGGTGCAGAAGGATCATTTTTACCCATGACAATGGCAATTTTGCAGCGTGGATCCCCTGCACCTGAAGACCACCATTTTGTTCCGTTTATGACATATTCGTCTCCATCCCGGACGATGCTTGACTGGATATTCGTTGCATCTGATGAAGCCACATCCGGTTCAGTCATCGAAAAACAGGAACGAATCTCTCCCCTGAGGAGCGGCTGCAGCCACTGCTGCTTTTGTTCCTCAGTCCCATACCGGACTAAAACCTCCATATTGCCTGTATCGGGAGCAGCACAATTGAAGACCTCAGGAGCAATACTAGATCTCCCCATAATTTCACAAAGAGGTGCGTATTCAAGATTCGACAGCCCGATGCCGTATTCGCTATCTGGCAAAAACAGGTTCCAAAGCCCCTTTTCTTTCGCTTTATCTTTTAGCTCTTCCATGATTGGAGGAACCTTTGAAAACCGATCGCTTTCTCCGATCTGCTCTTTATAGACGGTCTCATTTGGGTAGATAAACTCATCCATAAATTCTGTCAGTCTTGTTTCCAATTCCTTAACCTTATCGGAATGAATGAAATTCACATGTACCACCTCATTATTAAGAGTGCGCATACTGACTAGTTGGTATTTGCTCATTTGCAGAGTTTTTATCCTATTTAACTCTTAATTCTGATTTTAGAGTTTACTAATATTCCTTTTGTTCGTTTACTAGTTTTAACAGCCGCTGAAGTATATCTTTGTAAGTATTAGGCTAAGAACCCTCTTGGAGTATAGCATTAGACCCAGCAGCTGCTTATCGTATGAGTTTCAATGGAACAGAATTCTTTAATGGAGATACCTCTGAAAGAATACCTCTCCCTTTATCACTTCGGTTCCATTTTGGTTGACAGCCCTTACAATAAAACGCGAGATGTTCCCCTTTTTCTCTTTCAGCGCTGCTTTAAGCGTGATCACATCATTCAGGAAAACCATCCCTTTAAATCGGATTGTGTAATCCTGAATAAATCCCTCATTATAATAAGAACTAAATAGCTTTGCCAGATTCCCCATAGTCCACATTCCGTGAGCAATAATACCAGGCAGGCCAGCTTTTGCTGCTTCACTGTCAATTGTATGGATTGGGTTATAGTCGCCTGAAGCCCCTGCATATTTAATCAAAGTCAGCCGGTCGACCGGTTCAAGCTGGATTTCCTCTAATTCGTCGCCTAACTGAAGCTCTTCCATTGCTATCATCCAATCAGCACCTTTCTTACCGCTTCTGTGATTATTACGGTCTGAGTTGAGCTAAAAACAACTTTCCCCATCTCGTCTTCCCCAAAGCTTTCGAGTACAAGAAAACCCATCTCCCCATGAGTTCCCTTCTTTTCAAAGTAATTTTTCACCACTGAATAACAGCTGACTTCTTCGCCAACCAGCAGCGGCCTTTCATAATGATAGGTTTGTTCCCCATGTATAAGGCCTTTGTTTGGCAGATTCAGTCCTTCTATCGTTCCGTAATCGAAAACCCTCGGAAAGGTTGGAGGGGCAATATTCCGCTTATACCTCGAATTCCTGCCCGTTTCCTCGTCAACAAAAATCGGATGGGGATCACCGATTGCTTCTGCAAATTTCTTGACGGCACCCCGCTCAACAGTGTTTTTAACTTTTTTGGATCGCTTTCCAATATGCTGCTGGAACAATTGATCTTCACCTCACTTTAATGATTAATTTTTGGGTCCGCCTGCAACATAAATAACTTGGCCGTTGACAAAGGATGATTTCTCATCTGCAAAAAATGCCACCGCATTGGCAATATCAGCAGGTTTTCCGCTTCTGCCGACAGGGATTTTTGCAACACTGGCATTAATCAGATCCTCAAAAGATATACCAATCCTTTTAGCTGTTTCCTTTGTCATTTCTGTTTCAATAAAACCGGGAGCAACCGAGTTTGCGGTGATTCCATACTTACCAAGTTCAATTGCCAGTGTTTTAGTGAACCCCTGCAGCCCTGCCTTAGCTGCCGCATAATTTACCTGTCCGCGATTGCCAAGAGCTGAAGTGGAAGAAATATTTATGATCCGTCCGTATTTATTTTCTACCATGTATTTCTGAGCAGCCCGTGCTGCATTGAACGACCCTTTTAGGTGTACATCCATGACGGTCTGCCAATCAGAATCCGTCATTTTAAAAAGAAGATTATCACGGATTACACCGGCATTATTGACCAGGATATCCACTGAACCAAAGGTGTCATAAACTTCTTTGAATGCCTGGTTAACCTGGTCGGGATCTGTCACATCCGCAACTTTTGAATATACATCGTATCCTTTTTCCTGTAACTCTTTTGCTGTTTCACCAAGAGCTTCCTCATTCAAATCTATAAAGGCGACTTTAGCTCCTTCTTCCGCAAAGAGCTGAACGATCCCTTTCCCTATTCCACGGCTGCCTCCAGTGATAAAAGCTACTCTTCCTTCAAATCTGCCTGCCATTTTTATTCCTCCCTCTCTTATATTCGATCCAGCTTTTGATTACAGATTTTTGAATTATACGTATTGGCCAAGTTTCACATGGCCTTTTATCAAATTTCTTGCAATGATCATACGCTGGATTTCATCAGTGCCATCATAGATTCTCCACAATCTTGCTTCACGGTACCATCTTTCAATCGGCAATTCCCTTGTATAGCCCATCCCCCCGTGGATTTGCATGACACGGTCTACGACACGGTTACCCATATTTGCTCCATATAGTTTCGCCATTGACGCCATATGACGGTTATCTTCACCTGCATCAAGAGTAAACGCAGCATTCAGAACAAGCCATCTTGCAGCTTCAATCTCCACTGCAGAGTCAGCAATCTGCCATTGTATGGCTTGTCTTTCAGCAATCGGTTTTCCAAATGTCACACGTTCCTTCGCATAATCGATGGCCATTTGAAGCAATCTTTCTGCAGCACCGATTGCCCTTGCACCAACAACCCACCTTGCAAAACCGATCCATTCCAGCCCCAAATTATATCCCCCATTTACTTCACCTAAAATATTTTCCTCTGGGACTCTGACATTATCAAAAACGAGACTGGCGGGACCCCATTCACCCATCGTATGTATATACTCGGATTTCCAGCCCATATCACGGTCGACGATAAAGCAGGTAACGCCATCACGCCCTGTTGCCTGATGTTTTTCTTTATCAGTAATGGCAATGACCATAACAAAATCTGCTTCATTTCCTCCTGTAATGAAAGTTTTCTCGCCATTTAAAATCCACTCATTGCCTTCCTTTACTGCAGTCATTTTGATATTGCGGGTATCTGAACCTGCTCCAGGTTCAGTCATGGCAAAGCACGATTTTTTTTCGCCTTCAATTGTTGGAATTAAATATTTTTGTTTCTGCTCTTCATTTGCATAGTAGAGGATATTATCAGCAGATCCGCCGAATTGAAAAGGGACAAAGGTTTTGGAAACCTCCATTAGCACGATTGCCATCATCATCTGCCCCAAATCCGCTCCTCCATATTGCTCTGGTGTATTGATTCCCCAGAAGCCGGCCTCCTTTGCCTTTAATTGCAATTCTTTTAATTTACCTGGCGGAAGACTGGGTTTTCCTTCTCTTTCATTCCTCAAGACATCATTTTCAAGCGGGATTAATTCTTTCTCAACAAACTTGCGAATCGTTTTCTGTACCATCTTTTGTTCTTCAGTCAGGCGTAATTGCATTCCTATCACTCCTATCAAATCTTTTAAATTAAGATGATTTGCTATTAATCTATATGAATGAATTTCAGAATACATACCTACCGGTTGGTATGTATTCATATTCTATGTTGAAATTTCAGAAAAATCAAGTTATTTTCCTTGCACTTTAACTGAAGGCCGTTTATAAATTGTTGTTTTACCCGTTGGGTGAATCTTAGTTAGCCACCCAAAAAGCAACAGCGGGAAAATATGGAGCCACTGGAATATCTCCCGGTTATAATCAGCTGATTAAATGGATATGGATTTCCTGACTTTAAACCTATTTTATATGCATAGGAGCTACCTTTAGGCCAACAGCTTGAATCAGCTCCGCCGGCATTGGAAAAGAGGCAGCCGCAGGGTCTTTTGCTACTGCATCTGCTGCTCGCTGCAGATCTTCTTCAGTAAGACCGTACGCTGAAAAATTACTCGGAAGACCGGTCCTTTGCTGAAGCAAACGCAGCTTTTCTATGACTTTTGCTAACATTCCCTCAAGATCCTCATTTTTATTTGTTCTGACCCGCAAAGCCTCGGCTAGTTCTTTTATCTTGGGAAGGTACAGGCTGGGCATCATTTCCATAACCACAGGCAGGAAAACTGCATTTGCAAGCCCATGGGGAATCCGAAATAGACCTCCATAAGCATGAGCAAAATTATGAACAGGAATGGCGTTTAAGGCACAGCTAAATGCGCTAATGCCCATTAAACTGGCATAAAGCATTTCCATTCTTGCATCAACATTTTCTCCGTTTGATACTACAACGGGAAGATTTTGTTCAATCAGCCTAATTGCCTGAAGGGCATGCGCATCAGTCAAAGCTGTGGCATTCGATGAAGCCAGAGCCTCAATTGCATGTGTCAGTGCATCAAATCCGGTAAAAGCTGTTATTGCAGCCGGCAATCCTACAGTCAGATCTGGATCCAAAACCGCTATATCGGCACTAATGAAAGGGTTGATTATATTGCCTTTCATTTTAGTTTCTTCATTATAAATAACCGCAATTGGGGAAACTTCCGCCCCAGTGCCAGCTGTTGTAGGAATCGCAATATGCGGAATCGGGATATGGTTTGCATCAGGTAATTGTTCAAATAAAATGCCTTTAGGAATCACAGTCTTTATGTCTGATAATCCTTTGTGCAATGTGTATTTTACCCCTTTTACAGTATCCAGGACGCTTCCGCCTCCGACGGCCAGCAGCGCATCTGCGCCAACATTTCTTGCATATGCTGCTGCGTTGTTTACCGAACTGCTCTCTGCATCCTGCGCAATATCCAGATAGATTCCTGCTAGTTCAGGTCCGGTTCCAGGTGGTGCATTTTCAAAAATTCGTACTATTTTTTCCACTATATCTGCTTTCTCAAGACCTCTGTCACTAAATAGAACTACCCTTTTCGCCCCTAAACCCCGGAATAAATCAGGAATAAGGGCCCGTGAATTTGAACCGCTGTAAATAACAGTACGCAGCATAAACTGAGATATTGTATTCGCTTTCATTCCATTCACCCCTAAATTTCTATATTTCATCTGGTTGACTTAACCTGATAAAATACTGCTTGCAGCAAACTGCCGCAAACGGGTCTTTACGATCTTTCCAACACCATTTCGGGGCAATGAATCTACAAAGATGATCCTTTTCGGTGTTTTGTTTTTCGCAAGATGATCCTGGCAATATTGGATCAATTCATTTTCCTTTATTGCTGATCCCGCACTTTTAACAACACATGCAACAATCTCCTCCCCCATTCTTTCGTCGGGGATTCCTACAACAGCAGCTTCAAAAACTTGTTCATGCCCATTCAGCAGTTCTTCAATATCACGCGGATAAACATTGAATCCACCCCTGATAATCAGATCCTTTTTACGATCGACAATATACAGATAGCCATCCTCGTCTGCCCTTGCCAAGTCTCCGGTGTGCAGCCAGCCGTTTACTAAAACCCGGCTGGTTTCCTCCTCGTTCTGATAATAGCCGGGCGTAACATTATCACCGCTTACAATCAGCTCGCCAACCTCTCCTGCAGGTACTTCCTCTCCATGGCTGCCTACAATTTTTATCTTGGTTCCTGGTATTGGGATTCCCACTGATCCCGGTTTTACTGCAATTTTTTTATTATGGGCAGTTACGACAGGCGCAGCTTCAGATAAACCATATCCTTCAAGGACCTTGGCTTTGAATTTTTTCTGAAAGCCATTCAAAAGCGCAATTGGGAGGGGTGCAGAACCTGACCCAACCCATTCCAAAGAGGAAGTATCATATTGATCAGCCTGTTCACAAGAGAACATTGCATGGATCATTGCCGGTACAGCAGAAAATGCCCTTACCTGATATTTTTCAATAGCTTTAAACACTTGGATCGGATCAAATTTCGGGAAAATGACGACTGAACTCCCAGTAATATAGCTGACGTTAGAAACTGTAAGGCCATATACATGGGCCAGCGGCAGGGCACTTATTGTTGCACCTCGTTCTGTTTCGTTATGGGCAGCGGAGTTAACAGCATTTGAATAGAGATTTTTATGAGTTAAAATAACACCTTTAGGGCTCCCAGTTGTTCCTGAAGTGTATAATATAACAGCTGTATCTTCATCGCTGGAATCATGAGCATCGGCTAGTTTCCTTGGATCACTTGACAACATATCGTATAGATTTATCATGCCATTGCCCGTTGGCATATCAGCCACAAGGAGAACAGGCTTGTTTTCAAGTCCTTCAATGGCTTTTTTTACATTTTCTGCCGTGTATGCGGAGGAAATAATAACTTTAGCATGACAATTTTGGATAATAAAATGAATTTCTTTATAATGGAGAGTGAACATAATTGGCACAATCACGGCTCCGCTCCTGGTGATTCCCTGGTAGGAAAATATCACTTCAGGACAATTAGGCATGCATACAGCTACACGATCCCCAGGTTCAACTCCGAGTTCCTTGAGCCCATTGGCAATTTGGTCAGCAAAGTTTTTTGTTTCCACATTTGTATACTGCTTATCTTCATAATAAATAAAAGGATATTCTCCAAATTCACTGACATTCCTATCCAGTAAATCCTTCAGCTTCATAGAATCCTCTCCTTTTCAAAATTGAAAGAAAGGCAAAATGCAAATGTTATCTCAACTGATAGTAAAATACTTTTCCTGTTTCCTCTCTCTCCACTTCTTGTCTTTGTTCCATTAAATCCAAGTGCCCCTGCACTTGAGAAAGGCCAAGAAAGATCGCTTTTCCTTTTAAGCGCGGATAAAGCTCTTGACATAGCTCAAAAACATTTTTTTTGCCGTCTTTTAATAGATGGCGAATTTGCCGGCAGCGGGACTCTTGCTCAGCAAATCTTCGGTCAATCAGTCTATTATGCAGGTTGAATGGCTTTCCATGTCCTGAATAGCACGTTTTCAGGGAAAGTCTCTTAACCCGTTCTAGCGACTCCCTGTACTGTATCAGCGGTTCTGGCCTCTTCAGTGCATTTGTGGGCGGAGGTTCTACAAAAGCGTTTACGGATATTTCTTCAATCAAATGATCACCTACAAATGCTGTACCGCTTTCTGCGCTCCAGAGAAGAATATCTGTCTGGCTGTGTCCGGGAACATGCATGACATTAAATGGATTTCCGCCTATTTGAATCTCTTCTCCATCACGCAAATAATGGACATCCGTCCAAATCTCTTCCTTGTATTTCCGTTTATGCTGATGCAGCGTAGGATCTGCACCACATTGCTCAATAAAGTTCCTAAAAAATTGATTTATTCTCTGAAACTCTGCTTCCCCTTTTGTTATTTCCTGTTTTGCTCCCTCATGGACATAAACCGGCAGCCCGGACTCCTGCTGGATCAGGCTGACACCTCCTGAATGGTCAGTATGCATATGAGTCAACACGATTTGGTCAAAATCCTTAAAACGGAGCCCCTGTTTTTCCAGCTCGGATTTTAATTGAAAAAAGGACTTCTCACCCGGATTTCCAGTGTCTATAAGGGTAGCTGTTTCACCCAGGACCGCATACACCATGACAATACCTTCGGAGAATGGGGATTCCAGTGTAAGCGGGACGACCTTCTCCAAAAAGAATCACCCCCCTTTTAGTGAAATATAATGAGAAGGAAAGCACTTCTGAAAAGTAATTTTTTATGAAATTGTTTATTAAATACAGCTAAATGGCTGAGCCTCATTTTCTGCTAATTTAGCAAAAAAGTTTTTATTTTAATCGAATAAGTCCAATGGATGCAGCTTATTCCATTGCCGGTTTGCTGATTTACCCCATGGGCTCTTAGCTGCGGCAAGTTGTCAGCATAAGGTCCCCTTGCTTCTGCCGGGACCATGAACACCTTATTTCCCTTTGAATTCAGGTAATCTTTTTTCCTTAAAAGCTGTAATACCCTCATGATGATCCTCGGTTGAAACCATCAGCGTCTGTGTAATTCGCTCCTGCTCGAGAATTTCTTCCAACGTTGACGTTAAAGAGTGATCGACGAGCTTTTTAATCATTCCATAAGTCATAGTAGGGCCTTTTGCCAATTGGCCGGCCATTTCCTGAGTTTCGTCCTGCAGCTTCTCAAGCGGAACCAGGCAGTTAATAACACCCATTTGATATAGCCGTTCAGCCTTAATGGGCTCAGCGGTGAAAAAGAATTGCTTTGCCAGATGCGGTCCTACGAGTCTTGAAATAAAATAGGAACCACCTCCGTCAGAAACAAGCCCTACCTTTGAAAAACTTAGTGCAAATTGACTGTCCTCTGCGGCAATAATCAGATCACATGCAAGCGCCAAATTGAATCCAGCTCCCGCTGCAAATCCGTGAACAGCAGCGATAATCGGCTTCTCAGTTTCTTTCATCGTAAGAATGCATTGATTAAGTCTGCCTATATGCTCATAAACTCCCGCTCCATTTGCCTGCCCCATGGATTTCACGTCTCCTCCGGCACTGAAGGAGCGGCCTGCACCGGATAGGACTATCACTTTTATTTCAGGATTGATCCGGGCCTCACGAATAGCCTCCGTTAAGCCAAGAATCATTTCAGGGCTGAACGCATTTAAACGGTCCGGCCTATTTAACGTCAAGTTCAGAATTGCACCATTTTGATTTATGATTAAATGCTCATTTCTCATCCAATCATCTCCCCATTTTATTTTATGGCTGTTTTCGTAAAGTTTGTTGCTTTTTAACTGCAAACTTAGTTTAACCAACTGAGTTGATTGTAGCGGAGGACACTTGATCCCCGAAAATGCTACCGCATTTCCTTCGTGCGGTGCCAGGTCAGGGAAGCTTATTCAATGTCCTGCGGGAAGTGAGGGAAGTGAGACCCCGCAGGCATAGCCCTCATTCCTCCCGCGGAAAGCAAGTACGCCGTGCTGAAATCAGCGGGCAGAATTTATAAGTAAAAACAACATTTTATGAGAAAAGAGCCTATTTTATTAACCAGCCGCCATCAACCAGAACATCCGAACCCGTCATATAAGACGCATCACTGGAAGCAACAAAGCTGATAACATTTGCTATTTCCTCTGGCACACCTGCCCGGCCCAGTGCTGTATTCCTCCGGATTGCTTTAATAAACTGTTCATTCTTCATTCCCTGCTCCGTTAAGGGGGTTTCGACAAATCCTGGAGAAACTGAATTTACCCTGATTCCAAATGGAGCAAGCTCAAGTGCCAATGCTCTCGTAAAATTAATTACTCCCGCTTTGGCTGCGCTGTAATGGGGAATATGCGCACCAGCTTGATGCCCCGATAAAGATGCTATATTAACAATGGATCGGCTCTGTGTAAAATCGCCATCTGCTTCAGATACATCAGCCATCAGCTTCCCAAGTATTTTCGAGACAAGGAAAACACTTTTCAAATTGGTATTTTGAACAAAGTCCCAATCACTTGCAGAAGTATCCAAAATCTTTGAATGAACCGATCCGCCAGCATTGTTGACAAGTACATGCAGATCTCCAAATTGATCTTTTACAAATTCGGCTAATTCACGGACATCCTCCTCATCTGTTACATCAGCAGTGAAAATCTCCGCCTTTGGAATTTTCTTTGACTCATTTATCTCCATCGCAGCTTTCTCAAGTTTTGATGCTGTACGGCCAACTAGGATTACCCGGGCACCCTCATTGGCAAGCCTGAATGCTGCAGCTTTGCCAATTCCGCTCCCCGCACCTGTTATAAGAGCAATTGAGTCCAAAAACCTCATGTACACTCCCCCTTGTTTGATATAGATGTCTAAGGTTTCATTTACTGAATGTTCAGTCATTTAAAATTATGAGCATCACCTTTAAACATATTGCTGTTTCTAAACAGAGCCATAAACATACCAACCAGTAAGTATCCTAGTGAAGCAGAGAGAGGACAGACGGCCTCCTCCATTTCAACTCTCAATCCAATTGAATTCCCTTCAAGATCATTTCCACAAAAGTTTCAGCTATTTCACGGTCAGAAGAAGTGCCAGCTGGATTAAACCAATGATAACTCCAATTTGCTGCCCCTAGAATGCCAAAGGTTATTATTGAAGGATTCAAATCCTTTCGGAATTCTCCGTTATCGATTCCGCCTCGAACGATCCGTTCAACGTTGAGCCGGAATTGATCCCGCTTTGATATAATTTGTTCCAGCCGGTCTGCGCTCAAGTGCCGCATTTCCCTGAAAAAGATTTTCGCAGAGGGGCCCTTTGTTTTAATGCTGCTTATTAGCATATAAACAATATCGAAGAGTTTTTGCTTGTAGCTTAATCGCTCATCCCCAAGAATTTGCTCCTGCCGATTTAGCAATTCGTTAATGTATCCAAGATGAATATCCATTAACAATTCTTCTTTACTGGAAAAATAATAATAGAATGATCCTTTAGTCACTCCAAGCGAATCGACAATATCCTGAATGGAGGTGTCTTTAAAGCCTTTTTTTTCAAACAATTTTATGCTTTGCTCCGTTATTTTTTCCTTCACTATGCTGTCCTCGCAATCTTACTAATATTCACAAAAATTATACCATATCACCCCTATTCCAATGTTCTCCTATTTTTCGTTAGCTAAAATATTACCCATTAATGCCTATCAATTTTTAAAAGGAGGATAGTGAAATAATTAGCTCAAGGAGCATATGCCGTTCCATTTATATATGTGATAAGACATTTTTTAATATGTTAGTCCGCCCCCATCTACTGAAAGTGTTGCCCCCGTAATGAAAGATGACTCGTCAGATGCTAGAAACAACACTGCAGCTGCTACCTCTTCAGGTGTACCGATTCTTCCTAGTGCATTGGCTTTAGAAATGACAGGCCATTTCCGCTCATCATTTTTCCAGCCATTAATGATATTCGTATCAATAACCCCAGGTGCGATGGCATTTACCCGGATATTATATTTTCCATATTCCAGAGCTGCATTTTTAGTCAAAAGGATTACCCCGGCTTTGGAGGCGTTATAGGGGGCAAGATATTTCTGCCCTTTGAGACCGAGTAAACTGGAAGTATTAATGATTGAACCGCTTCCGGCTTTTATTAATTCCGGGACTGCATACTTCATCCCAAGGAAAACTCCCTTTAAATTTACATCTATGACCCTGTCCCAATCTTTTTCTTCAAGATCCATACTCTTAACATTTGGACTGCCTATTCCTGCATTATTAAACAGGATATTCAACTGGCCATAAGTATCGGCTGCATTTTCAATAAGATTTTTAACTTGAATTGAATCGCTTATATCAGTACGAAAGAATGCTGCCTTTCCACCTTGCTGCGAAATAATATTTACTGTTTCCTCTCCACCTTCAGAATCTACGTCCCCAATAACAACCTGGGCTCCTTGTCTAGCAAATAAAATTGCAGCCGCACGACCAATTCCGGCAGCACCGCCTGTAACGATGGCTGTTTTGCCTTCTAATCTCATACCTTTCCCCCTTCCCTGCCAATGTCCCAGTTTATGATACCAACCAGTCGGTATGTACTTAATTCTCATTATAAACGTAATATTGAATTATTCAACTATTTTTCTAAATATTACAAAAATAATCGACATGAACTGAAAGGCTCAGGATCTAGCTTATTAGTGTCCTTCTATACTATTAATCAATTGTCAGTTTCCTTTTAAAAGGCCTAAAAGAAACCTGACCTTTTTTATGAACGCAATAGCTTAAAGCTTCCTAACCCCTTAGAAAGAATTTTACCTTCTGAGTTTTTAATTTCTGCTTCCATGAAAGCAACATTATAACCTAGCTTTAGGATTTTTGATTCTGCAAAAATTTCTCCTTCGGAAGCAGAGTTAAGATACTGTGTGGTCAGGCTCGTTGTGACGCACCCTTCCTTTGTCACAGCTCTTAGTAACATTCCTTGGACATAATCGAGCATCGTTGCATGAATACCCCCATGAAGGGTCCCATTTACGTTTAACAGGTGATCGCTAATGGTCAGTTTTAATTTTACCCGATCATCCTCAAGTTCTACGATTTCGAAACCTATGTGCCTAAAGAGAGGACTTTTTTTCGAAGGTTCCCCTTATATCATCAGCAGTCAAGTGCACAGTTTCACTCCCCTTTATTTTAATCAGGCTCGCGTTTTAAACCCGATAAGATCTTTCCACCATCAGTTTGCAATGGAGCTTTCAGCTATATTTTCGATTAAGATGGCCATCCCCTGTCCCCCGCCCACACAAAGAGTTGCAATGCCATATCTTTCTTTCCTGCGAATCAGTTCATGTAATAGGGTTACAACAATGCGGGTACCTGTAGATCCTACTGGATGGCCAAGAGCAATTGCCCCGCCATTTACGTTCACTTTGTTATGATCAAGGCCAAGTTCTCTAATAACTGCAAGAGACTGGGATGCAAATGCTTCATTTAGTTCAAAAATAGCAATATCATTAATTGATTTATCTGTACGTTCCAGAAGTTTTTTAACAGCAGGGACTGGGCCTATTCCCATAATTTCAGGCGACACACCTCCTGCAGCCCAATCAACAATTCGGGCAAGGGGCTTTTGATTCAACTCTTCAGCTTTTTCCAATGACATAACAATAACAGCGGCAGCTCCATCATTCCGCCCGCAAGCATTCCCAGCCGTTACGGTCCCATTGGTTCGGAAAGCCGGCTTTAATTTAGCCAATTTTTCCATGGTGGTTTCAGGGCGGGGATGTTCATCGGCATCTACTAAAAAAGAGCCCTTTTTGGATTGGATTTCGTATGGGGCAATTTCCCCCTTGAACCGGCCTTCTCGTATGGCTGTGTCCGCTCTTCTCTGGCTTTCTAATGCAAATGCATCCTGGTCTTCCCTTGTAACACCGTATTTTTCAGCAACATTTTCTGCTGTAATGCCCATGCCAAGATTTTCACCGTAAATTTCCTTAGGCTGCTGACCGGCTTCAGTATTAGAGTCAACCAAATGAGCCCGGTCTCCTCCAAAACGTGCTCCCCTTAAATAAATAGGTGAACAGCTCATGCTTTCCGTTCCGCCGGCTGCAACAATCTCCGCCTGGCCGGATTGAATTTGCTGAACGGCAGAGGCAATGGCCTGCATTCCTGATGCACAAAGGCGATTTACAGTGAAAGCAGACGCTGTTTCAGAAATTCCTGCACGTAAAGCTGCAACCCTTGCTACGTTTGATGATTCTGTTGATTGCCGTACTTCCCCTAAAATTACTTCATCAACCTGATCACCATTAAGATTTGCACGTACCAACGCCTCTTTTATTACATGGCTGGCCAAATGGCCTGAGCTGATTTCCTTCAAAGCTCCACCGTAACGTCCGATTGGGGTTCTAACCCCACTGACAATGACGGTCTCTGTGCGAACTGTCATTTTCATTCTCCTTCCTTGTTTTAATAAAGATATTCCATACTTCGAAGCCTCATCTTGTGCCCGGCAAAGTCTGCGTGGCTATCATGCTGACCTTTTCAAAATCTATTCAGCATTATTCTTTTCTCTTTTCTCAAGCTCCTCTTTTACAAGCAGCCTTTTCAAAAGCTTCCCTACAGTGTTCCTCGGAAGGGCATTGCGGACCTCAAACATTTTTGGAACTTTATATGGTGTTAATTTTGAGTAGCAGTATCCTTTCAGTTCATCAATATCGATTTCCCTTCCGCTTTTTGGAACAACATAAGCTTTGACCAGCTCCCCATGTTTCTTATCAGGTATACCTGCTACAGCTGCCTCCTGAATATCCGGATGTTCATATAGGACCCCTTCCACTTCCTGTGGATATATGTTGAAGCCTCCAACAATGATCATTTCCTTTTTCCGGCCGACGATATAAAAATAGCCGTCCTCGTCCATCATTGCCAGATCACCAGTATAAAGCCATCCGTTCTGAAGCGCTGCGGCGGTTTCCTCTTCATTATTCCAGTAGCCCTTCATGATCTGCGGGCCTTTGATCAGCAATTCTCCGACACATTTAGGACCTAATTCATTATTGTTTTCATCAATGATCATGCAGTCTGTATCAGGCATGGGAATTCCGATACTGGCAATTTTTCTGATTCCAAAAGGAGGATTGCGGTGGGTTGACGGTGAAGCTTCTGATAATCCAAATCCTTCTCCGATCGTTGCACCTGTCAATTCTTCGAATCGTTTGATTACTTCAACTGGCAGCGGGGCAGACCCTGACGAACAGGTTTTTAGACAATTTAAATCGTATTGTTCAATCTCTGGATAATTCACAAAGGAGATGTACATTTTGGGAACTCCCGGAAAGAACGTAGGCCGATATTTTTTAATGCCTTCCAAAACCTCTTTCACTTCAAACTTTTTGAATAGCAGGATTTCTCCTCCTATATAGATGCCAAGATTCATGGCGCTGGTCATGGCATAGACATGGTATAAAGGAGTCGCTGTGAGAATAGTTTCCTCACCGTGAATCATCTTTCCGGCATACATATTAAAACTCTGAATCACATTGGCTACCAGGTTGTAATGCGTCAGCATAGCACCTTTTGTCTTCCCAGAAGTACCACCTGTATACTGAATAACCGCAATATCTTCATGTACATCAATTTCCTCCGGTGTATCAATTGGCGATGAGAACGGAATGAGTTCGTCCAGCGTAATGCACCCTTCCGAGTTCCCAACTTCAAACTGTGAGCCAATTATATACCTGAACTTGTAAAGCTCGTTTACCTCGAGAATCGTTTTACGTGAAAGTGGATCGCCTACGATATAAAAAACCTGTGAGTCATTTACAATTTGCAAAAGTTCTCTCGGCGTATACATCGGATTGATTTGGACGACTGTAAGCCCCAGCGCCTGTGCGGCATAATAGCAGATGATGTAGTCAGGATGGTTGGTGAGCATTAAGCCAATCCGCTCGCCCTTTTGAAACCCCATTTCCTTCCAGCCGCCAGCCAGCCTGTCGACCTGATCCTTCAGCGACAGATAGGTGGTTTTTTCATTCTCAAAAATAATCGCAGTCTTATCACCGTAATGGAGGACCGATTGTTCAAGTACCCGATAGAGCGGCATTTCCGTAATTTCAATGTTCCCATTTTGCTTATAATGCATAAACCAAGGCCGGTTTTTTAGAGTATTCAACTTTTCTTCACCTCCTTGTTTTATTTCACAGCACCATTTTCTTCATAATATTTCTTCGCGCCAGGATGAAGGGTTTCAGGGTCAATCCCATCAAGGACAGTGTCTAAAGTAAAATGTTTTGCTCGTTCAGGTATCTGCTTTTCAAATTCGCCCATATTTTCCCAAAACAACTTTGTAAGATTGTAAACATATTCATCATCCAGCTCTTTTTGAACAGTCAGCATGGATACTGCCGTATAGGTTGGGATATCCTTGTCCTGGCCTTTATATGTTCCAGCAGGCAGATTATCAAAGGAAATTCCGTAGTCCTTTTTGCTAATGCTTTCAAGTTTATCCTGATCGATCGGCAATACTTTTATAGGGTTGGTCATTTCAATTTCCTGCAGGGACGCAATCGCAGGAGCCCCGCCTCCAAGGAACACATCGACATTTCCATCTGCCAGCATGGATGCTCCGTCATTATAATTTCCATAAGAGAGTTTTCCTCCGGCTTTCTTGATTTTCTCCTCGTTAATTCCATACTCCTCCATCATTCGCCAAAATGCGACTGGCCCGCCGCCATCCTTAGGACCTAGGAAAATATGTTTATCGACAATATCTTCAATGGAATTGATATCTTCAGATTTTTGTAGGGTTGCAATGGTCTGATAGACAGGGTACAAGGAAGCAACACTGGCAATAGTGTCGAGCTTTTTATCGAAGCTGCCTTCACCATTAATGGCATCTGAGAAATCTGAAGTGTAATTTATGCCCAATTCAATATCGCCGACATCAAGCGATTTTAGGTTAGCCGTCGATCCGCCCTCAACTTGGGAGGCATTCAATCCGCTGAAATTATCCATATATACCTCAGACATCACGGTCGTAATCGGAAACCAGCCTGAACCCATCGGACCAGAACCGATTCTGAGAAATTTATCCGGCGCCTCGAGTTTTCCTTCTCCCCCTGATGCTTCTTCACCACCTGAACCGCAGGCTGCCAGAAGAAACGAGCAAATGATAAATAATAGAGTTAAAGACAGTCTTTTCATCGTTTATTCTCCTCTCCTTATTTACTAAATTTACTAAGCATTTAATTCTGTTGCGTTGCCTGCTGTAGACACCCTTTTGTTCATGAAATAAACGAGGATGAAAATAGCTATGCCCGTAATATCCGAAAGTAAGCCTGGCACAACCAATGTAAAGGAAGAAATAAATAGCAAGGTCCTATGCACCGTGTTCATTTCCTTGAACAAATAATTCTCTATTGCAGCTGAGAAAATAAAACAGCTGAATAAAGCGCTTACAACTGCGAGAGCAATATCCAAGACACTTCCGTCCTGAAGTAGAAGCTGCGGATTATAGACGAAAATGAAGGGAATAAGAAAACCGCCCGCACCAATCCGTATAGCGTAGAAGGCAGTAGCGTTCGGTTTCGATCCGGCAATTCCCGCTGTTGTATACGCGGTAATGGCAACCGGAGGCGTCAAGCCTGACAAAACACCAAAATAAAAGACAAACATATGAGCTGCAATTAAATTGACACCTGCATCAGTAAGTGCCGGCACACCCAAAACAGCGAGAATGACATAGGCCGAAACAGTTGGCATTCCCATTCCCAGCACAATGGACGCTAAGGCAATCAAAAGGAGCAGCGGAAACAACTGGCCGCCTGCAAGGTCAATAACAAATCTTGAAAAATTAAGTCCAAGCCCTGTAAGCGATACTGCACCGACAATGATGCCGGCTGTTGCACAGGCTGCAATGACTGCCAGTGACCCGCGAATCCCATCTTCAAGCGCTGCCAGGATGGACAAAAGATTCATCCTTGTTGACTTCCTTATCCAGCTGATCGCAATGGTCAGCAAAATGGCATAAAATCCGGCTTTCATTGGGCTGTAGCCGTAAATCATTAAGCCGATAATAATGAAGATTGGCAAAAACAAATACCCTTCCCGCAAAAGGATTTTCTTTGGATCAGGAAGCTGCTCTTTCGGTATGCCCGCAAGCTTTAGGCGCTTGGCATGGAAGTAGACGATAAAGCCTGCAATCAGGAAATAGATAATCGCGGGGATGAGCGCATACAATGCCAGTTTTATATAAGGAATTCCTGTTGCTTCCGCCATTATGAATACCGATGCACCCATGATTGGCGGCATGATTTGACCTCCCTGAGAAGCTACAGCTTCAACGGCTCCGGCAAATCTCTTGGAATAACCAAGCTTTTTCATCAGCGGGATCGTAAAGGAACCTGTAATGGCTGCATTGGCCGCGCCATTTCCAGTAATTGTTGAGACAAGGGCACTTGCGCCAACTGCAGAAAGGGCAGGGCCCCCTGTTTTTTTCCCAAGAGCGCCAAAAGCAAAGTTGGTAAAAAATTGCCCGCCGCCCGATTTCATCAAAAACGATCCAAACACAACAAACAAAACAAGGATCGTTGAACTCACATAAATGGGCGAGCTGAAAATACCTAGTGTACTGTTAAACATCTGGTCGATCATCTTCCCGTATCTTGCACCCGGATGTGCAAGAATGCCGGGGAAGTATTGCCCGAAAAAAATGTAGACCAGGAATAACAATCCAACCAGCATCATGGCCAGACCATTCGTCCTTCGGGTTGCTTCAAGTATTAGGGCAATTAAGATCGTTCCAAATATCACATCATTCTGCCCTACATTCCCCTGCCTGCTCTGGATCCCTTCAGCCCCAAAGATGACATACGCGCCTACGGCAAGAGTAATGATGACAAATAGAACATCGATTACACCAAATTTCCTGCCTTTTCTAAACGGAAATAACAGAAATATCAAAAGCAAGGCCCAGACAACGTGAATGCTCCGCTGCTCCCATGAAGGCAGCGTTCCAAACCCTGCCGTATAAACATGGAAAACCGACATCCCGATTGCCAGCAGCGAAATAATCAGCAAAAATATCCTGGTTTTATTCCAGCCCTCCTTTCGGGAATGCCATAGTTCTTCAATATAGGCTGGCTTCACTTGTATTGAAGTATCAATGACCTTTGACTCCTGTACTTGATCCATCATTATCCCTCCCTTATTAGAATGAATGCCTGCGGACTAAAATGTCCTGCCTCCGTCGATTGCCAAAATTTTTACTGGCTGTAAATGCACTGGCCGGGCCAACGATAAAGATGACGTCCCTTTAAGGCATCCTCATCCCCAATTCTGCCGAGCGGATTAATCTCCCTGTTATCCAAATTCGGATAATACCTGCCCCTTGTGACACCGCTTTCATTTTGGATATTGCAGACATATTTTTTAGCTTGATTAGCAAATAATTCGGCTAATGTACTGGCTGTCTCTTCGCGCTGTTCAAGCTTACTCGAACAAACGGGCGATACGGCAGCCGGACGAAACAATTAACTTGCTCATTTTCCGGCCAAGCCCTTTCCCCTGCCAGTGATAAAGGCAATTTTGTCTTCGAAATTAATCAATTCTTTTGGAATCCTTCATCGAACCTCTTCCAATATTCTTCTTGCAATAATCAGGCGCTGGATTTCGTTTGTTCCTTCATAAATCTTCGTAATCCTTGCATCCCGATAAAAACGTTCCACCGGATAGTCGGATACGTATCCCATCCCTCCATGGATTTGTACAGCTTTATCAGCTACTTTATTAAAAACTTCAGATGCAAATAATTTCGCCATCGATGCTTCTTTAATGACTTTTTTTCCTTCATCAATCATCATCGCGGCCCGAAGTGTCAATGCCCTTGCAGCCTCCGTTTCCGTCGCCATGTCAGCAAGCATCCACTGGATAGCCTGATTGTCAGCAATTGGCTTCCCGAACTGGATTCTTTCTTTTGCATAGAAGGAGGACAGTTCAATCAATTTATCACACGAACCTACTGATCTGGCGGCCAGCCCTACACGGCCTTCTCCAAGGATTTTCAGCGCTGACAAATATCCCATGCCGACTTCGCCAATAACATTTTCCTCCGGCACAGCGCAATCTTCAAAAATCAGCTGTGCGGTATATGAACCTCTTAAGCCCATTTTTTTATCCTGCTTTCCAATGGTGAATCCCGGAAACTCTTTTTCTACCAGGAAAGCTGTTATGCCTCCCTTGGCACCTTTTTCTTTGTCAGTGAGGGCAAAAACGGTAAAAACATCTGCAACAGGTGCGTTTGTTATAAAATGTTTGGTTCCGTTTAGTATCCAATTGCCTCCCTTTTTGTCTGCCCGCGTTGATAAATTAGTTGCATCTGATCCAGCGCCGGGCTCTGACAGGGCGAAAGCAGCAATCTTTCTTCCTGCAGCCATATCAGGCAAGTATTTTTGTTTCAAGTACTCGGAGGCAAGTTTCACAAGGCCTGTGCTGCCAATTCCTGTATGAGCACTGATCAGGCTAACGAAGCCATTGTGTGTTCTGCCCAATTGCTCAAGGACAGCAGCTTTGCCAACAGCATTTAAACCAATACCTCCATACTCCTCTGGAATGCTCATTCCGAAGAGTCCAAGTTCTTTTGCCTGTTCTACCAGATGCTGCGGAATTCTGTCCTCATCTTCAATCTGCTGGGCAAAAGGCTCAACTTCCCTATCTGCAAAGTTTTTTACCATTTGTTTCATTTGTTCAATTTCCTGCGGAAGTGCTGCAATCATATGTTTGTCCACTCCATTTCTTTTAATATTAAGGCTCCTTTATCATAAATTGTTGTTTTTACTTATAAATTAACCCGCTGATTCAGCAAGAGGCACTCAAGTTTTCTCCGGTAAGGAATTAGACCCTCCTCGACTTCGACTGTGGGGTCTCGGTCTCCCGCTTCCCTATCTTTGGAGCAGGACATTGGAGAAGAGCATCCTCGAAAAAACACCTCGCCGCAAGGAAATGCGAATTCATTTTCGAGGAGTCGAATGCCCTCCGCTATAATCAACTCAGTTGGTTAATCTTAGTTAGCCGCGAAAAACAACATACTTAACGAAAACAGTGTTATATTAAAGAGTATGCAAAAACTGTGCCAAGACAAAAAGTCTATTATTTTCAATTATCCGAATGTTCTCCTGAAATTTGATGATTCATTTATGAATCAAAAAGATAGGCAGTTTGACAAAATAAGAGTTTGCACTGCATGATTCATAATTGAATCACAGAATTCTTTTTTGAATCATTATTGGTTTTATTTTGCAGAAATAAAAAAACCGCTATTTAACACAAAAAATAGCGGTTTTCCAAATTGATGTTAATTATGCTTTTTTTCCAAAAATTTGAGCAGGCTGTGAATGGTTTGGGTGTATGGTACAGAAGTTTCAATTTCTTCTGCTTTTCGAATGAGATAGCCTGTCAAAGCTTCTGTCTCTAATTTCTTTCCGTTTAATAAATCTTGAAGCATTGATGTCTTGTGGCTTTTTGCCCTTTCAGAGCGAATAAAAAGTTCTTCAGCATAGGAAGGGGGAAAAGTATAGCCAAGTTTGCCGGCCACCTCAATTACTTCCTCACAAATCCTATTTGCAAGCTTCTTCAGATCCGGATTATCCAAAATATCTCCAACAGAGGCACCAGCAACAGCTGATAAAGGATTAAAGGTAGTATTCCAAATAAACTTCTTCCATTTTTCTTGTAATATATTTTCCGTTACTTTGGAAGGAATATCCGATTTCGTAAACAGCTCTGCATATCGGCGGCTGTCTTCTTCCCCAGAAGAACCCAAGCCACCAATAACGAGCTGATAGAAGCCGGTTTGCTGAATAACTCCATGTGCCTTAGTTTGAGCCTGTACATAGGTTGCAGCAGAGAATACCCGTTCCATGCCAAACACCGAGCTTAATATTTCTTCATTGCTTACTCCGTTCTGAAGCGTTAAAATATGGGACTCCGGCCCGCATGCTTCAGCAATCTGCTTTGCAGCCTCGAGTGTATCAGTAGATTTTACACAAAATAATATGAGAGCAGACCCTTTGAGATCTTTAACATCTTTTGAAAACACACCGTCCACATGGATTAGTTCATTATTTTTATATACCTTCAAACCTTCCTCCAGCATTTTTTCCAAATGGTCTCCTCTGGCAATAAAGACTACCTCGTGGCCCGATTTCTTTAGCAAACTCCCAAAAAACGCTCCTACAGCTCCTGTCCCCATTATTCCAATTTTCATAAGTGCCTCCCAATTTTTGTTACCCTTAATTTAGACTGTGAACAAAATGCAAATTGTATTTTTTTAATTTTCTTACTATTGTCGGCTGACTTGTATTAAGCGCTTTTGCCAGTTCATATGTTGTGTTATATTTCTTTAAAGCCAGTTGAAGAATTTTCTCCTCCGCCAATTCGGATGCTTGCTTTAGAGTCATTATTTCATTTACTTCAACAGCCTGGCCTTTCATATTTTTATACTCTGCAGGCAAGTGACTTGGGATTAAATTGTCTTCATCTGTAATTAGGACCATTCTCTCGATCAAATTGGCCAGTTCACGTATATTCCCCGGCCACGTGTACTCATAAAAAAATTCCTTAAGGCTCGAAGTGAGCTTTTTATTCACTTGATATTTGGCGTTCATTAATTCAAGATAATATTCAGCAAGCGGCAGAATTTCATCTTTTCTTTCGCGAAGAGAAGGAATTGAAATTGGAATCACATTGAGCCGGTAATACAGGTCTTCACGGAAATCACCATCCAATACCATTTCCTTTAAGTTTCTGTTAGTTGCAGCAATGATTCGCACATTAATTTTCTTCGGTTTGGTTCCCCCAATTCTCTGGACCTCCTGCTCCTGTATGACTCTCAAGAGTTTAACCTGCAAAGGAAGGGGCAGTTCACCGACCTCATCAAGAAAGAGAACACCTTTATCAGCCATCTCAAACATGCCAGCCTTCCCTTTTGCACTGGCACCCGTAAATGCACCCGCTTCATATCCAAATAATTCCGACTCAAGCAAATCAGCTGGAATGGCCCCGCAATTAATCTTTACTAAATTCCCGTTTCTGCTTCTTTCACTTTGGTCATAAATAAACCGTGCGAGAACATCTTTGCCAGTTCCCGTCCCGCCAAGAATCAGAACAGTAGCATCCACATTGGATATTCTTGATGCGGTATCATAAATCCTTTTCATCTGTTTGCTTTTTATGACAACACCATTAGTGCCGTAAGATCTCCCTTTTAATCTCTCAATCTCTTTTTTATAGCTATTATTTAATTGGTTCGCTTCCATAAGTGCCGTCTGAAGATCATTCAATTCCGATAAATCCCGAATATTTGTGACAATACTTTGTATTTCTCCATCCTCATTAAAAACGGGATTTCCAGTTAAAAGGACCTCTTTGCCCAAAAAATTTTTCTGCACAAGGGAAACGCTTCGTTTTTTCTCCAGGACCTGATGTGTTACGGAATTTTTCAGGATTCCTCTCTTCATTAAAGCATCGACTTTTTTTCCTATATAGTATTCCTTTGGAATCCCTGTTAGCCTTTCAATCGCAGAATTCGTTTTAATCGTAACGCCTTCCTTATTCGTAATGTAAATGCCGTCATAAGAGTTTTCGATCGTAGCATCAAGCTCCCGATTTACACGCTTAGCTTCCTTCAATTCCTCAATTAAGGAAGTAAGCTCGGAGGAAAAGGTTCCAATATAGACAATATCTTCTGAATCAGGCATCCCATTCTTTATAAATATACAATCCCTATTTCTTAAAGAACCATGAATCAGCTGACCTCCCCTTATCTCAACCCATCTGTCAAAAACCTCTTGAATATACTTATTTTCTATTTCAGCGATAGAAAGGCTATTCCGGAAGAATTCATTACTATAGGAGATGCGGTCACCGGGAGAAGCGATAAAGAAAGGAAACGGAAGTGTACCTGCCTCCATTGAATCACCTCAACATATTAGCTTTTTGGTTTTAAAGTTATTACTATATATTCTTCGATAGATTTAATATCCCTTTATCGGATTTTTAGCTAACAGCTTCAAAAGTTCTTTTCCGTACTAAATTTCCACTAATAAAAAAGCACCATAACAGGTGCTCTTAAGATTCCTTTATTGACATTTGTTTAAAAAGCAATTTTACGAAAACAGCCTATGTACAATAAGCAATCCGTACGCCTGCTTACTAATTAGATGGTTTAGCAAACTTCTTAATTACCGCCACAAGTCCCCTAATTGTCAGGAGAGTAAAACTTACACTTGTAAAAGTGTGAAAAGCTGTCCATCTCCGCCACTTAAATAACCGTGAATTTCGCTCCAAATACCATTGAGCAGCACTCATTGGAATGCTCCATGTTAAACTTTTGAGCAGGATCCCCCTTAAATTGTCATTGTAGGATTGCTTAATCCATAAAACACTTAGCAGCGGAAAAAACAGCATGTCATAAATAATATTCGTTTTAAATATGGATGGGAAAGGCCTGACAGGATACTCAATTCTTTTTGTCCCAACAACATATGCATCTATAAGTGTTGACAAAACTCCTTTAGAAAAGAAAATGACTAGATTTTCCCATACCTTTGACCCTATAAATAGAAAAGGAACAGCAGCACCACACAAAGCAAGCAGTCCCCTTAACATGATTTTCTCCATTAACCGGCACCCTTTACATAAATTTGTAATTGTAAAGCTTACAATTTCCAAATAGATGTAATAATATGTATTAACATCCAATTTTTAACTTAAATTTATTTTTTACGTATTTTTCTTTTGAAATAGGTTATTCTGCCGAATAAATTGTCAGTTCAAAGATTTTCAGTGCTGAGATCGTAACCACCTTTTGTCCCGCAATTACAATATCGCTGGTTATTCTGGTTACTTCCTGGATTACTGGATAATATTTAGTAAAAAAAGTAAAGAATAAAAAAACAGAATTAAATATACGGCCATTACTATAAACCATGAACAAAATGTAAATAATTATAATAAGTAATCCCCTCTATCCTCCGCTGCCTTTATCTCATCACGGCTGTGCGACCCATATATTACTTCCCTCTTTAATCGCTCGAGAAGATATTTTTCCATTTCCTTATCCGTACAAAATACAAAACATCCCTTTTGTCCTCTAGTCATTAGCGTCCTGTAGGTGTTGCGAATAATTTTATCCGCGAGTGCTTTGGCTTCTTCGGGCTCTTCTTTGAGCATTTTTTTGATGCCTTTTAGAGATTGGTCTGTTTTGGCCCTCTTCGTGTAATCGGTAATAACCTGTCCATTTTCAAATCTCATGTCATCTCCGATGATAACGCCCACATAGTCAAACTCCAGCCCCTGGCACGTATGGATGCAGCCCGCTTCTCCCACTGAATTTTGATCAATCGCCCAGGTTTCAGAGTTATTTAAGTTCCAGCTCATTCCATATTTATGTTCCTTAATGACGATATCGTGATAATTTGATTTGGCCCTGCCCTCTTTTGGCCATTCCCAGCAATATCCGGCGACCATCCGCGATTTATTGTTAAGTTTATTAAGGCTCTCAATCTCTTTTCTCAATTCATGCGGATCAGAAAATACGCGGAAATCATAGTCCAGCCCCATGTCATTAGCATTGGCAGTTTCCCGAATTTGCAGGACATCATCCAGCCAGGCAATATAGCCATCAGATCCATCGCATCTAAACTGTGATGCCAAAAATCCTGAAGTCACTTTCGCTCCATATTCCTCGGCGTATTTTTTTATAAGTTCTACACTGCCAATGTCTTTTAGAGTCACCCGTTGGTTCTCATCGATAAAAAATATAGACAAGTTCGCACTGTGGATAATTTCTTTGATCTGGTTTTCACCCAGGTTTTGAAACATGCCAGACTTCTCATTTAACCGATGTGCCTCATCAACAATTAACACATCAAGTTCATTGAGGGAAGTTTCAGTATAGCTGCCAGAGCCTTTAAATAAGTTATCAATCCGGCCTTTTTTAAAATCGCCCTTTAGTTTTGCAGCGTACACATTTCGCGGAGCCGAATTCTTCGTGACATACTGGCATGTCATGTTTTCATTCGTTAAGGCAACAAGAAGATTGACCGCAAGCACTGACTTGCCTGTACCCGGCCCGCCTTCAATGATCATCACCTGTTTGGCATCAGTCTTTATAGCAGTCTTGGCAAGCTGGAGTGAGGTTTCATACATCACCTTTTGCTCATCAATCATGACGAACTCCTGGTTCCCTTTTAACATGTCTGCCAATGAATCCTGCAAAGACTTTGAAGGCCTGATCCTTCCCTGATCGATTTGGTACAGAATCTCCTTTTTATCGCCATACTTGATATGGGTTTTAATAAAGTTTCTAAGACGCTCGACATCCCCCTTTGCGTAAACTGGCGCCAGGTTTGTGTAGTAATTATACATTTTATCCGTTAACGGATCATTCTCCCTCTTCCGGTAATTATGTAAATAGGCACAGGGCTTGAGCTGAATATTTTGCTGCTGCACATTTTCATTGTAGTCCTCAATTAATGCTGCATATGACCATGCCTGATAGGAAGGATGGGCAACCTCATGCAATCCTCGGTTAAGAGCAGTCTTAACGATCGCTTCTTTTCCCGCGACCTTTTCAACCTCAGACCACTGCTTCAACTCGACGATGACAACGGTGTCCTGATCCCCATCATGACCTGACAACAGGAAATCCACCCTCTTGGACGTATAGGGAATTCTGTACTCAATTGCTATCCCTGCATCATCAGGAATGCTCTGGTCATTTAAAACCCGGTACATATGCAGCATCGAGTTGTCCCAGGACCGAATCTCGGACTCACTCGTCCTGCCCAGCTTTAATTTGAACTGCTCTAAAATATGCGCTACCAGCACATCCTGGTCAACATGGTGAAGAAACTCCTGTTTACTGGCTTCATAGACAATCATTTGGATCACTCCATTGTACAAATTCTGCTGTTTAATGTTCTGACAGCTCGACTTAGTCGATTTTATTATAGCAAAATCTGGAAATGAAGCTATTTATGAGATCTTTAAATTATAAGCAACCAAATTCTTGCAGATGGATTTTGGAGTTTGAACATAGTCAGCCTGCAAGTTTCGTTCGGCAGGAAAAGGCAATATACATATATCTTCACCGAAAAAAATAAACAGGGTGAAATGCAAAAATAAAGAATTGCTTTCTTTATCTATATTTAACAGTTTTGATTTATCTTGTTCATAGTTTGTTAATATTTTCAGATTATAATTAGAATTGTACCGAAACATCATACAGCCCTTTATCTTTACCCCTTTTAGGTCCGGCCATGTATTTGGCCGGATTTTTTATATTCGTTTTCTGTGTGTCTATAAGAAATGGGCAATCATTAAATAGTTTCATCCTTTGTGCAAAGTAATCTCAGTATGACATGCTCTGATTTAAACCAAATAATTTCATATAACACTCCCTGAATTCTTCAGTCTTTTTGTAATCCAGCTTTCTCCTTATTCGTTTTAACAAATATTTCAATATAATAATTTATCACACAATTTATAATATTTGTGTTAAACTATCAAATAGCGCTGTCGAAAACAGTGATAATGCAATATTCTATTTTATTATGCAATTATTCTAAAAAATTCGGGGGTATTTTATGAAGAACGCATTTCTTAAGTGGAACCAAGCAAGCCTAGTAAAAAGAATACTTGTTGGTATTATTATTGGTGTTGTTTTGGCTTTAACGATTCCTGATGCAGCAAAATGGGTGACAGTATTTGGTTCTTTATTTGTAGGTGCATTAAAGGCAGTTGCGCCGGTTTTGGTTTTATTCCTGGTAATGCATGCCATCTCCAGGCATAGAAGCGGTCATCAGACAAATATGAAATCGATTATTATCCTATATGGCCTATGTACATTCCTGGCAGGATTTGTAGCGGTTGTTGCAAGCTTTATTTTCCCGGTTACGCTATCTCTTGCACCGGGGGCAGAAGACGTGACACCTCCTGGCGGCATAGTAGAGGTACTTAGGACGGTCCTGTTCAACGTAGTTGACAACCCGGTCAATGCTATTTTAAATGGCAATTATATCGGCATCCTGACTTGGGCCATCCTACTTGGCATAGCCTTAAGAAATGCCGCTGACACGACCAAAAATATGCTGGCTAACTTCTCGGATGCCATCACTAAATTAGTAAAATGGGTGATTAACTTTGCACCACTTGGTATCATGGGGCTGGTTTTTGAAGCGATTGTCTCTAATGGGCTTTCAGCCTTGCTCGACTATGGTAAACTTCTTGCCGTTCTGCTCGGCTGCATGTTTTTTATCGCTCTAGTTGTGAATCCTATCATCGTATTTCTTAATATTCGCAGAAATCCATATCCACTAGTCTTCAAATGCTTGAAGGAAAGCGGAATCACAGCATTCTTTACACGCAGCTCAGCTGCAAATATTCCAGTAAATATGAGCCTATGTGAAAAATTAGGTTTAGATGAAGATACTTATTCCGTATCGATTCCGTTAGGTGCCACCATCAATATGGCGGGTGCAGCTGTTACGATTTCGGTCTTGACTCTTGCTGCGGTTCACACCCTTGGCATCCAAGTGGACTTTGGTACTGCCCTTATCCTTAGCGTTTTAGCAGCAGTATCAGCAGCAGGTGCTTCAGGTGTTGCCGGCGGATCTCTCCTGCTTATTCCTTTAGCGTCCAGCTTATTCGGAATTCCAGATGACATTGCGATGCAAGTCGTAGGTGTTGGATTCATCATTGGTGTGCTTCAGGACTCTTGTGAAACAGCTCTTAACTCTTCATCAGACGTACTATTTACTGCAACTGCGGAATATGCAAAGAAGCGTAAAGAAGGTAAGGTTGTAAAAATTAGTGCGTAAAACAACTTTTGATCCGGCCATATGAAATGGCCGGATTTTTTATTCCTTCTTTTGCCCTATCACCTTTCCAAAAATTTGAACACCCTCCATGCTAAGATTTTTTATGCAGAGATTAATTAAACCTATTGGAGGGATTAACTTGAAACATATGAAGTTAGCTAAAGCCGTATCAACTGGAGTGTTGTCTGCCTTGCTTCTTGCAGCATGCGGTGAAACAGACGATATATCAACAAAAACGCAGACAGAAGAAACCGGCAAAGAGGAAAATGTGAATCAGGAGGAAAAAAAAGAAGATGCCAAGGTTGGAACTCGGTCTAACCCTGTAAAAATAAACGAAATTGCCTCTATTGATACAGTCATCTATGACGATTCATCAAATGAATATAAAACAAAGATTGAGCTGTCAGTAGATGAAGTGATCCGCGGAGAACAAGCTCAACAAAAACTAAAGGAAATGAATGAATTTAACGAAGATGCCCCAGATGGTTATGAATGGGTTCTTGTAAAAAGCAAGGTAAAAGTTGTGGATTCGGAAACGGACGACCATCCATTTACGATCGACGGCATCATGAACTTTAAATTCGTAAGCGAAAGCGGCGATATTTATAGCGGTGATATTGCTGGCACAACGGAACCCGATTTTTCTTTTGAAATGTATAACGGCAACGAAAAAGAAGGCTTTATTGCTGGTTTAGTGAAAGCTGGCGAGGATGCAAAAATGGAGTATGATTCTTGGGTCGGGAATACGGTGTTTTTTGATCTAAAGTAAATGGACTTTCAGCCCCTCTTATAAGAGGGGTTCTTATATAACAAAAACTATGTATAAAGAGCATCCCCTTCATAAAAGGAATGCTCTCTTTAAAAAAACATTTCTAATTATCATTGTCCGTTTCCGTTTGATCAAAATCCGGCGCAACTGCTTTTTTGATGGATAAAGAAATGAAGAATGCCCCAATACATAAAGCCAATGCAAACCAATAAGCATGGTGCACCCCTTGAGTCATCGCTTCATTCATTACATTTTCAGTAATCGGCACTGACTGATTTGCTAGATAGCTGCTCTGTCCTTGACTCATTATACTAACAAAAACGGAAACCCCAAGGGCTCCCCCAATTGGCTGCAGGGTATTCCCGATGGCTGTTCCATGTGGATAAAGTTTCTTTGGCAATTCATTCAGCGCATTCGTATGGGCGGGCATCATGATCGAAGAGATAGACAGCATCAATATGATATAGACAAGGATGAATGACCAAATATGCATCGAAGGACTGATATTGCTGAAGAATACCATAACCCCTACCAATACGAGTGTTCCGGGGATCATCAGCTTTCTAGGTCCAAACTTATCGAATAGCGTACCCATTACCGGTGACATCAAACCATTCAATAACGCACCTGGTAAAAGCAATAGCCCCGCCAGCTTTGCAGAATATCCGAGCGGTCCTTGCAAATACATAGGCATTACGATTTCGGAAGCGAACATTGCCATGACCACAATGACAAAGAGGCTGACACCCAGTGCATAATTTTTATATTTGAAGACACGAACATCTAATAATGGCTCTTCCAGCTTCAATTGACGGAGGACAAATACCGCCAGGCTTAGTAAGCTGATAATAATAATTGAAAGAATTCTTATCGATTGAAAACCCGCCTCACCAGCACTGCTGAATCCATAGACTATTCCCCCTATCCCGATGGAAGACAAAATAATCGACAGTATATCAACTTTTGGACGTGTTACCTCTCCGACGTTTTGCAAAAATTTCATTGCAAACAGAATTGAAAACGCAGCGAATGGAATAACGGTAATGAATAACCAGCGCCAACCTAATAAGTCAACGATGACACCCGATAAGGTCGGACCGATTGCAGGTGCAAACATAATAACCAGACCAAATGTCCCCATTACTTTTCCACGAACTTCAGACGATACATAAATAGCAATGCATTCATAATTACGGGTATTAACAGACCTGTCCCGACCGCTTGGACCATTCGGCCTGTCAGCAGCATGGGAAAATTCATAGCACAAGCTGCGATGGTGGTTCCGATTAAAAATATAGTCATGACACCGATAAACATTTGTCTGGTCGTGAACCATTGAATCAATAAGGCAGATATAGGCATCAAGACACCCATTACAAGCATAAATCCAGTAGCCATCCATTGAACAGTCGGTGCATCAACGTCAAATACATTCATCAATTCAGTCAATGCGATATTTAGCAATGTTTCATTCAAGATGGCAAAAAAGGCACCGAACATGAATGTAATCATGATTATTCTGGTATTTGTCTTAGAATCCATAATTCCTCCATCATTTTACAGTTTAAATACATACATAAGTATAATCCACCATAGAAATTAATTTTTCAAGCAGTACGCCTAGACGCTCTTCCATTTTTCTATTTTCCTTGATTTAGCTTAAAAATCTTCATCAATCAAGTCACTTATGACTCCCATAGCCGCTTTACTTCCATCACTTGCAGCATTAATTAATTGAGGAGGTGCTGATAGGGAATTATCTCCACTTGCATAAACTCCTTCAATATTTGTACGCCCCATTTTATCAGTTTCAATTCCACCCATCTTATTCATGGCACACCCTAAGGTTTGAGGAAATGAAGTCGCTTGTTTTAATTCAGTAGAAACAAAGCCGCCTTCCCTTTCTATTTCTTTCCCATTCTTAAATTGAATCTTCTTTAAGCGTCCTTTATTGCCTTGTAAAGTTACGATTTTGTCTTCTATAACTTTTATTTTTCTCTTATTTAATACTTCTCTCTGCTCGGTAGAGAGAATGTTTTTCCCATTTGTACAAACAACAAGGTCTTTACTCCAATTTGAAGCCATTTTAGTCATATGAAAAACCCGCTCATCCTCTCCTATGACAACTATTGCCCGGTCTCTTAATTCCCATCCATCACAAAAAGGACAATTAAACAAGGAGGTGCCATAGAAATGATGGATCCCTTCTATACGAGGCAAAACATCTTTAAGGCCAGTTGATAAAAGGACCTTTCTAGTTCGATATGAATGCCCATCTTCCGAAAAAATAAGAAAAGTGCGATTTTCTTTTTTTATATTGATAATGCGCTGATTTTGAATCGAAATACTGGGATATTTCAACAAATTCTCTTTAGCCAATTTTTTAAATTCAGAAGGCTTTATTCCATCTCTTGTTATAAATCCATGAGATTCATGAGTTACAGCATTCCTGGGCTTATCTTCATCAAATAGAATGGTATTTCTTTTTGCCCTGCCAAGAACAAGTGCAGCATTTAAACCTGATGGTCCTCCACCAATAATAACGCAATCTAATAACAATTTTATTCCCCCTTAAATTATCTATATTAAAGACTCTTAATATCTATAATTATTATAAAAAAATTAATGCGAGTTATGACAATCTGTTTTTTGTATTTTTGTTGCTTCGATTTCTTTTGCAATTTCAATAATATATTTTTTGCCTAATTCCTCTTTCATCTTTTTTTCAGCTTCCATCATCACATTTTCAATTAAACATTCTCCATTTTTTTGATCATCATGTTCCAATGAACAGCTGAATAAGGTTGTTTTCCCTTCAATGGCTTGAATAACATCTAAAAAAGAAATTTCGCGTGAATGGCTGACTATACTATATCCACCCTTAACACCAGGAGTTGATTCAATTAGTCCCGCTTTAACCAGTTTTGTTAAAATCTTCGAAAGATATGTCGGTGAGAGATTTTGGATACTGGCCAAATGATCAACCCCAACAGATTTACCCTTTGGAGTTAAAGTTAAATAGACCATCGTGTGTAAAGCGTAATTTGTGGCTCTTGAATATTTCATTCATTCTCTCCTTCAAAAAAATATATTAAAGACCCTTGATGTCTGTAATTAACTTTAAACCAAAATAGAATAAAAATCAACCTTGAGAAATTTTTCTTATATACCGTAAGTCAAATAGACGAATTATAAAGAGGTTGTTATTCACTTTCGGATTAAAAAAACTGTCCCTTTCATACTGCCGCTTTAAGCTCGTTCTGGTCACACTATTAAATTGCTGCCTAATTATTAGCAGTTAGACAGCAATTTTTGGTGCAGCCACACGAAGAAGAAAATAATGGGTTAAGCTAAATCCTTTGGTAAATTTAATAAAACCCCTAACTACCATTTTAAATTTACAGCTCTGAGTCTATTTCACAAATTTATTTATCTGGAACTATGCAATATAACTGATCCTATAATTTGATCCCAGTCATCACTATGAATCTCATGGCCTGATCCATCAAGCGTCACAAACTCAGCATGGGGAATGGCTTTCATAAGGGCAAGCCCGTGCTCGTACGGCAGAGCCGGGTCTTTTGTGCCATGAATGATCAGCACAGGGACACTGATTTCACCCGTCCTATCGTAATATTCCTCTCCGCCTTGCAGCATGGCATGATTAAATCGGCTTAGCAGCTGCTTAGCGCGCACAGCCTCTCTTTCTGCCAGTTTAAATATTCTTTCCTGTTCAAACGTTTTAGAACCAGCTAATAATCTCCATCCCTCCGCAAGATAGGGAATCACCGCTTCTTTATTTGACCAATCTATATTACTTCTCTTCGCGTGGTGTTCTAGAATGCTCTGATCCATTGGAGGCAGTTTTTCCATCTCGGTTCCGAACACACTTGTTGCAATTAGAGTAAGCGTACGTATCCGTTCTGCATATCTCAAGGCAAAAATCTGACCTATCATTCCCCCTAGCGACATCCCTGCAATATGAGCCTGCTCGATCGAATAGGAATCCAGGATTCCGACTGCGTCGTCAGCCATATCCGTTATGGTATAGTTTGAAGTACCAGGCTCATAAGTGGTGGAACGTCCCAGGTCACGATGGTCATACCGAATGACAAATCTCCCCTGTTCAGCGAGGCGGAGACAAAAATCCTCGTCCCACCAGTCTAATGAAGACATAGATCCCATTATTAACAGGACAGCAGGGTCTTTAGGGTTTCCGAAACTTTCTGTACAAAGATCCACATTGTTTATTTTAAGTAGTTGTTCACCCATTTTTTTACCTCCTCGAATGTAAAATTAAAAGGAATCACATCTGAAATTAATGATCAATCCCAGAGTTATTCTAATGCCTGTAAAGATTTCACTCTACCCTTAATTTCTTATGCAGCAATGATTCACTTATTCTAGCTAGTTTAAAGAATTACCTTTCTATTTTGAGAAGGGCAAAAGACTGAAGAAAGTCCCCCTGTAATTTGTTAAAGCAGGGTTTTCATATTTTTTAATTGCAAATTCCAAATAAAAAACTTTACTTCACCTTCCCTTCCATTCACCCTTCCAGCCAATGCCACAAAAAGATGCCTGTCCCCTATGCTTTTAACAAACTAGCACAGCCGAGGACAGACACCTTTATTTTATTCTGCAGACATACCAATTATCTGCCTAGTAAATTCCCACCGCATCAAATCCGGATTGAACGGCGGCCTCTTCCTCGCTTCCTTCACCATATATATCGATTGCAGACTGAACGATGGCCTGACGTGCATCGCTAAAATTAGAATTTGAGGTTAAATAAACAGTTAAAGCACGGTAGTATATTTGCCCCAATTTTTCCCTTCCAATTTCTTGTCCGATCAAGTATGCGGCATGGTTGGTAATGGAGGAGTTAACATGGACACCGCCATTATCTACATTAAGTGGCATGTCATAAAATTCATCCATATGATCCGGATAAACACCGCTGCCGTAAGCTGCTCTCTGTGCGTTGCTGACTACAACACTGTTTGGATCACTCAAGCTGCGCAATCTCGTTACCCCGTCAGCTTTAGCTGCCGGTGCCATAATGTCTTCGCCCACTTCCCAATCATCATCGTCCACGAGTACACCAAAGACGTCCGCGAACGATTCGTTCAGTGCTCCAGATTGATTCCGGTATGCTAAATTTGCAGTATGAGAGATGACTCCATGAGTCATTTCGTGGGCAGCAACGTCAAGACCGGCTGATAGTGAAATAAAAAATTCACCGTCACCATCCCCATAAGTCATATGGCGTCCATTCCAGAATGCATTGTTGTAATTGCTGCCATAGTGAACATATGAATTAATAGCCATTCCTTCCCCATCCAGAGAATTGCGGCCATGTTCATTCAGAAAATAGTCATATACCTTTTCAGAATTATAATGTGCATCGACAGCAGCTCGGTCATAATCGCCAATAAATGCAGCAGAATTCCCAACATATAAAGTATCATTGCTTGAATTCCCGTCATTTTTAGCATCATACGTAAATATACCTTGCAGATTCTCATGAGAGTAATCTGCTAATGCAAATTTTGTTCCGCCTTCATCTTCCTTTACTGGAGTAATATGTAATTCTCTGTGGTCACCATGAACACCTTTTCCAGCACCTTTTTGGGTTTTATGTTCCTCGGCATGCATTAAGCCATTATACTTATCAATTACTTCGCCGGTATTTGCATCCACGAACACAAACCAGTTTCCAGGTTCATCTCCCATGAAGTTAACATTTACTTTATATGCTGTATGGTTTTCGTTTTCAAAAGGATAGACAACAAGCTCAGCAGTTGGCTCATATGTAAGCTCTTCAGGGGCATCGACAGAGGATAATGCCGCTTTTAGTGCAGCATCACTGCTTAAAGAGGCGGTCGTGTCTACTGCATCTTCTGCAATCGTCTGATTCACTCTTCCGTTCACGGATACTACTTCATTATTCTCATTAAAATGAACAATTACTTCGGATCCCTCAACGTTAACTCCATTTATTGACTGATTAAAACGGACATGAGTCATACCCAGTTCATCTTTTTGTACACTTTTCACTTTTAGGTTTTTATCCGGATTTTTAACTCCTGTCTTATCCTGGTGTTTCTTCAAATAATTTAATGCATTGGATGGGGAGCTAGAAGTAAATTTCTCTGCAAATCGCTCTTTTACAAATAAAGGGACGCTTGCTTTCTCATTCCACTCCTTGGAAGCTTGTACATTACTGGCCCCGATAGAATCAACCGGCTGCGCAAAAACGCTGCTTACCGGGATAGACCCCACCAATAATGCTGAGGATAAAAATACAGGTGCAATAAGCTTTTTCTTCAAAATTTTATACCTCCTATTATTTAGATACTCTAAATTATAGAGTAGGAGGACTGATTTTAAATGAATAATATGAATTATTTTAATTTTAAAAATAATGTAAAATAAGGTCGGTAAAATAGTTATAATTTACCAGAAAGCAAATAATATTAATAAGTTCATTGAAATTCTATGCTTTTGTTGCAGTTATTGAAAAACACAGTAAGTATCCGCCCGTAAAACGGGCGGTTTTAATTTCGCCCTATAAGGGCACTTTACTGACAATCCCCTAAAGGGGACTCTAAATTGACCGTCAACCGTTCACTCCTGTCACTTATCTTTAAATGGATCGACGTATTCCCTCTTTGTCATATGGTCGCGTAATTTATCCTCAGCTTCCTGCTCGCGGATATATTTTGCTACTGTTTTCTGGTTGAGTCCCACCGTACTCACGTAATATCCCTTAGCCCAAAATGTGCGGCTTCCGTGGTTATACTTTAAATTCGCATGACGATCATGTATCATCAATGAACTTTTACCTTTTAAATAT
>NZ_JAEL01000029.1 GCF_000518885.1 Bacillus sp. J33 | reverse complement strand
TCTTCGCCACCATCAAGACGTCAAACCGATCTATGAAAAACGCAAAGAAACAATTGAACGAGTATTCGCAGATGCAAAAGAAAAGCATGGCATGCGTTGGACAACCCTCAGGGGACTTAAAAAAATGTCGATGCAGGCGATGCTTACTTTCGCTGCCATGAATTTGAAGAAAATGGCCAACTGGACTTGGCAAGGTCCAGAAATGGCCTAAATGATAACCTCGGAGAGGTCTGCAATTCTCTGTAATTACTTGAAGTCCTACAAAAAATGAAAAAAAGAGTTCGGAATGAGACTATTCCGAACTCTTTTTGTCTACAAACTGGGAGACACTTTAAAGTGTCTCTTTTTCATAAGGAGAGGAAACGAATATGGCGAACATAACTTCTTCCATCAAGGAATTTGCCCGACAATTTCCTGAAAAAGCGGCGATTGTGACGAATAGCGAGACACTCAGCTATAAAGAGTGGTACAGCTTAGTGGCAAAAACGGCTAACTGGCTCCAATCCATGCCTTTCTCGGATAAAAGGATCGGATTTATCATGCCAAATGGCATTCCCTTCCTTCAGCTTTTCGCAGGTGCTTCCATGGCTGAATGGACAGCCGTACCCCTTGATGCCAAATGGAAGGCTGAAGAATTGAAAAAACGATTGGAGATATCGAATCCATCGGTGCTGGTCACTTCTAAAGACTTTTACCGGCATATTGCTCCATATCATCCTTGCGTTCTGATATGGGAGGATTGTCTGGCTGAAATCCATGAAAAAAATGAAAACATACATATTGAAAGCCATAACAACCCTCCTTTTTATATGGGTTTCACGTCCGGCACAACAGGCAATCCAAAAGCGTTTGTCCGCTCCCACAAATCCTGGGCTGCCAGCTTCCTTGTTAATCAGCATGACTTTCATATGGATCAAGGGGAACATGTCCTGATTCCCGGCTCTCTCATTCATTCTCACTTTTTGTATGGAGCTGTCAGTACGCTTTGTACAGGAGGAACAGTTCATCTTCTGGAAAAATTCAGTGCAGCAAAAAGTCTGTCACTCCTGGAAGCGCGGTCTATTACGACTTTTTATGTGGTGCCGACAATGGTTACAGCCATATTAAAAGAAAATAGAATAATAGAAAAGCCCATAAAAATTCTTTCTTCTGGCGCAAAATGGGATGAACAATCCAAGGCCGAAATCCGAAGGGCCTTCCCTCAGCTGTCCATGATTGAATTTTATGGTGCCAGTGAATTAAGTTATGTTACCTGCTTGGCTGGCGGCAGCAAGGCAGACTCAGTCGGAAAGCCTTGCTTTGGAGTTGAAATCCAAATAAGGGGAACCAACGGCGAACAGCTTGAACCTTATAAAATAGGAAAAATATACGTAAAGAGCGACCTTATTTTCGATGGGTACCTTTATCCGGGAACACAAACTGCCGAAAGCATACGGGATGAAAATGGATGGGCAACTGTTGATGATATGGGCTATGTGGATGATGATGGCTTTTTATATATTAGCGGCCGGGAAAAGAACATGATTTTGTATGGAGGCATTAATATTTTCCCAGAAGAAATTGAAAAAGTGATACTGCAGCATCCAGCTGTTGAAGAAGCTGCCGTGATTGGTTTAAACGATCCTTATTGGGGACAAATGGCAGCCGCAGTCATAAAAGGGAAAGCTTCTGCACTGGAATTAAAACGGTTATGCAAAAACCATTTGGCTGCCTATAAAATTCCGCGCAAATGGTTCTTCCTTGATCAAATGCCGTATACCACAAGCGGGAAAATCGCCAGAGCTCAGCTAAAAGACTCCATAGAAAGCAAGGTGACAAGCTATTAACAGAGCCGTCATTGTGAAAGCAAAAAGAACGCCGGTCGGAAAAGTAAATGGACTACTTAAAAACTTTGGGCCGCATGAGCTGGCAGCCCCTATTATAAAAAATATCGCTGATGGCCTGGACGAAAACATCAATGATGTGATTCTCGGAAACGTGGTTGGCCCTGGGGGAAATATTGCGCGTCTATCCGCATTGGAAGCAGGGCTTCCGCTTACCGTTCCGGGATTGACCCTGGACCGCCAGTGCAGCGCAGGGCTTGAATCCATCCGGATGGCAAGCTTTCTCATTCAGGGAGGCGCAGGGATATGCTATATAGCGGGTGGAACAGAAAGTGCCAGCACTTCTCCATATCCCTCCAGGGCGCGATTCTCACCGGACAGAATCGGTGACCCTGACATGGGCCTGGCTGCAGAATATGTAGCCGAAAAATATAAGGTTTCCAGAGAATCACAGGATAAATATGCGCGAATGAGTTACGAACGAAGCTGGAACGCGCACCAGCAAGAAATTTTTACCGAAGAAATAGTCCCTATATCGGAATACCAAGTAGATGAAGAACTTCTTAAACTAAGAAAAATGGATGCGTTGCTTAAACGGGCAAAACCCGTTTTCAAAAAAGGCGGCACCGTCACAGCTGCCAATAGCTGCGGAATCCATGATGGAGCCGCAGCTGTACTGGTAATGGAAGAAGAAGCTGCCCGAAAACATGGACTAACGCCGATCCTCCGATTTGCAGATAGTGAAGTTTCCGGTGTACACCCATATTATCCAGGCATTGCACCAGTTCCCGCCATCAAGGCTATTCTTAAGAGAAATGACTTAACCATAGAAGATATTGATTTAATCGAAATCAATGAAGCGTTCTCCTCAAAAATCGCTGCCTGCGCGAATGAGCTTTCCATTCCTTATGAAAAGCTAAATGTTAATGGAGGTGCGCTAACGATCGGACATCCATATGGTGCGTCCGGCGCCATTATGATCACAAGATTATTTTATGAGGTTCAAAGAAGAAAATCTGCTAAATATGCTCTAGCCGCAATCGGCAGTGGCGGCGGGATTGGGGTTGCGGTGCTGTTTGAGGCCGTATAAACAGGAATGAGGGAGCCTGAAGACTTTTGGGTTCTCCATTCCTGTTTTTATATATCGACTAAGCGGTAAATCCATTTATTCAGCACCCGAATTACGACAAAATAGCACAATTATAGCAGTTGCTAGCAATATGATAATCGACAGATATCAACATCTATCATCAGGATAGCTTGTGTTTTTGACTATATTTGCAATACTGGACAGCGCCTGCAGCAAGATTTCAACAACTGATTTTTTCCAACGTCCGCTTTCGGCAAAAAAAGCCGCATCAGGTAATTCCCTTATCTGTAAATAGGTTAAAAAGCAGTTATGCCTCTTCATTTCCACGCCAAATTTGTTAAGGTTGTCTTCATATATTTTTACCATTTAAGTTCATGTTCATAGATCATCGTTTTTGTTATGCTCTATTTATTTGCAAAAAATCTTTCATTATTAGCTATATACTTTTAAGTCTTTTACTGTACCCTTCCGCATAAAAAATAGCGATTCTTCGAGCAGAAGAATCGCTACTCTCTCTTTTCAGGCAGCAAAAGAGTCTCTTTTAATTAGCAATTAATGCATCTATGTAATTTTTTTCTTCTTCTGAATGCCCTTGTAAAATATCATCAGCTTCCAGGTATAAATGTTCCGGATGAGGATGACTAAGAAAATCATGATGGGAAATGGCCCATCCATATGCCCCTGCATAGCTGAATAGAAGGATATCCCCGACCCTTATTCGGGGCACTTGAATATCTCTTGCCAGTACATCGTTTGGTGTGCACAATTCCCCTGCCACGGTAATGGGTGAATTGGTTATTTCGGGACGTTCAAAGGGGTATCCCCAATTTTCTACAGGAACGACCGTAAATGGATGGCTCTGTTTCCAGGCTGCCGGAAGCCTAAGATGGTGGCTCCCCCCTCGCACAATACAGAAGTGGCTGCCATGGTTTTGCTTGATATCCAGGATCTCAGCCGCATAGTAACCGCAGGAGGATGTTATGTAACGGCCACATTCAAACAGAACCTTCCATCTTTTATCACCATGTTTTTCAAGGACTTTTTTCAGGCGATCTGTAAAATCCGCCCAGTTAAATTGATTTTTTAAATCAAGATAATTTATTCCAATACCGCCGCCCACATTTAGATAAGAAATATTTATTTCCCATTCCTTCTCCCAGCTTTTTGCCTTTTCAAAGCAGTGATCAACAAACTCTGCATGGGTTTTGGAATCACAGTTATTGGACATTGCATGAAAGTGAAAGCCATGAAGCCTTATATTTGGCAAACTTTTTGCCAGTACAATGGCATGTGGAACGTCTTGTTCATCAATCCCAAATTGTGTTGGGACTCCAGCCATTTTTAATTTTGCGTTTGGAACGGAATGTTTGAGATTAACTCGCAGTAAAATCGATATATTCGTTCCTTTTTGGCTGGCAATATAATTTAATAACCGCAATTCATGGGTACTCTCAACATTCAGCAAGGTGACTCCATGATGAATGGCTCCCTCCATCTCTTCACGGGTTTTTCCTGGACCTCCGAACAAAATGGGAACGGTCTTGTCCACCTGCCGAATTTTTTCAATCTCTCCCAGTGATGCAGCTTCAAATCCGTGAACGATTGGCGCAAGAGCTTTAAGAATTTCGAAGTCTGAGTTGGCTTTAACAGCATAAAATAAATCACACTTTGTCGGAAGCGTCGAGGTCAATTGATTGACATGCTGCCGTAGCTTCGGCAAATGATATAAATAAGCACAAAAAGGTTTTTCCTGTTCCTTTTTTAACGATTGTACGATTTTTTCCATTATGTAACACTCCATTCAATCCTTATAAACGCCAGATTTGGGGCCTTGCGGTGACAATTAGAAAGGTAACGGCAATACAGCCAATTCCCATCAATGCACCAGCCCATATTGTACCGGTCCATCCGGCAACTGCACCTATGAGAATTGCTCCGAGCGGAATTAAGCCTCTGTCCATTAAGGCAATGCTCAAAACTCTTCCTCGCAGCTGATCGGGAACATGCATTTGAAGGGTAATCCGGCTAATGGTGCGATAGGTCTGGCTCGTTAAGCCAGCCAGGAACATAGCTAATCCTGCTATCATAACGTTTGTTGTTCCTATGAATAAAAGCAGTGAACCTCCAAATCCCAATATGGAATAGACCAGCCATTTTCCAGGGCCTTTAATCTCATGTCCTGTTGAAAGAAAGGCTGTCCCCATTAATGCTCCAATAGATGAGACTGCTAATAGCATCCCAAAACCCTCTGGCCCCAAATTCAAGAGATCCCTGGCAAAAAGAGGCATCATAGTCGTATAAGGAAACCCAAAAACCATCGGGACAATGGCCAAAATAAGCAGAGATTGAACGGACTGCTGTTTTCTAACATAATCTGCTGCATCACGAAATGTTCCTTTATTGCTTTCCTTTTTGTATATCTTTGAACAAGAAACAGAGCGGATCATCAGCAGTGAGCACAGGACTCCTAATGTTCCCCAGGCATTCAAATAAAATAAATTTTCAATTTCAGTGACAGTAAGCAAGGCTCCTGCCAATGCAGGGCCAACAATTCTGGACAGGTGGATAACCGTCGTATTAATGGCAATCGCACTTGTCATCGAAGGTTCCGGTACAAGATTAGGCACAAAAGCATTCCGAATAGGTGGATCCATTGCTGCCAGCATTGCCCTAAGAGTTACGATACATACAAAGATCCAAAATGGCTGCTGAACCTCTACAATATAACCCAGGCAAAACGTCAGCAGCATCATTCCTGTTTGAATCCAAATCAGCAGCTTTCGGCGATCATGCCGATCGGCCAGGATGCCTGCCGGAACACTTAGCAAAAAAGCTGGCACAAGCCGGCAGGCATTGATCAATCCCAAATAAAGAGGCGAATTCGTAAACTGCAGCACCGCCCAATTTAATGCTACTAAATCCATCCAGTCTGCTACACGCGACACAAGGCTTCCGGACATAAAAATTCTAAACGTTCTAGAGTGAAGAGCGAAGCGTGATGGCCTCTGAAAGTGAATATCTGCTTGAGCCATAATAATTACCCTTCATTCCGGTAAAATTTGTGAAGAGGATTAGGTACTATAGAATAAGCATAATCCTTCCCTTCCGGTGCCAGCCGCATTTTTGTCAGTGCCTTGTGGTTTACTTTTTCCTTATAAAGAGCCTCTTTATCGATAAAAACATTATTCTTATACTGTGGATGGTGTTCAAGCTTTGCGAAGACATTTTCACAAATAAGATGAACTTCCTCCCACAGCTTACCTTCTTCCAATCCAAACTGCTTGCACAGCTGCAGAATGAACTCACCGCAATGATTCTGGAAAACTGTATAAAATACCTTGTTATGCATTTCCTGAACATCCTCCGTCATGGTTACCGAACCTGGATAAAATGCTGCTTCGATTTCCTGTTCCTGAAGCCTGCTTTGATAGATTCTGGCTCCGCCCCAGTCCCGGAATAACATTCTGACAGGGTGTCCTTCCTTAAACACCATCACACTGTTCTGCAAATGGCCTTCTAATCCAATTCCGTATTTCACCATAAGGGTTAAGTAGCCTGTAAGTGCAATTTTCATATATTCGGAAAAAAACTGAAATGCCGCCCTGCGAAGTAAGGGTTCCTTCCTTTCCTCCGCATATTTTTCTATTAATTCTTTCAGTACAGATTTTTCCGAAATCGGCGACTCTGAAAATAGCGAACTGCCGACAATGGCTATTTCATCAACACCTATTATTCTTTCAGCATTTTCCCGCAAAACTGCCGATAAATTTCTGCTTTTCAGTGTCCTTTTTTCATCCGTGCCTCCTTTTGTTCCCCTAGCTTTAAAATTAAATCCGGCGCATTCATATACTGGCACAAATGTCTTCAGCAAATTTTGTTCCCGCTCCATAACTTTCCGTATTAGACGTGTAAAAATAGATGCATTATTTGTTGTATTTGCAGAAATCGACCGGACCGTAGAAGTCATCTGACTGTTGACTGCTACTTTGATTACATAATTCGGAGTCTCTTCCCTTGATAGAGGAACCACTGTTCTAAACGATGAGGTTGACCCGCACGGTACAGCAAAACTTTTTACAGGAACAATGATTCGTTCATTCATTTCTTCGGGATATATATCCGGAATCGCTTTATCCAGCTGCCATGAATGGACCGGGACAAACACATAGTCGCTGAGATTAAGCTCTTGCTCTGCAAATTCCTTTTTCGCAGATATCGGCAAATCAGAATACTCTCTGAAAAGAATAGCATTTGCATCTTCCTCTTTTTCTTCAATTACACCCCATTCGGCATAATCTTTTCTTATGCCAACAAATCGGATTTCTGTTTTACCTTCAAATTCAGGTGCATATCGATAAACATCCTCTGGTTCCATTCCTATTTTTGTTTTAGTGCCTGGATGGAGATTGTGTCCTTCTATACATAGCTGTTCGAAGAATAAACTCGAATCAAAATGCCGGTTCTCCCTCTTTTGCAATAGAGCCCAATCGATTGAATTTGCAATTCCATGAACCCCAGCCCTTTTCTTAAATTGCTTTTTCTTTCTGTCCCAGAATGCATAGGAAAGCGCCAAATTCGCACTGCCATTTTGCAGCTCTTCCTCCAGCTTCCTCCAGGAGCTTTTATCTATTGCAATTCCTGATTTCCTGTTTAGCAGCCCGAGTAACTCTGCGGCATGTTGAATCCTCCTGATTTCTTCGCCAGTTATATGCAAAACACTGCCATTCACTTCTACCCGGTTAAACGCATACGTCCTGCTTACAGGAATAACAAGACATTCCTTTTCTGAAAGAGGATAGACCTTATAGACCTTTCCGTCTTCCAATCTATATGAAGAAAGAACCTTGATCACCCTTTGCCAATATTCATCCAGAGACGGAACATTTAAGGCATGAATGGAACCAACGACATACAAATCATGCGATTTGGAAGAAAGCCCGAGGATATCTTCACGAAGCATTGATCCTGCCAGCCTGCTTATAATGCCTTGACGCCCTTTTGCTACGGATAACATAAAAGCAGCTGCTAAGTCAGGGTCCTCACTACTCAGAAATTTAAGAATCTTCTTTTCGTCTTTATACATTTCAGGTGCCTTGAACTGTAAATCTTTTACAAGATGCTGAGCTAAACTGATACTCATAAAACAGTTTCCCCTTTCCATTCCAGCAGCGGATTTGGTACTTGAACATACGGATAATCGGTTACATCCCCGCGCAGTCTCATAGTTGTTAAGGCCTTTAAATCTATCATAGGCTGAAAAATGGCAAGCTCATCCAAAGCAGCCTGTTCAGCTATGTCCGGGTTCTTTTTCAACTCAGCAAAAATCTGTTCACACACTATTATTACCTGTTTCCAGAGAACCCCCTCATTAATTCCCAATTCTCGATCAATGCTTGTAATCAATTCTGCAAAATGGTTTTGTATGACTGAATAAGTGATAATATTTCGCAGTTGTTCCACTTTTTCTGTCATAATGGATGAGCCGGGAAAAAATTTGGCGTCATATCCTTCTTTTCTTAATCTCTTAGGGAAAACGCGTATCCCCCCAAAATCCCGCAGCAAAATTCTTACAGGCTCTCCTTTACGGAAAACAGAAATGCTATTTTGCATATGGCCCTCCAAGCTTATGCCATAACGCACCATTAATGTTAAAAAGCCGGGCAATGATATTTCTGCATATCTTCTGATGAATAGAGAAGCAGCCTCTTCCAATCTTGATAGTTGGTATTGATCCGCCAGCTGCTCGATCAATTCAGTCACAATCGCCTTTCCGCTAACTGGGGATTTTGCCAGAAGAGCTGCAGCGGGCATCGGGATTTCTTCTGGGTCCTTCACATAATTTTCAGGGTTTTCCCGTAAAATGGAGGCCATATTAGCCTGCAGCTTCCACCTTTCATCTTCAGACATTCCTTGACTAATAGGTTGAAAATAAACCCCTGCCCTTTCCTGGAGAACAGTAAAACTTCCGCCAAAATGATTTTCTTTTTCCTGAATACTTGAAAGTATTTTTGATAGAACGGGCCCATTTTCTGCAGAATTGGGTGAAACCGTCCGAACAGCACTGGTAGTTTGCACATTTATGGCTGTTTTTATATGATGCTTTTTCTGTCCTCTTTCCTGAATAGGTGCCAGCGAACGAAAAGAGACCAAAGATTGTGTTGGGATACGAAAATCGGTTATCAATATAACTTTGTTTTGTGCAATCTCTTCCTTGTACAAGGTTCCTAAAGTATGATCAAACTGCCATGGGTGAATGGGGACTAATTCAAACTGTGCAGGATTTACTCCTTTTTCGGACAGAATTTTTTCAACAGCTTCTTTTAAGCCTTTGTACTCCTTGTACAGCCAGTCTGTTACCGAATGTGCATCAGCAGAAGCTGTCCGGCAAAATTCTCTGGAAACGGCCGCAAGTGCTACATTAGGTGTGGCCCCCCACTCTGGTGAATATTGAATCACTTCCTCCACATCAATGCCAAACTTTGTTTTTGCACCCGGATGCAATGGATGGCCTTCAACAACGCATTGTTCATAAAATGCAAGCGGACTAAAGTGTTTATTCTCCTCCATCTGTTTGGTCACCCAATCCATGGAAGTGCTAAGGTTTTCAAGCTCCACTAAAGCTTCCAACTCATTTTTTCTTACCGATGCTCCTGCCAGCGCCAAAGACAGGTTGGCTGATCCATTTCGGATTTCCATTTTAAACATTTGAAACTGTTTTTCCGATGTCTCCTCCAACAGTCCTTCTTTCCATAATAAATCCAGAAGATCCGCAGGATGCGTTAATTCTTTTGCTGCCTCTGGGCCCTCAATCAAGATATCTCCTTCTATATCAAATCTGCCAAGCGAATGCTGGTCCTTAACAGCTGCCTTTAGCATTAATCCGCTTGGGAGACGGACTTCAATCATGGTTTTTGGTCCTTCAAGCCAAGAAACCCGCTTTCCACCGATAATCCCTTCCCTTATGAGACCCTGAAATAAGCGCTGAAAAATCCCTCTCCGTCCTGCCGTTAAATGTTTCAGGAACACTGCTTCCAGTTCAGGCTTCTGATTTCTGATATAGGTTAGAATCTTTGATTCTTCCGAATCCAAAATTTCCGTTTTTACATTGCTTTTATTTACGGTATGTACGACACTCATGATCACTCATCCCTTTATCTGATTTCTGCCTTTTTTGATAATGATAATATTTATCAATTAAGCAACTACTCATCAAGGATATATGATAATGATTATCATCGTCAACAATCTAAAGTCCTGCAACTAAATTCTTATAAGATATTCTGTTAGACTTGTTGCTTATTTTAACTCCAGATGCCCGCTTTACTCCGGAGACCGCCGATCCTAAGTCCATCTAACGGGATCTCCCATTGGACATTGAATGAGCAAATTCGAATAAACACAGAAATAAGAAAAGACGAATGAATTTTCGAGGTGCCTCGCATGATCCCCTTTTAATAGCAAAGTGGGACATCAGCACAAAAAAAGACATTCTGCGGTAGGAATGTCTTTTTTCTTTTCAATTATCGTTTGACAGTCTATTAGTCACTAAAATTCAATTCCTTTTACAGCGGGAATGCCCTCATCATAATAGTGCTTAATGGGTCTCATTTCAGTAACCAGATCAGCCAATTCAATGATTTCCTTCTTTGCTGAGCGCCCTGTTATCACAAAGTGCGTTTCTTTACGGTTTTCTTGAATAAGTTCAATTACCTCTTGCAAGGGCAGGACATCATCTATTGGAAACTTATCAATGGCCAGGGCATTATTCAGTTCATCGAGAATGACAACATCATATACTTGCTGCTCAACCTTTTCTTTTACAAACGCCCAGGCATTTTTTAAAGCTTTCCGATGCTCCTCTGGTGTTTTGGTCCATGTGAATCCGACTCCTGTCTGATATATTTCAATCCCCAGCTTATCAAAGACAATTTTTTCTCCATACGTTCTTTCGGGTGATTTAATGAATTGAATTGCCAGTACCTTCATTCCCCTGCCTGTTGCACGGATTGCTGCTCCCAGTGCTGCCGTCGTCTTTCCTTTTCCATCACCTGTATAAACCAGTACCAGTCCTTTTTTCTTCCCCATTAAAATCCCCCCTTTTAAGATAGCCATTGGGTTTTTTCTCTATAAGACGTACGGGATTTTTCCTTTTGTTTTCCTGCATCGTTTTCTTCGGGATACCCAATAAATACACTGCCTATTACCTTCTTATCATCAGGAAGGGAAAGAAATTGCCTTAACCGGTTATCGCGTACCAGTCCTACTCCCCTGGTTCTCCACACAAATCCAAGACCTAATTCCTCAGCTGCGAGCCACATGGAATGTATTGCACAGCAAGTAGCGTACTCGTTATCGGCAGATGCTTCTTCGTCTCCATGTACCAGGTCTGCAGCTACGGCAATAATGACAGGGGTATTTTTAACAACCCTTAACGAGCTTTCTATTAAGTGGGGCTTAGAGGGAAACCTTTCTTTTAAATAATGTAATGCTATCTCCTCGTATTCAGCCTTCTTGTCTCCTTGAATCACATAAAAGCTCCATGGTTCTCTCATCCGGTCATTTGGGGCAAGAGTAGCAGCATGCAGCAGCCGTTCAATCTTTTCCCTTTCGATTGCTGCAGATTGATAATTTCTAATTGCTCTTCTGCTTTCCAGGATATTGAAAATAGACATATGAAAAACTCCTTTCTATTATGTTATTAATCACCTGAAATCGATCAACTCTTATGTATGCACCTCTATTGCCTTCTCCTCATACCATTTAATCTTTTCGCGCATTCGAACAACCTCTCCCACCAAAATGATCGCGGGATGTTGAATTCCTGATTCTTTTACAGCCTGTTCGATTGTAGAAAGATTGCCTGTCACTGTTTTTTGCCGTTCAGTCGTACCCCATTGGATCACCGCTACCGGAGTAGTGAAAGGCTTGCCATGCCGAATAAGCTCTTTTGCGATATGCGGCAGGTTGCCTATTCCCATATAAAAAGCTATCGTATCACTGCCTTGAGCTAAAGCCTGCCAATTAACTCCATCCGTTTCTTTTTCCTTTCTGCCATGCCCTGTTACAATCGTAAAAGAAGCAGCGTGATCCCTATGTGTCACGGGAATTCCTGCATAGGCCGGTGCTGCGATACCTGAAGTGACACCAGGAACGATTTCAAAAGGAATCTGATGCTCAGCCAGCACTTCAGCCTCCTCCCCAACACGGCCAAATACACATGGGTCCCCGCCTTTTAATCGAGTGACTGTTTTACCCTGTTTTGCCTTCTCAACCAATAGTTGATGAATCTCCTCCTGAATGAGCTCATGCCTTCCAGGCGACTTGCCTACAAATATCAGTTCTGCTCCCTTCTTTGCAACTTTGAGCAAATCCTGATTAATTAACCGGTCGTAGGCAATCACATCCGCTTTTTTTATGCACTCCAGTCCGTATACGGTTATGAGCTTAATGTCTCCAGGCCCTGCACCAACAAGATATACTGTCCCTGCCTCCATATTAATCACCTTCCTGAACACAAATTTAATTGCTGCTTTTCTTTTTCATTTAGGCTCTTTTTTCATAAATGGTTGTTTTGCTTATAAATTCTGCCCGCTGATTAGACTTAGTTAGCCTAAAAAACAAAAACTTTAAGAAAACTGCGTTCATCCAATATAAATTCATCCTGTAAATCAGATAATGGTCTTTTTGTTTTATTGGATTCAGCTACGCTTCAAAAATAACCCGTTCCCCTGCCTCATTAGAACGTGCTCCTTGCATTTTTCGATCCAATTTTGAACAAGTTCTGGACAGGAAGCAAAATGAATATGGGTATAGCCTGCGACCAGATTATATTTCAGATATCCCTCTTTTTTCTCCCCGCGCATGCCTTTGCTGGAGTAGGCATATTTTCCAATTTTATTGGTTTCAAAGGTTGAATAATGGAATTCATGCCCTCTGGCCTTTAAAAAGTCAGGCAGCAGGAAGTTTCCAGGTTCACCTGCTACTTCCCGATAGCCAAGAGCTGCCAGCTTCTGCTGCATCTTCACCTTGCCTGGGATGATGCCGGCCATACTGTATTCCTGCTGTTCAGTAGTGATGATTGCTTCTGTTAAATACATAAAACCGCCGCATTCCGCAAGTGTCGGCAATCCGCTTTCAACAGCTTCCTTGATCGATGTATGTACCTCGGTTTTTTCACTCAGCGTATGAGCAAATTCTTCGGGGAAACCTCCGCCAAGATAAAGCCCATCCACCTCCGCAGGTAAAACGTCACCAGCAATTGGCGAAAAATAAACAAGTTCTGCACCTGCAGATTCCAGCATTTCAAGATTTTCCGGATAATAAAAATTAAACGCTGCATCCTTCGCAACAGCTATTCGGACAGACTTATCCCTATTCTCAAAAAGGGCAGGAGAAACTCCCTGCAATGCCTTAGTCTCCGATAGCTTCAATACCCGGTCCATATCGATTGTTTTTTCAACAAGTTCCCCAAGGCGCCGAAAAAATGGCTGCAGCTCGCCGCGTTCAATGGAAGGAATTAAGCCCAGATGCCTTTCAGGAATTTCAATATCAAGCTCCCGCTGCAGATATCCGATAACCGGGATGCCGCATTCCTGTTCAATTGCCGTTTTAACAATCCTAAAATGCCCCTCGCTTCCAACCTTGTTTGCGATTACCCCCACAATATTTGGGCCATCTGCAAGCATTTGAAAGCCTTTCACGATCGCAGCCGCACTTCTTGCCATACTTGCACAATTCACTGCCAATAGAACCGGGCTTTCTGTGATCATGCTGATTTCAGCTGTACTTCCGGCATTGGAACGGGGGTTCTTTCCATCAAAAAATCCCATCACACCTTCTATAATGGAGATATCAGCCCCCTTGCTTCCATGGGCATAAATGCCTTTTACTGTATCCTCAGCCAGCATCCAGCTATCCAGATTTCGTGCCGGCCTTCCGGTTACCGCTGTATGATAACTGGGATCGATATAATCGGGTCCGCATTTAAACCCTTGGACTTTATATCCCCGAGATTTTAATGCGCTCATCAGGCCAATGGTTAAGGTTGTTTTCCCAACCCCGCTGCCTGTTCCTGCAATAACCAATCTTCTATCCAATTTGTCCACCCCGGTTTCTGAAATATCCTTTTTTTAAAAGGCTCAGTAATAATTGCCTGCTGATTTCCGCCCGAAGCGCTGGAATCCGAAGGCTCCTCAAGCACTCTTGCTGCGGGTTCTGCCCTTGACCTTCTCCCGCAGGACGTTAAATCAGCATGATCGATTAAACACCTTATAAGAAAATGCGAATGCAGTATCCAATCAACAGGGAACCAATATCAGCAATGAGCTTAAAGAACCTATTCAAAAGGAATGACTGCAACAGAGATTGTCACATTCCCTGATTTCTTTTTAACTAGCTCTAATTTCTTTGCACCGCTGTAAAGCAGAGCAGCAGGTTCACTGACGCCGTATGCTCCTGTGAATTTATAAACTGTATCAGATGGCTGCTGTATCGGAATGGAGTTCAATTCTTCAGGCGCGTACCAATGAAAATCCCATCCATACTTATTTACCACCTGCAAAATGCCTTCCTCATCCTTTTTTAAATCAATTGTACAAATTGCTTTCACACTTTTTATGGAGAAGTTCAATTCGGACAGTGTCTCTTTAATGACCGATTCAATTTCGCTGCTCTCTGTACCCCGATTGCATCCAATCCCTAGTCCAATCACCTTCGGACGATAGAGAACACCGTTTTCAAGTATTGCTTCCTCATGCGGCTCCAGGTTCCGGTGAGTGACAATTAATGCAGCATCGGGTTTTGCCTCCAAAGCATACTGAATGCCCGGATAGATTTTAATATGGCCGGGCATGGGACTTCCGTAGGTCCACCAGCCCTTTTCCCCCGATTCCTGAATGACAGCGACGTGTTCCTCATTTACAACAGAAGCACTGACTGGTGTTAGCTTGTCAGCTGATTCCCACATCCAGCCAAACCGTTTCCCAAATAAGTCGACTGGAATGGTTTTTTGAACATCCGAGGCCGTTGTAATAACTGGTTTTGCTCCAATCAACTCAGCCACTTCTCTGGTAAGTTCATTGGCCCCGCCCAAATGTCCGGACAGCACACTAATGGCATGCTCGCCTTTATCGTCAATGACAACAACACCAGGGTCTGTTTTTTTATCTTTTAGAAGCGGTGCAATCATTCTGACAACAGCACCCAGGGAAATAATTAAAATAATCCCTTTATAGTGCTGAAATAGGGAAGGCAATAATAGCCGGACACTGCCCTCGAACATGCTTACTCCCGAATCCTTTTCATCCCCTTTTTCAAACTTGGACATATAATACACATCACCTGTCTGCAAAGCGGAATGCAGTTTTCGAGCCAGTTCCACACCATGTTTCGTAATGGCTACGATTGCATATGTACTGTTAGCTTTTATTTCAAGTTCCTTTCCCTCTTCTAAAAGAAGCGTCATGATGTCACTCCTTTTCTAAACCCATGTGTAAATTCTTTATCGTAAAGTTTGGATCGATAATTTTTTTCGTGAATCCTCTCATCAAGTGCCCATCCTGCTAAAATCATGGCCTGCTTACGTACGCCATTTGCTCTCATATCCTCGTCCAGGTGCTCAAGTGTCGAACGAACGATTTTTTGGTCTGGCCATGTTGCTTTATAGACGACAGCTACCGGCGTTTCAGGGCTCCATCCAGCAGCCAGAAATTCCTTCACCACTTTTTTAGTCAAAGTCGCACTTAAAAAAAGAGCGATCGTACAATGGTGCTTTGCTAAATCCTTTAGCTTTTCTGCTTCAGGGACAGGCGTTCTTCCTTCAGCACGGGTCAGGATCACGGTTTGAGTCAGGTCTGGTATCGTCAGTTCCGCGCCAAGCACAGCTGCCGATGCAAAGACCGAACTCACACCAGGAATGATTTCTGTCTCAATGCCCTTTTCTTTTAAAAGCACCATTTGCTCCAAAATAGCACCATAAACAGCTGGGTCGCCAGTATGGACGCGAACGACCCTTTTTCCCTGCCTGACACGATCAGCCATGACTTCAACCATTTCTTCCAGGTGCATTCCCGCCGTTTTTAGTACTTCAGCATCCCCTCTTGCCTGCTGGATGAGCTCCTCGCTGACAAGGGAATCTGCATAAAGCACGACATCCGCTTCCTTTAATGAATGCAACCCTCTTACAGTTATTAAATCCGGGGCTCCCGGTCCTGCTCCGATGATTGTGATCTTCATTATTTTCTCACCACCATTAATGTTAAGTATTCCAGTTCCGCCCGGTCCAGCTCACGAACATCCCAGATGATTTCTTCCTTTGATGTAACCTTTGTCACGACAGAAGCCTTATGTAATAAATCAAGTTCACGGAGAATCTTAAGCATCAAATCCATTACTTTTGCCACTTTAATAAAAACCACACAGTCATTTTCCATTAATACTTTTTTCATTGCGTCATAGTCTTCCCGTGCCGGAACAATTGCCACATGGTCGTCTCCTTCCGCAAGCGGGAGGCCTAGTCTTGATGCCGCCCCATTAATGGAAGAAATGCCAGGCACTGTCCTGATCTCCACCTCGGGGTGGCGTTCTTTCATAAGCTTCATCATATGGATAAAGGTACTGTACAACAAAGGATCGCCTTCCGTAACAAACGCGACATCCTTTCCCTCCTGAAGTTTCTCCCACACTGCCTCAACGGTATTTGTCCATTCTCTCTCCAGGATCGCTGGATCCTTTGTCATGGGGAAAACCAGTCCAAGCATTTCTTTTTCGCTTGGGTTTACATACACATCGATAATTTGATGGGCATAGCTTTTGCTCCCTTTACGCTTTTTCGGATAAGCAATGACAGGTGATTCCTTTAGTGTACGAAAGGCTTTAACGGTAATAAGCTCCGGATCCCCGGGACCGGCACCCAGCCCATATAATGTTCCAGTCATTCGTTTTCTTCCTTTCTTTTTGCCGTAATGATGTAAATAGGATTTAACGCATCAAATCTGGTTAACTTTAAGATAGGCTTGCTCCTTGATATTTGTGCCAGTGTAATCGACACATCAAAGCCTCTCGCTTTAAAAGCTTCTGCCCCCATTGATAAAGATTCAATGGTGACGGCATTTAAAACAATTCTTCCTCCTGGCTTCAGCCGGCTGCAGCAAACATCAAGAATTTCCTCCATCCCGCCTGCTGTTCCGCCTATAAACACTGCGTCAGGTTCCGGAAATTCCTCTAATCCTTCCGGAGCGAGACCATGGCGCACAACAAAATCGGTTCGGAATTTTTTCATATTTTCATAGCAGTTTTCCAAATCATGTTCATTTTTTTCAATGGCATAGACAGCACCATCCCGGGCAATTCGTGCAGCTTCGATGGCCATGGACCCGGTGCAGGTCCCAATATCCCAAACAATGCTATCTTTTTTTAAGTTCATTTCTGACAAACTCAGGACTCGAACCTCTTTTTTTGTAATGAGTCCCTTATCTGGCTTCCGCTGTGAAAATTGCTCATCTTCTATGCCCATTGGCCATTCCGGTGAAGTCTTAACCCTCTTTAAAATGACAACATTGAGCGGAGAGAAAGAGATATCCTCCATTTCATGAAGCTCATACCATCCGCATCGTTCAGTCATTCCGCCTAAATTTTCGGCAACGAAAGCCTTATACTCATTCATCTGAAAGGACCGCAAGTATTTTGCAATACTGGAAGGGCTATTATTTTCATCAGTTAAAATCGCCACAAGAGGCCTGCCATCAATCCGCTGTGCAAGACCAGTCATGCTCCTGCCATGGACACTTGTAAAATAGGCATTTTGCCAGCTCTCTTTCATTCTTGTAAAAGCAAGCTGTATGGAGCTTAAATAAGGATAGATTTCAACATCCATTTTTCTGGATAAATAGCCTCCGATCCCGTAAAAGAGCGGGTCTCCTGAGGCTAATATAACCGCATTCCGATTTTCCTTTTGCAGTCTTTCTGAAAGGGAGCTCAAACTCCCTTTTATCGCCAGTTTCTCCCCTGTATAATCCGGGAAGAAGTTTAGGTGCCTTTCTCCTCCTATTAATAGGTCACTTTCATCTATCCAATTTATATAGATTGGAAGAAGACTTGCCTGCCCCTCATCACCAATTCCAATGATCTTTATATTCCTCGCCATCTCTTTCCGCCTTTCCGAGCAGCATCCCTTTCAAGGTGTATATGGTGGTCTCAATTGAAATGCCGCCTTTTACTTCCTTTAATGCTTCTCTGCAGCATGAATCACACAGACTATTAAAAAATTCCTGATTGCCCTGTTCAACCATAAGATCGCCTACCTGAGAAGCTGTGTTTGCCCCGCGAATTTGTCCGGTCAGTTCAGATGTGGCCCCTGCACGTTCCGCAAGATCAGCTAAGAACCCAAAATCCACGGGTGCGCTCTTGGAATGCACCATCATGACTCCCTGAGCAACCTTGGAAAACTTCCCCATCATCCCGACCATGGACACCCGTTTTATACCTGAACGCTTGCACTGCTTTAATGTGAAGCCAACAAAGTCTCCCATTTCAATGAATGCGTCCTCCGGAAGGGAAGGATATTGCTTCATCGCAAATTTTTCGCTTCTGCCCCCTGTTGTAATCACGACATGATGACAGCCATTTACCTTTGCCACGTTAATGGCTGAAACAATACTCGCCTTATAGGCTGACGTTGAAAACGGAATGACAATTCCCCTTGTTCCTAAAATAGAGATCCCTCCTAGAATCCCAAGCCGTCCATTAAGTGTTTTTTTGGCTATTTCCTCACCTTCCGGAACAGAAATAATAATCTTGATTCCTCTGGTGATCTGAAACTCATCCAGGACATCTTGTGCAGATTCCAAAATCATTTTACGCGGAACAGGGTTAATGGCCGCCTCTCCAACAGGTACAGGAAGCCCTTCTTTAGTCACCCGGCCAACGCCAACCCCTCCATCCAGCGTGATTCCAGGTGTGTCAGACCAGGATACTTCCGACTGAATTAAAGCCTGGTGGGTTGCATCCGGGTCATCTCCGGCATCCTTAATGGTTCCGGCTAAGACTGAATCATCATTAAAACGACACTCTTCCATTTGAAAGGTGACAAATTTTCCAATCGGCAGACGTATGGTTGCTTCAAGCTGTTCCTCCTTTGTAATCAAGGCAGTCAATGCAGCTTTTGTTGCAGCTGCTGCGCATGATCCTGTTGTGTAGCCTTGCCTTAATGGCTTTTCTGGTTTTGGTTCCATTCCTTACTCCTGTTCAGCTAAAAGGGTGATAGCATTTAATGCAGCAACCGTTACAGTGCTTCCGCCTTTTCTGCCGACATTGGTTATAAATGGAACATCCAGCTTCGCCAATTCCTCTTTTGATTCAGGCGCTGAAACAAATCCGACTGGAAGGCCGATGACTAGACCCGGCCTTGCTTCACCTTCTTTAATAAGACGGATAAGCTCAAGTAAAGCAGTCGGGGCATTTCCAATCGCAAAGATCCCTCCGTCCGCCTCTTTAACGGCTTTTCTCATGGAAATGATGGCTCTGGTCGTATTTAGGCGTTTTGCTTCCTCCATAACATCCGGATCAGAAATATACACCCTAACATCGCCGCCATACTTTTCAATCCGCTGCTTGCTTACACCTGATTGAATCATTTGCACGTCTGCCACTACCGGCTTTCCGCTGCGAACCGCCTCTATCCCTGAACGGATAGCGTCACGGTGAAAAAGCATGCTTTTTCCCAGTTCGAAATCAGCCGAAGCATGAATCACTCGGCGAACGACCGGATATTGTTCCTCTGTGAATGAATGTTCCCCAATTTCCTCATCAATCATTTCAAAGCTTTTTACTTCAATCATCTGCGGCTGTACCGTAACCGGTTTGAATGCTGTTTTAAAATCCATGATTGTACCTCCTCTAGGTTCATTTCTTATTTAAGTCTTTTCTAATGGAAGAATGTTGATTTAACGCAAAGTGACCGATAAAACAGAAAAGCGGCCGATAAAATAAAATTCTGACCGATAAGCTGATCATGTTGACCGATATATTAAAAAAGTGAACGATAAGTTAAATAAATTGACCTATAAATCCAAAGCATGCAATTCTGCCTCAAAAGTGTGTTCAAGCAGCAGAATTCTGTATAAATTTGATTGTATAATTTGATTTTTTAACCTATACGAACTTGCTGCTCATCGTAAATCACATTTGGGACTTAAAATAGACAGATACTCACTACGATAAGGAAACCCGCTCTTTATCTTTGCCGACATTGTTCATCATCAGAGCATTTATGACTTCCTGATAGCTTGAGAACTTTGTGCCATAATCAATGGATGGCCGTTTTATTACAATGGTTTCGATGCCCAGCTCTTTGGCAGCTGCTATCTTTTCGTCAACAGAGCCTGCCTTGCCGCTTTCCTTCGTTATCATTAAAGTGACGCCGTATTGTTTGTAGAGAGCTTTATCAAATTCCTTTGTGAATGGACCCTGGATGGCAATAATGTTCCTTTGTGGAAATCCAAGCTTCTCGCATTTCTCCATGTTATCCTTTCGAGGCAGCATGCGCGCTAGAACACGCGTATCAGGTAAGTGCAGCAATTTGCCGGCAAAAATTTGCAGTGTTTTGCTTCCCGTTGTCAGCATGATGACTCCCTTCTTTTCGGCAGCCAGATCCGCTGCAGCCTCATAACTGTCAACAATACTAAGGTAAGAGCCATCAAAAGCCTGTGATGCCCGTTCATATCGGATATAAGGAACACCAGCCTCCTTAGCAGCTTCAATTGCGTTTTTGCTTGCTTCCTCCGCAAATGGATGACTTGCGTCTACAACAGCTTGCAGTTGATGAAGGGTGATAAGATTAGCGAACTCTTCGCTAGTTAAACGGCCCGTACACACTTGAAGCCCATGACGTTTTAATTCAGCTGCAGCATTATCTGTTACTACTGTTGCAAGGACACCATATCCTTCCTTCTTCATTTCAATAGCTAATTCCCTTGCATCGCTTGTACCAGCCAAACATAATATCATGCCTTGACTACCCTTTCTTTTTCAGACTGGCCGTGATGGTCATGATGATGATCATGGGAGTGGCTGTGACCGTCATGATGGTGATCGTGATCATGGTGATGGTGGTGATCAATATGCTCCATGGCAGCTATCCGATATTGGCATGTGTCACAATTCATTTTCACTTCGCCTTCAAGCGCTTCCTTTATTCGATCTTCCAAAATGGTTTTTAGCCTTTCATGGAAACCAAAATAACCGGCTAGCTTAAAATCATGCTCCGGATACTCCAGCCGGAACTCATCAATCAGGCCTTCCAGACGCTTAATCAGAATTCCCGTGAAGAGGAAATATGGAAGAATAATGATTTTTTTGGCCCCGAGCTTTATGCATCGTTCTGCTCCCTGCTTAATAAGGGGATCTGTGACCCCCATAAATGCCGGCTCTACCAATGGATAATTCACATTTTCATAGAATAGACGTGCTATTTTATAAAGCTCGCTATTGGCATCAGGATCACTTCCGCCTCTCCCTAAAAATAGGATAGCGGTATTTTTATTTTCACCATGAATCTCTTCGCCAAGCTCTTCCAAGCGTGATTTGCAAATCTCCAGAGTCTCTTCATGAACCCCGATTGGCCTGCCATAAGTAAAATGAACAGCTGGATATTTCTCTTTTGCCTCATCAATTGAGGCCGGGATATGTATCTTCGAATGGCCAGCAGGCAATAGCATGATGGGAATAACGATCACATGGCTGGCTCCCTTCCTTACACATGTGTCAATTCCCTGGCTGATCGACGGCATTTCAAACTCCAAAAAACAGGTTTCAACCAACAAAGATGGATCCAGCCGGGGCCTTAACTCATCTATAAACCGCCTAACCTGTTCATTCCCTTCAGGATCTCGGCTTCCATGTCCAACTAGTAAAATAGCTTTCATTTGCTGTTCCTCCTTTTTATTCTCCGCAGAGTGCTGGCTCAAGCTCAATGACAGGAGTAATGTCTTTATGTTTAAAGCCCTGAACCTCCTGGGCACGTTTGAAATATTTATAAAACCTTTCGTTCGGATGGCCGTTTTGTCTATATTCGTTCACAATGCCTTCAATCACTTCGACTATTTGTTCAGGGGGGATTCCTTCAGCAACTGGCTGTCCGGGATGTGCAGTCCGCCCCACTGTTTTTCCCCCTAAAAACAGATCAAACTTTCCTTTCCGGAAAACAATTCCGATGTCCTCATTGACCGCACCATAGCAGGCCATTCCACAGCCATTGAAGCCAAGCTTTAATTCTTTTGGCAAATCCATGCCGCCAAGCTTTCTTTGAATCTCCTCTGCATAAGGAATCGAGTCTTTTTTCTCTCCGTCACAGAAATCGCAGGCCTTGATTTGAAACACATCTCCAATCGGTTCTAATAAAAATCCTGCTTCAGACAGCTTTTCTGTAATGGAATCGGGATCGGACGTTGGAATTTTCAATAAAATCTGATGGTGAGGTGTGTATTCCATTGTTCCGTTTTCACCCGCCACTTCCGCCAAAACGAGAAGCTGCTTTGGTGTGAATTTTTTATTAACAACTCCCGGGCTAACTGCCAGCTCAAAAATAGACTCAACAGCCGGCTGGGCTATGGTTGGATACCCGTCGGAAAGCTTGTCCATTTTTCCTTCCGCATCCAGTTTTTGAAGGGCTTCCATTGCCAATGTTAAGGGTGTATCGTCTGCATACCTTTCCGGGCTCTGTGTATCCTTTTTCCCTTCATGAAGAGCCCATGGTTCATTTTCTGGCCGCAGGCGTTCATGAGGACGCAAACGCTGCTTCTCCGTATTTAGCGTATATTTCCGCTGATACCCGCGAGGTGTGATCATTTTATTGTCATAACAGAATGTGGAACTGTTTCCGATCACAACCGTTGTCAGCATCCCAATTTCAAAGTCAAGCATATTCTGCAAGGTTGTCATCACGACTTGCTGACTGTCCCTGTAAGCACTTTTTACAAGGCCAACTGGCGTATCCGGAGAACGATATTTTAATAGAATTTGCTGAGCCTCGGCTATTTGCCTTGTTCTTTTGCCGCTTTTTGGGTTATAGAGCGCAATAACAAAATCACCGGCTCCTGCTGCTTCAATTCTTTTTTCGATGATTGCCCATGGTGTTAGATGATCACTCAAGCTGATGGTGCATGCGTCATGCATGACGGGAGCACCGAGCAGTGAGGAGCAAGAATTAATAGCAGAAATCCCGGGGATGATTTCCACTTCAACTCCCGTTGATTCTTTCCAGCCCTTTTCAACAAGCACCTCATACACAAGCCCGGCCATTCCATAAACGCCGGCATCCCCGCTGGAAATGACGGCTACTTTTTTCCCTTGCTCAGCGTACTTTACCGCTGCCTGGGCACGGCTCACTTCCTCCGACATCCCCGTGCTGATAATCTCCTGGTCTGTTAGTAAGCCTTTAATAAGCTCCACATATGTCTTATACCCAATGACATAATCACTTTCCTGAATGGCTTCCTGGGCCCTTTTCGTAATGTGATCAAAGCTGCCTGGCCCAAATCCTATAACTAGAAGTTTTCCCCTCAACTTAAAACGCCTCCTTAACGAGTTCATACAGCATGGACATTCCCAATCCAATACTGTATAGTCCTGTCATTGAACCCAGAATTACAAAAAGCTTTTTGCGCAGCTTCGATTTTAAAAAGCCCCACGAAATCACGAATGTAATACAGATCGTTGATAATAGTAAACCTGTTACAAATAAAACCAGCTGGGCTGTTGCAGCTGACAGATTACTAAAGCCTGCTGCACTTGTGATCGCTGCGACCTGAGTGGGACTTTCCACTCCTACCCCGTGAATAATCCCAATAATGAACGCCCCGATTAATCCAAGGCTTACAGGGGATGCCTGGACACCGCTGAATCCCAATTTTTTAATGAGCTTCGATAAACATTCAAAAACAATAGTCATTCGGCTTTTAAACTCATACTCATGTCTGTTTTTAAAGATGCTATACAAAATAAACCCGCCTAAAACAAGCAATGTGAGACTTACTAATACCTCCATTGAAAATTGTGCTTCATCAGGAAGCCTCGTGCCGATAAATAGGGTTAATAGGCCGATTGCGAGCACAATGGCTCCATGTCCGACAGCATACATAACTCCTAATGTAACCTGCTTGTTGCGCTGTCCTTCACTTCCGATCATGTCAGCGATCGCGGCCACATGGTCACTATCCAGCCCATGGCGGATTCCGATAAGTATTGATAGAAGTGCAAATGATACTAATTCCATGCCTTAACCTCCTATTCTAATAGGCTTCTCAATTCCTTTTTCTGAGGAATCACTTACTTTCACAAAGCCTTCAGCATCATATTTATACAAAAGCGAATCTAGTAAATTTGTATCCTTCTGCATGCAATCTTGGACAATTTTGCGTCCAAGCGATGGCGTAACCTCTTTAAACCAATTTCCTTCCGGGTACACAATAACCACACATGCATCCTTGCACCGACCGTTACACCTTGTTCTTGTTGTATGGATGTCTGCTTCAATGTTTAATTGGCTAATTTCATCCCTAATCGCCTGGGTAACATCCTCTCCGCCTTTTCTCATGCAGCTTGAGCCATTGCATATGAGAACATGCCTCTTCATTCCATTTAAATTCCAAGTAGTCATGATTGTTTTCTCCTATCTGATTTTTAAAAAAGCCTAATCATGTTCGTTTACTTATAAATTTTGCCCCTTGATTCCACTGCGGGCACTCAGCGAACCGCCTGCAATCCGGCGGCCATCAAGTCGGACATTGGATTCTTAAAATATTACCGCACCAAGAAAAAGCGGCAGTCTTGCTCCTACCCAAAAGGTGTATAGTGAGCTTAGCACATCCTAAAAAAGAAATGGCACCCCCACTAAGTGAAGAGGTGCCAGTTATCTCCATTCTAAAATGCAGAATAATCCTGTTTAACACTTCTCTCACCTATGACCCGTAGGCATTGCAGAAGAATACAAAAGGCAGGTCTCCTGACTTGGGTTCCTTGTTGCTTTACGCCTTCCCGATTCATCAGTGGCAGTTTGTAAAGAAACTCTCCCTTACAGTGGCGGGACCGTGCCGGACTTACACCGGCTTCCCTTTTAAGTAAGGCTTAACAGCCATACACCTTTTGTTAAATATTCAATTGTCATCAGATCAATAGCACGATGAAGATTGCACAGGCAAACAGGGCCGAACAGTTTTTTCCAAATAAAAAGCCCTAATTTGTTTTCCAAATTAGGGCTTGAGCTTGTCCAATAAAATTACGGGATGATGGGATAAAGCTTTCCATCATGCATTGGCCATACTCATTCCTCCCTCCGAAGAACAAATAAAACGCATTTAAAAGCAGGTCTTCTGGCTTGTGCCTCAAGCTTACTCTTGCCACCTTCCCGGTTTCCCAGTGGTATTTTGGCAATTTCATCAGCACTTACAGTAGCGGGGGCTGCATCGGATTTTCACCGATTTCCCTATTATCCCAAGGAGTGATCCTCAGGCACTTTTAAATGATCTATTCGATTTTTGACTTCAAACTATATTTAACAGAATTTTTTATAGGTATTCAAGTATTGATTTTAAAAATTATATATGATATTTAGTAACATTTAACAATTGGACAATCAACTTTCAATAGAAATTCTGCGTTTTTCAGGTACATCAGCCTATCTTTTTTAACTTAGTTTTTAATGGTCCATTTCGACAATCATATCTTCCACTTCAGGTGAAGACTCTATTAAACCAGCATCGTGCATCCAGTCCCTGACTTCCTTCCACGATTCCTGATCCTGTGAGCCAAACGCTGCGCCTTCAGCTTCCATTTTTGGCAAAAGAATCTCCATGCTTTGCTTTTCAACTTCCTCCACCAATGGGAAATTAGCTTCATCCTGGTTGTTTATTAGAATAGCCAATGCATCTTCCGGATTTTCCTTCATATATTCATAGCCTTTCTTGGCACCCTTCCAAAATGCCTGAATGGCCTCCTGATCTTTTTCCCATGTTTCATCACCCGTTACAAGGACGATTTCATTGTAGGCCGGAACGCCATAATCTACCGGGTTAAAATAGCGGGTTTCATAGCCTTTATGCTTTAAAACAGGGACTTCATGATTAATATAGGCTCCAATGACAGCATCTGTTTTTTCCGAAACAATCGAAGTTCCTAATTCAAATCCAACATCAATCATGTCAACCTTGCTGAAATCCCCTCCATCATGTTCAACCATCGTTTTCAGCAATGCTTCATTCAGCGGAATGCCAGGATATCCTACTTTCTTTCCTTCCAGATCTTTCGGAGTCTGAATCGGGCTATCCTCTAAAAAGACCGCATGATTTAACGGGGAGCGAACAATGGATGCTACAGACTTAACAGGAAGGTTCTCATTCGCACGCGCCATAATGACATCCGGCTGATAATATAATCCTAAGGTAACCTTGCCTGCTGCAGCCAAATTCAATGGATCGGTTGGGTTGGCAGGGAATTGAATGTCCACCTTTACCCCTTCTGCCTCAAAAAAACCTTTTTCCTGTGCTACATATAAATAGCTATGCACGGCATTAGGGTACCAATCCAGCATAATACTCACTTCTTTTAAATCCTTGCCCTCTGTTCCTCCGGCTGTATTTGCATCATTTGCATTGGAAGCATTGTTTCCGCAAGCGGCAAGCACCTGTATCAAACATAAACCTAATAATATTCCCAGAAATTTCTTCATCCTGTTTTCCTCCATTTTAGCAATGCTTTTTCTATGAATCCTACAAGTAAAAATAAAACAATTCCAACTGCCGACAGCAATACGATTGGAGCGAATACTCCCGCGCCATCAAATTGTGTCATCATCCTGCGGCTGAAATAACCAAGACCTGCCTGGGCACCCAGCCATTCACCGATTGCAGCCCCTATTACACTCAATGTCACAGCCACCTTTAAACCCGAGAAAAAGGATGGCAGTGAGGAAGGGATATCCAGCTTAAAAAAGATATCTTTTTTTGAAGCTCCCATCGTGAGCATCAATTCCTTTAAATTTTTGTCTGAGGAGCGCAGCCCATCAAAAGCGCTGACAGTGATCGGGAAAAACGTAATTAAGACCGTCACTGCGACCTTGCTCCAGATGGTGTAGCCAAACCAGAGGACAAAGATTGGAGCCAAAGCAATAATCGGGATTGTTTGAGAAGCAATCAGAATCGGATAAAATGTCCTCTCCGCTGCTTTGCTTGCGTTCATCCAAATAGCCAAGCCAGCCCCTATAAAAACGGAGATGACAAGGCCAATGCCGATGACCAAAAAGGTTGGCGGAAGATGCTTTATAAGAAGAACGGACCTTAACTCCCATAAAGCAAATGCAATTTCTGCGGGAGAAGGCAGAATAAAGCTTTTATTATAGGCCTTTGCGCCAATCTCCCAAATAATTAGCAGCGCAGCTGCAAGTAAAGTTGAATATAAATAGGAATGAAATTTTTTCATGATTCCACCCTCGGCCGAAGCTGATCAATTAGATTTTCTTTTAGTAAAAGAACATCCGGCTGGCTTATATCCCGGAAAGATCTCGGGCGCCCAAGCGGAACGTTTACTTCTTTGAGAGCCTTCGGATTATCAGACATGACAAAGATGCGATCAGATAAAAATAAGGCTTCGTCCACATCATGGGTTATGAAGAGAATGGTTTTCTTCAGGTTTTGCCACTGGTCAAGAAGCCATTCCTGCATCGTCAGCCTCGTAATAGCGTCCAGGGCGCTAAACGGTTCATCCAGCAATAAAATATTGGATCCGCTCAGGATTGTCCGCAAAAAGGAAACCCGCTGCCTCATGCCTCCGGATAAATCCCCAGGATGCTTGTCTTCCGTACCCTCAAGCCCAAAGTCCTTTAATAAGGACAGAACCATTTCCTCTCCCGCTTTTCCTTTCGCACCTTTGATTTCTATAGGAAGCATCGCATTTTCCAATATCGTTCTCCAGGGCATCAGCAAATCCTGCTGAGGCATATAACCTACCTGTCCCAACCGATTGATGCTAACTTCTCCGTTTATGAGAATTTGTCCTGATGAAGGCTGTTCCAATCCGGTAATCAGCCGGAAAATAGTGCTTTTGCCGGCACCGCTGGGACCAATAACCGATATAAATTCACCATCATTTACCCTGAAATTCAAATCTGCAAGGGTAGGCGGATTGGCTTTATTTTTTGATGCATAATGAAAGCAAACTTCCCTGAACTCCAAAGCCGGATTATTCATCTGCTGGCCACATTTCCTTGTTATAAGCCATGTCCCAGAACATGTATTCAAATCGGGTTGTATTTAAAAAGATATTTTCAAGTTTACGAAGCTCCTCTTCAGATTTGCCATGCGCTGCCTTGTCCATTAAATCGATACACCAGGTAGCCAGCTCCCCGAATTCTTGAGAACTGTACATTTTAATCCATTCTCCATACAGCTCATGTTCTGATGCGCCTGGAATTTGATTTAGCTCCTTGCCGATTTCCCAGTAACTCCACATGCATGGAAGCAGCGCAGCTACCAGTTCAGCAAGGGTTCCATTTTGTGCGGAATAAAGCATGTAGTGGGTATAGGCCAATGTGATTGGTGATGGTTCCGCTGTTTCCAGCTCTTCGGCTGAAATGCCAAATCGGGCTGCATATTGGCGGTGCAATGCCATTTCTTCATTCATAGTTGAATGCAATAGGGCTGAAAAAGTACCCATGTCCTCTAAATTGGCTGCTTTAACAGCACCTAAAGCGAACATCTTTGAATAATCTATTAAATATAGATAATCCTGAACCATATAAAACCTGAATTTTTCCGGATCCAATGTTCCGTTCCCCATTTCCCTCACAAAGGGATGGGCATGATTTTTCCGCCAGATTGGCTGGAGCTTCTTGTATAATTGCTCTGTAAATTTCATGTCAATGTACACTCCTTTTTCTATTGGATATGTAAAATTTGATTTCCGCTGAAGACAATTAAAGCTGCAGCGGGGGGTCCGACATTCTTCGGTGCATTTTCACCTGCGGGGTCTCCCGCTGGCACGCTTCTCACGCTGATTTTGAATGAACACCGCTCGAAGTAATTGCCTTTGAATTTTCACGGATTAGTACCTTCCCCTCCAATCAACAGGGTGCTAAAATACTTAATCACAGTCATTCAATTAATCTATTTTCTTGTATGGCACCACTTATAAATAAAGGACAGAATCACCTTTGTATACTGTACCAGCTGCTCAATTGAAACCTGTTCATTGACTGCATGGGCATGGCGGAGAGTTCCAGGGCCATAAATAGCTGCAGGAATGCCGGCATCTCCAAACCATCCTCCATCTGTGACAGTTGGGGACACGTCAACGATTGCCTTTTTGTTTACCACCACTTCATGTGCACTCATTAATGTATGTATGGCAGGGTGGTTTTCGTCTACTTCCAATGAAGGAAAGATCTCGCCGCGATCCTCAATCATGGAAGAACCGCCCCACTCAAAAATAGGCGGGTTTTCCCTCAGCCAAATATCCCCCTGTGCAGCCAGCTTGATATGCTCCTCTATCTCCTTGGCCACCTGTTCATATGTTTCATTAGGATAAAAATGAACCGTTATCCATAGCCTGCACTCATCTGCGATAAATGCTGCATGGCGCCCCCCTTCTATAACTGCGGGATTAATGGTGTTCGTTCCGGGTGCATATCCAGGATAACTTTTCATAACCGCCCAATTCCGTTCAAGCTCCTGGAGCGCCTGAATGATTTTCATCATTTTTTCAATGGCACTGGCACCAAACAGCTTTCCCCCGGCATGGATCATGTCTTTGCGTGTCGCATCATGAAAGGTGCTTCTGCTTTTAACGGTGATCCACCCAGTAATCACACCGCCTTGTCCCTGAATATGAAGATCACTCGTATCAGCAACCAAAGCAAAGTCAGCACTATAGCCCCTTTTGCAGCACTCCAATGTTCCCGCTTCCCCTACCTCTTCTCCAATGACAGATTGAAAGATTAAATCTCCAGGCAGCCTGATTCCATATTCGTCAAGGAGCTGAATGGCAAATAAAGCACCAGCCAATCCGCCTTTCATATCTGCTGCTCCCCTGCCGATCACTGACCCATCCTGGACAATTGGGCTGAATGGATCAGAAAGCCATTCCTCATCCTCGTTGACTTCGGCAACATCTACATGCCCATTTATAATAAGGCTTTTATATTGGGTGGAATCCGCGCCTTTCAGTACTCCAACTACATTGGGATCCCCAGGATAAACATCCCATTTATCAATAATAAAATCCCTTTCCTTTAAAAATGAAGCAATAAATTGCTGAGCTTCTTCCGTATTTCTGGCTGGCGGTGCAGGTGTTTTATAGCAAATCAGTTTTTGCAGTAGCTGAATGAGCTCGCCTTGACGATTTTCCACTTCGCCAATCAATTCCTTCAATCTGTTATCCAATTAAAGTCACCCCTTAACAATAAAAAAACCACTTCTCTGCAAAAGAAGTGGCTTAACGCTTGATTACAAATTATGGCAATTCCAAATAAAGGCATACCATCATGTATGTACCACTTTCCTTCGCTAGCATTACCTAGTGCAGGTTCAAGGGTTAAGACAAACGTCTCTCTCAGCTTATAAAGCACCCCTAGTGTTCGTTTATGAAATTTTCTATTTACATAGTCACATAATTTCTGTTTTAAATCAATAGGTTTATTTTTAAAACAGGATTTATTATTTCAGAATAACTATTAATATTTAAACTAAAGAATGCTATAGTTAGTGGAATAAACGAATCCACTAGCCTCTCCCCCCATTTTAGCTTTCTTATTAATCGCATAGGCTCCAATTGATGCGCCAATAAACTCCAGCCATCCGCCCGCTGCAAGAAGAATTCTTTTTGCAGGCTATTTTCATCCCTTGCTAAGATACCGATTGAATCAAGCAGGGCTGCGATCGAGATCAGACTGCTTCCAAGAACTTCAAGTTTGATAAAATAATCAGATTTACTGTTTGCAAGTCCATATGCCTCTAAGGCAGCGCCCATAGATTGTACGGAACTTCCCAATGAATTAAGTCTTGTTGATTCTGCTGAAGGGCTTTCGATCTCCAGGTTCGTTGCTGCGCTGTTTAACGTGTTCCCGCCCGCTTGAGTGAAGCAGCCCATAATACTATAAACATTTGATTCTTCCTCTATATCCGATAAACTGATCCTTCCAAACCCTTGAAAACTGTTCCCTAGCGCTTGCACTGCATTTCCATCTCGTATCAATTTATTATTAAGGTTTTCCAATTCTGTTCCGTAAATCGTTTCCCCAACAGCTGAAACAAAAGTACCGATAACCAACAGATACGAGCCAATCGAAAGGTACTCTTCTCCATCTAGATACATGCAGCATCCCTTCCTAACCACTTTCATTGGTTTGTTCATTATCTTTATCTTTTGTGTCCCCGCCTTCTTGACTTTCTTCCTGCAGCTGTCCAATGACCGATAATACAGAACCAACTGCCTGAATCCAGCTGCCGATAAAGATCACATGATCACCGGTGCTGCCTGGACCGCCAAGTTCTTTTTCCCTAAGGTTTTTAGTGCCTCCTATAGCTTGAAGTGAATTTCCGATGGATTGAAGCAGATTTCCATTAATATTAAAGATCTGCCCAGGAGCAGCTGGATCCTCAAACTCGTCTCCAAGGGCTGCAGCCCCGCCAAGGGCTTGCAGCCAATTGCCTGTAATGACAAGCCTTTCTTCAGTCTCTTCTTTTACATGCAGCACCAATCCGGCAACAACTGTACTGTTTCCTATAGCCTGAACTTCATTACCAAGTTTTTCAAGAGATGCCCCGCTCTGTCCGCTTGCCTGAAGTGCATTTCCTGTACCCTGCAATGTATTTCCGACAAGATCCATTCCATCCAAAAGATCGGTTATCCTTGGTGAAGCTGAAGGAGTGCTTGCGATAGCTGAAAGGATGGTGCCTATTGCCGCTATTACGGAACCAAAGATCTCTTGTACTTGATTGTCCATAACACACTCCGAACTCCTTAGTTGATGTATGCTAAATTATATTCACAACCTGACAAACTGGTACAGCTGGGAATTCATAATCTGATTCCCTATAGGGGGAGTTTTGCCAAAAAAGCTGCAAACAATAGCATTTTTAATTTCGTTTTCTCTTGAATCTTCCCATTAAAATCGTATCGTAAAATTTGCCATCAGAAAGTTTCTTATCTTCTTTTAAAATGCCTTCAACTTCAAACCCATGACTTTTATATAGCTTTATCGCCTTTTCATTGGTCTCGAGAACATTCAATGTAATTTTCTTAATTTCATTTAATTCCGCCCAAAGAATAGACTCTTTTAATAGGTTTTTGCCAATGCCGTAACCCCAGAACTCTTTTAGCACACATACGCCAAATACCACCTTATGGGCACTTCTTTTCAATGTGCTCCCCTCGCACCTAGAAAAACCAGCAATTTTTCCATCTACTTCTGCTACCAGAAAAAGATTGCGATCACGATCTGTATCCTCCTGAATAATCTGTTTAAACCCTGCTTCATCTATGTACGCTTCACCTGCTTCCCTGTCCATGTTTTCTGTTTCCCCATCGGTTTGCACTCTAACTTCTGATATGACTTTCGCATCCTCCTGTATGGCAGACCTAATTACATATGGCAAATTGTTTATCACGTATTCTTTTTGATTAATGATCATACTATTTCCCTCTCCATATTTTTTGTACTGTCTTTGTCCTCAAATATATACTTTAGCTATTTTGATACGATAATAATATTATGTAAACTATCGGTTGTCCGGTTTTCCTTTTATCCGCTCCCGTGTATCTTTTATTCAATGATTAATGTCCTTTCCATGCATTCAGCAAAAAAAGCCATCTCCCTATAAAAGAGTGGCTTATTTCAGGTGTAGAATAAATGTAAGCATCGTATGAAATGTATAATTTTTTTCCTCTATTAAAACTTAATAGAGGAAAAATTCATTGTTTTACTTATGTAATTGGTCCAGGATGACTTATGAGTAATATATAGGACCAAACATATTGCTATTATGGATTAAGAAAATACATCTCTGTATAGGTAAATCCAGTTTCACCTTAATTGTGTTGCAGTTTAATGTTCTCCTTCGGTATAAATTTGGAAACTTACACCAAATTTATCTGTAACACTGCCGTATAAAGGGCTGAAGAAGGTTTCCTGAAGAGGCATGGTTACCTGGCCTTCCTGCTGTAGGGCATCAAAAAATTTCTTGGATTTCCCTGCATCATCTGTAGAGATGCAAATGGTTACTTGGCTGCCATTTTGATGCTCCTGGCCAGGAAATGTATCACTAAACATTAGCTCTGTTTCGCCAACTTTGATCGTTGCATGCATAATGCGGCCTTTTGCATCTTCAGGTATTGGATAATCTGGGTTTTCTGGACCTTCTCCAAATGTCTGAGAAAAAAGAACTTGTGCATCTAATGCTTTTTCGTAAAATTCGATGGCTTCCTTTGCATTTCCATCCATTACTAAGTAGGGAATTAGCCGTACTGTCATGAATAACAACTCCTTTTTACTAATTAATATCTGAACTCCTAATATTACCCACTTTTACAATATAACACATCAGAACAAACGTTCGCAACTGTTTATTCGAAATTTTCTGCAGGATTTACGTGATTATTCATTTTAAGATGTTCTTCCCTTTTTTCACCCCAAAAGCTTATTTTTATCGTTAAAAAATCGAACAAATCGTTGAGCAGCTTTATAGTCAAATTAGCCTGTCCCTACAAGGTTTCTCCAGATAGGAAAGACGTTTTTACATGCTTTTTTAAACCCTTTTTTAGAAATATCAAGATGGTCGAAACCATTCCACCCATCATATATATATTCTGTTCTCAATCTTTTTCAGAGGAGGCATCTAGTTGAATAAAGTATGGAAAGTTTGTTGTTTACTATTCTTTGTCTGTTACTCCAATATTGGCTTAGGGATTTTCATTATTTTTATATATGCTTGTTCTCAAAAAGACTGGATGAACAGCTTTTCAATTTTTCTCATTCTATTAATTTGGTGTTATGGTCTGATCACCATTTTCGAAAGAATGGTGAAAATGAATGATAGAGACAGTAGTGATAAACACAGACAAGCTCTCCAATCTTCTCATAGGATGTACTATCCAGAAGAAAAGGAGGTGGAAGTAATGGCTATTGCAGATGCATTAAACAACGCCTTTGATCCTGGTGATAAAAGTAAATGTGTTTGACGGCAGACTCAAATTGCATGAGCTGGAAATTTCATTTCAGCTTCAGATAGTGTATTAATTTGGGTGGATGATATGGGTAATTATCGAGTTCAAAATCTCGGTGGAGCTGTCAACATTCAAAAAGACTAAGAATCAACTCTTAGACATGTAGACCTTTTGGATCTACTTCAGCCCGTAGGCAAACCCCAGTTTCGCAAAAGTAAAACTGAGGTTTGTCATATTTTTCAGCAGTTATGATAAAATCTTTTACTATGGGTATAAGTACTTCCATAATGGGTAATTAAACATATAAATATAGAAATTGAATAATTTTGTTTTGGTTCCAATAACAAGGAATATATAGGAATATATGGGACTAAAAGTACGAAGCAATACTTTCGGACAGTTTGCTTTGAGGGAGGAATATTATGAGTAAAAGAGACGTATTGATTTTTATGCATATTCCCAAAACTGGCGGGACAACATTGAGTAGAATTATTGATATGCAGTATAAGCCAAATGAAATTTATCGTACGTATAAAAATGTTGTTAAAGCCCAAGGAAAAATGACAGACAATAATATTCGCTGCATTCAAGGACATGACTATTTTGGAATCCATAAACAAATTAATAAACCATTTAAATATGTGACGCTACTGCGCGATCCTGTTGAACGTGTTATCTCGAATTACTACTATTCTCGCCAATTTATTAAAAATTGTCCAAGTTTTGAAGAGTTTAGAGGTATATTGTATGAAAGATATTACACTTTTAACTATCATATTAAGCTGCAATCGGCCGTAATTACTAGAGAGAACCATTTATTCTTATTTTCGCACTGTTTTTGTTCCTCATCGGCTAATTGTTGTCGACAATGGCTCCGATCGAGAAACTGTAGCGGTTCTTAAACGACTGGCAGCTCAGTACAATTTTAAGGCTGGCTTCTTGAAAAAAATATAGGAGGTAAAGCATTTAATGAAATATTAGACAATGAAGATCTACACCCATAACAGTTTATTCATTTCTGTAAGAACGATATCGAATATCAGCAAGAATGGGATAAAAAATTGATACGAATCCCAGTCCAGTCCCTCTCTTCCCGCAGGACACTGGAAAAGCATCCTGGAATAAATACCGCACGAAGTAAATGCGAATGTATTTTCGAGGAGTCAATTGCCCTCCGCTTCAATCAACTCAGTTGGTTAACCTTAATTAGCCCTGAAAAGCAACAAACTTTACGAAAACAGGGTTTATAAATAAAGCACTTCCCATTTGTCTTTTTGGATAAGAAATAGGTCTATTTCACAGCGCCTTTCTATATTTTATAGGAAAGGGCGCTTGACCTTTATCACATTCTTTTAGAAATAGGGGAGAAGAGCATGTATACCGTGTATTATCTAGAAGGCAAAAATATCTTGTTGAACCAGCTCCGTAAAAACCTACCGAGCGAAGGCCAGGATGTCAAAATTAAAGGACGCAAAGGGAAAGTAACAAGTGTGCAAACGCTCGAAGATAATAAAGTCCATGTGCATGTAACCTTGGAGACCGTTAATAAAAATAAAGCAGTAGTGGATGATCCGAAAAAGAAAAAAAGATAGAATCTAGAAACCCGCATTTTTTTGCGGGTTTTTATTCTTTATATCCAGAGTTTACGGTCTTTTCGAATAAATCTGTAATGCCAACGCAAAACAGGCAGGGTATACAAATTAATGAGTGTTGACTTCCATAAATTTACATACCCTTCATTCCCTTGATGATGGACATTTTCCACTCAGCAGACACCAGTTTTGGCCTTCATCACCTCAATGATGGACATTTTTCCTGGATCAGATCCAAATTTTGGCCTTCATCGCCTCGATGATGGACATTTTTCCCATGCCAGACTCAAGCTTTGACCTTAGTAACATAAATAAAAGACTTTTTCTCGTAACCGCCCCACTGTCCTTCATTAAATGAATGAAGCCAACAAATTGGCAAGTGTACATAAATTCATGAAGGGTAAAATTGGGAACTACTATATTAATTTGTTCTATAAAAAAAATTTAAATGCCTAGATATCAATAAAAATAGGAGTACAAATCGTTAGGCGATTTGTACTCCTATTTATTGGCTTCTCCTTTAAAGCTTCCCTCAAGCTTTTTGATAGTTATTCCTTTTAGGATTTATCCTGACGTCCCAAACTCCTTAATAGTAAGCTCTACAGTAACATTAACCGGTACCTCACTGAATGTTTGATCCCAATCTTCTTTCACCTTTTTCCAAACCTTAGGGTGCTCGATTCTCAGCCTGTTTCCAAATCCAAACACATCCATTTTGTATTCCTCTTGGGCTTTTGCCAATACGTTTTTCACCAGCTTCTCGACTTCTTTTTCAGCCGCCTTTTCAGCCTTTTGCAGAAACTTGTTATCAAAGGTGTTCGCTGAAACATCCCAATGTTCCCCGATGCGCCCTTCAGATTTTATATTTACTTCAAAAGTGATGCGAGAGCCATCAACTCTAGGCTTGATTTTGCTGTCCATTTTCAGGATATCATATATGACAGGCTGGCCGTTTTCTTCATAGAAAGTACTCACTAAACCGCCTTTCCCTTTACCGGTTATCCAGTTTACCCCAGTAATGTCCTCATCATTGAAAAAACCGCGCAGCATTTTCGTTTTTCCATCAATTAAGGCGGCTCCCGAAAGCTTTCTTTCACCTTTTTCCGGCAGTACACTTTGCAAAAGGAAACTGATTCCCGAGCTCAATTGGGCCTCTAATTTAGTAATGGACATTGGTTCCATTATCTTAGTCGTTCTGTCCTGGTCCCGAATCATTTCAACGATCTGAATTGCAGGGATAACGGTTGGTTCATCGGTCTCAAGTGTTTTTCTGGCACTTTCTTTTGCCACCACAATTAGGGCACTTGGCCTCATTTCCTGTTCTCGCTGAAAAAAGTCCAGCACCTGCTCAGGATTATAATTTCTAGCCAGATCCTCTCCAATCACAATCACCTTAGAGTGTACGCCAAATGCGCGTTTATCAATTCTCAATGTCATTTTGCGCACAGCAGGAAGGATTGCTTCTCCTGTTTCGGAAATATTTTTGTAAGACTGGCTCCGTCGTGAAGTACCTTCTTGTGTTCCGGAATCTGTAGTCTCAGCAGTGACAAGCTGATTGGTTATCCTGAAGAGGTCCTGATCACCCTTCTCGTGGTCACCGAAATCCCCCTCTTCTTCCAAATCAAGAGCTGTTCCGATTATGAGACCCAATTCTTCAATTTCTTTACTGCTCCAGCAGCCATTCATAACCAAAACAGAAAGGGCCATAAGTGCAGCAAGTGAAAGTGTTTTAAAACGCTTCATGCTTTCCCGCCTCTCCATTTGGAAATCAAAAGCATAGGCAGAGGCATCACACCAAATAAAAACAGCGCTGCATAGCCAACCAAGTCTCCCAGCCTAAATAGATCATTGATATTTTGCGGGCTCATCCCAATGATATAAATGACCGGCAGCAATCCAAAAATAAAGGGGGTGATTTTCTTTTTAAAAAGCTGGGCCATTCCTAATGCAGCTGCATAGTAGGATATCGTAAATGTGGTAAAAATTTGCATAATCCAAATTGTAAGCAAGAAAGACTCAAATCTTTCAAAAATCAGCCCGGTTATTTCAAAGCTCCTGATCAAATCGATCGATGGCCAGGTTTTTGATACCACCCCAGTTACGGATAGTGCCCCGATGACCATCACAACCGTTATCAAATAAAAACCGATGGAAATTGCAGTTCCGGCCAGGACAACTTTTACAGCTTGGTTTGGCTTACTCATAAATGCTACAAGAATGAGCATAATTTCAATCCCTAAATAAGCGAGAACTGTAGACTTAACCCCTTTTAGGACTGGCATGATTCCTGAACCTAAAACCGGACGGAGGTTATCAATCTCAAAAATCCCAAAGCTCATGCTGATGACAAGAAGGAATATAACGACTGTTATCGGCAAAATCAATTCAAACAAGCGGGCAATCGGATTTATCCCCCCAGCAATCAGGTAAAGGCCTATCCACATAAATGGCATTATGATGGCCCAAAGGGGTGTCCCTTCCAGCAAAAAAAGACTGGTTACCTCTGCAAGAACTCTTACTTCATAAGCCGATAATGTAAAAAAATAGATGACAACAATGAAACCGAGAACCCCTCCGATCCATTTCCCTATAATCTCATGACTGTATTGATAGAAGGTTTTACCGCTATATCTTTGACTCAGTTTTACCATGATGACTCCGGCTATCATGGCAATGACTCCACCCAAAATAACGGTAATCCAAACATCTGGCGAGTTTATTTTTTCAACGGAAGTTCTCGGCAGCGTCAGAATACCTGCAGCGAGCATATAATTGATAAGAATGACAGTCGCCTGGGGAGCTGAAATTTTATCCTTTGGACTGGCTATCATTTTGGATGACCTCCATTCACGGTAAACTATCCTTTCCGATTCGGATCCTTCGTGTGCAGCATACTTGGCCGGCGTTTCATTGTATTAAGAGACATACGAATAATAAAATCTTTCCAATCACTTAACCGATATGGTACAGCACCGCTAACGTACGAAACCCCAAAACTTTTCAGTTTGACTAAGTGGCTGCATAAGAAGAGGAAAAACAAAATCACTCCATATAGGCCATATACTGCAGCGGAAAACATGGCAGCAAATCGCAAATAGCGCAAGGAAATCCCGAAACTGTATTGTGGGATGGCAAAAGAAGAAATAGCTGTAACGGCAACGACTATAACCATTATCGGACTAACAATCCCTGCCTGTACGGCAGCTTCCCCAATAATCAAAGCTCCAACAATACCGATTGCCGGCCCAATTGGTTTCGGCAATCGGAGTCCGGCTTCCCGTAAAATTTCAATGGCTACTTCCATAATCAGTGCCTCGATTATAGATGGAAACGGAACACCATCCCTAGTTCCCATAATCGACATGGCTAACTTGGTTGGAATCAGACCCTGATGGAATGAAACAAAGGCAATATATAAAGCAGGCCCAAATAACGAGATAAAAGTGGCGAGGAAACGCAAAAGCCGGATCAGGGTACCCGGAATCCAGCGTTCGTAATAATCCTCCGAAGCCTGCAGCAGCATGCTGAATGTAACAGGGACAATCAGTGCAAATGGCGTCCCGTCCAACAGGATGGCAACCCTTCCTTCCATCAAGGCTGCCATTACCCGGTCTGGTCGTTCTGTATTTTGCACTTGCGGAAACGGGCTCAGGAAATTATCTTCAATAAGCTGTTCGACATACCCTGATTCCAGCACATTGTCTATGTCTATTTTTTCAACTCTGGACTTGACTTCATTTACGATATCCGGATTGGCGATGTCCTCAATATAAGCAACAATAAGATCTTTTTTGGTTCGTTTTCCAACCTGGAACTTGGAAAACACTAATTTTTCATTCCTTCCATTCCTTCTTAAAAGAGCGCTATTATCGCTAATGCTTTCATTGAAACCAGCACGGGGCCCTCTTACCGACTGTTCGGAAACCGGTTCTTCAATGCTTCTCGTTTTGCCCTTCGCTGTAAAAATAATTAGGACTTCATCAGATCCTTCCAATAGAAGCATCGCATTGCCAATCAGGATTTCTTGAACCGTTTCTTTTATCGTATTTGCTTCAATCAATTCACTGATAGGAAGCACATTATTTTTGAGATATTCTAATGATATTTTCTCGCCCGAATGGTCCCCTAGCAACATCCTTTCTTCAGAAAAATCATGCATTAGCGACCTCATGATATGTTTATCAATCAGTTGCCTATCACATAATCCATCAATAAAAATAATGGCTGCACGAGTACTGGAGTGCCCGATATTAAACTCCCTGAATCGAATATCTGAATTCTGTCCGATTTCCTGTTTTAAATGTTCCAAGTCCTTGGCAAAATCACCCGTAAACTCAGCAGGATAGGCTGAATGATCTTTTTCATCAGGATTGACTCTCTTGAATGGTTTCATTTTTGATTTTCGCCTTTGCATATTATGAATCATCCTTTGACGTACGAATCCATGCAACAATTTCTGAAATGCCAAATGGAACCAAAAACACAATGAATCCCTGAACAAATACAGTCCAATCAGGAAGGTAAGAAATGATGTTTTTCCACATTTAAAGCACTCCAGGAATTAACATAGAATCGATCGTAGAAAAAATATGTCCGTTCATGATTATCACCCTTTTTAGGGTTCCACTGTTTTCTTGAAAAATCCATTCGAATGGCAATTTTATTCTTTACAGCTATATAGGTCTTATATAGAGGAGGGTAAGGCCGATAATTTATGGCTTTTGCTGGATAGGAATGTGCTTGATATACTGCAATTTTTTTATTGAGGAAATTATTGATTGGCTGCTATTTCTAATTGATACAATGAGGAAATGGTGTTCTGAAACCAAAAACCGAATCTGTAACCCAATAGATAAGTACTCTGTCCATAAAAAAACCTTTAACGTGAATAATGTGCTGTAAATCCACTTAATCCAGCCATTTACATTTCTCTGAGGCACTTTCTTTTTCCAGTATATGCTTTCGCCAAAAACAGTCAGCTTCCGACTGCCCCGCGCAAGAAAAGTCTAATCCTGCGCTTTCCCGAGAAATGAAAAAAGAGTGAGGATATTCCCCCACTCTCCAGTATCATTTTCCATCCACAATTTCTTTAAAGATTTCATAGGAACGCTTTTGCTTTTCTTCATCATAAATATATGATACAGCCATAATTTCATCCACATTGTACATGTCCTGGAACTGGTTCAGCTGCCCTTTAACTGTTTCCTTGCTGCCCATAAAGGTCACACTGGACATGCCCTCCGCCGCTTCCTTCTCCATCGGGTTCCAGATGGAATCCAAATCCTCTATCGGAGGGCTCAGCTTCATGGATGTTCCTCTAACAACATTTAAGAAGAATTGCTTCATGGTTGTTGATAAAAATTCTGCTTCTTCGTCTGTTTCCGCTGCAATTACATTTAGGCAAACCATCATATAAGGCTTATCGAGATACTTCGAAGGCTTGAAGCGTGCACGGTAAATGCGGATCGCATCCTCCATCCACCTTGGTGCAAAGTGTGAGGCAAAAACATATGGCAAACCCAGCTCGGCAGCCAGGTATGCAGAATCTGTCGAAGAACCAAGAATATAAATTGGAATATTGGTATCTACTCCAGGATGCGCTTTTACATAGCTTTGCTCCTCTAATGGACCAAAGTATGTGAGCAGCTGCTGGACATCCTCCGGAAATGTGTAAACCGAATCATTCTTTGAACGGCGAAGAGCGCTTGCCGTCATCATATCTGTGCCAGGCGCCCTTCCTAGGCCAAGGTCCACCCGATCCTGATAAATGGTCGCCATAGTACCAAACTGCTCGGCAACAACCAAAGGCGCATGGTTCGGCAGCATAATTCCGCCTGAACCAACCCGGATTGTTTTCGTATGCTCCAATGTATGTTTAATTAAAATCGCTGTAGCAGAGCTGACAAGAGTCGGTGTATTATGATGCTCCGCGATCCAATAGCGTTTGTATCCCATTTCCTCCGTTGCCTGTGCAAGATCCACAAGGTCTTCGATCGCCTGCTTGCTGTTCTTCCCTTCCCGTATTGGGGCAAGGTTTAAAACCGAAACAGGAATTTGTATATTCGTCATTTAATTATCCCCTTCGTAAAGAATTGATTTTATTTTAACAACCGAAATAAATAAAAGAAAATATAATGCTTAGTATTTACAAACTCCTGTAAACGAGTTTGCCAGGTTATCTTTTTGTCAGCGAAATGAAAAAACCAGCCCCCATTTGAAGACTGGCTTAATTAACTTACTCTTAATGGTTCTTCATTTTCAACCGCATCATTGCTTTTTTGGGGCTTCTTCTTATTCAAAGCCAATAATAAAATCATGCCGAAAATACACGCTGTACCAAGCCATTGGATGCTGCCAAACGGTTCTTTCAGCCAAATGACCGTTGTCAATACGGCTGACAATGGTTCAAGACTGCTTAAGAGGCTGGTTTCCGTAGGTGAAAGGCTCTGCAAGCTTTCGATGTAGAACCAAAAAGCAAGCATAGTTCCAAACACGATAACAAACATCAAATATAGATAAGCTTCAACTGTTAAACTTGAAAAGTTCATTTTCCATGGCGGATGGATAAAGCTTAAGGAAGATCCCCCGATCACCATTGCCCAGCCAACAACCACCAGTGAGTCGTATTGCTTAAGTAAAGGAACCGCATATAAAGTATAAAAGGCCAGGGCAGCACCCGATAAAACTCCCCACACAAAGGCAGGTACTGATACCGACAGCTGTGAGAAATAACCGTTGGTAAGAAGGAAAAAAGATCCCGCCAGCGCAAGTAAAACAGTCACAAAATCCTGCCGTGTGAACACAGACTGTTTTCGTAACACCAAGTATATAATGATCATGACTGGCGCCAAATACTGAAGAAGCGTAGCGACTGCAGCATTCCCGTGATGAATCGATGCCATATACGTGTATTGCACCGCCAGCATGCCAAAGAGCCCAAAGATCACCAGCTGAAGAGCCGCCCTCCTATTCTTCCATACCCCAAAAACCTGTGATCGATCCTTTAGGAAAAACTGTACAGCTAAAAGTAAAATGCCAGCAATAAGCAATCGTACTGTTACAAGCCAGTCAACATTCATTCCAAATTGCTGAAAAAGCTTTTGTGCAGCCGTTCCGCCAACACCCCAAAAAGCTGCTCCCATCATAACAAGTACTAATCCTGTTTTTCTGGAAATTCCCCTCATGTGTCATTCCACCTTAAATATAATAATATTGTTATAATAATTGAAAACATCTTTATAAAATAGCGAAATTTAATAAAAAAATATAACTATATTGAGGTGTCTGTGTTGCAAATAATAGATTTCAAGGTGAATCAAAACCTAAAAGAGCTAACGAACCACCGTACAGTTGTGATGCCTGTTGCCTGTTACGAAACCAGGATTTCTCAAAATATAAACAGAAAAATCCCCCTTCATTGGCATGAGGAAATTCAAATGGTCCTAGTCATAAAAGGGGAGGCGATGTTTCAGATTAACGAAGAAAAAATGATGGTTAGCGAAGGGAACGGGATCTTTATCAACAGCGGATGCCTGCATTTGGCAGAGGATGTAAGCGGAGACTGCACTTATATCTGTTTAAATGTATCCCCCCATTTCATGCTTCCTCAAGAACTGTTTACCACCTATATATATCCATACATTCAAGCAACCAGCCGTCCTTACATATCGCTTAATGCCTTTGACAATTGGGGAAAAAACATTTTGGACAGCCTGTTAAAAATTCATGGATTGATAACGCATAAATCCCCCTTTTATGAGGTTGACATATCCCGCCAGCTAACATTCATATGGCAGCAGTTGATCATGAACGGATTCCAATTAGAGTACAACCAGACTGAAGTGGAAAAAAACAAGCGAATGAAGGAAATGCTGAATTGGATCCACCTTCATTATGCTGAAAAAATCACACTGAATGATATTGCAAGAGCCGGCAAATTGAGCAATTCTGAATGCTGCCGGTACTTTAAACGGATTTTAAAAACCACTCCGGTAAGCTACCTCGTTCATTATCGAATCCAAAAAAGCCTCATCATGCTGCAGGAACCGGAAGCCAATGTCACTGAAGTTGCCTTTAAAGTCGGGTTTAATAGTACCAGTTATTTTATCGATAAATTTCGGCAGACAATGAATATAACGCCTCTGGCGTATAAAAAGGAAAACCAGAAAAATAGATTGACATTCGACTTAAAAGGAAATTAGGACATTGCCAGCGTTTCACCCAGCTTATTTTTTTCATGGGGAGAATGGGCTGAATTATATGATTTAAATCCTTTAGTCTGGATGTCTATATCCTGATAATAGTTTTCGAGATTCCCTTGATAGATGACTTGGAAATTTTTCATTTCCATGAATTCGTGCGGTGTTACGAGTGATAGCGGTTTAGTAAAATGAACAATCCCGCTTTCCTGCAATACAGCTGCTACAAATTGCGAGCAAAAATAAGCGTTGTCCCTGGTGAATGGCTTATTAAAAATAATGGCAAACAGCCCCAGCAGATTATAGCTGTATAAGTCCTTTTCAGATTCCATTTTTTCTATGAAATCTTTAAGATATTGCAGCTGCTCATTGGTGACAGGATAGCTTAAACACGCACACCTTGCGTTTTTAAAAAAGTTTGTGCGGATATTTTCTTTGACAAAACCGCCGATAAATGGATTTGCAGCTGTTTTTCTGCCGAAACTATATACTTCTCTTAATTGCGGGTCAAATGAGATCGAAGCATGATTATAAGGCTTTTTTGTGTAAAGCTTAATCAGCCGGGTAAATATAGTGCCTGTATCCGTAAGGAGTATATAGATTTTTGGATTGGACATAAAAAAATCTCCCTATTCATTAAATAAGATTATACTTCCATCATAAAGATTCCATATAGCTTCAATAAGAAGCCTGCGCTGTATTTGCTTATAAGACTTGAGTCTTATGCAGAATAAAAAACACCTGTTAATCCAGGGTTATTAGGTGTATCCGCCACTATCAGGTTCCTTATTTCTCAAAAAGCCATTGCCAGATTAGGAGTACTATGTTCTGAATTTAAGCTAAAATAATGTCTTTTAATTGTAGGAAAAAGGTGCAGACACCGCGAAATGTTTATTCAGAAAACATAATAGGGAGGGCTTTTTTTGGAACAGACTATTTTTAATCATATGGAAACAGTACGAGGAATAACTGAAAAATCAATTGAGAGAATTCCTGAAGAAATTTCTGATATCATTCCTGAAGGCTTTAATAATAATATCCGCTGGAATTTTGGGCACATTGCGTTTGTTCAGGATAAGATTGTCTTTGGAATTTTAGGAGAAGAGATGAAGGTTCCGAAGAGCTATGAAAATCTCTTTGGCGCTGGAACAAAGCCGTCCGATTGGGCAGTAACGCCACCTTCATTTACAGAAATTGCGGCTGTCTTAGCAGAACAAAAATCCAGAATAAAAGATTTTCTTCCCGGCAGGCTTGATGAAAAGCTGCCGAAACCTTACACAAACCGCGGCGGCATTACGTTTTATACTGCAGGAGAAGCATTTTTATTCAGCTTTTACCATGAAGCTATGCATATTGAAGCCATTAAGCAAATTTATCGGTCCATTTCCTCTCATTAAAACAGGTAAACTCCCGGATAATAGGGTAAAAAAGAAATCCACAGTTAAAATATTAAAAATGGAGACATTAATCAATAAAGGGTGCTCAAATTATTGGGAGCACCCTTTTTCCATCGCTTTATTCTTTGCCTTCAGCTTTCTTGGCTGCTTCACGCTGCTGTTCTTCAGCTTTCTTGGCTGCTTCGCGCTGCTGCTCTTCAGCTTTCTTAGCTGCTTCGCGCTGCTGTTCTTCAGCTTTCTTAGCTGCTTCGCGCTGCTGTTCTTCAGTCTTCTTTACTGATTCTTGTTCTGCTCTCTTTTCCTCATTGGCAGCTTCTGCAGCTGCTTTTGCTACCTCATTGTTAATCTCCTCAACATCTCTTTCTTCTTCTTCTTCAATCTTAGCTGCTTTTTTCTCTAACTCTTCTTCAAGCTTAGCCTTTTCACGGTCAGCTTCTTCTGTTGAAATTTGACCGCTTGCCAGTTTCGCTTCGATTTCTGCCAATTTTTCTGCAAATTTGGCATCTGCTTCTTCAAGCTTCATAAATTTCTTTTCCATTTTTTCAAATGACTTCTGGATATTTTTTAAAATGGCTTGCTGAGCTTGAGGATTTTCTACTTTTTCTAAAACCGCCAATACAGAATCAATATTGTGAGCAAGCTTACTTTCTGCACCATTTTCGGCAGGAGCGGCTTCCGTTTCTTCTGTTGCTCCTTCAGGTTCTTCAGCTGCTTCTGTATTTTCATCAGAATCTGTTTCAGACTCTGGCAGCTTCTCTCCTGCAAGTTCCTGAAGAGAGATCGCTACCTGGAGAAGTTCCTCAGCGTCTGCCATTTTTCCTTCTGCAATAAGAGCATTTGCTTCTGCAATTCGTTCAGAAGCAAACTCAGCCAATAGCTCAGCTTCTTTGTAATCATCAAAAGTAATGGCAAGGTGAATTTTTTCAGTAATAGTCTTAACGAAATAGAAAAAATCTCCCGGAATTAGAGAAACTTCTGCCAAATCAACAGTATCGAAATTTTCTTCACTGCTTTCCTCTGTGCCTTCTTCCGTTCCTTCAGAAGGAACTGTTTCCATGTTCTCTTCTGTACTATCCATTTCCGTTTGCTCTGTTACAGAGATTTCTTCCTCTGCTGCATTATTCGCTACCGTTTCTTCACCATTGGCGAATGCGGAACCTGTTCCGGCAGAAAGAATAAGAGCCGAGGATAAAACACTGGTTACTAATAAATGTGTCAGTTTTTTGTTGTTCATATGTATATAACCCCCTATATAGATTCATTACAATACTTCGACAAATTCCTCCTCGATGTGTGGGTAGTTTTTCATTATTTAAGGAAAAAGTTAGTTTTCAATCAAAATAATGGAATGGATTTACTATTGATGCGGTAGTCTGCTAACTATAGAAAAATGGCTCAGCACACAGCTGGAGCCATTACAATTCTCTCTTATTTTAGCTATTTAGGGCTAATGCTGATTTTAGACTTAAGCAGCATTTTTTCATAACCTATAACTTTAAATTCAACAATTAAAATTCAATTATTATTGTTTGTTCCCGCCTTAATATTTATAAATATCCTTAATATTAGAACAGAAAAACCTGACAAACCAAATATCCCTATTAAAATCAAGAGAGAGAATTGGCCAGAAAATAACATACCTATAACAAACAATATAAAACAAACTAATGCTCCGATAAGGTGAAAAGTTAAGTCTTTTTTATCCAACTAGTAACATACCCTTTCTCATTCACTATTTTATAAATTATAGGTTCTTAATTAACTTAGGTTTCATTTTCTGGAAATAAATAACTATCTACAAGCAATTTATATTAGACGATCGATTTTATCACATGTCTAACAATATCTAAGAACTGAACTTACTCAATGTATGAACTATAACTTTTCAAGGATTTTTTGGTATTAAGAGAGGGAGCCGGCGGGACTCCCTTCTTCAAAATCCTTCTATTCCAAAAACCTCAACAAATCCCCATTCACAATATCATCTGATAACCCCAGCTCTTTACGGGCAATCTCCATTAAAGGCTGACATCTGCTGATATCCGTTTCTTTCTCCGTATCATTTTTAAAACACCTTCCAGCCTTATAGATATAGTTGTTCGCAATGAAACTGCCATCCCTGAAAATAACAGGATGATTGGGGTCGCGGGTGAACAGGTTATGGCCAAAGCTAAAGCTTTCCCCCGGGTTAATCCCAAGGAGGTGCAGTATGGTAGCCCTTATATCAATTTCACCGCCAATGCTGGTGAAGGTTCTGCCTTCCACACCCGGTATATGAATAATGAATGGCACACTCTGCAGCTTCATGCGATTAACCAAAGTGTCTTCCTGCTGCAGGAGTTCCAGTACGCCATGTTCGTATTTATCTGAAATACCGTAATGGTCTCCATATAATACAAACATCGTATTTTCGTAGAGTCCTTTTTCTTTTAATCCGTGAAAAAAGGATTTGATCGCTTCATCCTGGTATCTTACGGTTGTCACATATCGATTGACCACCATTTCACTTGTATTCGCTTCAGAAATGAACTGATCTTTTTCCTCCAGCAGGAATGGAAAGTGATTGGTCAAGGTGATAAACCTTGCATAAAAAGGCTGCTGCAATTTTTCCAAATGCGGAATCGACTGCATAAAAAATGGTATATCCTTGATCCCATAATTTACGGAGTTTTCATCGGTAACTGTATAATCAGCTTTGGAAAAATACCGGTCATAGCCAAGGGAATCGTACATATCCTCACGATTCCAAAAGGAAGCATCATTGCCATGGAAAACAGCTGAATAATACTTTTGACTGTCTAAAATATGCGGCAGGCTTTTGTAGGCATTATCCGTTTTTCTGACAAAAGCAGATCCGCTTGATAAAGGATAGAGCCCTGTATCAATCATAAATTCCGAATCGGATGTTTTGCCCTGGGCAGTTTGATCATAAATGCTGCTGAAATAAAAGCTTTCTTTAATGAGCGAATTAAGAAACGGGGTAATTTCTTCGCCATTGACGGTCTGGTTAATTACGAAATTTTGCGTGGATTCCATACTGATTAAGACGAGGTTCATTCCCTTTGCAGCGCCAAAGTAGTCAGTAGGCTCTTCCTCAATCGCCCCTACATATTCGGCTGAAGCTTTAGCGTCCGAAGCAGTAGCGAAAGCCCGATTTAATGGCTGGGAAGCCGCAATAACTATATCAAATAAATGATATTGATATAATCCTATATTTTTAACCAGCTGCTGGCGATTATAAGACTCCGAAAATAGATGAGGGACCTTCATCATTCCCAGCACAGCAGTCACTAGCACTAAAAAAACACCGGCCCCCACATACAGACTCTTCATTCCCCTTGTAATAACGATCGTTTTTTCCTTCTTCTTCATGTAATAGAGAAGGAAAAAGAGCAGATCTGCAAATAAAAGGATATCCCAGGGACTAATAAGCTCAAGCGTACTTGGACCAATTCCCCCAACATTCTTAAACTGAAACAGAATCGGCACCGTTACAAAATCAGTATAAAACCGATAGTATAAGAGATCCCCGAAAAGGATGCCTGTCAAAATAAACATCGTTGCCAATATGGCACCCGGCTTTACTTTTTTTCTGAAATAAAAGCTGCTGCCAAGAATAATCATGATCATCCCTGCAGGACTGAAGGTCATAATCAGGATATCCAGCCAATGAACCGCATTTAAATTAAAGCCGATAAAAGATACAATAACCGTCTTAACCCACATCAGAAAAACCGCAAGCCAAACGGGTGAAAGCTTTTTAAACCACTTCATAGCCATAACGCTTTTCCTCATATGCTGTTAAAATGCCGTTCATTACATGCAAAGCTCTCATTACATCTTCTTCATTTTGTGCACCCATGAGCGCAACCTGAACCCAATTGCGCTCAAGCAGGTACCCGCTTTCATAGCTTATTAGGATGCCTTTCTTTTTGCAAAGATCTCCAAAGTCCCTGCTTGAAAGATTCATTGGCATACGGATGGTTATGATGCCAGGCGAATAGGATTCATCACCAAGAAGATCAAAGCCGCTCTCCTTCAGCTTTTTTCTTGCTTTATTAGATAGCTGCTGTATTTTTTCATAATCAACTAGCTTCATACTTTCATTGAGCGCGGAAACCAGATTGGACGAGTGTGTGTATGGAATGCTTTCAAGGTCTTGATACATCTTCAAATCCAAGTATCTTGGTATTGCGGCATTGCTTTTTATTTTCTCACGATGAAACACAATAGCCAGTCCCGGATAGGAACCAAGCCCCTTCCCGCTTACCGCAGATGCAAAATAAATGTTTCTAAGCTCCAAAGGGATGATACCTGCAGAGCTGCATGCATCTAGACAAAGTTCGATTCCATGTTTAGCACATAGCGCCTGGATGCCATTTATGTCATATACATAGCCTGTAGATGTTTCACAGTGGACGGTCCAAATCCATTTTATGGATGGATTATCTGTGATCCTATTCTCGATCTCATGCAAAAAAATCGGTTCATTCCACTCTTTTTCGATTGTCTGAAAAGACAATTCAAACCTGCTGGCATGATCGATCAGCCGGCACCCAAATTCACCATTTGCAAGGATGAGGCCATCTCCTGGCAGATATTTTAGCTGTGCAGCCACAAGATCATTGGAAAGGGTTCCGGTCCCCACAATTACTTCAGCGAATGCGGCTCCTGTCATCTCACATAATCGGGTGCGAAGACGCTTCAACCCATTTATAAAATCGCTGCTGCGATGGGAAATGGCGTCTTCTGCAAAAGCCTGTTTCACTTTGTCATGGACTGGTACAGGGCCAGGCAAAAAGGAATGGTATTTGGCAGGCCTTGACTTCTTGGCCATTAACCTTTGAAAGGCTTTTGCAGAACGTTCGAAATTCTCTTTTGTCAAATACATGGGCTGAAACTCGGCTCCTTTCTCGCCTGTAAGGGGGCCAAAAGGCAAAAAGCCCATTCGCTTATACAATTTGAGCTGCCTGACTGTACCGGAAATCAGCGCCATCGTATAATTTTTTTCCAGGCAATAGGCTACAAGCTTCTCACATAACTGATAAAAAACACGCGTGCTCCGGTATTCTTTTTTGACTGATAGCAATCGAACTTCACACGGCTGGCCTTTAATTGGCAAATATTCTTCCAGATTTTCCAGCTTGAAGTCAAGCGAGAAAGGCCGTTTTGCCCGGATGGCAATCATTCCTACAACTTCCTCCCCGGACTTGGCAATGACATATGTATTTTCATCATGAAATTTATCGATTAATGCTTGATTTGAATTTTCTTTATGCTGAGGAATTTCTTCAACGAACGTCTGATAGTTCAGCTTGTGGATTTGTTCAAATTCATTCTGTTCACTTGCAATTTTATAGATAATGCTCTTCACGGTTAACCTCCTATGTTTAGGCATGATGTGAGAAAAATTTAGTATGAGAAAAAAGAACAATTAAAAGCAGCAGCAAAAGACCGGCTGGGATCATGAATGAATCCCCAGTCAACCAGGCTGTCAATGGAATCGTTGCCATTGAAATAAAGCCTGATACCGTATATTTCCTGAGAACTGCATATCCCATTCCCATGGTGATGCCCATAATGGCTATCGTAATAGGCTCCAAAAATAAAGCAGCAGCTAAGTAAACAACCACTCCTTTTCCCCCATGGAAACGAAGCTGAACCGGAAAGAGATGGCCTAAAACCAAAAACAAGGAACTGAGGATTAGAAAACCATCACTTCCGTTGGTCAAAAGACTAGTAAAATATAAAGCTAGCCACACTTTGCACGCATCGATTGCCAAAGCCAGCAAAAACCCTTTCTTCCCTAAAGCTCTCCCAGCATTGGTAGCCCCGACATTCCCGCTTCCTATATACCGAATATCTTCTTTCAAGAAGTATTTCACCACATAATAAGCTCCTGCTATGCTCCCCATTGCGTAAGAAACAATCATAACCAAGAGGGCAATCAACATTTCATTCATCTATAAACACCTAACCCGTCTGCTATTAATTAAACGAACAAAAAGGGTAAAAAGTTTCATATATTTACAAATTTACTTAAAATTGATTGTAAAAATGGAGCTTGGGCTGTAAATGTAATTTTTGATTACTGATCAGCTAAAAACCGGCCATTTAACTGTTTGGCTGATAGATGCTCTGGTTTGGCCGTTAAATGCTTTAGTTTGGCCGATAAACTGCCTATATTGGCCGATAAATGTTCCAATTTGGCCGATAACTAACGAATTCGGCAGATAAATGTTCTAATCAAGCACGTTAAATCGGCCATTAAACAAAATAAGAACATAAAATGAAAGCTGCTAAATTACAAGATCAGAAAGCGTAATATCAGTTATTGGCTGGATTATCTTTATTTCTAGGATTAAATATATTTCATTTTAATTTGTCCGCTAAATTGCCTGCTCCCCCTAATTTTACCATTAATCTGAGAAAATGGTTCTTTTAAATTTATTCCCTGCCTTCGAGCTTCATTACTAAACGAAGCCCCGTCTACGTCCCTCCATGATTTAGACCCATTTAAAAATTCAGTTAATTATAAAAAGTAATATTTTTGTGTTGACATTGTTTATCAATCGCATATAATTTGCATTAAGGCAAAACTTTTTAATTTATCCATCATTCTTGTCCAAAGGACGCTTAATTGAATGTACACAACTTGAATGTTGATGACAAAAAGGAGAGATCACAATGAAGGATCCCGCTATCTCCATCTACGATTTACATGTTTCCTACTATGGAAATGAGGCAGTAAAAGGCGTAAGTTTATCCGTCAGCAATGGCAACCTGGTTGGCATTATCGGTCCAAATGGCGCCGGGAAATCCACTTTCCTGAAAGCAATTATTAATTTAATCCCCAAGGATAAAGGTGAGGTGAAGGTGTTAGGGAAGCCAATTAAGGAAGTCCGCAAAAGAATTGCCTATGTTCCTCAGCGCAATGATATTGATTGGGATTTTCCCATTACGGTTCTGGATGCTGTCCTGATTGGTACCTATCCTCATTTAAAGCTGTTTCATCGCCCAAAGAAAAAAGAAAAGGAATGGGCGCTTGAATGTCTTCACCGTGTGGGGATGCAGGATTTCAGCAAAAGGCAAATCGGGGAACTATCCGGGGGTCAGCAGCAGCGTGTCTTTTTGGCAAGAGCTCTTGCCCAGAAAGCGGATCTGTTTTTTCTGGATGAGCCGTTTGTTGGTGTGGATGTATCCAGTGAAGAAACGATTGTAAAGATCCTTAAGGAACTTTGCCGGCAAGGTAAAACTGTAATTGTTGTACATCATGACCTCAGCAAAGCGAATGATTATTTCCATCAGCTTATATTGCTGAATAAAGAATTAATCCGTTTTGGAACGGTTGATGAAGTATTTAAGCCTGATGTAATTGAAAAAGCTTATAAAGGTCAATTTGCTTTTATCAATGAGATGGGAGTGTCGGTGTAATGACCTTTATTGACGCTGTTTTCCAGTATGGATTTTTGCAAAAAGCCTTACTAACCTCAACGATGGTAGGAATTATCTGCGGTGTGATCGGCTGCTTCATCATCCTCAGAGGGATGGCTTTGATGGGAGATGCAATCTCTCATGCAGTGCTGCCTGGTGTTGCCATTTCATATATGCTTGGCATCAACTTCTTTTTCGGAGCTGTGTTCAGCGGAGTTATAACAGCCATTGCGATTGGGTTTGTCAGCCAAAATAGCCGAATAAAACACGATACATCCATCGGAATTATGTTTACAGCAGCTTTTGCCTCAGGAATTATTATCATTACCATGCTAAAAAGCAGTACAGATTTATACCATATTTTATTTGGAAATGTTCTTGCGGTTAGATCCTCCGATATGTGGATCACACTTGGAATCGGCATTATTGTGCTAGGGGCGGTTTATCTTTTTTACAAGGAATTATTGGTCACTTCATTTGATGAAACAATGGGTGCTGCTTATGGCTTGCCCGTTCGCGTCATTCACTATTTTCTTATGACACTTTTGACGATGGTAACTGTCGCCTCCCTGCAGACAGTTGGCATTATCCTGGTGGTTGCCATGTTAATTACACCTGCAGCGGCAGCCTGCCTGCTGACAGAAAGGCTTTGGGTGATGATTTTTCTTGCAGCAGGCATCGGGGTGGTTTCGTCCGTCGTCGGGCTTTACTTTAGCTTCACGTACAATTTAGCTTCTGGAGCAACGATTGTCATGGCCGCAACCGCTATCTTTGTTCTCGTTTTCTTATTCTCGCCAAAACATGGATTGATATGGAAGATATTAAAAGTAAAAAAGAAAAGAGCTTCTTTGGTTTAAAAAAAGAGTACTGGGAGGTTTCATATAATGTTTAAAAATAGGTTTCTTGTTATAGCAGCTTCCATGCTGTCCATTTTGTTATTGGCAGCCTGCAGCAGCGAAAAGAGCAGCGGCAATTCATCAACTGAAAAGGAAAAAGTGCAAGTGGTGACAACCTACTCCATTGTGTATGACATCGTAAAGAATGTTGGCGGCGAATTAGTTGAGATTCATAGTTTGGCTCCAATCGGCTCAAATCCCCATGAATATGACCCGCTTCCTGCAGATGTACAAAAAACGACAGATGCAGATGCAGTGTTTTATAACGGCCTGAACCTGGAGGCCGGAAATTCATGGTTCGATAACCTCATGGAAACTGCCGGAAAAGATGGGAAAGATGCGCCTGTATTCCTTATGAGCAAAGGGGTTAAAGCCATGCATTTAACAACCGAAGGAAATGAAGGCGAGGAAGATCCGCATGCGTGGCTAGATATTCGAAATGGAATCAAATACGCAGAAAATGCCAGGGATGGCCTAATAAAAGTCGATCCTGCCAATAAAGAAATTTACGAAAAAAATGCAAAAGAATATATCGCCAAGCTGCAAGAATTACATGACAAAGCATTGGCAGAGTTTAATGAGATTCCAGAAGAAAAACGAGTGCTTGTAACAAGTGAAGGCGCATTTAAATATTTCAGTGAAGCCTACGGATTCCAGGCAGAATATATTTGGGAGATTAATCAGGAAAATCAGGGAACACCTGAACAAATTACAAGAATAGTAGATATTATCAATGAAAAAGGAATTACCGGCTTATTCCTGGAAACGAGCATTGACCCGAGGAGTATGGAAGCAGTATCCTCAGAAACCAAGGTTCCAATAATGGGAAAGGTGTTTACCGACTCCCTGGCAAAAGCTGGTGAAGATGGCGATACCTATATCTCCATGATGAAATGGAATATTAAAACGATTAAAGAGGGCTTGTCTAAATAGGATTAATTCTGCTGTAGACACCTCTTCCAGGCAGGAAGGTGTCTATGATAAAACAACACATTTTTCATCTGTGGAGAGTACAATTTTTTGTGATTAGTTCCCTTCCGCTTCGCTTTCTCGATGTGACGGGCATTATTCACTTTGATTAGTTCCCGTCGGCTTTGCTTTCCGGCTGTGATGGGCACTATTCATTCCAATTAGTTCCCTTCCGCTTAGCTTTCCGGCCGTTTTCCAAAGTTTCTGGGAAAACGGCTTTATTTTGATTCAAATAAGAAGCTGCATACTATTTGAATTAAAATTGTTTAATATTTGATTCGATTCGTGTATACGATATACAAACCTCAATTTTAGGAAGTGCGCCAAATAGCCAGACCCTTTATTATACTGGTTTTGGTTACTTTTCATTTATTATTATTTCTGAATGAATTATACATCGTTGGTTTATCAACGTTCATGGCATTTTAAGAACTCGGGCGAATGAGCAAAAAAGCAGCTTCGATGGGCCGAAAAAGGTTAAGTATGGCGGGGATTCGTTTACTCCAATTCCCCTTCGTGAATGCCTGGCCGTTTTCTTAACCGACTGCGCCATTTCAAAAGGAGAAAAATAGCGATCATACAACACAAGATGATTAAAATGAACTTCAAAAAATGTTCTATCCAAGTAAAAACAAGCTGCCATTGATTACCGAATACATAACCGATCCCGATAAATATGGATACCCATAAGGCTGACCCTGTATAGGCATATAATGCAAATGTCCGATATGGAACATGAATGATGCCCGCAAAGTAGCTGTTAAACTGTCTGACACCGGGCAAGAAGAAACCAAAAAGAAGCATTTTGTTCCCGTATTTCTCATAAGCTATTTTTGTTTTCTTCAAATATTTTGGCTTTAAAAACAGCCATTTACCGTATTTTTCGAGTAGTGGCATCCCCAACTTGTTTCCGATCCAATACGTAGCCGTTATACCCAGCACCGATCCAGAATACGCCGCAGCTAGAGCTGGCAGAAGATCGAGAACATTTTTGTAGGATAAATATCCGGTGTATGCAAGTGTCGAGTTTCCAGGAGGTATCGGAAGAGCAATTAAATCCATGGGCAGACCGATCAGCAACACTAAATATCCATATTGAGCAAACAAACGTTCAACGATTTCCAAAAACTCCCCTCATTTCTGCCTGCCTTGTTCAATTGTTTGATAGAGGATAGACGGATGATCCATGTTTATATTGAATCTTATATCCTTATTTTTCGTTAATTATTAGACTTTATACAAAAAAATGTGTCAGACATCACAGAAGGACAAATGTCCTTATGTAGTGCCTGACACCTTAACCATCAAGATAAGCAATTACTTATTTTGTCGTATAAACAATCTGGCCCCATTTATAAATAATGGCGTTTTCCTGCTACGGAAAAGCGCCCGTTTCTGATTATTAGTCCTCAACTATAATTACCTTATTTCGTATTAAAAGTAAGCAGCTATTTCTTAGGCTGGCAGTCTGGAATAAACAGCAAGACTGTCGATATATTACCTAGAGATGACGAGTGTATATTGACTTCGAAACTCTTTAACTCAAGAATTCCAATTTTTGAATAAGTGCATTTTTAAATATAAGGCTCTGTTAAATTTGCCTGTTGATTTCAGCACGAGGCACTCGCTTTCCGCGGGCGGTCCGACGCTCCTCGGTGCATTCGCACCTGCGGGGTCTCCCGCTGACAC
>NZ_KI912516.1:32068-56698 GCF_000518885.1 Bacillus sp. J33 | reverse complement strand
ATCAGTTTCATCCAGAAGCCATCTTGCATTCTGACCAAGGTTTTCACTATACTCATCCCCTATTCCAAAGCAAAGTAAAGAAACTTGGCTTAACCCAATCAATGTCCCGAAAGGGAAACTGTTGGGATAACGCACCCATGGAAAGTTTCTTTGGACACTTTAAAGATTTAGCAGAGTATAAATCCTTAGATAATTTAAGAGATGTAAAAATAGAAGTGGATCGAATAATCAAGGAATATAACCATCACAGGTATCAATGGGGTTTAAATAAAATGACCCCGGTACAATACCGGGGTCATCTACTAGCAGCATAGGTGCTTTTTTAAAACTGTCCGTAAACTGGGGCACAGTTCATACGGATAGAGCCTTTTTCTTAGCTGAAAAATGTAGGAAATTCATGGGTTAGCACTGGGTGTCAGTCCGATTTGTTCAAATGAGTCTTCCAGTTTTGGATAGACCTAAAATTGAGAATGAAAGAGTTAATAGACATATAAATGTCCTCTTTCCCGAGGAGGTCTTTTTGTAATTTCCAACAGAAATATTCTTTAGTATAATAAGGATTATATTCATAGAAAAGGAAAAAGGGCTTTTTATGCTTATTATTTATTTATATTTGTTCGTTTTAGGAGCAGTTTTAGGTTCTTTTTACAATGTAGTTGGGCTGAGAGTCCCATTGAAAAAATCCATTGTTGCACCGAGGTCTCATTGCCCGGTTTGCCAGCGGAATTTGACTGCAGGAGACCTGATCCCTGTATTCTCATATATTTTGTTAAGGGGAAAATGCCGGGGCTGCGGAACTTCAATTTCACCTGTCTATCCATTGATAGAATTGGCCACTGGTTTATTATTTGTATTTGCATTCCATCATTTAAATTTTAACCTGGAACTGCTTGTTGCTTTAACATTCATTTCTTTATTGGTGATTATTTTTGTTTCGGACATTGTTTACATGGTAATCCCTGACAAAGTCCTATTGTTTTTTTTGCCGATTTTAATAGCGGAAAGATTAGTCGTGCCTCTTTCTCCGTGGTGGGATTCGTTTCTCGGGGCTGCGGCGGGATTCCTTCTGCTCTTCGCTATTGCTGTAATAAGCAAAGGGGGAATGGGTGGAGGAGATATTAAATTATATTTCCTCATTGGAATCGTGCTTGGTTTTAAACTGACTTTGCTGTCATTCTTTTTGGCTACATTGGCTGGTGCCATATATGGATTTGGCGGAATGCTGATTGGCAAATATAAAAAAAGGCAGCCTGTACCATTTGGCCCCTTTATAGCTGCAGGTGCGATATTGGCCTATTTTTATGGAGACAAAATTATTAATTGGTATTTTTCAAATTTTTTATTGTAATGGAGGGGTTAAGCGAATTAGGCCATAAATAGCAGGCAACAGGCATAGAGTTTGTTGTATAATTGAAAGACAAGACTGACAATTTCCCCAGCTAGAATTAGATCCCAATAGGAACAGGCAGCTGGTTAACGAATCTGGCTGCAAGCTTCCAGCTGTCCCTTGCCTGGATCGATTTACCGGATGAAACGATTGGAAATGCCTACTCTTCTTAAATGCCGATATTTGACGAAATCATTCAATAACAAGACGACAAAAGTCTTGTTATTTTTTTTTGGCGTTATGTTAGGATGAAACCAATTCATTAATCGACATGAAAGGAGGACAAGATGTGGACAAGTCCAACAATGGGAAAACAATTACAATAAAGTTAAATGGCAAAGACCGTCCGTTTCAGGAGAATAGTGATGAAAAGCAGGAAGAAACCTGGAAGCCAAAAGAGCTGGATAAAAAGGAAAAACACGAGGAAACGGAGTTCTTTGCTTCGATACAGACAGCAGCTGGAAAAGAAGCAGATGATAGTTTTGATTGGATCCTTCCGGATGAAACGGAGGATTCTGAGATAAAAGAATTTAATATAGCAAGTCCTCCTAAAAATCCAGCCTATAAAGGACTCAGTACATTGGCCAAAAATTTCAAGAGAAAAAACAAGCAAGGGTTTCTTACATCCATTTTTTTGGCTGTCTTTTTCGCTGTCCTGCTGGGGACAAGTTTTGGATTCATTATGCTTAAGTTAGTGTTCACTGATCAGGCTGCTGAAACGGCCGCGCCTGCTGTTAGCCAAACCCCGGCTCCTTCTGAACAGTCGGCTGCTGGAACGGAAACATCAACACTTGAACCAATAACTACCTATGTGGTACAGGGGGGTGTTTTCTCAAACAAAGAAGCTGCCAAACAGATACAGGAAGCAAATGCTCAAAAAGACGCCAGCGGCCAGATAATTGAAATGGGCGGCCAGACTTTTTTATTTTTAGGTGTGTCTGACAGTATTGATCATGCAAAAGCTATAGGAGCGGATCTTAAAAGCAAGGGAATTGACGTTTTTGCAAAAAAAATTGCATTTGAGGAGAAGTCTGTAGAGGGATTGAATGCTGAGGAGAAGAAGCTCCTTGAAATGGCGCCGGCTCTATACCAAAGCCTTTCGGCAGGTGCCTCAGGTGCTGCTGTTGAAAAATCTATTTCTGCCGGATTGCTCGAGGATATAAAAAAACAGAGCGATAATCTAAACAAATTGCCAGCTGATCAAATTAAGAACCAAAGCCTTATTTCAATAAGAGAAGAACTTAGCAATGCATCAAAGCAGCTGGATGCATTCCAGAAATCTGGAGATGCTGGTTCAGCAAGCAAGGTGCAGGAGCACCTGCTTGCGTTTTTGGCTGCGTACCAGTCATTATAGGATATAGGTGTCAAAATCTTCTCCTATTCGAATATTTTCTGGGAAATACCGCATATTAAAGGAGTCTGTTCGGGAAATTTCGGCAGGCTCTTTCATTTTGTCGATATCCATAGTATCTTAGCAAATAATTTTTGAAATGTTCCTCTTTTAAATTGTTTGTCTGGCAAATTTTTGATACGATTAATCTGTATCTCCCATAATGATACATAAAAGGTAAGGTGATAATATGCAAAACCTCATTTTAGCCTCTTCTTCTCCACGGCGAAAAGAACTTCTTGAAAATCTTCGTTTATCATTTGAAGTTTCCAGCAGTGATGTTGATGAAAGCTTTGAACCCGGAATGGAACCCGGGGATATTGTAAAAGAACTTGCCTTTAGGAAAGCAAATGCGGTTTTTAAAAAATTTCCTGATTCGTATGTGATTGGATCAGATACTGTTGTCGTAAAAGACGGAAACGTTTTAGGAAAACCCGGCAGCAGCGAAGAAGCTTTCAGCATGCTTAAAAGCTTATCGGGAACAACTCATGCCGTATATACAGGTGTATCCATTGTTGCGCCAGGCAAACAAGTAAAATTCTATGAAAAAACCGATGTGGAGTTCTGGGAGTTAACAGATGAAGAAATTAACTCTTATATCGGCACCGGTGAACCTTTTGACAAGGCAGGAGCATACGGAATTCAAGGCTTTGGCAGTGTGCTTGTAAAAAGCATCAGGGGAGATTACTTTTCGGTTGTCGGCCTTCCTTTGTCAAGAACAGTTCGGGAATTAAGGAAATCGGGCTACCCTCTTCCTTAATATCATTTCCTCATCTTCTGCTCCCTTCCACCAATGGCTGGGAGGAATAATATGCAAACTGAATCTTTTATGATTAAAGATTTCCCTCAAGATGAACGACCTCGTGAGCGGTTTGTCCAAAGTGGACCACAAAGCTTATCCAATCACGAATTAATTGCTATTTTGCTCAGAACAGGTACGAAAGATGAATCTGTTTTACAGTTAGCAAATAGGCTGCTTACCCAATTTGAAGGGCTCCGGCTGCTGAAGGATGCATCGCTGGATGAAATCACCGCCATCAAGGGAATTGGAACAGCAAAGGCAATCCAATTGCTTGCTGCTGCAGAAATTGGCCGGAGGATTTCTAATCTCACATACGAAGACAGATATATCATCCGCTCTCCTGAAGATGGAGCCAATTATGTCATGAACGATATGCGCTTTCTGTCTCAGGAACATTTTGTGTGCCTTTATTTAAATACCAAAAATCAGGTACTCCATAAACAGACCATTTTTATCGGGAGCCTGAACGCTTCTATTGTACATCCGAGGGAGGTATTTAAAGAGGCATTTCGCAGATCGGCAGCATCCATTATCTGTATCCACAATCATCCGAGCGGTGACCCGACTCCGAGCAGGGAGGATATAGAGGTAACAAAAAGGCTGGCAGAGTCCGGCAGAATCATTGGAATCGATGTGCTTGATCACCTTATTATCGGTGAAAACAAATTTGTCAGCTTGAAAGAGAAAGGCTACCTATAATATGGCTTTTGAAATTACCTTTAAAAAGGCTATGTTTTTATTTGACGATACGATATAATATTGGTTATGATTTTTGAGATGCTTATGTGTTTAAAAGGCTCATTTTACCTGATAAATTAGAGAAATTTCAATAATTATACCTTATCTTAGCAATATGTATCAGAAAGGGAGATACCATTTATGTTTGGAATCGGTACTAGAGACCTTGGAATAGATTTAGGGACAGCTAATACACTTGTTTATGTAAAAGGGAAAGGAATTGTCGTAAGAGAGCCGTCCGTTGTTGCTTTGCAGACAGATACAAAGAATATTGTGGCTGTCGGAAACGATGCGAAAAACATGATCGGCCGAACACCTGGCAATATTGTGGCGCTGCGCCCAATGAAGGATGGCGTAATTGCGGATTATGAAACAACGGCTGTTATGATGAAATATTATATCAAACAGGCAAACAAAAATAAGGGCTTCTTCTCTGGAAAGCCTTATGTAATGGTTTGTGTTCCATCCGGGATTACGGCTGTTGAAGAACGTGCAGTTGTGGATGCAACCCGCCAGGCAGGAGCGCGTGATGCTTATACGATTGAAGAGCCGTTTGCTGCTGCAATTGGTGCTAACCTTCCTGTATGGGAACCAACGGGAAGCATGGTAGTGGATATCGGCGGAGGAACTACCGAGGTAGCCATTATTTCTTTGGGCGGCATTGTAACAAGCCAGTCCATCCGCATTGCCGGCGATGAAATGGATGATGCGATTATTAATTATATACGTAAAACTTATAACCTGATGATCGGTGACCGGACTGCTGAGATGATCAAGGTTGAAGTTGGTTCTGCTGGAGATCCTGATGGCGTGGAAAATATTGAAATCCGCGGCCGTGATCTTTTGACTGGATTGCCAAAAACGATTGAGATTACCGCTGAAGAGATTTCTAAAGCTCTTAATGATACTGTTTATGCGATTGTGGATGCCGTGAAAAATACGCTGGAAAAAACACCGCCTGAATTAGCTGCAGATATTATGGACCGAGGAATTGTGTTGACTGGCGGTGGTGCATTGCTCCGCAATTTGGACAAGGTAATCAGCGAAGAAACAAAAATGCCTGTCCTTATTGCAGAAAATCCGCTTGATTGTGTAGCAATCGGTACTGGAAAAGCTCTTGACCATATTGATCTATTCAAAAATAAAGCCAAGGAATCACGATAATAGAGTTTCATCAATACGAAAGGATTATGAAGCCCATTCACTATGCTGAAGTGTTTGGGCTCCACTTTCGTATGTTCCTGTATATAAATTACTAGATATATGCTGTTTAGGATCATTAATTAGCTACTGGCGCCTATTGGCAGGTGCCGTCTGCCTTTTTTTAATGCCTATGGAAAAAATACTGATCGAGGTGTAAAGGATGCCACAGTTCTTCTTGAATAAACGCCTGATTATTTTGCTTGTCAGCATCATTATTCTCGTGGCATTGATTGGATTTTCTTTAAAAGATAGAGAAAATTTAACTTGGCCTGAGCAATTTTTAAAAGATACGACCGGTTTTGTGCAAAATGCCGTATCCCGGCCTGTAAACTATGTGGCTGGATTCTTTGAAAATATCCAAGACTTGCAAAATACATACAAAGAAAATAAAGAGCTAAAGACAAGGCTGGATGAACTTGCACGCTTGGAGTCAGAAGTTCAGCGGCTTAAGAAAGATAATACTGAACTTCGCGAAATTCTTGATAAAAAAGATTCATTAAGTGAATTTGAACCGAAGCAGGCTACTGTGATCGGAAGGAATCCGGATCGGTGGCATGAACTGCTTATTATCAATAAAGGCAAAAATGCTGGAATTGAACCCGATATGGCTGTTATTACGTCAAAAGGTCTGATCGGCAAGGTGAAGAGCAGCAATACGTTCACATCGACTGTACAATTGCTGAGCTCCATGGATCCTACCAATCGCATATCGGCCAAAATTCAGGCCGGTGAAAAAAACTTTTTTGGCCTGATTGAAGGGTACGATAAAGAAAATGGCCTTCTCCTGCTTAAGCGCATTCCTTATGATGCTAAAGTTGAGAAGGATCAAAACGTAATTACATCCGGATTAGGCGGTGTATTCCCAGAAGGTTTGCCAATTGGAAAAGTCGTCGAAATAGTTCCTGATGAATTTGGACTGACACAGACCGCTTATGTGAAGCCAGGCGCGGATTTTTACGATATAGGACATGTTATGGTCGTAAAAAGAGGGGCTCTTCAGCCAGAATTAATGGAAATGATTGATGAGAAGGAGGAGGAACTGTGAGAAAACTCCTGCTTCCTCTCGTACTCCTGGGTTTATTTATAAGTGAGAGCATATTTGTTCAAGTCACTTCGCCAGAGCTGTTTGGCAACGGCAAAATAGCGGTTCCGCATTTTTTGATTGTCAGCTTGCTGTTTTTGACTATTTATGGTTCAAAAAAGCACGGCGTAATTTATGGGCTTTTATTCGGCCTCCTTTTTGATATCGTATATGTAGAAATCATCGGAATCTATTTATTTTTGTTTCCTATTATTGCTTACATCACAACTAAATTGATGAAAATACTGCAAACGAATATTGTGATGGCATCTATAATTGTGCTTATGGGTGTTGCCTTGCTTGAGGCTGGAGCCTATCAAATGAACTTTTTGATTCATCGGACAGATATGGATTTTGCAGCCTTTTTGTCTTTGCGCCTTGTGCCCACCCTTATCTTGAATTTGATTTTTATCATCCTGGCGGCCTATCCATTCAAGAGACTATATGAGAAATATGCTATAAGCTTAAATGAATAGCGTTTAGGGTATAAAAATTATAAGCAGCATTCTATATCCAGAAAAAGAAACCGGCTGACCCCGGTTTCTTTTAAATGATTATTTTTAGGGAAAAAGGAATTTAGAAGGTTTCTGTCGAAATCTACTAACTATGGGCATTTAGGATAGGGATAATTGACATAATTTGTTAGAAGTATTAGCCTTGGCTGATCATCTGCCTAATGATTATTGTTATAAAAGTTCTATTAGGCCGGCTGCATGCAATAGAGTGCTATGGTGGTACTTATGCGTTTCTTATCATTGAGGTGAACATCTTGAAATGAAAAAAAACCAAAACGTTACAATTAAAGGGACAAAAGACGGGCTGACACTGCATCTCGATGATTCCTGCTCTTATGGAGAACTGAAGAAAGAACTTGATATAAAGCTATCAGAAAGCTCGAGAGCTGGAGAAGACCGGCTTATTTCGGTCAGGGTCCAGGTGGGCAATCGTTATCTTACTTCAGTGCAGCAGGAAGAACTGAAGGAGTTAATTCGAAAAAAGAAAAACCTGATAGTGGAGTCCATCAGCTCGAATGTAATAACGAAGGAAGAAGCTGAAAAACAGAAGGAAGTAAATGAAATCATATCCGTCGCAAAAATTATTCGTTCTGGGCAGGTTTTAGAAGTTCCTGGAGATTTGCTTCTTGTTGGGGATGTAAACCCGGGGGGCACTGTAATGGCTGGCGGGAATATTTTTATTATGGGTGCCTTAAAAGGAATTGCCCATGCAGGCTGCCATGGAAATAAGGAAGCTGTTGTAGTTGCTTCTCTTATGAAACCTTCCCAAATAAGGATCAGCAACTGCATAAACAGGGCCCCTGACAAGGATCAGGACGATGAAAAAAGAGAAATGGAATGTGCTTACATAGATGAAAATGAGCAAATTACAGTTGATCGATTACAAGTTTTAATGCATCTAAGACCAAATATTACTAGATTGCAAGGGGGAAGCTAGGATGGGAGAAGCGATTGTCATTACGTCCGGTAAAGGCGGTGTCGGAAAAACGACTACTTCTGCAAATGTAGGTACGGCCCTTGCCCTGCAGGGGAAAAGGGTTTGCCTTATAGATACAGACATTGGCCTGCGTAACCTTGATGTTGTGATGGGCTTGGAGAACCGCATCATTTATGATCTTGTGGATGTGGTTGAAGGCCGCTGCAAGATTCATCAGGCTTTGGTCAAAGATAAGCGTTTTGACGACTTGCTGTATTTGCTGCCAGCGGCTCAAACAAGCGATAAATCAGCTGTAAAGGCTGAACAGATGAAAAAGCTCGTAGATGAATTGAAGCAGGATTATGATTATATCGTAATCGATTGTCCCGCAGGTATAGAACAAGGCTATAAAAATGCGGTTGCCGGAGCTGATAAAGCAATTGTTGTTACAACTCCGGAAGTTTCAGCTGTCCGTGATGCTGACAGGATTATCGGCCTCCTGGAAAAAGAAGAGAATGTAGAGGCTCCAAAGCTGATCATTAACAGAATTCGCAGCCATTTGATGAAAAATGGAGATATGCTGGATGTAGATGAAATTACAGCCCATCTTTCCATTGATTTAATTGGCATAGTGGCAGATGATGATGAAGTAATCAAGGCTTCCAACCATGGCGAGCCGATTGCATTAAACCCTAATAGCAAAGCTTCAGTGGCATACCGCAATATTGCCCGCCGCATCCTTGGTGAATCGGTTCCGCTCCAGCCTCTTGAGGAAGAGAGCAAAGGCGTCTTTTCAAAAATTAAAAAGTTTTTTGGTGTTAAATAATTAATTTCAGTCCAGCAAACCGGGGATGTTTCCCCGGTTATTTTTTTTGAACCGCTACTTGGTGTCATACTCTTTTTGGACAACTCATAAACTTGTACAAATAGAGTTAATTAAGAATGGTGGGGATCTTATGAATTCAAGGGCGGATGAAATACGAAAAAGAATCGCACGCCGCAAAAAGGAAAAAGATAGGGTGTCCAAAAAGGCTGATTCAAATATTCTTTGGACAGAAGATGAGGAACGCTATGGGTTTCATAAGCTTCCTTCGTATGAAAGCAAATTGGGTGAAGGGGATCATCCTTTATTTCGTAAAGAGTTATTTCTGTTCAAGCTGCTGGCTTCTGCCTGTATATTCTTACTGGCAGCAATCCTTTTTAAAAATGGTGCGGCAAACCTTGACCCGGCAAGGGATTTTGTGAAGGCATCAATGGAAAGGGACTTTCAATTTGCTGCAGTTTCAGGATGGTATGAAGAGCAATTTGGAAAACCTCTGGCATTTCTCCCCTTTTCAGATGGGAAGAATGAGACACAAAAATCTTCAGAAGACAGTGATTATGCACTTCCTGCTTCTGCAAAGATTCTTGAAGACTTCAATGACAATGGCCAACGAATCACCATTGAGACCGGGAAGGAAGCATCTGTTGAGGCAATGAGCGAAGGTCTTGTCCGCTTCGCTGGTAAAAAGGATGGATTTGGCAATACAGTAATTATCCAGCATGGTGATAAAAGCGAATCATGGTATGGCAATTTAGCGGAGATTAATGTAAATCTATATCAATATATTGAAAAAGGCACAGGCATAGGCACTGCGGGAAATACTGAAGATGGTGATAAAGGTTCTTTTTATTTTGCTATAAAAAAAGATGATAACTTTATAGATCCGATTCAGGTGATACCATTTGAATAAAATGGCAGAATTGATAAAGAATATTCATATACATCCTTTGTTATGGGCAATTATTGGGCTGGCAGTTATTACTGCCCATTTTATTGAATTGTGCCTATTGCTTGTCATTATTTTTGTACATGAAATGGGGCATGCAGCAGCAGCGTCCTTTTTTTCCTGGAGAATTAAAAGAATAGCCCTTTTGCCCTTTGGCGGTGTAGCAGAAATGGATGAACATGGAAACCGCCCGCTTAAGGAAGAAATTATTGTCATTATTTCAGGGCCGCTTCAGCATATTTGGATGATGGGAGCGGCACTGCTCTTTTACGAGCTTGCCTGGATGCCTGCAGATATCTTTCAGCCATTTATACAGTTTAATTTAATGATATTGATTTTTAATCTGCTTCCTGTCTGGCCATTGGATGGCGGAAAGCTGATTTTTTTATGCTTATCACTTTATCGGGCATTTCCAGAGGCCCACAGAATAACATTGCTGATATCATCTGCTGGCTTAATCGGGTTTATTATTTTTATATTGCTGACGTCTCCAGTTAACCTGAATATATGGGTGATTCTCGCTTTTTTGCTGTTTTCGCTTTATCATGAATGGAAGCAAAGCCGATTTGTTTTTATCCGTTTCCTCCTTGAGAGATATTATGGGAAGAACAGCGACTTTCGCACATTAAAGCCCTTGGTTGTAAAAGAAGAAGAATTGGTTATTCACGTTCTGGAAAGGTTTCAGCGTGGATGCAAGCATCCGATCATTATAGAAAAAGACGGCAAAGAAAAGGGGTCTTTGGATGAAAATGAGCTGCTGCATGCCTATTTTGCAGAAAAGGTGCTGACAGCCAAAATTGGTGATTTGCTGTATGTTTATTAAGAGCAAGCTTCATAAAAGCTATATAGCTTGTAATACTGCATTAAAGTGAGGAATTTATTTGGATACGCTAGTTGTTAATTATGTATTAAGAGAACGGAGAGCTGCCCGCATAAAAAATGGCAGGGTCGAGAAGCTCTTCATTGACCAGCCGAAGCAGCGGTCATCAGTAGGGAATATCTATTTGGGAACAGTTGCCAAAGTTATGCCTGGCCTGAATGCAGCATTTGTGGAAATCGGAGAAGAACATAGCGGGTTTCTGCATCGCGATCAATTGGCTTCTTTTGCTGCTTCCGGTGAAGAAAAGCTGGTTAAGGACAAACGAAGCATTTCGTCTTATGTACATCAAGGTGAAAAACTGCTGGTCCAGGTTGAAAAGGATGCGACAGGAACAAAAGGTCCCAGATTGTCAGGTTTGATAGAGTTCCCAGGGGATTCTCTTATTTATTTGCCTAATGGCCGTTATGTAGCAGTTTCAAAAAAAATTGAAGATTATGCTGCCAGAGATAAATGGCGGCAGCTGGGCTATCGGCTGAAAGAAGAAAACGAGGGTCTGATTTTTAGGACTTCCTGTGAAAATAAGCATGAAGAGGAAATTAGAGAAGAGCTTGACAAGCTCAGGATGGAGTACAGGGAGCTTTTAAAGGCGGCAAAGGCTTTAAAAAAGCCAGGGAAGGTTTTTGAAGCGGACTCTTTTTTTGAAGAGATTGTGGAAGAAATAAAGAAAATGGATACGGGGGAAATCGTTGTAGACGATTTAAGGATTAAGGATTTGCTTAGTAAAAGCAGTCATCTTCCTATTCGCCTATATAAGGGCAAGGAAAATATCTTTGCCTCTCATGGAATAGAAGCTGAAATTGACAAAGCGCTAAAGCGGATTGTTTGGCTGGAAAACGGAGCTTATCTTATTTTTGATGAAGCTGAAGCTTTGACAATTATTGATGTAAATACCGGAAAGTATGCCGGCAAGCTTGACCGCAGGGACACGGTTTTGAAAACGAATGAATGGGCTGCCGAAGAGGCAGCAAGGCAAATTAGGCTAAGAGATATTGGCGGCATGATTTTAATTGACTTTATTGATATGAAGGAAGAAGCTGATCGAAAACATATTCTCTCCAAAATGGAGTCAGCTCTGCAAAAAGATGAAAGGCGCACGAATCTGATTGGTTTCACCCCGCTCGGAATCCTTCAGCTGACCCGAAAAAAAACGAAGCCTGCCATTTCTGAGTCACTTACCCAAAGATGTGCCGTCTGTGAAGGAACAGGATGGGTCCTAAGTGCTGAAACAATCGCATTCAGGCTGGAAAGGGAATTATGGGAGTTTCGCGGACAGGATCATGAAGCTGTTTGGGTAGTGACAAGCCGTGAAGTTGGAAATGTCTTTTCAGGTGAAAATGGAATTCATAAAAAAAGAATAGGAGACAGCATTGGCATGGATGTGATCTTTTCCTTCAAAGAGAGCTCCAAGCCGTTTTATGAAATCAGGCAGTTCGGCAATGCAGAAGAATTAAATGCAAAAGCGGGCGGGGAATAAAAGGTCCCTGCCTGCTTTTTTGAGCTTGGCACAGGTGCATGATTTTTCCGCTTTTCAAAGGAAGGCATCGGCTTTATAATTGTTTAAGCTAGCAATATTTTTAGGTGCTGAACAAGTGAATCATATAATTATTTATTGACATGATTAGTCATTATATGATAGGATTTTGATGTTATGTTTGTAGCGCACCCGTGCTACAACCGCTCAGAACAGGTTTTTAAGTCCGCGCAGTTATGTCTAGCTGCGAGTGCCATTGGCTCGGCGCCTGGGATGGCGAGTCTTAGTCTAAGAGGAGGTGCAGTTCATGTACGCGATTATTGAAACTGGCGGAAAGCAAGTACGTGTAGAGGAGGGTCAAGCCATCTACATTGAAAAGCTTAACGCAGAAGCAGGCGAAACAGTTACTTTTGAAAAAGTTCTTTTCGTTGGCGGAGATAATGTAAAAGTAGGAAGCCCTGTAGTTGATGGTGCTACTGTTACAGCAAAAGTTGAAAAACAAGGCCGTCAAAAGAAAATCACTGTATTCAAGTACAAAGCGAAGAAAAACTATCGCAAAAAGCAAGGTCATCGTCAGCCATACACTAAAGTTGTGATTGAAAAAATCAACGCTTAATAAGGCGATATAGATGATTGAAGTTACGATTAATCGTAAGAGTTCCGATGATATTCATTCGTTTGAAATCAGCGGTCATGCATTTTTCGCGAACAGAGGCAAAGATATTGTCTGTGCGGGCGTATCTGCAGTTTCCATTGGCGCAATTAATGCTGTCCATGCCTTAACAGGTGTGACGCCAGAGATTGGCCATGATGATGGCTTTCTCCGCTGTGTTCTTCCCGATCTTGAGGATGACATAAATGAGAAAGTGCAGCTTCTTCTTGAAGGCATGGTCGTATCATTGCAAACGATTGAAGAAGACTACGGAAAGTATATAAAGATTACCTTCAAAAAGCAGGAGGTGGAATAAATGCTATTAAAATTAGATCTTCAGTTGTTCGCTTCTAAAAAGGGAGTAGGTTCTACAAAGAACGGCCGTGATTCAATCGCTAAGCGTCTTGGCGCTAAGCGTGCAGACGGACAATTCGTAACTGGCGGCTCTATCCTGTACCGTCAGCGCGGTACTAAGATCTACCCAGGTGTAAACGTGGGTAAAGGCGGCGACGACACACTATTTGCGAAAGTAGACGGTGTTGTTAAGTTCGAGCGTCTTGGACGTGACCGCAAGCAAGTGAGCGTATATCCTGCAGCTCAAGAGGCTTAAGCCTTTTGAGAAAACCCTAGCCCACAAGGTTAGGGTTTTCTTTTTGGTTAAAAAGTTTTCAGCTATGCACTTCTGCTCTGTGCTGAGGAGGCTCTCTGACCGCCCGCAAGGTTCACTTGAGCACCTGGTTCGGAAATCTGCAGGTTAGGCTAACAGAGCTGCTATTTAAGTAATTTAAAGCTTTTTAGAAGACAGCCATTCTATTCGGTGCTGTGACTGCTTCTCCATACATAAAGCAATATTTTCTTATTTAGCATAAAATTGCTTACTGACTATTGTTTTTTTGATATACTTACAGCAAGCACAGTCTTCTGACACCTTAATAACCGTACAGGAGTGCATTTATGGAAAAAGACTGGAATATAATTGAGGTGCTGCGTCATGCCCGGCATGACTGGCTAAACAAAATACAATTAATTAAGGGAAACCTTTCCCTGAACAAGGTTGAGAGGGCAAAGGAAATAATAGATGAAATTGTGGTAGAGGCACAGCAGGAAGCAAAACTTTCGAATTTGAACCTTCCTCAATTTGCTTCGCTTTTATTCACATATAATTGGGAAAATCATTCCTTTCAGCTTGAATATGAAGTGCTTGATGATACAATAGCCGGAAAATTGGATGATGGCATCCTTTTTGAGTGGACAGGCTCTTTTTTTGCCTGTCTGGATTCCTCGGTAAAGGCTTATCAAGATAACCATTTATCTGTTTCAATCAGCCAGGAAAAAGAAGGAGCCCGTTTCTTTTTTGATTTTAGCGGAATAATAACAAATATGGACAGATTGGAAAGTTTCTTAAACAAAGAACACGATAACATAATTGTTTCTGTTCAGGAAATAGCTGAACAGGAACTTGCGCTGGAGCTTTTTGTGCCATTTATTGCTGATGGCAGAGAGTGATTTCCGTCGTAAAAAGTAATACTAAGTGTGAAACTCTGCAGGTTTGAGGGGAATCCTTCAATAAGGAGTGGATCCAGTCAGTACCCACTGTTTGGCTGAACGCCTCACAAAAGGGACATACTGCAGACGGGAGGAATAAAAATGTTTGTCGATCAAGTCAAAGTTTACGTAAAAGGCGGCGACGGAGGCAATGGGATGGTTGCTTTCCGCCGTGAAAAATATGTGCCGAATGGCGGTCCTGCCGGCGGTGACGGCGGCAAAGGAGCTAATGTTGTATTTGAAGTGAATGAGGGTTTGCGCACGTTAATGGATTTCCGCTATCAGCGCCATTTTAAAGCGCCACGCGGTGAGCACGGCATGTCAAAAAACCAGCATGGAAAAAATGCAAAAGACATGATTGTTAAGGTGCCGCCAGGGACAGTTGTGACTGATGCTGATACTGGCGAGGTTATCGCCGATCTTACTGAACATGGCCAAAAAGCTGTCATAGCCCGCGGCGGACGGGGCGGCAGGGGAAATACCCGCTTCGCAACACCTGCAAACCCTGCACCGGAATTGTCCGAGCACGGTGAGCCAGGACAGGAAAGAGATGTCGTGCTTGAGCTGAAGCTCCTTGCTGACGTAGGTTTGGTAGGTTTCCCAAGTGTTGGGAAATCAACCCTGCTATCCGTGGTTTCTTCGGCAAGGCCGAAAATTGCCGAATATCATTTCACGACGATTGTACCTAATCTCGGAATGGTGGAGACCGAAGATGGCCGCAGCTTTGTCATGGCAGACTTGCCTGGGTTAATTGAAGGCGCTCATTCTGGAATAGGCCTTGGACACCAGTTTTTACGTCATATTGAGAGAACAAGGGTCATTGTCCATGTAATCGATATGGCAGCTGTTGAAGGAAGAGATCCTTTCGAGGATTATATGACAATTAATAAAGAACTGAAGGAGTATAACCTGCGTCTGACAGAAAGACCGCAAATCATTGTAGCGAATAAGATGGATATGCCGGATGCGGAGGGAAATCTGGAGAAATTCAAAGAACAGCTTGAAGAAGATTATCCAATCTTCCCAATATCCGCATTAACAAGACAAGGATTAAGGGATTTATTATTTGCTGTTGCTGATAAGCTTGAAGAAACTCCTGAATTCCCGCTTGCTCATGAAGAAGAAGATACAGGAGTGCACCGGGTTCTTTATAAGCATGAAGCCGATCAGACTGAATTTGTTATCACAAGGGATCCGGCAGGAGTGTTTGTAGTATCTGGAGATGCCATTGAGAAGCTATTTAAGATGACGGATTTCTCGAGAGATGAATCTGTCCGCAGGTTTGCAAGACAGCTTCGCGGCATGGGTGTGGATGATGCGCTGCGTGAAAAAGGTGCAAAAGACGGCGACACCGTTAAGCTTCTTGACTATGAGTTCGAGTTTATTGACTAACCTTCTCGATTGACGGGGTGGAGAAATGAGAAAAGATAGATTCGATAAAAAGTTTTATTTAGTTCGCGAAGATGTTTTGCCTGAAGCGATGAAGAAGACATTAGATGCGAAGGAAATGATCGAACGGGGAAAAGCGGAATCGGTATGGGATGCTGTCCAAAAAGTCGATTTAAGCCGAAGTGCTTTTTATAAATACAGAGATACGGTTTTTCCTTTTCATACTGTTGTAAAAGAACGGCTTATAACATTATTTTTTCATTTGGAAGATAGATCTGGGACATTATCACACTTGCTGGGTGTCGTAGCTTCATCGGGCTGCAATGTCCTTACTATTCACCAAACCATTCCCCTTCAAGGAAGGGCGAATGTCACCCTTTCTTTGAATGTAACGGAAATGGGAATCGAGATTGATGAGCTTTTGGGCAGGCTCCGCAAACTGGAATTTGTAGAAAAAGTAGAAGTGCTGGGAACAGGTGCGTAAGAAACTGCGCTCCGGTATCCGGCGCTTTTTTGCTATTAGACAAGCCATGCTTTTCATATCGCAGCCAAAAAAGCACTTCTTTGGAATATTTGAATTTGGAATTTACATAAATCGGTTAAAGTGGTAAAGTATAAAGAAAGTTTTCAGTATGTTGAAATAAATCTGATGAAGGGGAGAAAGTTACCGTGAAAATAGGATTTTTGGGCCCGAAGGCAACCTTTACAGATATAGCGGTAAGAAGCTTATTTCCAAAGGAGACTGCAGTCCCCTACCCAACGATTCCGGCTTGCTTTGATGCTTTAATTGAAAATGAAATAGACTTGGCTGTCGTTCCTCTTGAAAATGCATTGGAAGGCTCAGTAAACATTACTCTTGATTATTTAATTCATGAGGTAAGCTTGCCGATTGTCGGCGAACTGACAGCTCCTATACGCCAGCATTTTATGGTTCATCCGGACAATTTGGAAAAATGGGCTGATACTGATATAGTATATAGCCACTCTCACGCAATAGCGCAATGTCATAAGTTTTTACATAAAGAGCTTAAAGGCATCCCGTGTGAAAACACAACTTCAACGGCTGCAGCAGCTCAATATGTAATGGAGAATCCAGGAAAAAGGGCAGGAGCCATTGCAAATGAATTGGCGGCGGAAGTTTACGGATTGGCCATTGCCAAACAGGATGTCCACGATTTTGAATTTAACCACACGAAATTTATTGTTCTTTCACAAAAGGAAATATCCATTAATGAAGATCGTGAAGAGTTTTCCGGTAATAAAACGACGGTAATGGTCACATTGCCGGCTGACAGGGCAGGTGCTCTCCATCAGGTGCTTTCGGCATTTGCATGGAGAAAACTCAACTTGACTAAAATAGAGTCAAGACCGATGAAGACCGGACTTGGAAATTATTTCTTTATTATAGATGTGGATATGAAATTGGATGATGTGCTGATCCCAGGTGCAGTAGCAGAATTGGAGGCTTTGGGATGCGGTGTGAAAATACTGGGCAGCTATCCCTATTTCCAGCTCAATAAAAAGGATAATAAGGTGCTTCAAGACTAATGGAAAAATAAAGATAAGAAAAGGATCCGGATTTTTGACCGGATCCTTTTCTTATTTTTCCAGGTCAATAAGAAAACCAGCTTTTTTTAGTGAATCTTCAGCCTCGTCCAGTGTATGTTCGGATGGGGCCGAGATGGTATGAAGGTGTATACCTTCTGTCAGTTCTGATAAGAAGGCTGCATTTGTTGCTCTTATTTTCTCCATAAACTGTGTTACTTCTTTCCTTGTTGATACCATAACTGATGCGGTTAAGTCCCCATATACAGGATGCTCTATTTTTACATCCTTTACTGTAACTCCATGATCAACAAGGAGATTCAATTCTTCTTCGGTCTTTTCAGGGGAATGGTGGCAGGCAATGGTTCGTTCTGCTGATACAGAAGGAGAAGCCTGGTGAAGATACATATATCCCTGGCTAGTGGCAATGATCGGCTCATTCCTTGCCTTGAGCAATGTAATATCACCCACAATCACTTGCCGGCTTACATTTGTTTTGGCAGCAAGCTCACCGCCTGTAATGGGCTGTCCGCATTCTTTAAGAAGCTGGAGCAAAAAGGCCCTTCGTTCCTCTCCAAGTACCTTTTTTTGTTCCTTCATTTTTGACTCTCCCTTATATTCCGATAATGTCTCATTCTACCATAATAACCCGGATAACATAAAAAGCTAGAGGCTTGCCTGCGAACGGACGATTTCTGCAAGCACTCTGCCTAAAGCACCTGCTTCTTCAGCTGATGTATCCCATCCAAAAGAAATGCGAATAAACTCCTTTCCGCTCTTTCCGGTGACACCGAGTGACTTCATTGTTTTAGATATGGATTGCATACCTGTACTGCAGGCGCTCCCAGTTGAAATAGCAAATCCATGCCTATTGCATTCGAGCATGGTATATTGGCCTTCCAGCCCTTTAATGCGCAATCCCAATGTCGAAGGCAGCTGGTGCCCAGCCTCAAAGTCATAAATAACTAATTGATCCTGTACCGGCTTAAGTTCGTTCAGGAGTATAGTACGCAGCAGCTGAAAATGGCTTTGATGAACATGTAGATTCTCATATGCTTTTTGCGCAGCAACCGTCATTGCTGCAATGCCTGGAACATTTACGGTTCCAGCCCTAAGCCCTTTTTCATGGGGGATTCCAGGCAGAAAAGCATCCCACCGGAGCCGAGGATCAATATAAATAGCACCAACCCCTTTTGGGCCATAAAATTTATGTCCTGAAATCGTTAAACTATCCACACTCCTTGCTATATCTGTTAAATCTGCTTTGCCAAATGTATGGACACAGTCGCTGTGAAGCAAAATGCCTCTTGGTTTGCAAAGGCTGCTGATTTCACGAATGGGCTGCAATGTACCTATTTCAGAATTTCCGTGCTGAATGGAAATTAATGCAGTATCGTTCCTTATGGCTGCCCTTAATTTTTGTAAATCAACACGGCCATCCTCCCCAAAAGGGATCTTGGTAATTTCGCAGTCTTTTTCCATGCTAAGCTTCTCCAGGATGCTATGAATAGAGGAATGTTCAGCCATTCCTGTAATAATATGCTTCCCATCTATTTCAGAAGCAGAGAGCAAAGCAAGAATGGCAAGAAAGTTTCCTTCCGTTCCTCCGCTTGTATAATAGATTCCTTCACACTCAACCCCCAATAGCCTTGCGAGTTCACCCCTGCAATTATCTAGGAGCCCCTCAGCTGCACTGCCGGGATCATGGAGGCTTCTCGAATTCCCAAAGAATTCACTTGAAGCTTTTATATAGGCATCTGCCGCTTCTCTATCGAGTGGACATGAAGCAGCATAGTCAAAGTACTTAATAATCCCACCTGCCCTCTATTTTAAGAATCTTTTAGAAGATGGTAAGTTCCTCTAATTCTATGAAAAACTCTTGTCATAATTCTAAATCTATGTAAATATAGGTGTCAAGACACCTGTAAAAACAGGAGGGTAAGAATATGCATGCCGACGTTTTAGTTATAGGAAGCGGGGTGGCCGCTTTGCAGTTGGCAAAGAAGCTGCGCCGAGACTTAAATGTGATTATTCTCACAAAGTCACATGTGAAGAATGGGAATTCATATTTGGCACAGGGCGGCATTGCTGCTGCTATCGGAAAAAACGACCATCCTTTAAAGCACAATATGGATACACTCGAAGCAGGAAGGTATCATAATGATTTTGATGCAGTATTGGCTCTTACTACTGAAGCACCTTCACTTATTAGGAACCTCTTTGAAGAGGGATGCATGTTTGATATGGATGCCCATGGTTGTATGGCATTAGGCAGGGAAGGCGCCCACACAGAAAATAGAATCATCCATGGAGGCGGAGATGCAACCGGCAAAACAGTCATGGATTTTATGCTTTCAAAAAGAAACGAAAACATTAGAATCATAGAAAACATCCATGTAATTGACTTGCTGATTAATGAGGCGGACGGCAGCTGCATAGGAGCAAAAGGGAAAGATGCCCATGGAAAAATCCATAGGTTCTTTTCAGCCCATGTCGTGCTGGCTACTGGCGGCTGCGGGCAAATATATGAATATACATCCAATGCGGAAACCGCAACAGGAGATGGCATTGCTCTGGCATACAGGGCAGGAGCGGAAATAACAGATATGGAGTTTATGCAATTTCACCCTACTCTGCTATATAAAGACGGCAAAGCTTTAGGCTTAATTTCGGAAGCGGTAAGGGGAGAGGGAGGCCGCCTGATTACCGAAGACGGCAAACCGGTGATGAAAGGGGTTCATCCCCAGGGAGATCTGGCACCGAGGCATGTTGTTTCACAGGCTATTTATAATCTTTTAAAAGCAGGAAAATCAGTCTATTTAGATATAACTTCCATAGATAACTTTAAATCCAGGTTTCCAACTATTACAGCCATCTGTGAGCAAAACGCAATTGACATAAAGACGGGGAAAATTCCAGTTTCACCTGGAAGCCATTTTTTAATGGGTGGAATTAAAACCGATTTATGGGGCCGAAGCAGTATTCCTGGCTTATACGCTATAGGCGAGGCAGCTTGCACAGGAATACATGGGGCAAACCGGCTTGCAAGCAACTCATTGCTTGAGGGTCTCTTCTTTGGACAAAGGCTGGCGGAGTGGATCAATGCCCAGCCTTCCCGTGAAGTGCCTGAAACACTTCCAATTTTGGAGCAAGGAAGGAAGGCACCAGATTGTCTGCCTTCAAAAGAAGAAATTAAAAGCAATATGATGAAACATGCAGGAATTATCAAAACAAAGGAAGGGCTGTTAAATCAGCTTGCCTGGCTTAAAGGCTTTCAAGTTGAGAATTGGTTAGCAGCAGGTTTAGACGACCTTTCTCTTGATGAAACGACAAGGGTGTGCATGCTTATTGCAGCCTATCTTATAACTGATTCTGCATTAACAAGAACAGAGAGCCGGGGCGGTCATTTCCGCCGGGATTATCCGTTTGAAAAAAATGAATGGCTGAGAAAAAGGATTATTCACTGCCGAAAATCGGAAAGGGATGGTAAAAGTGAACAAGCTAAAGCTGCGATTGCAACTTGAACAATTTTTTTTGGAGGATATCGGAGAGCGCGACCTCACAAGTGAGCTTATTTTTGGGGAGGACCAGACAGGAAAGGTTGTCTTCTTGGCTAAAGAAAATGGCATTTTTTGTGGAGAAGAAATTATCAGGTTAGGATATAACGTTCTCAGCCCACTTGTAGATATAAATTTAAAAGTACAGGACGGAGATAGGATTGAGAATGGCCAAGTCCTTGCAGAGGCTATCGGCCCAGTAGGTGCTCTTTTAAAAGGTGAAAGAGTTATATTGAACCTTCTCCAAAGAATGTGCGGGATTGCAACAAAAACAAATGAGGCTGTCCGGGTTCTTAACAGTTCCCATACAAAAATTTGCGATACTAGGAAAACAACCCCCGGACTTAGGATGCTGGAAAAATACGCAGTCCGGTGCGGCGGTGGCTATAATCACCGTTATGGTCTTTATGATGCGGTAATGATCAAAGATAACCACATATCTTTTGCAGGCTCCATCCCAAAAGCTGTAGAAGCAGCAAGATCTAAAATAGGGCATATGGTAAAAATCGAAGTGGAAACAGAGACAAAAGAGCAAATAGTGGAAGCAATTGAAGCAGGTGCGGATGTCATAATGTTCGACAACAGGAAGCCTGAAGAGATTAAAGAATGGATTAGCATTGTACCTGAAAATGTTCTGACAGAAGCTTCAGGGGGAATTACTTTAGAAAACCTGGCCAGCTACAGTGATACAGGGGTTGACTTTATTTCGCTCGGATTTCTAACACATTCAGTAAAGGCGCTTGATATTAGCGTTAAGGTTACAGTCGGATAAAATAAGTATTTTTGGCAAAGGGGTATGAAGGCAATGAATATTTTTCAGACAGCAGAAAAACAAGCAAAATTACTTCCGGATAAATATCGAGGGATGACAGTGCTTGAGCTTGAAGAACGAGCAAGGGAAATAAAAGAAAAGCTGGGGAAGAAGCTGTTTATCCCGGGACACCATTACCAAAAAGATGAGGTCATACAATTTGCGGATGCTTCTGGTGATTCTTTAAAGCTTGCCCAGCTTTCACAGGAGAACACAGAGGCAGAATATATTGTATTTTGCGGCGTGCACTTTATGGCTGAAACTGCGGATATATTAACTGCTCCACAGCAAAAAGTGCTTCTTCCTGATATGCGTGCAGGATGCTCGATGGCTGATATGGCAGATATTCACCAAACTGAAAGAGCTTGGACCAAGCTATTAGCGTTATTTGGCGATTCCATGCTTCCTTTAACATATGTAAACTCTACTGCAGCTATAAAGGCTTTCGTTGGCCGCAATGGGGGAGCAACAGTTACTTCTTCAAATGCTGAAAAAATGGTAAGCTGGGCATTGGAACAGAAGCCAAGAATATTATTTCTTCCGGATCAGCACTTAGGAAGAAATACAGCTTATAAGTTAGGAATTGGACTGGATGAAATGGCTGTATGGAACCCTATTACTGATCAGCTGGAATATGAAGGGACCATAGAAAATGTTAAGGTCATCCTTTGGAAAGGGCATTGTTCGGTCCATGAAAATTTTACTGTTGAAAATGTAAATGAAGTTCGCAAAAAGCACCCGGGCATGAAGATTATCGTACATCCAGAGTGCAAAAGAGAAGTTGTCGCACTCTCTGATATGGCCGGGTCTACAAATTATATAATTGAGGCCATTGAAAACTCAGGGCCGGGTTCTGCTTGGGCAATTGGTACCGAAATGAATTTGGTTAACAGAATCATCAGCCAGCATCCGGATAAGCATATAATATCGCTTAATCCGCATATGTGCCCTTGCCTGACGATGAACCGTATTGATTTGCCCCATCTGGTTTGGTGCCTTGAAACGGTTGAACAGGGCGAAAGCCATAATCTTATTCAAGTGGAAGAAGAAACGGCAAATTTTGCTAAACTTGCATTAGACAGAATGCTCGAACGTCCATAAAAAATCCTCCTTTGGGAGGTTTTTTTATTTCCTTTCAAACCCTAATGGTTAATAGGGCCATAAGAAATGTTAAATCATATTTCCCAGGCAAAATGCATATCTTTTTGTGTAGATTGATAGCAATTTGCCCATTTCTTCATACACTATATGGACTTATCGCGATTACCGGGCAGTAATCTACAACCTTTCAACAGATGGATGAACTGCCCGTAAATGCGGATTTAGGAACACAGACCAGGAACGCCACGTCCTGTGGCAATGTTTGTGTGACCCACATTCTGTGGGCCTCAACTAACCATCAGCAATAAACACGGCTGATGGAAGTATCACCTTACGCATAGGAGGGAATTCAGAGTGAAAATCCATATCGTACAGAAAGGGGATACTCTTTGGAAGATTGCCAAGAAGTACGGCGTGAATTTTGAAGAGCTGAAAAAGATGAATACACAGCTCAGCAACCCTGATATGATTATGCCCGGTATGAAAATTAAAGTACCAGCAACTGGAGGATCTATAAAAAAAGAAGCTCCAATTGGGGGAAAACCGGAAGCTAAGATAAATATGGGTGCTAAAAAGGAAATGCCAAAAGCAGAACACCCTTTTGCCAAAGAGAAGCCTATTACCAAGCCTGTGGTGGAAGCGCCTAAGGAGCAGCCAGTAAAGGAAGTGCCAAAGCCGGCACCCCCTAAAAAAGAACTGCCAAAAGTTACGGCTCCAAAGGTAGAAATACCAAAAGAAGTTCCAAAGGAAGTTCCAAAAGTGACTGCCCCAAAAGCAGAAGCACCGAAAGAAGTACCCAAAAAACCTTATAAACCCAAAATGCCAAAACCAACTATGCCGGAAATTGATATAAATAATTATTACATGATGAATATGTCTGTCCAGCAGCCGGCACCGCAGCAAAAACCACTGCCTGCTTCAGAAGTGAAACCGCAGCAAAAGGCACTGCCTATTTCAGAAACTAAACCACAGCCGCAGCTCCCGCCTAAACCAGTCAATATCCTTCCGCAGGTAAAGCCGATCGCAGAAGAAGAAAGTCCGGAATCGCCGGAAAGTGAATCATTTGCTTTCAAACAACAAGGAGGTCAATATCAACCAATGTATCCATACAATCCATGTTTCCCGCAAATGCCGTTCCCGCAGGTGCAAGGAGCAATGATGCCACAGATGCCAATGGCCCAAATGCCGCATCAGATGCCAACAGGAGTAATGGGGGCAGAATATATGAGCCATCAGATGCCACACCAGATGCCAATGGCTCAAATGCCGCATCAGATGCCAACAGGAGTAATGGGAGCAGAATATCCGGGCCATCAGATGCCGCATCAGATGCCAATGGCTCAAATGCCGCACCAGATGCCGCAAGTACAGGGTGCAATGATGCCAGAACACCAAATGCCTCATAAGGGTATGATGGCCGGAGTTGAGAGTCCTGATTATGATGAATCTTCTCCGTATATGCCAATGGCTCAAATGCCCCAAATGCCTGCAGGCGTAATGGGAGCAGAGGACATGGGCCATCAAATGCCGCACCAGATGCCAACGGGCGTAATGGGAGCAGAATATATGGGCCATCAAATGCCGCACCAGATGCCAACGGGCGTAATGGGAGCAGAATATATGGGCCATCAGATGCCGCATCAGATGCCAACGGGCGTAATGGGAGCGGAGGATAAGGGCTATCAGATGCCGCACCAGATGCCAACGGGCGTAATGGGAGCGGAGGATAAGGGTTATCAAATGCCGCACCAGATGCCAACGGGCGTAATGGGAGCGGAGGATAAGGGCCATCAGATGCCGCACCAGATGCCAACGGGCGTAATGGGAGCGGAGGATAAGGGCTATCAAATGCCGCACCAGATGCCAATGGGCGTAATG
>NZ_KI912516.1:0-31805 GCF_000518885.1 Bacillus sp. J33 | reverse complement strand
CGCACCAGATGCCAGCAGGAGTAATGGGAGCAGAATATCCGGGCCATCAGATGCCGCATCAAATGCCAATGGCTCAAATGCCGCACCAGATGCCAACGGGTGTAATGGGAGCAGAATATCCGGGCCATCAGATGCCGCATCAGATGCCAATGGCTCAAATGCCGCACCAGATGCCAACAGGAGTAATGGGGGCTTCCCATGATTGTGGCTGCGGAGGACCGCAAATGGGTCCAGGATTCGGCCCAGGATACGGAGCAGGTCCAGGTTATGGCCCAATGGGCGCGCAGCCATTCGGCATGCCAAGAAATTTTGATGAAAGCAGTGAATACGACGGTTAAAAATGGAGGAGACGATTTCTTTAAAAATCGTCTCCTCACCTATTTTCAGGATCAGTTTTCCTTTGAAATTAAAGAATTAAAACCAATTCGAAAACAAGTGTATCTGGTCAGGACAGATGATCGAGTCTTTATATTGAAGGGGTTTTCTTCCTATCATCGCTTAAAGCTTCAGGAAGCCTTTACAGCGTCACTATTAAATGAAGGGTTTGCAAAGACATATTCTTTTTATGAATTTGCAAAAGAGCCCCCTTTGTTCTTTGAACGCACTTATTATGGGTGCCTGGAGTATATTCAGCCCTCGGGAGAAACATTTTCTTATCATTTAAAAAAAGATCGATTAGAAGGCCTTGAATTGCTGAATTTATTTCACGATACTTCAGAAAAACTTGTCAGCCGTTATCAAACAGTTGTGCCCTTTTTTAGGCAAGCAGAAAAATGGAGGGAAAGAGCCTCCTTATTTCTTAATAATCTTCCTGTTATAAGATATTTTGTCCAAAAAGAAATTATTAATGAATTATTATCATGGGCTGATTGGTCCTTAAAAGGGATCGAGGAGGAATCCGGGCTTTTCCAATCGGGCAGGCAAGTTATCCTTCACGGTGATGTTGCACATCATAATTTTTTAAGGTCGAGGAATAATTCATTGTATCTGCTTGATTTTGACTTGATTGCAAAAGGAACCCCACACTCAGATTATCTCCAGTATGCAAACCGTATCCTTCCATTTATGAAGTGGTCATTTGAAGATTTGGGGAAATACCCAATAATTAAACAATATATGGATGAAAAAGGGTTCCTATTTGCACTTGCTTTTCCTTCAGATATATTCAGGGAGTGGAATAGAGTCATTCGAGAAAGAACCTATCTCGATCCGGTTAAAATACGCCCTGTCCTGGATTTAACAGTTGGACAATTTGAAGAAAGACATCGGTTTATACATGCTCTGAAAAAAGCGGCAGATAATTAAAGAGAAGCCATATTGAAATTGGACGTAAATGACAGAATGAAAGCCTCCCTACGCTCACAAGCTAAGAAGGAGCAGATATGCTCATGCTTGTAATATTAGCGAGGGGGGTTTTTCGCTTGCACAAGAAACTAATTGCAGTCCCGCTGGCTGCCTTAATGACGATGGGGGTTACAGGCTGCGGAGAAAATGACGAAACGGCAGTTCAGGACCGGTACAATGAACAAGGACAGCCGATGGGCTATTATTCGAATGAAAACCATGGAAACCGCGGAGGGAATGTCCGGGTTGAAGATGGAACCGACAATGATGGCCCGCTAACAGAAATTATGGATCACACTTTTGGCGCTGAAGGAAGAAACAACGGATATAACCGCAACAATAATACAATGCGTGTAAGGGATGAAAATACTGGAAATCCTACAGTGCCTCTTGCTGACCGGGATCGAAACTTCTTCCAAAAAGATAATCGTTTTAGCCATAGTGATGCAAATTACCATGGACATCTCGATGACAATACACGCAGAGCAAAGAATTCATACTACCAAGCTTACGAAGGTGAGCTTGCTGAAAAAATTGGCAATGTGACAGCGTCCATTCCAAACGTTGAGGATGTACGCTCAGTGACCTATGGAAGCAATGTTTTGATTGCTGTTGACTTAGCGGATTATAACAAAGAAGAAGAAACAAAAGCCTCCATTCATGAAGCCGTACAGCCATATCTTCGAGGAAGGTCCGTGACCGTTGAAACGGATGAGGGAACTTTCAGCCGACTTAGAAACATTGATAATAATCTGCGTGACGGCAACCCAAGGGAACAAATTGATTTGGATTTGAAGAATCTGTTCCGCAGGGAAAGATAATATAAATTAACCGAAGGAGCAAAGCCAAGTGCTTTGCTCTTTTTATGCTGTGTAAAGTCTCATCGCAGCTGGCAATCTTATTAAACAAGGTTTTATTATAGCAGGATAAACAAGAAAATATTGGTCACACTAATAATAAAGAACAGAGATAGAAAATTGCGTAATGGATGCTAAAGCAGAAATTACATTTTTAGTCGAGGTGATCGATAATGAGAACCATATGGGGCTTGCTCATTATAGGATTTGCTGCCTATACCATCTTCTTTAATTTAGAGTGGAGCGGCATTGGTTACGAGAATAGCGATTCTGTCTATGCCATGGAAAAAAAGAACGAGAATCGGTCCATTGAAGGCTCGCTTCAAATGAAAGTGATATTGGAAAGAGTATATGTAGACGGAGAAGTGAGCCAGGAAACGAAAAATGAGACCATTTGGACAATGGAGGATTTTTGGGCAAAATATGAACAATGGCAATTAGTTGATATGGATATAGATTATATGGTGTTTCGCAGGCAAATGGATGATATTTCTCCATTATTAAAAACGAATGGCTATTTTGGGATTACCGATGACGGTACCTTAACCATATTTAATGGCCGTCCGCAGCGGACGAATATTATCCAGTCCTTTTTCCAAATTGATTTAGGGAAGCTGGAAAGCACGAAATGCAAGGAATTGAAAAAAGGGATTCCAATAATGACAAAGGATCGTTATATAGAGGTTCTTGAAACATTCAAAAGTTATTCTACAGAGGAGAAGCAGGCAAATTAACATAGCTGGAGACTGGCACAACGCCGGTCTTTTATTTTGGAGGCTCCATTAAGCTTGAATGCTGCATCTCCGCTTCGGGAACTCAGCAGAAATTCAGCGGGCAGAATTTATAAGCAAAAAAGCAATTTATAAGAAAAGAGCCCTTTTTATGGCCTTGACTCATTTTGTATGAAACCTCTCCAATTTTATTCAGCATTTATTAAATATCTCAACTTTTTTCTTCGTGGCTCAAATATTGTATGATACAATGAGGTACAGCTAAATCAGGGGAGAGAAAGGCATTGTTTGAATTTGTAAAAGGCAAAGTGGAATATATTGGGCCGGAATATGTGGTTATTGAAAACAACGGGATCGGCTATCAAATTTTAACGCCTAATCCATTCAGCTACACTCCAGAATTTGGACAGGAAGTAAGGATTTATACTTATCATTATGTAAGAGAAGATATCATGGCTTTGTATGGCTTCCATTCCAGGGAGGAAAAGACCCTTTTTACGAAGCTGCTGAATGTTACAGGTATTGGGCCAAAGGGTGCCCTGGCTATTTTGGCTTCAGGTGAACCGGAACAGGTCGTCCAGGCAATTGAAAATGAGGATGAAGCATTCCTTGTTAAGTTCCCTGGTGTTGGAAAGAAAACGGCAAGGCAAATGATTCTTGATCTTAAAGGGAAACTGCCAGACATCGTACCAGACTTTTTCCCTAATTTATTTTCAGCAGATAAAATCCAGCCTGACCAATACGGTGCTGCAGCCGAATTGGAAGAAGCTTTGCTTGCGCTGAAGGCACTGGGCTATTCAGATAAGGAACTGAAAAAGATCACACCTGATCTGAAAAAGGAAAAGCTTACAACAGACCAGTACATAAAAAGGGCCCTTCAAAAGCTTTTAAAACTTTAATTTGGTTTAGCCGGACGCTGGCATATGCTGATTCTTGAAGAAGGTGATAAAAGTATGGAAGAGCGGATCATTTCTGGTGAAGCAGACCTTCAAGATATCTCTTTTGAACAGAGTCTGCGACCGCAAACGCTTAAACAGTATATCGGACAGGATAAAGTTAAGGAAAACCTTGAAATTTTTATCAAAGCTGCCAGGATACGCGAGGAAACGCTAGATCATGTCCTTCTATATGGACCTCCTGGTTTGGGAAAAACAACGCTGGCCGCTATTATTGCTAATGAGATGGGCGTTAATATCAGAACAACTGCCGGCCCTGCTATTGAACGGCCTGGGGATTTGGCAGCAATTCTAACTGCACTAGAACCCGGAGATGTGCTGTTTATTGATGAAATTCATCGGCTGCCCCGTTCAATCGAAGAAGTTCTTTATCCGGCAATGGAGGATTTTTGTCTGGATATTGTTATTGGGAAAGGTCCTAGCGCGAGATCAGTAAGGCTTGATCTCCCTCCTTTCACACTTGTAGGAGCAACTACAAGGGCTGGGTCATTATCAGCTCCTTTAAGGGACCGTTTTGGTGTTCTAAGCAGACTCGAATACTATACAGAAATGCAGCTTACGGATATCGTGGTCCGTACTGCTGAGGTTCTGAATACAAGCATTGACGAAAAAGCAGCAATAGAGGTGGCGAGACGGTCAAGAGGGACTCCGAGAATTGCCAACAGGCTTTTGCGCAGAGTCAGGGATTTTGCACAGGTTAAGGCTAATGGCACTGTGGATGAACAGCTGGCAAAAGAAGCCTTGGAGCTTTTGCAGGTTGACCGTTTAGGTCTCGACCATATTGACCATAAATTATTAAGAGGGATTATTGAAAAATTCCGCGGAGGCCCTGTTGGCCTTGAAACAATTGCCGCCACGATTGGAGAAGAAGCACATACAATTGAAGATGTATACGAACCATATTTATTGCAGATTGGTTTTCTTCAGCGGACACCGAGGGGCAGAGTTGTAACAGATCTGGTGTACCGCCATTTCCAAATGGAGGTGCCTGCCGATTGAGCGGGAAAAGAAAAGCGGAAGCCCCTCAAATAATTGAACTTCAACGTTCGCCACGTCCTGTGGCGAACGTTGAAGTCAGCACATCCTGTGCAAGTCAGGCAAGCATAAGACAAAGCACGCAGGAAATCCTGATATCTGGAGTGATTTGGCTTATGACTCGAGGAGCTAGGGGCTGGAGCTGGACATGAATAGTAAATGGCTGATGGTTATTGGTGCCATTATTTTTGCAATCGGGTTTCTAAGTCAATTTTTTAATATTGGCAAACTGCCGGGGGATATTGTAATAAAGAAAGGCAATACGACTTTTTATTTTCCGATTGTTACGTCGATATTGCTTAGTGTTATTTTATCTGCCATCTTTTACATTCTTGGCAGGTTTCGATAATTTAAGGATGAATGAATAACAGATAGGGTGACATCATGAAGGTAGATTTATTTGATTTTCATTTGCCGGAGGAATTAATTGCACAGACACCTTTGGCTGAACGGACAAGCAGCAGGCTTATGGTTCTTGATAAAAAAACCGGAGAAATACAGCACGGTGTTTTTAAGGATTTAAAAAATCATTTAAAGGCAGGGGATTGCCTTGTATTAAATGACACCCGAGTGCTTCCGGCCAGGCTTTTTGGGGAAAAAACCGGAACTGGTGCAAAGATCGAAGTGCTCCTTCTTAAACAGCTCGAAGGCGATGCCTGGGAAACGCTTATTAAACCAGCCAAAAGAGTTAAAGAAGGAACAGAGATCACGTTCGGGAATGGCAATCTGACTGCGGTTTGTACGGGAACTTCTGACCATGGCGGCAGAATATTGGAGTTTAAGTATGAAGGGATTTTCTATGAAGTGCTGGAGCAATTAGGAGAGATGCCTTTACCTCCTTATATTAAAGAACAGCTTGATGACCGTGAGCGTTATCAGACGGTGTTTGCCCGTGAACGAGGTTCTGCGGCCGCACCGACAGCCGGCCTACATTTTACAGAAGAGCTCCTGGATGAAATCAAAGAAATGGGTGTGCATATTGCGTTTATTACTTTGCATGTCGGGCTTGGAACATTCAGGCCTGTCAGTGTGGAAGATCTGAATGAGCATGAAATGCATGCAGAATTTTATCAGGTAACAGAAGGTACAGCCAGGCTTTTAAATGAGGTGCGTGAACAGGGTGGAAGAATTATCAGTGTAGGCACAACCTCCACGAGGACATTGGAAACAATCGCTTCCGCCCATAATGGCAGATTTGAGGAAGCAAGCGGCTGGACCGATATTTTCATCTACCCGGGCTATGAATTTAAAGCGATTGACGGGATGATTACAAATTTTCACTTGCCGAAATCAACCCTTATCATGCTGGTAAGTGCATTGGCTGGCAGGGAAAATGTGTTGAATGCCTATAATAAGGCTGTAGAGGAGCGTTACCGATTCTTTAGTTTTGGAGATGCTATGCTCATATTGTAACAAGAAATTTTATAATTTTATATCTAAACTTCGATAACTTTCTAGCTCAGGAGCGCCACCTGCTCTAAGGCATCACTCGATAAGCAGGCGCTCTGCGCTTTTAATGGAAGGAGAAAATACAACTTGACTGCAATTCGTTATGAATTAATTAAGACATGCAAGCAGACTGGTGCCCGCCTGGGGCGTGTCCATACGCCGCATGGATCTTTTGAGACACCCGTGTTTATGCCTGTAGGGACCCTGGCTACGGTGAAAACGATGTCCCCTGAAGAATTGGTTGAAATGGGTGCGGGCATTATTTTGAGCAATACCTATCATCTCTGGCTCCGTCCAGGCCAGGAAATCGTTGAAGAAGCAGGGGGCCTTCATAAATTTATGAATTGGGACCGTGCTATTCTGACAGATTCCGGCGGGTTTCAGGTATTCAGCCTAAGTGAATTCCGCAAGATTGAAGAGGAAGGCGTTCATTTCCGGAATCATTTGAATGGAGACAAATTATTTTTATCACCGGAAAAAGCGATGGATATCCAAAACTCGCTTGGTTCTGATATTATGATGGCATTTGATGAGTGCCCCCCTTACCCTGCTTCATATGAATATATGCAGAAATCTGTTGAGAGAACATCGCGATGGGCAGAACGCTGTTTGAAAGCCCATAAGCGGCCTAACGATCAGGGGCTTTTTGGAATTGTACAGGGTGGAGAATATGAGGAGCTTCGCAAACAAAGTGCAAGAGACTTAACATCTCTTGATTTTCCAGGATACGCAGTAGGAGGCTTGTCCGTAGGAGAGCCTAAGGATGTCATGAACCGTGTACTGGAGTTCACAACACCGCTGCTGCCTTCTGGCAAGCCAAGATACCTTATGGGAGTCGGGTCTCCGGACTCATTGATTGATGGTTCAATCAGAGGCATTGATATGTTTGATTGTGTACTTCCTACACGTATTGCGAGGAATGGAACATTAATGACAAGCAATGGCCGATTAGTCGTCAAGAATGCGAAATATGCCAGAGACTTTGGGCCAATCGATGAAAATTGCGATTGTTACACCTGCCGAAATTACAGCCGTGCCTATATCAGGCATTTAATCCGCTGTGATGAAACATTCGGAATAAGACTTACAACTTACCATAATCTTTATTTTCTGCTAAAATTAATGGAGCAGGTCAGACAAGCGATCAGAGAAGATCGTCTCGGTGACTTTAGAGAAGAGTTTTTCGAGCGGTATGGGTTCAACAAGCCCAATGCGAAGAACTTTTGATATTTAAGCTTTGTTAAGCTAATGAATGATTTAGCATTGAGTTGGTAGGTGCCGAAGTGAGAGATCCTCGAAAATGGGGTCGTATTCTCTTTGTGCGGTGCTTATTAGAGGATTTTTTCAACGTTCTTCGGCCATTGGAGACCCCGCTGGATGCTTGAGTGGCTTTAAGCGAAAATCAACTCTTAAGTTTAACAGGGCAATAACAAAAACGGAGTGTTCTATCTAAGGGGAAAAAGCGGTTAATTGCATTTTCCTCAAGGTGGACAATCATTGAAAGGGGGGAAAACAATGGAGTTGCTAGGAACATTAGGACCATTATTGCTGATGTTTGTTTTATTCTATTTCCTGTTAATTCGTCCTCAGCAAAAACGCCAAAAGGCAGTTCAGCAAATGCAGAACGATTTAAAAAAGGGAGATAAGGTTGTAACAATCGGCGGTCTGCATGGATTCGTTGACGCAATCGACGAAGACAAAGTAGTCATTAAATGCGGTGACGGCAGCCGTCTTACATACGATCGCGCAGCTATTCGCGAAGTAACACAGTCAACTGGCGATGCTTTGGCTAAGTCTTAGTATCAATGAAGAAGAAGGCCTATATTTGAGGCCTTCTTCTTTTTTATGCTGTCCTTTTTGAATTAAGATTCACACCTAAAATACCGCCCATCATAGCGGTAAGCATGAAACAGGCATGGTAAATAATTTGCTCCATTGAAAACAGACGGTCATGTCCCAAATAGTGAAAAAGGAAGATAATTAACGTATAGACTAGCCCGGTCAATCCCCCAAGCAGCCAGCCTTTTTGCCTTCCTTTTCCGCCGGAAATAAATCCTCCTGCAAATAGAGAAATAAATGAAACAGCTGTAATAATATACTGTAAGGATGACTCCTGAAGTGAGGTAAAGCGAAGCAGCAGCGAAAAAATAAGACTCCCTGCAATGGCAATGGCGAAAATCGCAATAATCCCATAGAGCACGGCACTTCCAAAGTTCTTTGAATCTTCTATGTTGACCCTCTCCCTTCTTAAATAGAAATCGGAATAGCCTTGTAAGCCCCCGGCTGTCCAGCTTTTTCCCTAGTACAAGCATATTCACGCCAAGCAAAATTAGAATCTAAAAATTGTGATGTTTCAGCAATAGTGTGCATTAAGATAATTTCATAAAAAATCTCCGGCTGTGCAAGAATAATAAAGATTGCATCAAAAGGGGTGCTGTTCAGTGGAAGAATATTTAATAATAATAATTAGGACCTTGTTTTTATATGCATTAATTCTTCTTATATTTAGATTGATGGGCAAAAGGGAGATTGGAGAACTTAGTATTTTGGATTTGGTAGTTTATATCATGATAGCAGAACTTGCGGTTGTGGCAATTGAAAATCCTGATTCTCAAATCGTTAAAAATATTTTGCCGATGCTCCTTTTAATGATTGTTCAAATTGTTTTAGCTTTGTTTTCCCTTAAGAGCAAAACTTTCCGGGATGTGGTGGATGGCAAACCGACTATCATTATTAACAAGGGAAAAATTGACGAAAATGCAATGAGGAAACAAAGGTATAATTTTGATGATTTGCTGCTGCAGCTAAGGGAAAAAGATATCGCCAAAATCTCTGATGTTGAATTTGCCATTCTGGAATCTTCCGGAACTTTATCAGTATTTGAAAAAAAAGGCAGCAAAGACGGAGGAATAACCATACCCTTGATCATTGATGGGGCAATTCAAAAAAGCAATCTCGAAAAAATTAACAAGAATGATTTTTGGCTGCGGCAGGAGCTTAGAAAGCAAGGATATAAAGAGATATCCAAGATCTCCTTCTGCAGCTATGAAAATGGCCAATTTTATGTAGACCTGCTGGATGAGCGGAAATGAATTTGAAGGTAATGAAAAGGGCTGCTCAAAAGGATAAAAACCTAGCAGGAGCCGCCCTTTCTATTTTACATTCAGAAAAGATGCATTTCTTTAAATATCGAGAACTGGCGATCTTCAAAAAGGGAAAGTGTGCCCCAAGGAATCTTCCCTGTATAATGTCCCGGGAACGAGTGGATTTACCTGTTCTGAATGACCCTCTGCTATTCTTATTTATCTAAAAGCAAATTTTGACAGCAGTTTGCCAACGAATGGAATCCGAATAAGTTCATTCTTTTTAATTAAGCCAAAGAGTAATAAAAGCAAGAAGTAAAGGGCAAAAATGACAGATGAAATGAAAATGACTCTTATGGCTGTATTTATGTTTTGAGGGAGCAAATTATTCAGCAGCCAGAAACCCATGCCTCCGGATAAGCCCATTGCAATAAACGTTTTTACATAATCCCTAACGTAAAATGTAAATGATATTGTTTTTAGCACGGTCGCAAAATGGAGCATTGTAACCAGAACCGTGCCAACCAAAATGCCCATTGCGACACCATTTATGCCGAAAGCTGGCTGGCTGGCCAGAAGGAAAATAACTGCCGTTTTTACGATTGCGCCAATTAAACTGTTGATCATTGCTGCTCTCGCCAGGTTTAATGCCTGCAAGGTTGCCTGAAGAGGACCCTGATAATAATAAAAAAGGAAAAAGGGAGCCATTAATTTAATAAAATGTGAACCGCTGGAGGAACCGTACATAACTTCCATCAGCTGATCAGAAAGGACATACAGGATCACCACTGCTAATCCTCCTGTAATAAAGGCAAAACGAAGTGCCTGCTGGAGCCTGTATTCAATAAGGCCCATATTATTTTGGGAGTTTGCCTCACTGATTGCCGGGACCAGGGAAGTTGATAAAGAGTAAGTAATAAAGGATGGCAGCATTAAAAGAGGCATTGCAAAGCCAGTCAGCGCACCATATTGTTTCGTAGCCGTGATCGCAGCTACCCCGGCAAGTGCAAGGCTCTGAGAAACAACAATCGGTTCAAAAAACCAAGCGACAGATCCGATCATTCTGCTTCCAGTTGTCGGCAGTGCAACCGTCATCAATTCATTGAATGTACTTTTTCCGGATTGGACATATTTGAAAAATTGTTTCCTCACTCTGAATTTCTTTTTTAATTTAAAGGTAGTCAATAAATAAATGAGAGAAGCAAGTTCCCCTATAATAGCCGCCAACATTGCTCCTGCTGCTGCATATTCAATTCCAAAAGGAAGGAAAGCCTTTGTTAGAACGGCAATCAGGCTGATTCTGATGATTTGTTCAATTACTTGGGAATATGCAGCGGGTTTCATATTCTGCCTGCCCTGGAAATAACCCCTTATAACAGACGAAATGGCTATGATCGGCACAATTGGCGCTATGGCCATCAAAGGCCACAGCGTACGTTTATCAGTAAATAGCGTTTCTGATAGAAATGGAGCCAGCAAAATTAAAGCTGGAGTAAAAATTACAGAAAGTGAAATAGTAGTTGCTAATGAAACAACTAGTATTTTCTTGATTTTTGCTGTATCTCCACGTGCTTCAGCCTCGGCAACGTTTTTGGAAATGGCCACTGGCAGACCAAGCTGGGTAATGGTGACAACAAGAATCATGGTTGGAAAAGCCATCATATAAAGGCCGACTCCCTCTTCTCCAATAAATCGGGCAATGACAATCCGGTTAATAAATCCCAGGACCCTGGTCACCAGGCCTGCAGCCAGCAGGATTATGGTACCTTTCAGAAATTTGGACATTCAACTCCCTGCCTTCTCAAAATGGGTGATATCATATACAATTAACTATATGCAAGACAGTGGACAAAGCATGACAGGCTATAGTAATTTCCATGCGATTTTGCGAAAGAAATTGGCGGCGGGGAGGCGGCTGGAAGTGAAAATGGGCCATGATTATGATTATTTTCGCAATGAGGTAAAGCCGGCGTTGGAGTGTAAACTGGATGAATTTCGTCTGCTTGGCTATCAGAAGGTGACGGAACAAGAGCTATGGGGATTCCTGACAAAGAAAAAGTGGAAAAAACCAAAAGAAAGTGTCAGGCTATTCGAAATTGTAGAGGACATAATGGCTGTTAAAGTCAGTGAATTCATCCATTATGCAACGATTGAAGCATTCAAAGGCTCAGATTTTACTCTTGATAATGAAGAGGAGAGAAGGGAATTATTAAAATAAATTTACTTTATCCATATATTTCAATTTTTAACATGTTCTTTGACAAATTGACAGGTTTTGCAATCTGTTTCATAATTAAACATGGAGTTAACAGCCGGTACAGTCATTGTACATGCAAACATATATATGCAAAAAATTTGTGCAATATGGCGCATTGAGGACAGAGTGGAAAAGGAAGCATGCAATTTCCATGAAGTTTGTAATGCGGTTGTCTGTGTAAGCCCGTATGGTACAAAAATATCATGGCGCCTGTCATGATAGCAGCTTCAATTTATATGCCTATAGCGGGCGAGTAGCTAAGGAGGATTTATACATAATGGTAAAGCGCAGCCGTATCGTTGCTTTCTTCCTTATTGTTTTACTAATAGGGAGTTTGGCGGGAGCAACGACTAATAACATCTTAAAAAATATTAAGCTTGGCCTCGATTTGCAGGGCGGCTTTGAAGTGCTCTATCAAGTGAAACCTAAAGATGGGCAGAAAGTTAATAAAGCTGTTCTTGCAAGTACAGCCGAAGCCCTTGACAGACGGATCAATGTCCTTGGGGTCAGTGAGCCGAATATCCAGATTGAGGGAGATGACAGGATCCGTGTTCAGCTTGCTGGTGTAACAGATCAAAATAAGGCGAGGGAAATCTTATCTACCGAAGCCAATTTATCATTTAGGGATGTAAATGATCAATTGATGATGGATGGCTCAGACCTTGCTGAAAACGGAGCAAAGCAAACATTTGATGAAAACGGAAAACCTAGTGTTTCTCTGAAGCTTAAAAGTGCAAGCAAATTTAAAGATGTAACCCAGAAGATTGTTAATATGGGACCTCCAAATAACCTGCTTGTCATTTGGCTGGATTTCGAAGAGGGCCAGGATTCTTTCCAGGCTGAAGCTGGAAAGGAAGATCCGAAATATTTATCTGCACCGCAAGTAAGCAAAATCTTTAACCAGGATACGGTTTCCATTGTCGGGAACTTCACGATTGATGAAGCACAAACGCTGGCAGACTTATTAAATGCTGGTTCTTTGCCTGTACAGCTTGATGAAGTATATTCCACTTCAGTAGGAGCGAAATTCGGGGAGCAGGCAATGGACAAAACGATCCTTGCCGGCATTATTGGAATTTCGATTATATTCCTTTATATGATTGCAGTATATCGTTTCCCGGGACTTATTGCGACAATTACTCTATCCATTTACATCTATCTCATCTTGCTCGTGTTTGACTGGATGAATGGGGTATTAACACTTCCTGGCATTGCCGCATTAATTTTAGGTGTCGGTATGGCAGTCGATGCAAATATCATCACATACGAGAGAATCAAAGAAGAAATAAAAGTGGGGCGAACTGTCAAATCAGCATTCCAGGCTGGAGGCAAAAACTCTCTTTCTACGATCTTTGATGCCAATATTACGACAATACTTGCTGCGACAGTTTTATTCCTTTATGGGACAAGCTCTGTTAAGGGATTTGCCACTATGCTCATCATTAGCATTCTGGCCAGCTTCATCACAGCAGTTTATGGTTCAAGGCTGCTCCTGGGTCTATGGGTAAACAGCAAAGCATTGAATAAAAAACCAGGCTGGTTTGGGGTTAAGAAGAGTGAAATGAAGGATATTGCTGAAAACTTTGACACACTTGATTTGCCGACAAAGTATGATAAGTACGATTTTGTTGCCCATCGAAAAAAATTCTTTGTTCTATCTGGAGCTCTGATAGCTGCAGGAATAATCATTCTTGCTGTCTTTAGATTGAATCTTGGCATTGATTTTGTGAGCGGCACAAGAATTGAACAGCTTGCCAACGAACCATTAACGAAGGAAATAATGCAAAGTGAATTGGCCAAGGCAGGAATAGAAACAAGTGATATAGTCATCTCTGGCAATAATAATGAGGTTGGCGTGGCAAGATTAAAAGAAGTTATGACAAAGGATCAAATTGCAGACTTAAAGTCACAATTTAAAGAAGAGTTCGGTGCAGATCCAAATGTCAGCACGGTGTCTCCGACTGTAGGAAAAGAACTTGCCAAAAATGCATTAATTGCCCTGGCAATTGCTTCTGTTGGCATTATCATTTATGTCACCATCCGTTTTGAAATTAAGATGGCTGTTGCTGCAGTACTTGCCCTTCTTCACGATGCCTTCTTCATCATTGCAATATTTAGCTTTACACGACTTGAAGTGGATATAACATTTATTGCAGCGGTACTGACCGTAGTCGGTTATTCAATAAATGATACAATCGTAACTTTTGACCGCATGCGGGAAAATATGCAGAAGAAGAAAAAACTCAAGTCTTTTGAAGATATTGCCGATGTTGTAAACCGAAGCCTGCGCCAAACGCTGGGCCGGTCAATCAATACAGTTTTGACTGTTGTCATTGCAGTAGCAGCACTGCTTATTTTCGGAAGTGAGTCAATCAGAAACTTTTCAGTTGCATTGCTTATCGGTCTGATTGCCGGTACCTACTCTTCCATTTTCCTTGCAGCACAGCTATGGGCTGTATGGAAGGGAAAAGAGCTGAAGAAAAAAGGCGTTATTAAAACGGTTAAAGAAAAGCGCAAGATCAGTGACGAGCCACAAGTATAAACTGAAGCCTCAGGCAAAATGCCTGGGGTTTTTCTTGTTTCAATTAAAATCCTAAAACAGGAGGGCAGAAGCAGTTTAGTCTTCTATTAGTAAATAAAGGTTAATGATTCGGAGAAATAGGTTAAACTAATAACAAGTACAGGGAGGAAGGAAGTTAACGTTGGAAAAAAATGATCGTTTTAAGAAAGCTGAATTTGCTGCAATGATTGGCATCGTTGGCAATATCGTTCTTGCTGCCCTTAAATGGGGTGTTGGCGCCTATTCCGGAAGTAAGGCACTGGTAGCGGATGCGGTCCATTCAGCCTCGGATGTTGCTGGTTCCTTTGCTGTCTATCTGGGGTTAAAAGCAGCAAAACAGCCGCCTGATGAGGACCATCCGTACGGGCATGGCAAGGCGGAAATGATTGCAGCCATTATCGTGGCGGTCTTATTGTTCCTGGTTGGAATTGAGATTGGCAAATCATCTTTTGAGGCATTTTTTTCGCCAATTGAACCTCCAAAGACGATTGCCATTGCTGCAGTGCTTATTTCTATCATTGTGAAAGAAGCAATGTTTCGGTATAAATACAACTTGGGAAAAAAGCTAAATAGTGATGCATTAATAGTAAACGCTTATGAACACCGCTCGGACGTCTATTCTTCTTTCGCAGCATTAATTGGCATTGGCAGTGCTGTCCTTGGAGGCACGCTCGGAATAGGGTGGCTGGAATATGCTGATCCAGTCGCAGGGCTTATTGTTTCGCTCATGGTTATTAAAATGGCATGGCATCTGGGCAAGGAATCCATTCATAGCACCCTTGATCATGTCCTGCATGAGGAAGATACAATCGAGATGCGCAAAACTGCTGAATCAGTGAATCAGGTTAAAAGAATTGATGAATTGCATGCCCGGGAGCATGGCCACTATGTAATTGTTGATATTAAGGTGTCTGTTGATCCTGATATGACTGTAGAGGATGGACACCGGGTTGGAAAAGAAGTAAAACAAAGGCTGCTGGAACTTGAAAATGTGCAAAACGTCTTTGTCCATATCAACCCTTATAGCAAAGAAGGGGAACACTAGACAAAAAAGCAAGGGGAGAGAAGTATGAAAATCCAATGGGCTTTATTATTCGGTTTTTTATTTGCTTTAATAGTTGCTGTTTTTGCGGTGATCAATGTCGATAATGTAACGGTGAATTATTTGTTTGGGGAAAGCCAATGGCCATTGATTCTTGTGATTATAAGTTCCGTCATGATGGGAGGACTTATTGTGGGCTCTGTAGGCATTGTTCGGATGTACGCCCTGCAAAAGCAAGTGAAATTGCTAAAAAAGGAAAATGATAAATTGAAAGCCGAAATGGACAAACTGGAAGCAAACAAGAAAGAAGAATTGGAAAAAGAGCTGGATAGGGACATTCATTAGCAAAAGGCTCGGAATTCGATATCCGGGCCTTTTCTGCTGCTGTTGGCTGTAAAAATTCGATATTGCCAATGTTTTAATATTTTGCTGATGATCATAACAGTTTTTCTTTTTCCAAAATTGTATGGAATAACCCGGTTTTCTGTTATTGAAACCCCAGTCCCCCTCTTGTATAATTAATAAGCTGAGGGGTGAACGTATGTTACATTCAAGAACGCGATGGATTGTTCGGCAAACACAGGAAGAAAAAGTGCAGCAGCTGGCAAAGGAATTAAATATTGCTCCTCTTGTAGCGTCGCTATTAATAAATCGCGGATTGGATACCGCTGAATCAGCGCGGTATTTTTTATTGGATAAAGACCAGGAATTTCATGATCCTTTTTTACTGACAGATATGGAGATAGCAGTCTCCCGAATAAAAGAAGCGATTAAAAAACAGGAACCGATCCTAATATTTGGCGATTATGATGCGGATGGCGTCACGAGTACCTCAGTCATGATGATGGCACTAAGAGAGCTTGGGGCTAATGTCCAATTCTACATACCGAATCGTTTCACGGAAGGCTATGGGCCTAATATACCTGCCTTTACACATGCTGCTGAGACAGGTATTCGCCTGATTATTACAGTAGATACAGGCATATCAGCAGTTAATGAGGCGAGAGCAGCAAAAGAGCTGGGAATGGACCTAATCATAACGGACCATCATGAACCCGGGCCAGTGCTTCCTGAAGCATTGGCAATCGTCCACCCTAAGCATCCCGATAGCAAGTATCCATTTCGGGAATTAGCCGGTGTTGGAGTAGCATTTAAGCTGGCTCATGCCTTATTTGGGGAGATGCCTGCCCATCTTTTGGAAATCGCCGCCATAGGCACAATTGCTGACCTTGTACCCTTAAAAGGGGAAAACAGACTGATTGCAAGGCGGGGTATTCAAAAGCTCAAGTCAACTAAAAATATTGGCTTAACAGCTTTGTTTAAAGTGGCGGGTGTAGCGCTTCCTTCCATAACGGAAGAAACGATCGGCTTTTCTATCGCCCCTCGCCTCAATGCAGTTGGGAGGCTTGAAAGTGCAGACCCGGCAGTTGATTTGCTGTTGACGGATGATCCATATGAAGCTCAAACAATTGCCGAGGAAATTGAACATCTAAATAAAGAAAGACAAGCTATTGTCAATGAAATTGCCCAGGAGGCAATTAGGGAAGTTGAGACTAAATTTCCAATCAGCGAGAATTCAGTGATAGTTGTTGGCAAGGAAGGCTGGAATGCAGGTGTTATCGGAATTGTCGCATCCAAGCTTGTCGAAAAGTTCTACCGCCCGACAATTGTTCTTAGCTATGACCTTGAAAAAGGGCAGGCAAAGGGCTCAGCCAGAAGCATAGAAGGCTTTGATTTATTTAAAAATCTGTCCGAATGCAGGGAAATCCTTCCTCATTTCGGAGGGCATCCAATGGCAGCAGGAATGACTCTGGATATTGATTCGGTTGATGAGCTCAGGGAAAGGCTTAATGCGCTTGCCAATGATCAGCTAACCGAAGATGACTTTATTCCGGTAACGACTGTGGATGGTGTATTTGATCTCAAAGATATCAGCCTTTCTTCGATAGAAGAGATGCAATTGCTTTCTCCATATGGGATGGGAAATCCAAAGCCGAAAATCATGATAAAAGATGCAAGTATTGCCGGAATGAGAAAGATAGGATCCGAACAGAATCACATCAAGGTTACAATTGAAAATGAGGGCTGTTCTCTTGATGGGGTTGGATTTGGGCTTGGCCATCTATATGAACATATCTCGCCTTATTCCAAGCTGTCTGTAATTGGTGAGCTATCAATCAATGAATGGAATAATATCAAAAAGCCTCAAATCTTTTTGCAGGATATGGCGGTATACTCTTGGCAGCTATTTGATATACGCAGTATAAAGCGGCTTGAAAGGCTTCAAAGCGTAATTCCGGAGCAAAATACAATTTGGATTTTCTATAATGAAGCTAATGTTTCCAAATTCAGGACATATGCCGGCCAAAATCTGGTCAAAATAAGTTCTATAGAGGACGCTGAATCCCTGAAGGTGGATGGAGCAAACATCGTTTTGGCAGATTTTCCACCTTCAAAAGAAATGCTGTCAAAATTATTCTCAGGCAAAAAACCTGCCAGAATTTATGCTCATTTCTTTAAAGAAGACAGTGACTACTTCAGTACTATGCCAACAAGGGATCATTTTAAATGGTACTTTGCACTGCTTGCCAAAAAAGGTCCTATCGATATAAAGCGATATGGGAATGATATTGCCAAGCATAAGGGATGGAGCAGAGAAACTATAGATTTTATGTCACAAGTGTTTTATGAATTGGATTTTGTTAAAATAAACAATGGCGTTATTTCTTTAAATGACACATCGAATAAACGTGATCTGGCTGATTCTAGAACGTATCAGCTAAAGCAGGCACAATATATTCTTGAGAGCGATTTGCTCTATTCATCCTTTCAGCAGCTCAAAGACTGGTTTGATGAAATCATGCAAGGGGCTGTTAAATTTGAGGAGGCAAAGGAAGAAAAATGGATTTAAAACAGTACGTAACAATTGTTGAAGATTGGCCAAAGCCAGGAATTAAGTTTAAGGATATTACAACATTAATGGATAATGGCGAGGCGTATAAATATGCGACTGACCAGATAGTTGAATATGCCCGGGAAAAGCAAATCGACTTGGTTGTCGGACCAGAAGCGCGCGGCTTTATTATTGGCTGCCCTGTAGCCTACTCTTTAGGGGTAGGATTTGCCCCTGTCCGCAAGGAAGGGAAGCTTCCGCGCGAAACAATCAAGGTTAATTATGGCCTTGAATACGGAGAAAATGTATTAACCATTCATAAAGATGCCATCAAACCAGGACAAAGAGTTTTAATCACTGATGACCTGCTCGCAACTGGCGGAACAATTGATGCAACCATTCAGCTTGTTGAAGAACTGGGCGGAGTGGTAGCAGGGATTGCCTTCTTAATCGAGTTAACTTACTTAGATGGCCGCAAAAAACTGGATAATTACGATATCCTAACATTAATGCAATATTAAGCCATTCATTTATACTTCAGGAGAGCGCCGGATGAAACGGGTGCTCTCTTTTTCATTTAACAAATTGGATGTCCTTTGTATTGCCTTTATAAAAGGCTTCCATTTCCAATAGAGGAAAAACTAAAAGAATTTCCAACAAAATACGACAATTTTTTTGTTATTCCCATAAAAATAACAGTCTATCCCTTTACATCTTCACTTTTTTTTTCGATAATAGTAGCAATCATTTATTTTTTATTAATTAATAATTTCTTATTAATAGATTTTTTAAAAAGAAAACGCATTATGCTTTTGCATAAAATTCAGTGAGATAAAGGTGATTCCATGGCGAACGATCAAGTTCTGACCGCCGAGCAAGTCATCGACAGGGCAAAAGAATATTTGAACGATGAGCATGCAGAGCTTGTAAAAAAAGCATACGAGTTTGCCAGGCATGCTCATCGTGAACAATATAGAAAATCCGGTGAGCCTTATATTATCCATCCCATTCAAGTAGCAGGAATTCTGGCAGATTTAGAAATGGATCCTTCTACGGTCGCTGCTGGTTTTCTTCACGATGTGGTTGAAGATACCGAGGTTTCATTAGAGGATATTAAGGAAGCCTTCAATGCCGAAGTGGCAATGCTTGTCGATGGAGTGACAAAGCTAGGAAAAATTAAATATAAATCCCAGGAAGAGCAGCAAGCTGAAAACCATCGCAAAATGTTTGTAGCGATGGCACAGGATATTCGTGTCATCCTGATTAAGCTTGCAGACCGTCTTCATAACATGCGGACTCTTAAGCACCTGCCAGCAGAAAAGCAGCGCCGCATCTCGAATGAAACCCTGGAAATTTTCGCTCCTTTGGCCCACAGGCTGGGTATATCAAAGATAAAATGGGAGCTGGAAGATACAGCCCTGAGATATTTAAACCCGCAGCAATATTACCGCATTGTTAATCTGATGAAAAAGAAAAGAGCGGAACGAGAAGAGTATCTGGATGATGTCATTAATGTTATGAGAGGCAGGCTGGATGAAGTTTCTATTAAAGCAGAAATTTCTGGACGCCCAAAGCATATCTATAGCATCTACCGGAAAATGGCCCTTCAAAATAAGCAATTTAATGAAATTTATGACTTGCTGGCAGTCAGGATTGTTGTAAACAGCATCAAAGACTGCTATGCGGTACTGGGCATTATTCATACATGCTGGAAACCGATGCCTGGCCGCTTTAAAGATTATATTGCGATGCCTAAACAGAACATGTATCAATCTCTTCACACTACGGTTATTGGCCCTAAAGGCGACCCACTCGAAGTCCAAATCAGAACAATGGATATGCACAGAATTGCAGAGTACGGGATTGCCGCACATTGGGCTTATAAAGAAGGCAAAAGAGTAAATGAAGGATCTTCCTTCGAAGAGAAGTTAACCTGGTTCCGTGAAATTCTCGAATTTCAGGACGATGCAGCAAATGCTGAAGAGTTTATGGAATCACTTAAAATTGACCTCTTTTCGGATATGGTATTTGTGTTTACCCCTAAAGGGGATGTAATTGAACTTCCGTCCGGATCTGTCCCGATTGATTTTGCTTACCGCATCCATTCGGAAATTGGAAATAAAACGATTGGCGCCAAAGTAAATGGCAAGATGGTAACTCTTGACTATAAGCTTAAAACGGGCGATATCATTGAGATACTTACATCCAAGCACTCTTACGGACCAAGTAAGGATTGGCTTAAGCTTGCACAGACCTCACAGGCTAAAAACAGAATTAGGACCTTCTTTAAAAAGCAAAGGAAAGAAGAAAATGTAGAAAAAGGCAAAGAGCTTGTTGAGAAAGAAATACGTAATATGGACTTTGATTTAAAGGAAATCTTGACACAGGATAATGTCAAAAGGGTTGCTGAAAAATTCAACTTCGCAACAGAAGAGGACATGTATGCTGCGGTTGGCTATAACGGTGTTACAGCTCTCCAGGTTGCCAATAGGCTTACGGAGAAATGGCGCAAAAAACGCGATCTTGAACAAACCGCTGATATCACAAATGCTGTTTCTGAATTGAAAACATTCCCATCAGCTAAAAAACGGGAATCCGGTGTCAGGGTTTCAGGCATTGATAACCTGCTCATTCGCCTTTCCCGGTGCTGCAATCCTGTGCCAGGAGATGAAATTGTCGGCTTTATTACTAAGGGCAGAGGGGTGTCTGTGCACCGTGCAGACTGCCCAAATGTAGATACTGAAGATGCGAAACAGAGGCTCATACCTGTTGAGTGGGAGACTGCGCTGAATGACCGCAAAGAATATAACGTAGAAATTGAAATCACCGGATATGACCGCCGTGGATTGTTAAATGAAGTTTTGCAGGCAGTAAATGAGACGAAAACCAATATATCTGCGGTATCAGGAAGGTCAGACCGCAATAAAGCAGCGACGATCAATATGTCGATTGCCATACACAATGTCAGCCACCTGCAAAAGGTTGTTGACCGTATTAAACAAATCCCTGATATATATGCAGTAAGAAGAATTATGAACTAGAGGGAGCAGATAGCATGCGTGTTGTAGTGCAGCGAAGCAAAGAAGCCAGCGTTACAGTTGGCGGCAAAACCGTTGGAAGCATCAAAAAAGGGTTTGTTTTGCTCGTTGGAGTGACTCATGAAGATAAAGAAGAGGATGCCGCTTTCCTGGCTGATAAAATTGCCAACCTTCGTGTTTTTGAAGATGAGAATGGAAAAATGAATTTATCGCTCCTGGATCAGGCAGGTGAAATCCTTTCAGTCTCGCAATTTACATTATATGGCGATTGCCGGAAAGGCAGGCGCCCAAATTTCATGGATGCCGCGAAGCCTGACCATGCATTAAAAATTTATGAGGCGTTCAATAGATTTTTAGAAGAAAAAGGCCTGCGGGTGGAAACAGGAGAGTTTGGCGCCATGATGGATGTTAAACTGACCAATGATGGCCCTGTAACCTTACTTTTAGAAAGCAAATAAGGACCACAGAAATCTTTTATCCGCAGTCCGAATAAATAAAAGCCCCGGTTGCCGCCGGGGCTTTTGTTAATTTTTAAAATAACGTGCAAGTCCCTGATAAATCCCTGCAGCAACGGATTGCTGATATTGAGCTGATGTAATCAGGATTTCTTCTGCGGGATTACTTAAGTATCCAAGCTCCAGAAGGATTGCATTCCGTTTATTTTCTCTTATCACATGATAGTCTCCAAACCGGTAACCGCGATCCCTTACATTAGTCATGGCTGTTACATTCGAATGAATAGAGGCTGCCAAGTTCTTTTGATAGGAGTGATAATAATAAGTTGTCATCCCCCTAACTGTACGATCCGGGATGCTATCGTAATGAATGCTGATAAAAGCATCAGCGTTATGGTAATGGGAAACACCTACTCGTGATGGAAGAGGAAGATATGAATCATTATTTCTGGTAAGTATGACATTCGCCCCGGCAGCTCTTAATTTATCGTAGAGCAGCTGTGCTGTCCTCAGTGTTAGGGTCTTTTCCTGTGTTCCCCTGGCTCCTGTAGTCCCGTTATCTCTTCCTCCATGTCCTGGATCGAGAACAATGGTCCTATTCATAAGGTGCATCTCTGCACCCGCCCTTTCAACTTTAGGGGCGGTGCCATCTACAGATACAATCCATCCTGCCACATAACCCGTTCCTCCGTTCGGCAAGCGAACTTCGTACCAATCGTTTTTAAGGCTAATAATATCATAACTTTCTCCTTTATTTGCCCGATGGACGACAGTGGATTGTGTGCTTGCATTTTTTCTAATATTTGAACCGTTATGTAAAATAATTGCAGAAGCGTTTATGGAATGCTGGGCAGAGCTAGATCGTTTCGAAGCTGCCATATCCATGAACCAGCTTGCAACCCAGCCGTAGGACCCGGGTTGATACTCTATCTTTGCCCAATTATTAGACTCCTCAAGAATGGCAAAAGTTTGCCCTTTTGAAACAGAGCCTATAGGTTTTCCGTTTAAAGATCCCTTATTCCTGACTGTCAGAGATGTAGCGGTAACAGTACCGGTTTTCCCGCTATTGCGCTGTGTGGCCTTGCTCTCTTGCTGAGCAGATTGTACCTGCACATATTGGCTGCTGACCCAGCCTTTTGTGCCTGAGTAAATGATTTCTGTCCATCCGCCATTCTGTGAAGAAACTGATACCGTTTCTCCAGAATTAAGCTTGCCGATTACTGCGCTTTGAAGCGAGGGTTTGCTTCTTACATTCAGGGAATTTGCAGTAATTTTGCCGGTATGGGTATTGCCCCTATCGGCAGCATTTTGCTTTTTGCCGCTTAATTGGACATATTGGCTTGAAACCCATCCATCTCCAAAGGGTGTTTGGAGCTTTATCCATCCGCCTTTAATCTCTTGTATCCTATAGGCAGCTCCTTTATGTACGGTGCCCATTACAGAATAGCCAGTACCTGGTCCTTTTCTCACTCTAAGCCCATCTGCTGCAATGGTTGCTTGCGAATTATTGCCGGCGCTTGTTGAGTCATGCTGGGTGGAGGCACTTGAGGAAACAAGCCAGTTTGCAACCCAGCCCTTCTTTCCCTGAAAGCTAATTTCAATCCATTCTCCTTCTTGTGAAAGCATTTTAAATCGGTCGCCTTTTTGAGCTTGTCCTAAAATAGGATAGCTTAAGCCGGGGCCTTGGCGGATGTTTAGATTATCTGTGCTTATTGTGACTGAGCTGCTGTCAGCTATTACACGTGTTTCCGGCTGTATTAGCCCAGCCAGAAGAATGAGGCAAATTGCCAAAATAAATGTTTTTCTTCTTTGCAACAGGTCTCCTCCTTTCTTGATCCATTTTCCTATCAAAATTTTATTTTCCTTAAGGCTCTTTTCTTAAAGATTAAGTTTATAAATTTTGCCCGTTGATTTCAGCCCGGGACACTCAAGCTGTCCGCGGGGAGAGATGCGAGCCTCCGGCTTTGCCTGTGGGGTCTCACTTCCCTCTTTTCCCGATGGACACTGGAAAAGCATCCTTGAATAAACACCTCGTTGTAAGAAAATGCGAATTCATTTTCGAGGAGTCGAGTGCCATTCGCTACAATCAACTCAGCTGGTTAAACTAAGTTCGCCTTCAAAAAGCAATAAACTTCACAAAAAAGAGCCTCCCTTAATAAAAGAAAAACAAACCAGCCTCTGATAGTCAAGATATCTTTGGTACTAATCCTTTTTTTAGCCATTTAAAAAAATTCTGTTTCTAGGGCTATTTCCCTTTTAATATCGGCCTGTTTAGCAGCCTTTTTTAGCTGAGGACTAAATTTGCAGCCTAATGAAACATTTCTTTTATAAATGGCAAGAATATAAGAGACTACATAACAAAGGGTGAATACTATGAGATTTGGAGATAAGGGAATGTCTGCACATTCAGGGGAAAATCAGCTTTTCGGACTTGATTTTCATGATTTTATCCAGGAAGAGCAAAATTCGAATATGATTGAGCTTGCATCCGAGTTTGGATTAACATTGAAGGATGTCCGAAAACTCAAAAAGAAGCTGGAACGCTCTTAAATATAATTCGGTCTTGACATTGGTGAAGATGGTCCGTATTATAATATAAATAAAATGGCTTATAACAACTAAATGTTTAGCTGCAGCGCCTGACCAAGGCGCTTCCGCTTTTCGTAAAAACCATTGATGGAGAAGAGTAGTTAAACCCCACATGAAAAGAGAGAAAATGCCGCTGGCTGAAAGCATTTTCACATGATGATTTAACGAAAGAACACTTCGTAGGTTTCTCTCTGAAAAAGGCATCGCCTCTAGTAGGAGCTGAACGTTAACAGGCGTTAACTGTAAAAGAGGAAGTCAGAAATAAGAAAGTGTGAATTTCTGGAGCTTGACTGCTGTCTAGCTCCAGCGCCTACCCCCTCGAGGTCACAAGCCAATCCTCCCAGAAGGTAAAGGACACCTTCCGTGAGGCTTGTCTCCGTGCTTGTCGGGGGTGACCAAGGCGCTTCCGCTTTTCTTATAAGGCTTCAACTAGGGTGGCACCACGGGAATTCCAAACTCTCGTCCCTTGTATTTATATACAAGGAGGCGGGAGTTTTTTTATTGGCTTTTTTCGTAAAGTTTTTTGCCTTTCGGGCGGCTAACTATGATTATTCAGCTGAGTTGATTGTACGGAGGGCACTTGATTTCAGCTCAGAAGAGAGGGAAGTGGGAAACCCCATAGGCGAAGCCGGGGAGGCTCACATCGATCCCCGAGGAAAGTAAGTTTCCCGTGCTGAAATCAACGGGCAAAATATAAAACCAAAACAACAATCTATTAGAAAAAAGCCTTTTGTTTTTATAGATGTTCAAAACAATATAAATTTTTGAACGAAATTCTTTGAATACATATTTTACTAATTTTAGCATTAGGAGGAAATAGTCATGTCAATCCGCATACCGAGGGGAACTCAGGATATTCTTCCGGGAGAAGTAGAAAAATGGCAGCTGATTGAAGAGAAAGCGAGAGAGCTTTGTGAAAAGTTTCAATATGGTGAAATCAGGACACCTATTTTTGAACATACAGAATTATTTTTGCGCAGTGTAGGGGATACAACCGACATCGTACAAAAAGAAATGTATACTTTTGAAGATCGGGGAGGGCGCAGCCTCACACTTAGGCCAGAGGGAACAGCTTCCGCTGTCAGATCTTTTGTGGAGCACAAAATGTATGGAGATGCCAACCAGCCTGTAAAGCTTTATTACATGGGGCCAATGTTCCGCTATGAACGGCCGCAGGCGGGGCGTTTCCGCCAGTTTGTACAATTTGGTGTTGAAGCCATTGGCAGTGCAGACCCTGCAATTGATGCAGAAGTGATTGCTCTCGCCATGTCATTATATCAGAGCATGGGCTTAAAGAAGCTGAAATTGGTTGTAAACAGCCTGGGCGACAAGGAAAGCAGAGCCGCACACAGGGAAGCATTAATAAATCATTTCCAGCCGCGAATCGGTGAATTTTGTTCTGATTGCCAAAATCGCCTTGAGAAAAATCCAATGCGAATTCTGGACTGCAAGCAGGACCGTGATCATGAATTGATGAAATCAGCACCTTCAATCATTGATTACCTAAATGAGTTTTCAAGGGTTTATTTTGAAAAGGTCCAGAAATATTTAGCGAATCTTGGCATTGACTATACTGTTGATCCGAATCTTGTTCGAGGACTTGATTACTATAACCATACAGCATTTGAAATCATGAGCGACTCTGAAGGCTTTGGCGCAATCACGACTTTATGCGGAGGCGGACGATACAACGGCCTGACAGAAGAAATTGGCGGTCCGGAAGCACCAGGCATAGGATTTGCTTTAAGCATTGAGAGATTCATCGCAGCCCTTGAAGCCGAAAAAGTAGATCTCCCGCTTCATAAAGGGATTGACTGTTATCTCGTATCTTTAGGCGAAGAAGCAAAGGATTATACAGTGGGCCTCCTTCAAAAGCTTAGAATGGCAGGATTCTCAGCAGAAAGAGATTATCTGGACAGGAAAATTAAAGCCCAGTTCAAAGCAGCAGACCGTGCCAAGGCAAAGTTTGTCGCTGTGTTGGGCGAGGATGAGCTTAAAGCAAATAAAATCAATGTTAAATCAATGGAATCAGGTGAGCAAACCGAGGTAGAACTTGATTCATTTATAGAGAAATTTACAGAGCTTTATAAATCATAAAACGGTGTCTTAAGGACAGTATGGGAGGAATAAGAATGTTTGGCCGAACGTATTATTGCGGGGAAGTAACCGAAAAGGCAATTGGAGAAAAAGTCACATTAAAAGGATGGGTGCAAAAAAGGCGCGATTTAGGGGGATTAATTTTCATCGATCTTCGTGACCGGACAGGAATTGTTCAAGTCGTCTTTAATCCAGAAGTTTCCCCTGAAGCACTTGCTGCAGCAGAGAAAGTAAGAAATGAATTTGTACTTGATATTGAAGGGAAAGTTATTGCGCGTGAAGAAGGAACAATCAATGAGAACATTGAGACAGGACGCATTGAAATCCATGCTGAGAAAATCACGATCATTAATGAAGCAAAAACTCCCCCTTTTGTAATTGACAATAAAACAGATGTTTCTGAAGATGTCCGCCTTAAATATCGTTACCTGGATCTAAGAAGGCCTGTAATGTTTGAGACTTTGAAAATGCGGCATCAGGTAACTAAGACGATGAGGGATTTTCTTGACAGTGAAGGCTTCCTGGACGTCGAAACACCAATTTTAACAAAAAGCACTCCTGAAGGAGCACGGGATTATTTGGTTCCAAGCAGGGTGCATCCTGGCGAGTTCTATGCCTTGCCTCAATCTCCGCAAATCTTTAAGCAGTTATTAATGGTTGGCGGATTTGAGCGCTATTATCAAATTGCACGATGCTTCCGGGATGAAGACTTGCGGGCAGACAGACAGCCTGAATTTACGCAGGTCGATATTGAGATGAGTTTCATGACCCAGGATGAGATTATTGGCTTAATGGAAAATATGATGAAAAAAATCATGAAAGAAGTTAAGGGAAGGGATGTTCAAACTCCATTTCCGCGCATGTCTTATCAAGAAGCTATGGACCGTTATGGATCTGATAAGCCGGATACACGCTTTGAAATGGAATTGACTGATCTTTCCGAGATTGTAAAAGAGTCAAGTTTCAAAGTGTTTGCAGGAGCAGTATCATCCGGCGGACAGGTAAAAGCCATAAATGTGAAAAATGGTGCAGGCAAGTATTCCCGCAAAGATATTGATGCATTAACAGAATTTGTTTCTGTATATGGGGCAAAAGGGCTTGCCTGGCTAAAAGCGGAAGAAGACGGATTAAAGGGCCCTATTGCCAAGTTTGTGACTGAGGAAGAACAAAGAGCATTTTATGCTGCTTTATCTGTAGAGCCTGGAGATCTGCTGCTGTTTGTGGCAGATAAGAAAAGCGTTGTGGCGGATGCACTAGGCGCATTAAGATTAAAGCTTGGAAAAGAACTTGAACTGATTGATCAAAGCAAATTCAATTTCCTTTGGGTTACAGACTGGCCGCTTCTAGAATATGATGAGGAAGAAGGGCGCTATTATGCGGCCCATCATCCATTCACTATGCCAGCCAGGGAGGATCTGGAGATGCTTGAAAAAGATCCATCCAAAGTGCGTGCACAGGCATATGACCTTGTATTAAACGGATACGAACTTGGCGGAGGTTCATTGCGTATCTTCGAACGGGAAGTTCAAGAGAAGATGTTCGGCGTTCTTGGTTTCTCAAAAGAAGAGGCAGAGGAACAATTTGGATTTCTGCTTGAAGCTTTCGAATATGGAACACCTCCACATGGAGGAATAGCGCTAGGATTGGACAGACTTGTTATGCTATTGGCAGGAAGAACAAATCTCCGCGATACCATCGCTTTCCCGAAAACAGCAAGTGCAAGCTGTGTCCTGACAGATGCGCCTGGTGAAGTAAGCGAAGCACAGCTTAATGATTTGCATATAACTCTTAATTTGAAAAAAAGTGAGTAATGGCCTAGCTGTGAAGGAGAAGTAAAGAAACAGGATATTTTACAGAAAATTAAACTAGGCAAATGCTCCTGATTTTCCATTGTTTTATCTTCATATGGAGGATAAAAATGGTTAAAGTGCTGTGGGCAGTTCCGCTTATCCATCTTGAAAAAGCAGAAGCCATATGGTATGATCATAACAAATAATTAAATAAAGAGTCCTGATGTGTTCGTTGTGAAACCTGAAATTTTGACCAACATTATTCCTTCGGGAGTCCGGAGTTTTTCTGCAGCGTAAATGCCTTATGGATGAGGACTTACAAACGCAGAAAACAGGGCACCCACCTGCTGAGTGCGGGTTCAAAACGAGGGCATCAATGCGACGGCACAATTGGGACTCTTTCGTACATACGCCTTTAAAATCCATGCATGGACTTGCATGGGTTTTTTTGTATGTTATATAAAGCCCGCCGGCATGGCAGGCTTTTGACCTTATGATTTAGCTTCCTGATACTCTTTCGCAATATTATTGATAATTTCCTGTACAGGGAGAATTTCTTTAATTTCTGCCACTCGCGAACCGGCAAAGACTAAACCGTTTTCTACATCACCGCCAACCGATTTTAGCAGTGAATCCAATGTGCAAAAACGGTAGGAGCAGTTTTTTAAACAATCATGGCATTTGTGGATCTTTAATTTATCTGTCCCGGCGATAAGATTGGTGAACTTGTTTTTAATTGCTCTTCCCTGAAGCCCGACTGTAGTTTTTACAAGAACTGTATCGCCTTCCTTTGCTTTTACATATTTTTCTTTAAATGACATAGGTGCATCACATTCCATACTCGCAACAAACCGTGTACCCATTTGCACACCTGACGCTCCCATACTCAGAGCTTTTGCAAGATCCATACCTGTTAAAATTCCTCCCGCAGCAATTACAGGTATATTTACGGCTTTAACGACTTCTGGAAGTATATCAAACAATGGCTTATCGGTGCCCAAATGTCCGCCCGCCTCGTGGCCTTCTACAACCACAGCTGATGCCCCAAGCCTCTCTGAAAGCCTGGCAAGCTTTGCAGAGGATACAATTGAAATAACTGGAACTCCATATTCCTTCCCCCATGAATACATATCCCGTGAAATCCCTGCACCGGAAATGATAAAATCCACTTTCTCTTCCAGAGAAGCCTTCATTTTCTCTGCAAAGTCATTCATTGCAAAAAGTACATTTACACCGATATAGCCAGTCTCACTTTTTATTTGATTCCTGGCCTTTTTTATATGCAATCTTAATTCTTCTGTAGAAATTCCTGTTCCGGAAATAATGCCAATTCCACCTGCACTGGCTACAGCTGATGCAAGTCCGCTAAGAGAAATTCCTACCCCCATTCCGCCTTGGAGAATGGGCACCCTGGGCTTCATATGGCCGATTTGTAGTTTTGGAAGATTCATGATTTAAACCTCGTTTCAAAATTTATTTGTAAGTCTAAGGGCATATTAGCATTAAATTCTTAAAAAAGATGTGACTTTTATTACCTGGTCATATAACTTGATAATTGATATTGGTGATTTTTAACATGATTAACCCTATAGAACTACTTGCTTTAATAGGGAAGTATGATATATTCATTATCGGGTAATAGATAATGAATGCTCTTATTTTTAACTAAATTTGTTTTGGAGTTGATATAGATGCTTCACCAATTTTCAAGAAATGAATTGGCGATTGGCAGGGAAGGCCTTGAAAAAATGAAAAATAGTACGGTTGCAGTGCTTGGGATCGGGGGAGTTGGATCCTTTGCTGCTGAAGCTCTTGCCCGTTCTGGGGTTGGCCGTCTGGTGCTTGTTGACAAAGATGATGTTGATATTACGAATGTAAACAGGCAGGTTATTGCCCTGTTATCAACTGTTGGCAGACCGAAAGTCGAGTTAATGAAGGAAAGAATAAAGGACATTAACCCTGATTGCGAAGTGATTGCTCTAAAAATGTTTTATACAGAAGAAACGTATGAGCAATTTTTTGAATATGGCTTGGACTTTGTAGTTGATGCTTCCGATACAATTTCTTATAAAGTCCACTTAATGAAAGAGTGCCTTAAGAGGGATATTCCAATGATTTCGAGCATGGGTGCCGCCAACAAAATGGACCCAACGAGATTCCAGATAGCAGATATCTTCAAAACGCATACTGACCCAATTGCGAAGGTCATCCGCACCCGTCTGAGAAAAGAAGGGATCCGCAAAGGAGTCCCGGTTGTTTTCTCAGATGAAAGTCCGATTGTCATCCGCGAAGATGTCCGGAAAACAGTTGGAAAAGACGATGCGGAAATCAGAAAGGCTAAAATGCCGCCTTCTTCCAATGCATTCGTTCCTTCTGTCGCAGGATTAATCATGGCAAGCTATGTAGTAAGGCAGCTATTAAGCGATATTAAAATTACACGTGTAAATGACTGAAAAGACCGGCTTGGGAAGCCGGTCTTTTTGCATGAGTTGAGTAATTATGATGAAAATGAAACAGCAGCGCATGGAGGGTGGAAATAGAAGGAAACCGCGTGCGAAACGCGCAAGAGGTGGGCAGCGCGCAGAAAAGCGAGAATTCCACGCATGAACTTGGAATCTCCGCCCGCAAAAGCAAAGCACCCGCGAGAAAATATAGAACCTTCGCGCATAAAAGGAGTCAGCGCGCAGAATAACAAGAGTACCGCGCATAATACGAAGGATCCCAGCACTCAAGAATGAATTGGTGCATAATGCATGTTTGTATTATGCTAATAGAAGCCGCCGCCAATATCCTCCCTCTGCAGCATCATCCTCAAACTTAATGAACGGCTCTTTTCTCCGCTATTCCTTCTTGTTTAAGCAGATGATCGGCTTCTTTCAGGATCCCGGCCATTTCTTCGTATTGCAGCAGCTCTTTTTCGAATGCTTTTTTCTTTTCCTCAAGTTTGTTTTTTAGCTGTTCATTTAATAACTTTAACTCGTTATGCTCTTTGTGCAATCGTCTATTGTCAATCAGCATCTTGGAATCAGGCTGTGTTTTAGCAAAGTTTTTTAAGAAGTGAATGACTTGGTCCAAGCTTGAAAGGGGAACCGTTTCGGAAGTATTGCTGGTCTGTTTGCTTGAATTGACGATTGAGGCAGCTGCTTTTTTTTCAGCTGCTGGTGAGGATGCCTGTTTTTTTATTACAGCGTTCCAGCGATATTGGCATGCCGAAACTGTACGTCCAAGTTCACTGCTTGCTTTTTTGAATGCTGATGCTTTTGAATCGCCATTTGAAATATACTCGAGGACCATTTCTTTTAAATACTGATCCTCCTCTGGTTTCCATAAGTCTCTTCTTTCCTTCATACATTCACCACCCCGATTTACAGCTATAGGCTTATCGTCACCCTTATGATTGAAAATATTCCATTCTTAAGAGGTGGAAGGTAAAATAGCAAGTAGCACTTGCAGTTTAGATAATCCAATTTTTTTTTATTTTGGCTGTGTTAAAGCTTATTGTTGATTTTAGCACCCTGTTGATTGGAGCGGAAGGTACGAGACTCCTGCGGGAGAAGCGTGTCAGCGGGAGACCCCGCAGGTGCGAATGCACCGAGGAGCGTCGGACCGCCCGCGGAAAGCGAGTGCCT